>CAYLOI010000030.1:0-27797 GCA_964385265.1 uncultured Thiopseudomonas sp.
TATGAATAAGCCAGGCGCACTGCTCAATGTTGTTTTAGGCGGCGCGGAAGGCACCTTGATCGAGGAAAGTAAGCAATGATCAATGAGATCAAAAAAGACGCGCAGGTGCGCATGCACAAGTCAGTTGAGTCATTACAGACTGCTTTTGCAAAAATCCGTACAGGTCGTGCCCACCCGGGCATTTTAGATACAGTCATGGTGCCTTATTACGGTAGCGATACGCCCTTGAATCAAGTGGCGAACGTGACGGTTGAAGATTCACGCACCTTGGCTCTGACTGTGTTTGATAAAAGCATGACTCAGGCAGTTGAAAAAGCCATTCTAGTTTCTGATTTAGGTCTGAACCCAGCCACCTCAGGCTCCACTATTCGTGTGCCTATGCCTGCCTTGACTGAAGAGACTCGCAAAGGTTACACCAAGCAAGCGCGCCAAGAAGCAGAAAACGCGCGAGTCGCTATTCGTAATATTCGACGTGATGCATTGGCTCAGTTGAAAGACTTGGTTAAAGAAAAAGAAATCAGTGAAGATGAAGATCGCCGCGGCGCTGATGAAATTCAAAAGCTCACTGATTCTGCAGTTGACGACGTTGATAAGCTATTGGCAGCGAAAGAAACTGATTTGATGGCAGTGTAAGGCAGAGGCTGCTGTGATGAGCAAAGCAACGCAGGCGCAACAAGCGATTGTTCCGCGCCATGTGGCGATTATTATGGATGGTAATAATCGTTGGGCTAAAAAGCGCTTTTTGCCTGGCGTTGCTGGGCATAAAGCAGGTGTCGATGCTGTTCGAGCTGTGGTTGAAGTGTGCGCTGAAGCCGGCGTCGAGGTGCTGACTCTGTTTGCTTTCTCAAGTGAGAACTGGCAACGTCCAGAGGCTGAGGTCGGTGCCTTGATGGAGCTGTTTTTAGTGGCTTTGCGCCGTGAAGTGAAAAAACTCGATCAAAATGGTATTGGCTTGCGTATTATCGGTGATCGATCACGCTTTCATGCTGAGTTGCAGTTGGCAATTGAAGAAGCCGAACAGCGTACTGCACATCATTCTAAGTTTATCTTACAAGTGGCTGCTAACTATGGTGGTCAGTGGGATATTGTCCAGGCTGCTCAGCAGTTAGCACGTTCAGTGCAGCGCGGCGAGTTAGAACCTGATGATATCAATGCTGAGCGCTTGCAGAGCTGTTTAAGTACGGCGCCGCAGCCATTACCAGACCTGTGTATTCGCACTGGTGGTGAACGCCGCATCAGTAATTTTCTATTGTGGCAACTTGCCTATAGTGAGCTGTATTTTTCAAATTTGTTTTGGCCTGATTTTAAGCATCAAGCGATGCGTGATGCTTTAGCAGATTTTTCATCACGGCAGCGTCGTTTTGGTAAAACCTGCGAACAAGTTACCGTTGAAGGACGTACATCATGCTCAAACAACGAATAATAACGGCTCTATGGTTGGCGCCATTAGCGCTGACTGGTTTTTTTGCGTTACAAGGCTTTGCTTTTTTAGCCTTTATCAGTGTGATTGTCGGGCTTGCTGGTTGGGAGTGGGCACATCTAGCGGGTTACCACACTCAAGGGCAACGCGTTGCTTATGCAGTGCTAGTCGCTGTGACTTTGATGATGCTCAGCAAAATGAGCACGTTAATCATGCCACTGCTGGTTCTTGCGGCTGTTTGGTGGGTAGTGGCGACTGTTATGGTGTTGAATTTCCCCAAAAGCATAGCTTTTTGGGGTGGCAACCTGGGCAAGCGCGTCATGGGACTGATTATCTTACTGCCGGCAGGTTTGGGTTTGGTGCTGCTAAAAGCCATGCCGCAAGGCAATATGCTGATTCTAAGTTTAATGCTGTTGGTCTGGGGCGCTGATATTGGTGCGTACTTCTTTGGCCGTGCTTTTGGTAAGCGTAAGATGGTGCCGCAAGTCAGTCCAGGTAAGAGTTGGGCAGGGTTGTTTGGTGGATTGCTGACCAGTGCCTGCATAACCTTAGGCTTGCTGGCGTATTTTCAAGTGCCTTTCAATCAGCTGCTGCCGCTGTTACTGGGTGCCGCCATCGTCGTGCTGTTTTCTGTGGTAGGTGACTTAACTGAAAGCATGTTTAAGCGCCAGGTGGGGGTCAAAGACAGCAGTCAGTTGCTACCTGGTCATGGTGGTGTTTTAGATCGAATTGATAGTCTCACTGCAGCGGCACCGATATTTGCCTTGTTGCTTTTACTCAGTGGTTGGATACTGCCTTGAGTGGTCATTCGCATCAGCTACAGCAGGTTACAGTACTAGGTGCTACCGGCTCTATTGGTAGCAGCACCTTGGATGTGATCAGTCAGCATCCGCAGCGCTACCAAGTCTTTGCCTTAACTGCGCATGCACGTATCAGCGAGTTACAAGCATTGTGCTTACGCTTTAATCCACGCTTTGCTGTGGTGGCGGATGCCACTCAAGCGCAACGCTTGCAGGGAGATTTGCGTAGCGCTGGCTTAGCCACTGAGGTGCTCGCTGGAGCGCAGGGTTTATGTGAAGTTGTCGCGCACCCTGATGTGGATGCGGTGATGGCAGCGATTGTCGGCGCTGCCGGTTTAGAGTCAGCAATGGCCGCAGTGCAAGCGGGTAAGAAAATCCTCTTGGCCAATAAAGAAGCCTTAGTTATGTCTGGCGCTCTGTTTATGCGCGCGGTACGCGAACATGGTGCGCAATTGCTGCCGATTGACA
Source organism: uncultured Thiopseudomonas sp. (assembly GCA_964385265.1). GTDB lineage: Bacteria > Pseudomonadota > Gammaproteobacteria > Pseudomonadales > Pseudomonadaceae > Denitrificimonas. The sequence goes on from CAYLOI010000030.1 coordinate 2,689, forward strand.
GCGAACATAATGCAATTTTTCAGTGTCTGCCGTGCAATTATGCCAAGGGCTTAGCGCCGGTAGGTGTGCGTCGTATTTTGTTAACCGCTTCTGGTGGACCCTTTCGTAATAGCAGTTATGCCGAGTTAGAGCGGGTCACGCCTGCGCAAGCTTGCGCTCATCCCAATTGGTCGATGGGGCAAAAAATCTCTGTTGACTCAGCCACCATGATGAACAAAGGCTTAGAACTGATTGAGGCCTGCTGGCTGTTTGCCGCACGCCCTGAACAAGTCGAAGTGGTGATTCACCCGCAAAGCGTCATCCATTCTTTGGTGGATTATGTGGATGGTTCCATGTTGGCGCAGTTGGGTAACCCTGATATGCGTACACCCATTGCCCATGCTATGGCGTGGCCGGAGCGTATAAGCTCAGGTGTGACCCCGTTAGATTTATGTGCTTTAGCGCGTATGGATTTTATTGCGCCGGACTTAGAGCGTTTTGCTTGTTTACGTTTGGCTATTGCCGCTGCACAAGCGGGCGCGAGCGCTCCGATTGTGCTCAATGCCGCCAATGAGATTGCAGTGCAAGCGTTCTTGCATGAACGCATACGTTTTACTCAAATACCGCAGTTGATTGAAGACGTGTTAAACATACAGCAGGCCAGTTCAGTGCAGAGCCTTGCGCAGGTGGTTGCAGTGGATCAGCAGGCCCGTCACTATGCTAATACGTGGTTAACTAAACAGTCGATAAGTGTAGGTGTAAGTTTATGAGTGGTATGTATATGTTGCTGGGCACCTTGATTACTTTAGGTGTTTTGGTGACCATCCATGAATATGGCCATTTCTGGGTGGCACGCCGCTGTGGGGTTAAGGTTTTACGTTTTTCCATTGGCTTTGGCACACCTATCGTGCGCTGGCATGATCGCCATGGCACTGAGTTTGTAATTGCCATGATCCCGCTAGGCGGTTATGTGAAGATGCTCGATGAGCGCGAAGCGCCGGTGGACGAGGCTGAGCACAGTCAGTGCTTTAACCGAAAAACTGTTGGTCAACGCATTGCTATTGTGGCTGCGGGGCCAGTGGCTAACTTTATTCTGGCCTTCGTCCTGTTTTGGTGCGTTGCGATGCTGGGCAGTCAGCAAGTTAAACCTGTAATTGGTGGGGTGGCTGCTGATAGCTTGGTGCAGCGTGCGGGCTTGCACAGTGGCCAAGAGATTATTGCCGTAGATGGTCAGGCAGTCTCGGGCTGGGCTGATGTCAATCTAAAGCTGATTCAGCGTATTGGTGATAGTGGCCCGCTGCGCATTGACGCAAAAACCGCGGGTAACACAGCAGCCAGCAGTTACACAGTTGGGTTAGATAAGTGGCTGTACGGTGCCAATGAGCCTGACCCTATCAGTGATTTGGGCATTGAACCGTGGCGTCCACAAACTGCTGCAGTTGTTGCGCAGTTGGATCCTGAAGGGCCAGCGCAGTATGCAGGCCTGCAGCTTCAGGATAAAATTATCGCAATTGATGATCAGGCCGTCACTGACTGGCAGACGGTGGTCAATTATGTGCAAGCGCGCCCAGATACAAAGGTAGCGTTGCGCATCGAACGTGCAGGGCAATTGAGCGATGTGGATGTGATGCTCAGCGCGCAAGGGGCTGATAGCGGTCCGCGCGGCTATTTAGGCATGGGCGTCAGTGGCGGTGAGTGGCCGGCTGAGATGCTGCGCGATGTGCGCTTTGGCCCGCTTGAGGCAGTGCTTGAAGGTGCGCAGCGTACTTGGACAATGAGTGCCTTGACCTTGGGTTCGTTAAAAAAGATGCTGTTTGGCGAACTCTCAGTAAAAAACTTGAGTGGACCGATAACCATTGCTAAAGTGGCGGGCGCTTCTGCTGAAAGTGGTTTAAGAAGCTTGTTGAACTTTATGGCTTACTTAAGTATCAGTCTGGGTGTGCTTAATTTATTGCCTATTCCTGTGCTTGATGGCGGACATCTGTTATTTTACTTTGCAGAGTTGGTGCGTGGTCGGCCGTTGTCGGAACGTATACAAGGCTATGGTATGCAGATTGGTATCGCCTTAGTCGTTTGCGTTATGTTACTTGCGGTATTTAATGATTTAGCGCGTTTGTAAAAATACTGATTCGCTGCATGGCAGCGGGTTTTATATATATCGTTGAAATAGAAAGGTCTGCATGAAACGTCTGCTGCTACCTGCGGTGATATCCGCGCTAATAATATCTGAAGCTCACGCTGCGCCTTTCACTGTCTCTGATATCCGTGTGAACGGTTTACAGCGTGTATCCGCGGGCAGTGTATTTGGAGCCTTACCCTTAAACGTTGGTGAGACTGTCGACGAACGACAGCTGGCTGAAGCCACCCGTTCTTTATTTAAAACGGGTTTTTTTGAAGACATCCAACTCAGCCGTGATGGCGATGTACTGATTGTGACTTTGCTTGAGCGTCCTTCAATTTCCAGTGTGGAAATTGAAGGTAACAAAGCCATCAGTAAAGATGACTTGCTCAAAGGCTTGAAGCAGTCAGGTTTGGCTGAAGGTGAAATTTTCCAGCAAGCAACCTTAGACGGCGTACGCAATGAGTTGCAGCGCCAGTACGTTGCCCAAGGCCGTTATTCAGCCAATATTGAAGCGAAAGTGATTGCCCAGCCACGTAACCGCGTAGCGCTTAAAATTGATGTGACTGAAGGTTCAGTGGCTTCTATTCAGCACATTAACGTGGTGGGTAATAAAGTCTTTAAAGATGAAGAGCTGATCGATCTGTTTGAGCTGAAAACTAAGAACTGGCTGTCGTTTTTCCGCAATGATGATAAATATGCGCGTGAGAAACTGTCCGGTGACTTAGAGCGTGTGCGCTCGTATTACTTTGACCGTGGTTATATCAATATGGATATAACCTCAACTCAGGTCTCTATCACTCCAGACAAAAAGCATGTTTACGTCACCGTCAATATCGATGAAGGTGAGCAGTACACGATTCGTGAGGTCAAACTCTCAGGTGACTTGAAAGTGCCTGAAGAACAAATTAAAGCATTGCTGCTGTCGCGTGAAGGGCAGGTGTTTTCACGCCAAGTGATGACCACTACCTCTGAGCTGATTACCCGTCGCTTAGGTAATGATGGTTATACCTTTGCCAACGTCAATGGCGTGCCGCAGACTCACGATGAAGACAACACCGTATCGCTGACTTACGTGGTTGATCCGGGCAAGCGTGCTTATGTGAATCGTATTAACTTCCGTGGTAACACCAAAACCATGGATGAAGTCCTGCGCCGTGAAATGCGGCAAATGGAAGGCGGTTGGGCCTCAACTTATTTAATTGATCAGTCAAAAACGCGTTTAGAGCGCCTTGGCTATTTTAAAGAAGTCAACGTCGAGACACCGCAAGTACCGGGCACAGACGATCAGATTGATGTTAACTACAGCGTAGAAGAGCAGCCTTCAGGCTCGATCACTGCCAGCGTTGGTTTCGCGCAGAATGCCGGCTTAATTCTAGGTGGCTCGATCAGTCAGAGTAACTTCTTAGGTACTGGTAATAGAGTTAGCCTAGGTTTAACCCGCAGTGAGTACCAAAGTAACTATAACTTTAGCTTTGTTGATCCGTACTGGACTGTTGATGGCGTGAGCTTGGGTTATAACGGGTTTTTCCGTACGACCGACTACGACAAGCTTGATGTTGATGTGTCCAGTTACTCAGTTGATAGCTTTGGTGGTGGAATTAACGTTGGTTACCCAATTAATGAAACTTCACGTCTGAATTTTGGCTTGGGTGCGCAACAAGATAAATTGAAAACAGGTCGTTATACTGTTGATGAGATTATGGAGTTTGTTGGTGATGAAGGTGAAACTTACACTAACTTCAAAGCCTCAGCTGGTTGGTCACAATCAACTTTAAACCGTGGCTTGATGGCTACCCGTGGTTACTCGCAAAGTTTAACCGCTGAAGTGACTGTGCCAGGCAGCGACTTGTCTTTTTATCGCTTAGATTACCGTGGCCAACTGTTTAAACCATTGACTAAAAACTACACGCTGCGCTTCCATACGGATCTTGGTTATGCTGAAAGCTATGGCTCCACTTCTGAGCTACCCTTTTATGAGCATTACTATGCCGGTGGTTTTAACTCGGTACGTGGTTTTAAAGACAGCAGCTTAGGTCCGCGCAGTACACCGAGTTCAGGTAAATACCCAGGCACAATAAGAGATTATGACCAAGAAGAGCTTCCATTTGGTGGTAATGTATTGATCCAAGGTGGTGTTGAGTTGCTGTTCCCAATGCCCTTTGTTAAAGATCAGCGCTCGCTGCGTACTGTGTTGTTCTGGGATGTCGGTAATGTATTCGATACACATTGTAGCTCAGCACAGAAAAAGCGTAATGAGTCAGGTTGTGGTATTGATTATGACAGCCTTGCCAGCTCTGTTGGTGTAGGTTTAACCTGGGTTACTGCGATGGGACCACTAAGCTTTAGTTTAGGTGTTCCAGTGAAAAAACCAGACAACGCGGATACTCAAGTATTCCAGTTCTCACTGGGTCAAACGTTCTAACTTAGATTTTAACTTTATAAATAACAGTGTTTTAGGAGTGTCTCGTGCGCAAGTTGACTCAATTGGTTTTACTGACAACTGCTTTGATCAGTGGTCCTGTGTTTGCTGAGATGAAAATTGCTGTTTTGAATTATCAAATGGCGTTATTGGAATCAGATGCAGCGAAAAAATATGCTGTGGATGCGGAGAAAAAATTCAGCCCGCAACTGACCAAGCTGAAAAACTTAGAAAGCGATGCCAAGCGCATTGAAGACCGCTTGGTAAAAGATGGCGAGCGTATGCAACAAGCCGAGCTTGAGCGCTTAGAGTTGGAATACAAGCAGAAAGCCCGTGATTTTCAGGCGCAATCTAAAGATCTCAACGAGTCTAAAGCGTTGGCTGATCGTGAAATGCTGGAAAAGCTGAAGCCGAAATTGGATAAAGCTGTTGAGGATGTATTGAAAAGCGGTAACTACGACATTGTTTTAGAGCGTGGTGCAGTGGTTGATGTAAAACCGCAGTTTGATATTACGCTGCGCGTTATTGAGCGCATGAACCAGTTGCGTTGATATGAAACAGATACAGTTTACTCTAGCTCAGTTAGCCGAGATTCTTGGCGCTGAGCTGCGAGGTGATGCGCAAAAAGTTATTTATGGTGTCGCAACCCTGCAAGATGCGACATCCGAGCAGTTGGGCTTTCTGGCCAACACGCATTACCGTAAGTATTTAGAACACAGCCAAGCCGGCGCTGTTTTATTGTCTGCTAACGATGCCGCTGACTATGCAGGTAACTGCTTAGTAGTGCCAGACCCCTATTTAACTTATGCCAAATTGTCACATTTCTTCGACCGCACGCCAGAGTACGCACCAGGTATTCATCCCAGTGCGGTGATTGCTGACAGCGCTTTAATTGATTCGACCGCCAGTATCGGCCCGGGTGTGGTGATCGAGGAGCATGCGGTCATTGCTGCTAATGTGATTATTGGTGCCCAGTGTTTTATTGGTGCGCGCAGCTCCATAGCTGAGGGTGGTCGTTTACTGGCACGGGTGACCTTGTACCATGACGTCACTGTAGGCCAACGTGTGGTCATTCAGTCTGGCGCTGTGATTGGTGGTGAAGGTTTTGGTTTTGCTAACCATCAAGGCACTTGGCATAAAATTGCACAAGTTGGTGGCGTGACCATCGGCGATGATGTTGAGATCGGTGCGAATACGACGATTGATCGTGGCGCGTTGTCCGATACATTGATTGGTAATGGGGTTAAATTAGATAACCAAATCCAAATTGCACATAATGTGCAAATTGGCGATAACACTGCAGTTGCTGCCTGTGTTGGTATTTCTGGCAGTGCTAAAATTGGCCGAAACTGCATGTTAGCTGGTGGTGTAGGGCTGGTCGGGCACATTGAGATATGTGATGGTGTGTTCATAACTGGAATGACAATGGTGACCCATTCGATTACCGAGCCCGGTGCTTATTCGTCGGGTACGGCTATGCAACCCGCGTCCGAATGGAAGAAAAATGCCGTACGTTTTCGTCAGCTGGATGGATTAGCTAAACGTGTTCGCACACTGGAAAAATATACTCAGAAGTGACCTCTAATCTGGATATATCATCTGATTCTTTATCGACCTTTCTAGCTAATCAGTTTCAATTTAGCGCATTAAGTGCCGTTCAGTTGAAGGTGGTAGGTTTGTGTATAGGGTATTCACAGCCTCACTTATTTGATTAAGGCTTTTATATATGATGGACATCAATGAAATTCGAAAACTGCTTCCGCACCGCTATCCTTTTTTGTTAGTGGACCGTGTTGCAGCGATCGATTTGGAAGAAAAGACAATCCATGCTTACAAAAATGTAAGCATTAATGAGCCTTTTTTTAATGGTCATTTTCCACAGCATCCGATTATGCCCGGCGTGCTTATTATTGAAGCGATGGCGCAAGCGGCTGGTGTGTTGGGCTTTAAAATAATGGATGCCTCACCTGATGACGGCACCCTGTACTACTTTGTTGGCTCTGACAAACTGCGTTTTCGTCATCCTGTGGTACCAGGCGACCGCCTTGATTTAAAAGCAACCTTTGTCAGTTCCAAGCGTGGCATTTGGAAGTTTAATTGCCAAGCCAGTGTGGCCGATAAAATAGTATGTTCAGCTGAAATTATTTGTGCGGAACGCAAACTATGAGTTTAATTGATTCTCGCGCCATTATTGATCCGTCAGCTCAGCTTGCGGATGATGTGACTGTCGGTCCCTGGACTACTATTGGTCCTGGGGTTCAAATTGGCGCAGGATCAATTATTGCATCGCACGTTGTGATTAAAGGCCCGACTCAAATAGGTTGCCATAATCATATCTACCAGTTTTCATCGGTGGGTGAAGATACACCTGATTTAAAGTATCAAGGTGAAGCGACGCGCTTGGTGATTGGTGACCATAATGTCATCCGTGAAGGGGTGACGATTCATCGTGGCACTATCCAAGACCGTTCTGAAACTACTATTGGTAATCATAACTTGATCATGGCCTATGCCCATATTGGCCATGACAGTGTGATCGGCAACCATTGCATCTTAGTCAACAATACCGCCTTAGCCGGGCATGTGCATGTGGATGACTGGGCTATTTTATCCGGTTTTACCTTGGTTCATCAGTATTGCCATATCGGAGCGCACAGCTTTACTGCGATGGGAACTGCAGTGGGCAAGGATATTCCTGCATTTATTACGGCTGCTGGTAACCCAGCTGAAGCACGTAGTATGAATTTTGAAGGCATGCGTCGCCGAGGCTTTTCTGAAGAAGCCATACAAGAATTACGCCGAGCTTATAAAGCCGTCTACCGCAGGGGTTTAACGGTTGATGAGGCCTTACAAAGTTTGGCTGAAAGTGAAGCGCGCTATCCAGAAGTGGCTTTATTTTGTAACTCAATCCGTCAGTCCTCGCGGGGCATTACCCGCTAATGGCTGAGCAAGCGCCGCAACGACCTTTGAAAGTTGCCTTAGTGGCGGGTGAAGCCTCGGGCGACATTTTAGGCGCGGGTTTAATGCAAGCGCTGCGTGCTCACTCGCCAGACATTGAGTTTATCGGTGTCGGTGGCCCATTGATGGAGGCGCAAGGCTTAACTTCGTACTTCCCAATGGAACGCTTAGCGATTATGGGCTTGGTTGAAGTCTTGGGTCGTTTGCCTGAGCTCTTGGCGCGGCGTAAACGCTTAATCAGCACTTTAAAAGCACAACAACCGGATGTATTTATCGGTATTGATGCCCCAGATTTCAACTTAAATATCGAACTGCAACTGCGTGAAGCCGGGATTAAAACTGTGCATTATGTCAGCCCCTCTGTGTGGGCATGGCGACAAAAGCGCGTGTTTAAAATCCGCAAAGGCTGTGACTTGATGCTGACCTTGCTACCTTTTGAGGCGCAGTTTTATCAACAACATCAAGTGCCAGTACTCTTTGTCGGTCATCCGCTGGCTGACAGTATTGCTATGTGCACTGACCAGCAATCGGCACGTGAGCAGTTGGATTTACCGGCGGATGCACAAGTTGTGGCCTTACTGCCCGGTAGTCGTGGTGGTGAAGTGGCTAAACTGGGTGCTTTGTTTGTTGATACTGCCCGCTACTTATTGGCCGAGAAACCACACTTGCGCTTTATCATTCCTGCTGCCAATCAAGCGCGGCAGGAGCAGTTAGCAGCAATTTTAGCGGATATGCCTAACCTGCCGATTACAATTCTAGACGGACAATCGCAAACGGCGCTGCAAGCCTGTGATGCAGTATTGATTGCCTCAGGCACCGCAACTCTGGAAGCCATGCTGTTTAAAAAACCTATGGTAGTGGCCTATAAATTGGCACCGCTCAGCCATTGGTTATTGAAAAAAATGGTTAAAAGCCCCTATGTGTCTTTGCCGAATTTATTGGCCGCCGAGATGCTGGTGCCTGAGTTTATTCAGGATGCAGCGACCCCTGAGGCGTTGGGTGAGGCTGTGTTAGAGCAATTGCGTGATGGCTCAACACAAACCGAGCGCTTCACCGAACTGCATGAGTCCTTGCGTTGTGATGCCTCAGAGCGTGCGGCACAGGGTGTTTTGAAGTTATTGGGTCGACTCTAAATGCAACTTGAATTACTCCAGCAAGCCTATGCTGGCAAACACATTGCTGGCGTCGATGAAGTCGGGCGCGGCCCTTTATGTGGGCCTGTGGTCACCGCAGCAGTAATTTTAGATCCGCAGCGTCCCATTGCTGGACTTAACGACTCAAAAAAGCTCAGTGAAAAAAAGCGTGAAGCGCTATTTATCGAGATCCAAGAAAAAGCTTTAGCATGGTGTATTGGCCGTGCTGAAGTTGAAGAAATCGATCGTTTAAATATTTTACAAGCGACTATGCTAGCCATGCAGCGCGCAGTCGAGGGTTTGTCGATTACCCCTGATTTAGCCTTGATTGATGGTAATCGCTGCCCACAACTGAGCATGCCCAGTGAGGCGGTGGTGCAGGGCGATGGCCTAGTTGCGCAGATTTCTGCAGCGTCCATTTTGGCTAAGGTCAGCCGTGACCGTGAGATGGCAGCGCTGGATGCGCAATACCCAGGCTACGGCATCGCTAAACACAAAGGCTACCCGACGCCCGCACATCTCAAAGCACTTCAAGAACTCGGTCCTACACCTATCTATCGGCGCTCCTTTGCTCCAGTTCGACGCTTTTTTGAAGACAACTGATTGGCTTGTTGCAACGCTAACAATCAAAAGCAGCAGAATTATCTACGTAGGCCGCACCGTGCAAGTGCCGTTCTTCCCTCAACACGCCATCCTGGCGTGAATTCGGGCGCTGCGCCATCCATGGCTCCGCTTGCCACGTCACCCGCACGGTACTCTTTGACCATCGGTATGCGTTGCTAGTCTTTTAACAACATAAACCAGCAAAATCAGAGCCAGAATCAGACTTTATAACTCAGATCCAGAACTCAGATTCGGACTCGGACTCGGATTCAAATATAAAATACAGATGCAAAGCTCTTAGCAAAAAACGAGCCCTATGCAAATAGTGCTAACAGCGCTGTTGGTCAACGAGTGCTTCGGGGTTGGTGTGACGAGCGAGCCAGGGATGGCGAGCGCCGGAGTTGAACCCAGGATGGGTTCATCGACGGACAAACACCAATTCCGGAGCACGGCATGCACCGCTCATCAGCTCAGGTGTAGGCTAAGAATCAAAAGCATCGACAGATAAACACCAATTCTGGCGCACGGCATGCACCGCACGTCCCAGTAAATCGGTAGTAAAAAGCATAAGAGAAACTTTGTTATTCAGCAATTTTCAGCTCACGCGACTTGGTATAAGCGTAACGAATCTTCTCGTATTCAAATGGCGAGTTCATCTGCCCGTAGCGTAATTTTGTGATGTAACGCTGATCAACAATTTTCAGCAGAAAAATCTCCGGGTGACGCTCGCTTTCCTTAGCCACGTTGAGCCAGTTAACCGTAAAGTCTAAGGTGTAATCAGCAACGATACCGCCAGTATCACGCAGATTTGATGGGCCTAACAAAGGCAGCATCAAGTAAGGCCCGCTGCTTACACCGTAGTAGCCTAGCGTTTGTCCAAAATCCTCACTGTTTTTAGTCAAACCCATTTTTGTCGCAGGGTCCCAAATACCAGCAAGACCAAAAGTGGTGTTAAAGAAAATTCGCGCAGTTGTTTCCATGGCGCGGTGACCTTTAAATTGCAGCAAACTATTCATTAAGGTTGGTATTTCACCTAAGTTACTAAAGAAATTGCTCACCCCTTTGCGTAAAAAATGCGGCGTCACCTTGGTATAACCAGACACCACAGGTAAGAATACCCACTGATCAAAACGGTAGTTGAAGTGATACACGCGGCGATTCCATTGCTCCAGTGGGTCATTGATATGCAAGGCTTCTAAGGTCGCGCGTTCAAATTCGTGCTGGCCCAGTTGCGGGTTAAATTCTAAGTGCTGTAAAGGGTTTTTAAAGCCATCAGGATCTATGTCTTCGGCCCAACTGTGCTGCACGAGTGCGATCAGTAGCAGGCTGGCAGCATAAAAAGAGCGCAATAAGCCAGTTTTAATCATGGAAAAACTCCAGTATGTCGGCAGCGTTATCGCGGTAATCTAAATTGCCCAGATGCCCACCGTAGGGGTAGAGCGTCAAGCGTTGAGTAAAATGCCGCTTTAAATAAGCTAAATCACCTTGGCCTAAAATAATGTCATCGGCATTGTGCATCACGCCAATTTTATCAGTGCTGCTGAGATAATCAGTCAGTGCATAGAGGCTGCTGGCTTGAGTTAATGCGGCTAAGTCCGCCTCAGGATTGTCTACGGTTGTGTTTTGTAGGCGTTTCTCCACATGGACACGCCAAAATGGCAGCAGTTGCTGTTGGATGTAGCATTCAAAGTCGCAGAGCAACGCCCGTTTAAAGAATGGCGTAAGGCTGGTGCCGTCATAAATCTTTTGCTGTGGCGGGGTGATAATGCCACGGCGATTGATCAGGTCGGAGGTGAAGTTAATATCGGCCGCCATAAAGCGAAAGGCGCTACCAATCAACATCGCCAGCTCATTATCTGTGAGTTTTTGTGGTGAGTTTTGAAAGTCAAACAGCATAGCCTCATTGAAGTCAAAGCGGCCCTTGCTGTTGAAGTAACGGCTGAGTTTATCCAGCATCAATTGATAAAAAGTGCGGGTGTCAGCGGCGTTAACCACTTGAACCTGTGCCAGACGATTAAGGTTGTTAACTGAGGTGTATAGATTGACGGGCGGGTTGAGCAATAACACCCGCTTAAAGTTAAAAACCTGCTCACGCTCATCTAAGTCACTGACGAATGCCGCTTGTAAGCCGCCTAAACTGTAGCCGGTTAAATGCCAGTCGGTGACTTCAAGATTGCGCTGCTGTTTCTTGATGGCACGCATCACTGTGTACAGGTCAGCAGCATCTTGTGGTGAGTAGCCGGGTGTGGCGTAGGGCGAAGCACCGACCATAAAATCATAGGCGGTTGGTGAAGATATTTGCGCCACATGAAAGCCAGCGCCATAAAAGAGCTTTTTCAGATACTCCATTGTTGAACTGGAATAATGTGCGCCGGTGCCGGCAATAATGAAAATCAGCGGAGCAGGGCTTGATTGTTTAGCGAGGCGGTAGCGGAAGGTTTTAACCGGCCAGAAATTACTGGGTAAAGTGAATTCGCGCTCAGGGCGCAAACGCAGACTGTAATCACGCTGTCTGATATCCGCATCATTCGGTAAAACAGGGCGCAATGCGCTGGGCGTGCCAGCCATGGTTGCTTCAAAGGGATTGGTCAGCGGAAACTGGTAGGCCGTATCAAGTTGCTCTGCTTGAGCACTCAACGCTAAGGCGCAAAATAGACACAACGCTGTATAGAGCGGTGTAAGCAAGCGTTTAAACATAAAAGTATCTCGCTGGGTAGCAGAGGCGTGCTGTGTGATCGCGCGGTATTTGTGCTGCAATCAAACATATGGTTTTTGTGAGTTTTTATAAGGTGCAGCATTGAATTTAATTCAGCCTAGCCACAACAGAGGGTGGCTAGGCTGACAGCAGTATTACATCACACGCTGGCCCGGACGAGCACCTGCATCAGGGCTGAGCAGGTGGATTTCTTTACCGCCGGGGCCGGCAGCTAGCACCATGCCTTCTGAGACACCGAATTTCATTTTTCGTGCGGCAAGGTTAGCCACATATAAGGTTAAGCGACCTTCAAGCACAGAAGGGTCTGGATAGGCGCTTTTGATACCAGAAAAGACATTGCGCTTAACCCCTCCTAAGTCGAGAGTCAGTTGTAATAGTTTATCTGCGCCTTCAACAAAGCTAGCCTTTTCGATTAAAGCAATGCGCAAATCCACTGCAGCAAAGCTATTAAAGTCAATTTCTGCAGCCAATGGCTCTTTCTCTAGCTCGCCATTGCTGGCAACAGCTTGGGTGTCGGCGCTGTCTTGCATCTCTAATAAGTCTTCTTTGGAGGATTCAATCATTGCCTCGACATGTTTTGGATCCACGCGTGTCAATAAAGGGCTAAAAGGATTGAGTTGATGTGCACCCAGTGGCGTACCTAGGTTATTCCAGCTTAATGCAGGCACATTAAGGAACTGTTCAGCATCAGCAGCCAATTTAGGTAGCACGGGTTTAAGTAAAATAACCAGCTGCTTAAACAGGTTAATGGCTTGCGAACACACCGCCTGCACTTGCGCTTGCTGGCCTTCCACTTTGCTCATGGCCCACGGCGCTTGCTCGGCAATCCAAGCATTGGCCGCGTCGGCGAGGGCCATGGTTTCACGCATGGCGCGGGCAAAGTCGCGCGCTTCAAAAGCTTTAGCGATCGACGGGGTTGCTGCAATGAAATGCTGCCAAAGCTCTGGATTGGGCATGTCAGCGACGAGCATGCCAGCGTTGCCTTTTTGAATAAAACCAGCGCAGCGGCTAGCAATATTAACCACCTTGCCGACTAAGTCAGAATTCACCTTTTGAATGAAATCATCCAGATTAAGATCCAAGTCTTCAACACCACGGCCCAGCTTTGAGGCGTAGTAATAGCGCAGGTACTCAGGGTTTAAATGGTCCAAATAGGTGCGCGCTTTAATAAAGGTACCGCGCGACTTGGACATTTTTGCGCCGTTGACCATCAAATAACCATGTACATGCACGCCGGTGGGCTTGCGGTAATCAGCGCCGTCGAGCATGGCTGGCCAGAACAGAGCATGGAAGTTGATAATGTCTTTACCAATAAAATGGTACAGCTCAGCAGTGGAATCTTTATTCCAGAACGCATCAAAGTCTAAATCAGGGCGACGCGCGCAGAGGTTTTTAAAACTGGCCATGTAGCCTATCGGTGCGTCCAGCCACACGTAGAAGTATTTGCCCGGTGCGCCTGGGATTTCAAAACCAAAATAGGGCGCATCGCGGGAGATATCCCACTCATGCAAGCCGCTATCGAGCCATTCAGCCAGTTTATTCGCCACCGACTCCTGCAGCGTGCCGCTGCGGGTCCACTCTTCTAACATTGATTGAAAGTTAGGTAGCTTAAAGAAATAGTGCTCTGAATCTTTTAAAATCGGAGTGGCTCCGGAGATGGCAGAGCGTGGGTCCTTAAGTTCGGTGGGGTGGTAGGTGGCACCACATTTTTCACAGTTGTCACCGTACTGATCCGGCGTGGCGCATTTGGGGCAAGTGCCTTTAATAAATCGATCGGCGAGAAACATGCCTTTTTCAGGATCAAAATATTGAGTCACTGAACGTGTAGCAATATGCCCAGCCGCTTGTAGGCGTTGATAGATGTGTTCAGATAACTCACGGTTTTCTTCACTGTGGGTCGTGTAAAAATTATCAAAGCCCACATGAAAGTCAGCAAAGTCAGCACTGTGCTCAGCATGTACATTGGCGATGAGTTGCTCTGGGGTAATGCCTTCTGTTTCTGCGCGCAGCATAATGGCGGAGCCATGAGCATCATCAGCGCAGACGTAAATGCATTGATTGCCGCGCATTTTTTGAAAGCGAACCCACATATCAGTTTGAATGTATTCAAGCATATGGCCAAGATGGATGGAGCCATTGGCATAGGGCAGGGCGCTGGTCACTAAAATTTTGCGGGCTTCGCTCATGATCTTCCTAACTACTAAAAGTGAATAGAAATAAGCCGTCTACTATATAGGCAATAGTCGTTTTTTTCACCCCTTGTGCGGCCTGAGCTTGTTGATGATTAAGGTCTTACAGGTGAGTTTAGGCTAGAATGATTGTCGTTTAGTCTGTTTTACAGTGGAGAGCGTGATGAGTACAGTAACCCGCGATGCGGTTGAAGAGACCTTAAGCCGCCTGATTGATCCTAATTTAAATGCCGACCCAGTCAGCGCAGGTTGTGTGCGCTCCATTGAGATTCAAGGTGACCGCGTTAGCGTGCAGCTTGAACTGGGCTATCCTGCAGATCTGTTTAAAACCGGTTGGGCGCAAATGTTGCAAATGAGCCTAGAGCAAATGCCGGGCGTGGCCAGTGCTGAAGTGAACATTACTACGCTGATTCACGCGCATAAAGGCCGCAGTGATGTGCCAGGCTTAGCTGGGGTGAAAAATGTGATTGCTGTGGCATCGGGTAAGGGTGGTGTCGGCAAATCCACTACGGCAGCGAACTTGGCTTTAGCCTTAGCCCGCGAAGGTGCGCGCGTGGGTATCTTAGATGCTGATATTTACGGCCCCAGCCAAGGCATTATGTTTGGTATTCCAAGCGGTACTCAGCCAAAAGTGCGTGATGAGAAATTCTTTATACCTGAGCAGGCGCATGGTGTTGCAGTGATGTCGATGGCCTTGCTTGCCTCTGATAACACCCCGATGGTGTGGCGTGGCCCCATGGCCTCGGGTGCATTACTGCAGATGATCACGCAAACGGCCTGGGATAATCTGGATTACCTCGTGGTTGATATGCCGCCAGGCACCGGCGACATTCAATTGACCTTGGCGCAAAAAGTGCCAGTGGCCGGCGCGGTAATTGTCACCACTCCACAAGACATTGCCTTACTTGATGCGCGCAAGGGCATTGAAATGTTCCGCAAAGTAAATATTCCAATTTTGGGTGTTGTGGAAAACATGGCGGTGCATATTTGCTCGAACTGTGGACATGCTGAACACCTATTTGGTGAGGGCGGTGGTGAGCGTTTAGCTGCTAACTACGATGCAGAGTTGTTAGCCTCACTGCCGCTGTCGATGGCGATTCGTTTGCAGTGCGATGGTGGTGAGCCTACTGCGAGCTCTGATCCAGAAAGCCAGATTGCGATGATTTACCAGCAACTCGCACGCAGCGTTGCTGCTCGCATTAGTACGCTTAATCAGCGCAGTGCAGCCATGCCGTCGATTGAGATCAGTGACGATTAAACTGAAATGTTGTAAAGCAAAGGCGTTTAGAAATAAGCGCCTTTACTGTATTTAGGAGAAATAAGATGAGTTTTACCGTGTATCTTTCCGGAGAAATCCACAGCACATGGCGTGAAGAAATTCAGCAGGGTGCGCAGGCGTTAGGCTTAGATATCAGTTTTACTTCACCGGTGACTGACCACGATGCCAGCGATGCAGCGGGTGATCATTTAGGAGCGCAAGAACAGAGTTTTTGGCGGGATCACCAATCGGCTAAAGTGAATGCCATTCGCACTAAAAACCTGATTGAAAGCAGTGACTTAGTAGTGGTGCGTTTTGGTGACAAGTTTAAACAATGGAACGCAGCCTTTGATGCCGGCTACTGCGCTGCCTTGGGCAAGCCTTATATTACTTTGCATGCTGAAGATATTATTCACCCACTGAAAGAAGTGGATGCTGCAGCCATGGCCTGGGCGACAACGCCTGCTCAGGTCGTTGAGATTTTGCGCTATACCACCCAAGCCTAATACCTTATTGCAGTATTAACTCCGGGTGGTACATCTTTGCCGCCTGTGGTTGAACACCGCTTTAGATCTTCTAAAGCGGCAAAAAAACGCCACTCAGTCAGATAATTGACATATCCTTTCTTGTAACTCATTGATTTTTATAGCTTTAGACTCCTGGCATAAGTATTGCATTGTAATAGGCAATATGAATCACAAGCAGGTGTTGCGCTATGAGCATCAATTTCGATAAAGCCCTTGGTATCCATGAGCAGGCGCTGAGCTTTCGCGCTCAGCGTGCTGAAGTGCTGGCCAATAATATCGCTAATGCTGATACGCCACACTATAAAGCGCGTGATTTGGATTTTGCCAGCGTGCTAGCGGCGCAAGCCGATCAAACTGCACAGAAGCAGCCATTGATGCAGCGAACCAATAGTCAGCATTTTGACGTTGAGCCCCTGCAGCTAGCTGACCCGGCATTGCGCTTTCGTAATCCACATCATGCGTCTATTGATCAAAATAGCGTTGATTTGCAGGTTGAGCAGTCCACTTATGCGGAAAACTCAGTGCAGTTTCAAGCCAGCTTCACCCTATTAAACAGTAAGTTCAAAGGGCTGATGACAGCTCTGCGCGGCGACTAAAGGAGTATCCAATTATGTCTCTTTCCAGCGTTTTTAACATTGCCGGTAGCGGTATGAGTGCACAAAGTACGCGCTTAAATACGATTTCCAGCAACATTGCCAACGCCGAAACGGTGTCCTCTAGCATTGATCAAACCTACCGTGCTCGGCACCCCGTATTTGCCACAGTCTTTCAAGACAGTGTTAACGGTGGCGTAGGTCAGGGCTCTTTATTTGCTGATCAAGATCAAGCCGGACAAGGCGTGCAGGTGATGGGCATTATTGAAGATCAAAGTGATCTGCAGCCGCGTTACGAACCCAATCACCCATCAGCCAATGCCGATGGCTATGTGTTTTACCCGAATGTAAACGTGGTGGAGGAAATGGCTGACATGATTTCTGCCAGCCGTGCATTCCAAACCAACGTTGAAATGATGAATACCGCTAAGCAGATGATGCAGCGCGTACTCACATTAGGCCAATAAGCCTTAGGAGGCAGCAATGAGCGCAGCAGGAGTCAGTGCCGCCGGTGCAGTGATGGATCAATACCAACACTCAACTAAGGCCGCCGGAAAAGAAGAGTTAGGTAAAAATGAGTTTTTGGAATTGCTGGTTGCCCAGCTTAATAATCAGAACCCATTAGAGCCGCAGAGTAACGGTGACTTTATTGCCCAGTTGGCGCAGTTCAGTACTGTCGAGGGGGTGGAAAAGCTCAACGGCAGCATGCAGACCATTTTGTCCGGTTACCAATCCTCGCAAGCATTGCAGGCTTCTTCTTTAGTGGGGCGCAAAGTGATTATTCCGAGCGAGAAAGCGGTAGTCGATACCTCGGAAACCTTTAAAGCCAGCTTGGTGCTGCCACAAAGCAGCAGCAACGTTTATGTCAATGTGTATGGCGCAGACGGCTCTTTAGCCACGCGGATTAATATGGGCGCGCAAGAAGCCGGTCAAGTCAGCTTTATGTGGGACGGCAAAAACAGTGATGGCGAAACCATGCAGCCGGGTACCTATAAGTTTGAAGCACAAGCCAGTATTGATGGTGAAACTAAAGGGTTGTACACCCTGCTACCGGCCAACGTTGACAGTGTCACGCTCGGCCAGGGCGGTGGTGAGTTGTTATTAAATTTAGCGGGGCTGGGCTCAGTGCCACTGTCTCAAGTACAAATTATAGGTCAGTGATTTTAGCCAATTGCCAACTGTCGGACGACCGGCAAGGAGAATAACATGTCATTTAATATCGGTCTCAGTGGCTTGCGGGCAGCGACTAAGGACCTCAACGTCACCGGTAACAATATTGCCAACGCCGGTACTGCTGGCTTTAAACAGTCGCGCGCAGAATTTTCCGATGTCTATGCTGCATCAGTGCTGGGTACAGGTAAGAATCAGCAGGGCAGTGGTGTGTTGCTGTCGAATGTGTCGCAACTGTTTAATCAGGGCAACATTAACTACACGCAAAACGCGCTCGACTTAGCCATTAACGGTAATGGTTTTTTCCAAGTCAGCAATAACGGAGCGATCAGCTATTCGCGAGCCGGTTATTTCGGTACGGACCGTGAAGGTTTTATTGTTGATAACTTTGGCTACAACCTGCAGGGTTATGCAACGGATGCCAATGACCAGTTACAAACAGGTCAGATCAGTAACTTGCAAATTAAAACAGCCAGTCAAGATCCAAAGCCATCCAGTAAAGTTGAGCAGTCATTTAATTTGAACTCAACCAGCAACATACCGGCCAACTCACCATTCTCTGCGGCTGACCCCAGTACTTATACCTCGTCAACTTCAACCAATATTTATGATACGCAAGGTAATGCGCACACCTTTACTCAGTATTTTGTAAAGACTGGGCCTAATGATTGGCAGATGAATACCTTGATCGATGGCGCGCACCCACATGCAGGACGCGCGAATGAGGCTGCGATTGAAGCTGCTAAAGTAGGCGCAGCAGGTCCGGAGGATATCCTGGATGCCGCCTTGGCGGCATTAGACAGCCCATCTGATTTCTACGACCGTATGGAAGCGCAAGTCAGGCCCTTAGTAATGGCAACACCAACACCGAGCAACAGTGATGTGGTTGCTGCCATTACGCGGGTCGGTGCCAACTCTCCCATCTCGTTAAATTTAAGCTTTGACAGTGCCGGTAAGCTCAAACCTATTAATGTACCACCCGCCGCGACGGGTGCAAATGACTTCTGGTCATTGGGTGAAGACGGCACCATTAACTTACGTCAGTGGACGCCGGCAACGCTCAACGGTGGTAAGCCACCTGTGCCTGTGGCTAACGGTGCGTTAATGAGTAATACCGGAATTAACTTGGATATGCGTACAGCCACGCAGTTTGCTAGCGCCTTTGCGGTTAATGCTGTAGCGCAAGATGGTTACACCACCGGTGAGTTAGCGGGTATTGAAATTGACGATACTGGGATGATTTTTGCCCGGTATACCAATGGTCAATCTAAGGTGCAAGGGCAGTTGGTCTTGGCTGACTTTGCTAACGTACAAGGTTTAACACCTGTCGGTAAAACTCAGTGGGTGCAGTCTTTGGCTTCGGGTGAGCCGGTGCGTAACCCTGGTCGTACCGGTACTTTAGGTGCGATTCAGGCGGGTGCTTTGGAGGATTCTAACGTTGAGCTGTCTGATCAGTTGGTCAACTTGATTGTGGCGCAGCGCAACTACCAAGCTAACGCTAAAACGATTGAAACAGAAAGTGCCATTACCCAGACGATTCTCAACCTGCGTTAAAACTGCTTAGTGTTTAAGCATAAAAAAGCGCGCCAATTGAGCGCGCTTTTTAGTGTGGCTAGGTGTATTACTCAATACGCTTAATGGTCTTAATGATAATCGGGTCAACAGGTACGTTTTCACTGCGGCCGAAGGTGTGGGTTTTAACTTGAGCGATTTGATCAACCACATCCATACCGCGCACAACTTTAGCAAACACGGCATAGCCAAAGTCGCGGCTGCTGTGATTTAAGAAGTCATTGTCAGCATGGTTGATAAAAAATTGCATGGTTGCTGAGTCTGGCGAGGAAGTGCGCGCCATCGCAACGGTGCCGCGGTCGTTTTTCAAACCATTGTCGGCTTCATTTTTAATCGCAGGCTTAGTCGCTTTTTGTTGCATATATTTGTCAAAACCACCGCCTTGCACCATAAAGTCTGCAATCACACGATGAAAAATAGTGCCGTCATAGCGCTCAGTATCGACATAGTCGAGGAAGTTATTGACGGTGATAGGTGCTTTATCTGCGTGCAGTTCCAGTTCAATTTCGCCAAAGCTGGTATCGAGTACGACATGGGGGTTGTCAGCCGCAAATAGGTTGCCAGCCATCAATAACATGCAGCCTGTCAGTAGAAGTTTTTTTAGCATAGAAGCCTCACTTTATCGAAATTAAAGTAGCCAACTGCGTGTCATTAAGCAGGTTTGGCTGATCTAGGGTTAAGGATCGTTGCACAGCGTTTAGTTTTGACTGGGCGGCAGTTTATCACGCTGGATTTGGGCAATACATAGCATCTTTTCCAGCTATTGAGTTCAGTCAAGGCCGGCATATTTAATTAAGCGCGTTGCCAATCAAAACTCAGCACCTGGGCAATATTTTTTGCGTCCAGCAGATGCAATAGCACTCGATCTAAGCCTAGCGCCACACCAGCGCAGTCGGGTAAACCATGCTCAAGTGCCGCAATCAGATGGGCGTCATGCCGGCGCTCAGTGCCGTGCAATTCATCTTGAAAACGTTGCAACTGTTGTTCGGCATCAGTCAGTTCTTGGTAGCCATTGGCCAATTCCATACCGTTAAAGAAGACTTCAAAACGTTGCGCAATCAGCACGCCTTGCGCGTTACGGGCTAGCTTGGCTAGCGCGGCTTGCGAGGCAGGGAACTGATCAATAAATATCAAGGTGTTGTGCGGCAATGCCGGCTCAACTTGGTGGCTCATAATTACATCCAGCCAGCCATCGCGGTCTAAATCTAAATCAGCGTTGGCCAGTTGCTGGCCGCGCTGGGCGATGACTTGATCACTGCAATGATGAACATCCAGCTGCGCATAGGTATCTAAGGCTTGCGCATAGCTGAGATGCACACTCGGCAGGTCATTAAAGCGTGTTGCCAGTAACAACTGCAGTAATTCGGCGACTTCAGCCATCAGTTGCTGATGCGTCCAGCCTACGCGGTACCATTCCAACATCGTAAATTCAGGGTTATGCCGTCTGCCGGCCTCGCCCTCACGAAATACTTTACAGATTTGGTAGATATCACCATAACCGGCACAGAGCAGGCGTTTCATCGCGTACTCGGGTGAGGTGTGCAGCCAGCGTTGCCCCGCTTGGATCGGGGTAATATTGGGGTCGGCAACCGGTGCTTGCGCTAAGAGAGGGGTTTCAACTTCGAGTACCGAGCGAGCATGGAAATACTCGCGAATTGTACGGTACAGCTGTTGGCGTGCGACTAATGCGCTGCGCGCTGCGCTGGGTGACCAGGTGCTCATAACCTATGGGTGTCCTGTAATACATAAGGGAGCAGCACGCTCCCTTTAATAGGCTAGCGCAACAGGCTTATGCGCGGCTAACATACTCGCCGCTGCGGGTATCAATTTTCAGTGTTTCGCCTTCCACAATAAATAATGGCACGCGTACCACTGCGCCGGTGCTGAGCGTGGCTGGCTTAGAGCCGCCCTGTGCAGTGTCGCCTTTTAGACCTGGATCGGTTTCTACGACATCTAGTTCAACAAAGTTTGGTGCCGTTACAGAAACCACCGCATCGTTATACAGGGTCACTTCGTAGACCACCTGTTCTTTAAGCCATTTAACTGTGTCGCCGACTGCTTCGCTGCTGGCGGCTAACTGTTCAAATGAACCATCGGTGGCCATGAAGTACCAAAACTCACTATCGTTGTATAAATATTCCATATCGCGCTCGATGATATCTGCGCTTTCTAAACTCTCGCCGGATTTAAAGGTGCGCTCCCAAACCCGCTGGGTGCGGATGCTGCGCAATTTTACACGGCTAAATGCTTGACCTTTACCGGGCTTAACAAATTCAATATCAGTCATGATGCAGGGTTCGTTATCTACCATGACGCGCAGTCCTGGTTTGAATTCGTTGCTAGAATAGTTGGCCATAATCTAATCCTGTCGTGTTTAAGGTCTTATAAAATGCCTAGTGTAGCGCAAACCGAAAAGTTTTTTCCCCGAGCCAGCTGGGGGCAGGTATTGGCTGAGTCTTTGCGTAGCTGTGATGAGCTACTGGCTCTTGTGCAATTACAGGTTACAGACTTTCCCGATGGTTTAAGTATGGCCAAGCATTTTCCTCTGTTGGTGCCGCGTCCTTTTGTTGAACGGATGCGCAAGGGCGATCCGCTTGATCCGCTGTTACTGCAAGTTTTGCCATTGGGCGCAGAAGAGCAACTGCACCCAGGGTTTAGTGCTGATCCCTTAGGTGAGCAAAGCAGCAATGTGGCGACTGGGATAATTCATAAATATCACGGGCGCGTGCTGTTGTTGGCAGCCAGTGGTTGCGCAATCAATTGCCGCTATTGTTTTCGCAGGCACTTTCCTTACAGTGAAAACCGTTTAGGGCGTGCACAGTGGCAGTCTGCGTTGAGCTATATTGCTCAAGATGCGAGCATTACTGAAGTGATCCTCAGTGGCGGCGATCCGTTGATGCTGCAGGATGAGCACTTAGCTGAGTTGGTGGAAAGCATTGCCGAAATCGCCCATGTGCAGCGCTTGCGCATCCACTCACGTTTGCCAGTGGTGATCGCCGAACGTTTGACCGATCAGTTAACTGATATTTTAACTCGCACCCGTTTGCGTAGCAGTTTGGTTTTGCACGTTAATCATCCGCAGGAATTGACGCCTGTGCATGCCCAACGTTTAGCGCTTATGCGTCAAGCTGGCGTGACTTTGTTGAATCAAACGGTACTTCTCAAAGGTGTGAATGACAGCGCTGAAGTACTGATTGAGCTGAGTGAACAGCTGTTTAATCACCATGTGCTGCCGTACTACTTGCATGTTTTGGATCGGGTGCAGGGCGCGCAACATTTTGATCTGAGCAGCAGCGAGGCCTATGCCTTGTATCAGCAGATGTTGGCCAAGTTGCCGGGTTATTTAGTGCCAAAACTGGTGCGTGAAGAAGCAGGCCAGCCGCATAAAACCCCTCTGCATGCTTTTTGATCGCCGCACCTCGACAAATCCACCGCAAACAGAGTGCGCCTTGCTACACTGCACGCTGCATTTATTAAGGTTAGAAAATTTTTGTGAGTACACCAACTGATTTTGCCAGCTTGCCGTTACCGGCAGCATTGTTAACCAATTTAGCGGATCTGGGCTACAGCAGCATGACCGCGATCCAAGCACAAAGCTTGCCGGTGATTCTCAAAGGCATGGATGTGATTGCCCAGGCCAAAACGGGTAGCGGAAAAACCGCAGCCTTTGGCATTGGCTTATTGTCACCACTGAATCCGCGCTATTTTGGTTGCCAAGCCTTGGTATTGTGCCCAACCCGCGAACTGGCTGACCAAGTGGCAAAAGAAATTCGCCGCTTAGCCCGTGCCGAAGGCAATATTAAAGTACTGACGTTGTGCGGCGGTGTGCCTTTTGGTCCGCAAGTGGGCTCGCTGGAGCATGGCGTGCACATTGTGGTGGGCACACCGGGCCGCATTTTAGAACATGCCCGCAAAGGTACTTTGGATTTGTCCGGTCTGAATACTTTGGTGCTCGATGAAGCCGACCGTATGCTGGATATGGGCTTTTATGACAGCATCGCTGACATTATTGAGTTCACCCCTAAGCGTCGCCAAACTTTATTGTTTTCGGCGACTTTTCCGGATGGTATTCAGCAGTTGGCGTCGAATTTCTTACGTCAACCGCAGCATATTCAAGCGGATATTGAGCACGCTGATCATCAAATTGAACAGCATTTCTACGAAATTATGCCTGAGCAGCGCCAAGCTGCAGTTGAGCGGATTCTGCGTCACTACCGTCCAGAAGCTTGTGTGTGTTTTTGTTTTACCAAGCAGCAAACTCAAGAGTTGGCCGATTATCTCAATAGCGAGAAAATTTCTGCTTTGGCCTTGCACGGTGATTTAGAACAGCGCGAGCGTGATCAGGTGTTGGCCTTGTTCAGTAACCGCAGTTGCAGTGTGCTGGTAGCGACTGATGTGGCGGCGCGTGGTTTGGATATTGATGCCTTGCCCATGGTGATTAACGTTGAATTGGCGCGTGATGCTGAAATCCATACGCACCGTATTGGCCGTACCGGTCGTGCTGGCGCTAAGGGTGTGGCGATCAGTTTAGTGGGGCCTAAAGAAGGTCATCGCGCCACTGCCATTGAAGAGCAGCTGAAAAAACCTTTGAGCTGGCACTCGCTCAATGCGTTAAAAGAGTCAGATGGCCAGTCGTTATTACCAGCGATGGCTACTTTGTGTATTTCTGCAGGTCGTAAAGATAAATTACGCCCAGGGGATATTCTTGGTGCGTTGACCGGCATTGGCGGTTTAAGCGGTGATCAGGTCGGCAAAATTTCGATTTTTGATCATCAGGCGTTTGTCGCGGTGGAGCGCTTGCTGGCGCGACAAACCCAGCAGCGTTTAGAAGCCGGTAAGATCAAAGGCCGTAGCTTAAAAATACGCGTGCTATAAGCAGAAACATTAAAACGCTGGATAAATTTGATTTCACTATTCCCTTGCAGGCATGGGTCTAGTGAGATCAATCAAATTGGTCTTTGCTTTACTGAAATAACCCTTTGTTCAGCAGCTGATTACAGCAGTTAACGTGTGTTGCGCAAAGGCGCTAGCAATTCGCTGAGGCCGTTGTGGTCAATTTCATGCATCAACTCCAGCAGGCGACCTAAATCACTTTTTGGAAAGCCTTCGCGGGCAAACCAGTTGAGGTATTGACCGGGTAAATCGGCGATCAGGCGGCCTTGGTATTTACCAAAGGGCATCTGGGTGGTGACGAGGCGTTGTAAGTCTTTGGGTTGCATGGGCTTTGTTTCAGGATGCTGACAAGGGCTGCTATAGTCGCAAATATTGCTGCGTTGTGCATGTTGGTAATGCAGTAGATGAAAATTCAGTAAGCTCATCACTTACTTTTATTGTTAAAGAGAATTCAAATGATTGTAAAAGGTTTGCGTAACGGCTTGGGCCAATTGATTATTTTTGCAGACTGGCTGACGCGTCCTAAAGGGCAAAAGCGCACTGCAGAACAACAAGCAGAAGTGGATGCTGCAACTGCGCAGTTAGCCTTGTACCAGTTTAATGCTTGCCCATTTTGCGTGAAAGTGCGCCGTGCGATGCATGCTTTAAATCTTAAAGTTGAACTGCGTGATGCGAAAAATAATCAACAGTTTCGTCAAGAGCTCGAGCAGCAGGGCGGCCGGATTAAAGTACCCTGCTTGCGTATCGAGGAAGCGGGTGAAGTGCGTTGGATGTATGAGTCCAATGACATTATTGCCTACTTGAAAGAGCGTTTTGCTTAAGATTGTGCTTTGGTTTTTTAAGGGCGAGTGCGGGATGCGCCAATGATTCCTGAAACTTTTTTGTTGGGGTGTACTGGTCATTGCGTGGCATAGCGTGCTCTGGAGTTGGTGTTTGTTAGCCCGTTTTAACAGCTTGTGCGTGGCATAGCGTACTTC
>CAYLOI010000031.1:0-26674 GCA_964385265.1 uncultured Thiopseudomonas sp.
GCTGCAATAAACTTGCGGCATATTACACTATCAGTCTCATCTTGCAACTGCCTTCTTTCAGAATGTCCAACAAGCACCATTGAACAGCCTAAATCTTTCAACTGCAGCGCTGAGGTCTCGCCTGTCAGTGCACCTTCTTCCAGCTGTACCGCACAATTTTGTGCGCCAACAGCGACAGCCTTTGCAGCCACTCGAGCTTGTACCGCCTGTAAATGAACAAGGCCTGGAAACACTGCCACATCAACATCATCAGGCAGAGCATGCGCTAGCAACTCATCCAACAACTGCTCAATGCCAGCACGGGTGCCATGCATTTTCCAATTACCAGCTACTAATGGGCGACGCATGTCAAACCTCTTAGCTCAAAGTGGGCGCAAATGTTACTCAAGCGCAATAAAACTTGCAAGTTAAATCAACCACATACTGCTTGTACAACCTCTGCCAAATGCTGCGCATGTTGCGTAACTACAGCTTCATCGTCCCCTTCAACCATCACTCGCACCAAAGGCTCAGTACCTGACTTGCGCAACAATACACGTCCGCGCCCAGCCATAGCTTGGGTAATTTCATCACAAGCGCTCTGCACTTTCGCATCAGTCACTGGATCAACATCACCAGAAAAACGTACATTGATCAGCACTTGCGGAAGTTTTTTCCAAGCCAAGCGCTCTTTTGCCAAACTGTGGCCACGACGGCGCAAGGCGAGCAGTACTTGCAATGCCGCAATAATGGCATCACCAGTGGTAGCGTGCTGCGCACAAAGCACATGCCCAGAGTTCTCGCCGCCCAACACCCAACCATGCTCTTGCATCTGCGCCATCACATAGCGGTCACCCACTTGCGCGCGAATAAAAGGAATACCACGCTCTTTAAGTGCAAGCTCCAAGCCCAAGTTCGTCATTAATGTGCCGACCACACCACTGCCTTCTGGGAGGCGATCACGCTCTTGAATATCAGTTGCAATGATATACAACAACTCATCACCATCGACCACTGCACCAGTATGATCAACCATTTGCACTCGGTCGCCATCGCCATCAAAAGCGATGCCTAAATCCGCGCCATGCTCAACCACGGCTTTCTGTAAAGGCCCTAAGCTGGTCGAACCCACACCCGCATTAATATTCAGGCCGTCCGGTTCAGCAGCGATAGCAATCACCTCAGCGCCCAACTCTCTAAACACACTGGGTGCGACTCTATAAGTCGCACCATGGGCGCAATCCACAACGATCTTTAACCCTGAAAAACTGGTACTGGTTGGCACACTGCTTTTACAAAACTCAATGTAACGGCCTGCCGCGTCATTTATTCGTGAAGCTTTACCCAATTGCTCTGACTCAGTCACCGTCATCGGCATATCCAGCAATTCTTCAATCATCAACTCGACAGCATCCGGTAACTTGGTACCATCTGCAGAAAAGAATTTAATACCGTTGTCATAATGCGGATTATGCGAGGCACTAATGACAATTCCTGCTTCGGCGTGAAAGGTACGCGTTAAATAGGCTACAGCCGGCGTTGGCATTGGCCCTAAGAGCATCACATCGGCTCCTGCCGCAGATAATCCAGCCTGTAATGCTGACTCAAACATATAGCCAGAAATGCGCGTATCTTTACCGATTAAAATGCGACACTTACCTTGTTTGCGAAAGGCCATACCTGCAGCCCAACCCAGCTTTAGCATAAATTCTGGAGTTATCGGATAAGTACCCACACGCCCACGAATACCATCAGTGCCAAAATACTTTTTAGTCATTGCTTTAGTCCTTTGCCGCGCTTTGCACCGCATTAAATATCTTTAATACATCCATGGTTTCTTCCACGTCATGCACTCGTAAAATTTTTGCCCCGCGCTCCAATGCCATGACCGCTAAAGCCAAACTGCCATATAAACGCTGACCGACAGGTTGTTGTAAAACATTGCCGATCATGCTTTTGCGGGAAACACCGACCAAGAGCGGACGTTGCAAACCCAGCAACTCTGGCAGGCGCTTAAATAACTCATAATTATGCTGGGTATTTTTGGCAAAACCAAAACCCGGGTCAAGCACAATGCGTTCAGCCGCAATCCCAACTTGCGCACAGGCGGCAATACGCTCCTGCAAAAAAGCGCTGACTTCAGCAGCAACATCATGGTAGTGCGGCGCATCTTGCATGCTGTGCGGCTCACCACGCATATGCATTAAGCATACCGGCAGATGAGTTGCCGCTGCCGCATCAAGTGCGCCATCACGCTGCAAGGCACGTACATCATTAAGCATGCCTGCACCTAAACGCGCAGACTCTCGCATCACTGCAGGGGTTGAGGTGTCAACGGAAATAATGACATCACACTCTTTATTGACCAACTCTACCAGTGGCGCAACCCGATCGAGTTCTTGCTGGGCACTGACTGCTGCAGCCCCCGGCCGTGTCGACTCACCACCGATGTCAATAATCGTTGCCCCGGCCGCCACCATCTCAACTGCACGAGCCAAAGCACATTGCAAAGCCGTGTAACGGCCGCCATCAGAGAACGAATCAGGGGTAACATTAAGGATACCCATTACATGCGCGCGCGCGAGATCAAGTTTGTGTTTGCCACACTGTAAAACAGGGTTTGCAGCGCTGTGCATAATCTGCCTTCTGCTCTATCAAAACGGGCGCTATTAAGCGCCCGTGGAATATTAAATTTCGCCTGCAGGCCCGCCAATTGGCGCGTCGGGTCTTTCAGCATCCGGCTTGGGTTGCGCCTTTTCAGCAGGCTTACCTGCGGAACCACTGTCGTTCCAATCTTTTGGCTCACGCGGCTCTCGACCCGACATAATGTCATCAATTTGATCACTGTCGATGGTCTCGTACTTCATTAAAGCGAGCGCCATAGCCTCCAGCTTATCCCGATTATCTTGCAATATCTGCTTTGCAGTGGCATAGCACTCATCAATGATATCGCGAATCTCTTGATCGATCAGCTTAGCTGTTTCACCCGACACATTAGTCGATCCACCACCTGAACGACCCAGATAGCCTTCATTTTCATCTTCAGCGTACATTAACGGACCCAGTTTTTCTGACAAGCCCCACTTGGTTACCATATTTCGTGCTAGCTGCGTGGCACGCATAATATCGTTGGATGCACCGGTAGTAACGCCATCAAAACCAAGCGTCATTTCTTCAGCAATACGACCACCGTAGAGTGAGCAAATTTGACTGATCAAGCCGCGCTTAGACAAGCTGTAACGATCTTCTTCGGGTAAAAACATGGTCACACCCAAAGCACGTCCGCGCGGGATAATAGAAACTTTATACACTGGATCATGCTCTGGCACTAAGCGGCCAACTATCGCATGACCTGCTTCGTGATAAGCAGTATTGAGCTTTTCTTTCTCTGACATCACCATTGATTTGCGCTCAGCGCCCATCATGATTTTATCTTTGGCTAACTCAAACTCTTTCATGGTCACCAGACGGCTATCTGAGCGCGCAGCAAACAATGCTGCTTCGTTAACCAAGTTGGCTAAATCCGCACCCGAAAAGCCAGGCGTGCCACGGGCAATTACCGCGGCATCAACATCATCGTGCACTGGCACTTTGCGCATATGCACAAGCAAAATCTGCTCACGACCACGAATATCCGGCAAGCTCACCACCACCTGACGGTCAAAGCGCCCCGGACGCAACAAGGCAGGATCCAGCACATCTGGACGGTTGGTTGCGGCAATCACGATGACACCATCATTGCCTTCAAAACCATCCATTTCGACCAACAACTGGTTCAGGGTTTGCTCACGCTCATCATTACCGCCACCCATGCCGGCACCACGGTGACGACCGACCGCATCAATTTCATCAATAAAGATAATGCAGGGTGCATGTTTTTTGGCTTGCTCAAACATATCGCGCACACGTGATGCACCGACACCGACAAACATTTCTACGAAGTCAGAACCAGAGATACTGAAGAAAGGCACTTTAGCTTCACCGGCGATGGCTTTTGCTAAGAGTGTTTTACCCGTACCTGGCTGACCAACCATCAGCACGCCACGTGGAATCTTACCGCCCAAACGCTGAAAACGACTTGGATCACGCAAGAACTCAACCAGCTCGCCGACTTCTTCTTTGGCTTCATCACAGCCGGCTACATCAGCCAGAGTGGTTTTAATCTGATCTTCGGCTAACAAACGCGCCTTGCTTTTACCAAAGCTCATCGGCCCGCCTTTACCGCCAGCTCCTCCTTGCATCTGGCGCATAAAAAACATCACGACCGCTAAAATAATTAAAATCGGGAAGCTCGCAACCAACAGCTGCATCCACATACTTTGCTGCTCGGGCTGCTTACCGACAACGCTAACATTATGCTCCAGCAAGTCACCCATCAAACCACTGTCTTGAATCGCTGGGCGCACGGTTTCAAATGTACTGCCATCACTGCGCATACCGGTAATAATGAAGCCATCAACTGTTACTTGCTGGACTCGACCGGTCTTCACTTCTTCGATAAAGGCACTGTAATTAAGCTTGCCTGTTTCACTTTGCGAGGAAAAGTTGTTCATTACGGTCACTAGGACAGCAGCGATAACTAACCACAAAAGTAGGTTTTTAGTCATATCATTCACTTCTATATACCCTCTGCTGCAACAACCGCAACAAATACGTCAATTACTAACAAACTTACTACACATTGACGCGCTGCGTATGTTTGTCCTGTAACAATACATTTAAACATCTTCATCCACGGCGCGCATGCCGCGCGCTAATAAATACTGCTCACGCGAGCGATCTCGCGATGACGTGGGCTTACGCATCTGTACTTTTTCAAAGCGACTGCGCACATCGCGCAAGTACGCATCAAAGCCATCACCGTGGAACACTTTAATTAAAAAATCACCGCCGGGACGCAAAACCTTAGATGCTAAATCCAAGGCCAGTTCACATAAATACATTGCCGCGGCTTGATCGGCAGTACGTATACCACTCATATTGGGGGCCATATCAGAAATAACAAGGTCTACTGGCTTATTCCCAACCGCAGCCATGATTTCATCAAACACCCGCTCTTCAGTGAAATCACCTTCAATAAAGGTCACGTCAGCAATCGCTGCCATCGGCAAAATATCCGAAGCAATCAAGGTGCCTTTATCACCAATCACACGACTGGTGACCTGCGACCAACCACCAGGGGCACTGCCTAAATCAATCACAGTCATGCCCGGGCGCAAGATGCGGTCTTTTTCTTGAACTTCTAACAATTTGTAGCTAGCACGCGAGCGGTAGCCATCTTTTTGTGCCATTTTTACAAATGGATCATCAAAATGTTCTTTTAACCAGCGCTGACTACTTTTAGATCGAGCCACAGAATACCTCTTAAGCTTCAGGTCAGGTAAACTACCCACCTTCAATTCATTTACGACTCAGAGGTCGATTATGTCGCTCACACAAGAGCAAAAGAAACAGTTTAAATCCATCGGCCACCATCTCAAGCCGATTGTTACTGTTGCAGAGAATGGTTTAACCGAAGGTGTGCTTGCGGAACTGGACCGTGCGCTCAATGATCACGAACTGATTAAAATTCAGTTGCGCCTTGGCGAACGTGAAGACCGCAAAGCAATTACTGATGAGTTATGCCAAAAAAGTAGCAGTATTTTGGTACAAAGCATCGGTAAAGTCGCACTTATTTATCGTAAAAACCCGCAACCTAACAAAAACCTATCCAACATATTACGCTACAACGCTTAATCTATACCGAGAAAACCCATGCGCTGCATTTTGCCTTTATCGCTGAGTGCTGCGCCCTGGGATTGGCTGTAACACCAACAACACGCCACACATACCCACCGTTAAATAGCTGTAGACCAGCCAGTATTGCGCTGCAGGCCAAACACTCTGAGTTAGAAAAAAGCTGCAAGCTAACAGCAGAACTGCCAGCAATAGCTGTCCACGCAGATCTTTAATCAATTGCTTCAGCGGCATCGTTTGCTTAAGCACCAGCAACTGTAACAGCACACAGACCAATGCCAAGCCGATCAACAGAGGCCGCATATACTGCGCGACCTCCTGTACCAGCAAGCTGGCAAAGCCCAGCTTTTCTAGCGCCTGCAACAGCACAAAGTGCATGATCCATATGCCACCCACCCAAAACACTTGAGCCAGCTGCCAAGTGATAGCTCCAGCAGCTAAAGGGGCCGATCTAGATATGTCGCACCTCAACGATCTCATACTCAATCAAGCCGCTAGGTGTTTGCACCGCAACAACTTCACCTTCTTCTTTGCCAACTAAAGCGCGGGCAATCGGTGAGGTCACAGAAATCTTACCTTGCTTAAGGTCAGCTTCATCTTCTCCAACAATCTGATAGGTCACAGTCTCGTCAGTTTCAACGTTAGCAATTTCAACAGTGGTACCAAAAAACACCTTTCCGGTATAGGGAATGGTGGTCACATCAATAATCTGCGCACCCGAAAGGCGGCCTTCGATATCACGAATACGCGCCTCACTCATACCTTGCTGCTCACGCGCAGCATGGTATTCAGCGTTTTCAGATAAGTCGCCCAGCTCACGTGCGGTGGCAATCGCCGCGGTGATTTGTGGGCGCAGTACTGTTTTTAAATGTTTAAGCTCTTCCTCCAAGGCGCGAGCGCCTTGGACAGTCATAGGGTATTTAGTCACGCATTAATTCCTGCATGCAAGTCCTGCAAGCGGCGCACGGTCTTTTCTGGACCGAATTTAAGCGCCTCGCAAACTGCCTGACCACCCGCAAGGGTTGTGGTGAAGTAGATTTTACGTTGCAGAGCGTTTCGACGAATCGAGTAGGAGTCAGCAATAGACTGACGTCCCTCGGTAGTATTAATGACTAAGGTCACTTCATCATTCTTGATCATATCAACAATGTGCGGGCGGCCTTCAGTCACTTTATTCACACGGCGCACGGCAAGTCCGGCAGCCTCAATAATTTTTGCAGTTCCGATAGTCGCAACCACCGAGAAACCTAATTCAATCAAGTCACGTGCAAGCGCAGCAGCAAAAGGCTTATCCTCTTCACGCACACTGACAAAAGCACAACCGCTGGTGGGCAAGACCTCACCGGCACCCATCTGTGCTTTGGCGAAGGCTTCAGCAAAACTGTCACCGACACCCATTACTTCGCCAGTTGATTTCATCTCTGGACCAAGGATCGTATCAACACCAGGGAATTTAGCAAATGGGAATACCGCTTCTTTAACACTAAAGAATGGTGGAATGATCTCTTTTGTAAAGTTCAGTTCGGTAAGGGTTTTACCTGCCATCACTCGTGCAGCGACTTTAGCCAAGGACTCACCAATACATTTCGAGACAAAAGGCACAGTACGTGAAGCACGTGGATTGACTTCAATCACGTAAATATCTTCACCCTGCACTGCCATTTGCACGTTCATCAAGCCAAGCACACCCAATTCTAGTGCCATGCGTCGGACCTGATCACGAATCTGATCTTGGATATGCGCAGGCAGTGAGTATGGTGGCAATGAACAGGCTGAATCACCTGAGTGCACGCCAGCTTGCTCAATGTGTTGCATGATGGCGCCAATCACCACGATTTCACCATCGCAGACCGCATCAACATCCACTTCGATTGCACTGTTAAGGAAGTGATCCAGCAACACTGGGCTATCATTGGAAACCTGTACGGCTTCACGCATATAACGCTTCAGTTCTTCTTCGTCATAGACGATTTCCATGGCACGACCACCCAAAACATAGGATGGACGAACTACCAACGGGTAACCAATTTCTTTTGAAGCAGCAATGGCTTCTTCTTCACTGCGCGCTGTTGCGTTTTGCGGCTGCAATAGACCTAAGCGCTGCACCATTTGCTGGAAGCGCTCACGGTCTTCGGCGCGGTCAATCGCATCTGGACTGGTACCAATGATCGGCACACCAGCTGCTTCTAGCTCGCGGCAGATTTTCAATGGGGTCTGCCCACCGTACTGCACGATCACGCCAATCGGTTTTTCCACACGGACGATTTCCAGTACGTCTTCTAAGGTCACCGGCTCAAAATACAGGCGATCAGAGGTGTCATAGTCAGTGGAAACTGTCTCTGGGTTACAGTTAACCATGATGGTTTCATAACCATCTTCTCGCATCGCCAGTGCCGCGTGTACACAGCAATAGTCAAACTCGATACCCTGACCAATACGATTCGGGCCACCACCGAGAATCATGATTTTTTCACGCGTGCTTGGGTTAGCTTCACACTCTTCTTCATAAGTTGAATACATGTAAGCCGTGTCAGTGGCGAACTCTCCAGCACAGGTATCCACGCGCTTATATACTGGGAAAACATTCAGCTGATGCCGGCGGCTACGAATATTTTTCTCGGAAACACCTAGCAATGAAGCTAAACGTGCATCACTGAAACCTTTGCGCTTGAGCTTAAACATTTGCGCGGCATCAATTTCTGCCAAACCAACGGTTTTTAGACGCTCAGCTTCCTGTACTAAGTCTTCCATTTGCACCAGGAACCAATGATCAATCTTGGTCAACTCATAAATTTCATCACGGGTCATACCAAAACGCATGGCATCAGCCACATACCAAATCCGATCAGCACCCGGCACCGTCAGTTCACGGCGAATAATGCTGGCCGCTTCTGGATTTTTCAGATCAAGAATGGGGTCAAGACCATTAACGCCTACTTCCAAACCACGCAAAGCTTTCTGTAGCGATTCCTGGAAGGTACGACCAATGGCCATCACCTCTCCCACAGATTTCATCTGCGTGGTTAAACGCGCATCCGCTTTGGGGAACTTCTCAAAGGTAAAGCGCGGAATCTTAGTCACAACATAGTCAATCGATGGCTCAAAGGATGCCGGGGTGCGACCGCCAGTGATATCGTTTTGCAATTCATCGAGGGTGTAGCCGACCGCCAGTTTCGCGGCGATTTTGGCAATAGGGAAGCCGGTAGCTTTGGATGCCAGCGCGGATGAGCGTGACACCCGTGGGTTCATCTCAATCACCACCATACGGCCATCTTTTGGATCAATACCAAACTGTACGTTCGAGCCACCGCTCTCCACGCCAATTTCACGCATCACCGCCAACGAGGCGTCGCGCATGATTTGATACTCTTTGTCAGTCAAAGTCTGTGCCGGCGCTACGGTAATAGAATCGCCGGTGTGCACGCCCATGGGGTCAAAGTTTTCGATGGAGCAGACAATAATGCAGTTGTCATTTTTGTCGCGCACCACCTCCATCTCGAACTCTTTCCAACCGATCAATGACTCATCAATCAGCAGTTCTTTGGTCGGTGACAGGTCAAGACCACGGGTACAAATCTCTTCAAACTCTTCACGGTTGTAAGCAATACCACCGCCAGTGCCACCCATAGTAAAACTTGGGCGAATAATGCACGGGAAGCCAACTTCGCTTTGAACTTTGTACGCCTCTTCCATGCTGTGCGCGATACCTGAGCGCGGACAGGCCAAGTTAATTGCACGCATGGCTTGGTCAAAACGCGAACGGTCTTCAGCTTTATCAATGGTGTCGGCATTGGCACCAATCATTTCTACGCCAAACTTCTCAAGCACACCTTCACGCTCTAAATCGAGCGCACAGTTCAATGCAGTTTGCCCACCCATCGTCGGCAGCAGAGCATCTGGGCGCTCTTTCTCAATGATTTTGGCGACGGTCTGCCATTTGATCGGCTCAATATAGGTCGCATCAGCCATCGCTGGATCAGTCATGATCGTGGCCGGGTTTGAGTTGACCAAAATAACTCGGTAACCCTCTTCACGCAGAGCCTTACACGCCTGCGCGCCAGAGTAGTCAAATTCACACGCTTGACCAATAACAATGGGGCCTGCGCCGATGATGAGGATGCTTTTAATGTCTGTGCGTTTTGGCATGGGATTCTCGTAATATTAGGACAGGGTTGCGGTGGCCAGCTTCACGCCAAAGCCGACGAACATGGCGCCTACTCCAGTTAAGGCACCGGTCGCCAAGCGTTGCCGCTGACGAAACCAATGCGCTAAACGAGCGCCGGTAAAAATAAGTACACTCAGATAAATCCCGCTAATCAGCTGCAGGATCAATCCCAGTACTAAAAACGATAAGCCAGGATGGGCGTAGCCTGGATCGACGAACTGAATAAAGAATGAAACAAAGAACAAAATCGCTTTCGGATTGGAGATGCTTAGCAAAAAAGCTTTGTGCATAGGCCGCGCAGCAGGTTTCTGCTGCTGTATACCTTCAACCAGTTGCGGCGAAGTGCGCATTGAGCGCCAAGCTGAGATCAGCATATTAGCGCCCAACCAGCACAAATAAGCAGCACCAAGGTACTTGAGCACAATAAAAAACATCGGCTCGGTGCGCAGCAGGGAAGCAATACCGATTGCTGATAACAACATCAGCACCGTATCACCTAAAAACACCCCGCATGCCGCTTGATAGCCTGAGGCAATACCTCGCTGGGCGGCTGTCGCTAGGACGAACAAAGAGTTAGGCCCCGGCAACAACACAATAAACACTGTGCCCAAGACATAAGTCCAAAGATCAGTGATCCCCAAGCTTGGCAGCATACCCAGCAACCCTTAGCGACGCGCTGCCATGCTGGCAACAAAGCGATCAAATAAAGAACTGACATCATTTGGGCCAGGACTGGCTTCTGGGTGACCCTGAAAACCAAAGGCTTCTTTATCAGTGCGCTCAAGACCTTGCAAGGTCTGGTCAAATAATGACACATGAGTGGCTTGCAAGTTGTGCGGCAAGCTAGTTTTATCTACGGCAAAACCGTGGTTTTGACTGGTGATCATCACCATGCCAGTTTTCAAGTCCTGTACCGGATGGTTAGCACCATGGTGACCATTGATCATTTTCATGGTGCGCGCGCCCGATGCTAGAGCGAGCAATTGGTGACCTAAGCAAATACCAAACACAGGGATATCTGTCTCTAGAATTTCTTTAATCGCCGCAATGGCATAATCGCAAGGCTCTGGATCACCAGGCCCATTGGACAAGAAAACACCATCAGGGCTTAGCGCTAAAACTTCACTGGCAGGTGTTTGTGCAGGCACCACAGTCAATCGACAGCCGCGCGCCACCAATACCCGCAGGATATTGCGCTTCA
Source organism: uncultured Thiopseudomonas sp. (assembly GCA_964385265.1). Classification (GTDB taxonomy): domain Bacteria; phylum Pseudomonadota; class Gammaproteobacteria; order Pseudomonadales; family Pseudomonadaceae; genus Denitrificimonas. The sequence continues at coordinate 11,082 of CAYLOI010000031.1, forward strand.
CGCCGTAGTCATAGACAACCACGTGGTGCGGTAACTGACCGGCTTGAATCTCTGGGTGACTGTCGGTCAACAACTGCCATGGTGCAGAACGCCATTGATAAATTTTATCGGTAGTCACTTCTTGGGCTAAATCAAGACCCTGCAGACCGCTACAAGCACGCGCTAATTCCAGTGCGCGCTCTTCAGTGGCATCATCGCCCGCTAAAATACAGCCACTCTGTGCGCCTTTGTCACGCAGGATGCGGGTTAAGCGACGCGTATCAATACCGGCAATCGCAACGATTTTGTTGTCTTTCAGGTGCTCGCCGAGTGGCTTTTTATCGCGCCAACTGCTCGATAACAACGGCAAGTCACGAATAATCAAGCCCGCGGCCCAAACCTGATCCGACTCAGCGTCTTCCGGCGTAGTACCCGTATTACCAATATGCGGATAGGTTAAGGCAACCAACTGACGCGCATAGGATGGGTCTGTAAGAATTTCCTGATAGCCGGTCATGGCAGTATTAAAGACCACCTCACCAACGGTTTGACCGTCAATTCCAATGGCTTCGCCGCGAAAAATGCTGCCGTCAGCAAGAGCGAGTATGGCTGGCTTAGTCAAGAAGACCTCCCGTTATTTAGACTGGTATGCACACATTTTACTCGCAAAAAAGCGGAATGACGTAAGTTGACATCATTCCGCTTTTAAGTCATTCATCTGGGCGCACTTCTAGTGGATACACTAGGGAGTGATTGTACGGGTTTTTAAAAAAAACCGGAAGCGCGCTGGTTAATTATTTTAACTCCAGTACATCCTGCATATCATACAAGCCTGCTGGTTTACCTTGCAGCCATTGCACCGAGCGCACCGCACCCTTAGCAAAAGTCATGCGACTGGAGGCTTTGTGGGTAATCTCTACCCGCTCACCGTCGGCAGCAAACAATACCGTATGATCACCCACCACATCACCAGCACGCACTGTTGCGAAACCAATGGTTTCACGCTCGCGTGCGCCAGTCTGTCCTTCACGACCATAGACTGCAACCTCGGCTAAATTACGCCCCAAGGCTGCAGCGACCACCTCACCCATGCGCAGCGCAGTCCCAGACGGTGCATCAACTTTATGCCGGTGATGCGCCTCAATAATTTCAATGTCGGCATCATCGCCCAATACCCGCGCCGCGGTATCAAGCAGCTTTAAGCACAGATTCACACCGACACTAAAGTTGGCTGCGAAAACAATAGCAATCTCTTGCCCAGCATTCTGCAGCAACTGCCGCTCTGCTTCACTAAAACCTGTGGTACCAATCACCATGGCTTTGCCAGCTTCACGACAAATAGCCAGATTGCTTAGGGTTACTGTGGGATGAGTAAAATCAATTAACACATCAAACTGATCTAACACGCTCGTTAAATCACCAACCAAGTTGACACCAATGCGTCCAACACCTGCCAACTCACCCACATCAGCGCCGATTAAACTACTTTCTGGTCGATCAACCGCTGCAGTGAGCTGCAAAGCAGGCACCATGCGCACCGCTTCAATTAATGTTTTACCCATGCGCCCTGCGGCACCCACCACTGCAACTCGAAGCATTGATTTTCTTCCCAGCTTGTTTAACGTTAATCACAACGCGCTGCCATAACAGCGCAATAACCTATTACTATGCTCTACAGGTCGCCAAAAAAACGTTTAACGCCTGCAAACCAACTACTTGCATTGCTTACTTTTTTTTTGAGGATGGTTGATCATCGCCTTGTAGCGTTTCGCGCAATTGCTCAAACAACTCGCGCTGACGTTTATTGAGCTTAGTCGGTGTTTCTACAGCCACTCGGCACATTAAATCACCAATTCCGCCGCCACGCACGGGTGTAACACCTTTGCCGCGCAGACGGAACACTTTACCGGTTTGTGTGCCCTCAGGGATTTTCAGTTTAACCCTGCCGTCTAAGGTGGGCACTTCCATCTCACCGCCCAAGGCTGCATCCGCAAAACTGATTGGCACTTCACAATACAAATCGCGACCATCACGCTGGAAAATCGGATGCGGACGAACATTGACTACCACATACAAATCACCTGCTGGTCCATTCAAGCTACCCGCTTCGCCTTCACCACTTAAACGAATTCGGTCACCGGTATCAACACCTGCCGGCACTTTAACCGATAAGGTTTTCTCTTCTTCAACACGGCCTTGACCATGGCAATCACCACATGGATCAGTGACCATTTTTCCTGCGCCATGACAACGCGGACAGGTTTGCTGCACAGCAAAGAAGCCTTGCTGCATACGCACTTGACCCATACCGTTACAAGTCGTACAAGTCACTGGGCTGGTGCCTTTCTTTGCGCCACTGCCTTTACAGGTTTTACAATCGGTTAAGGAAGGTACACGAATACTAATAGTGGTGCCACGTACCGCGTCCTCAAGACTTAACTCCATGTTGTAACGTAAATCGCTGCCGCGCTGTGGGCCACCACGACCGCCACCACCACCGCCAAAAAAATCACTAAAGACATCACCGAACACATCGGAGAAGTTGCCGCCGCCACCAAAGCCGCCGCCACCCATTTGCGGATCAACACCAGCGTGACCATGACGGTCATAAGCTGCGCGTTTATCAGCATCTGATAGCACTTCGTAGGCTTCATTAGCTTCTTTGAACTTCTCTTCAGCGTCTTTGTCATCCGGATTACGGTCCGGGTGAAATTTCATTGCTAGGCGGCGATAAGCTTTTTTCAGCTCCGCCTCACTCGCGCCGCGCTCCACGCCGAGTACTTCGTAAAAATCACGCTTTGCCATAACTCTTTTAACTCCGGATTCTCATCTGCCAGACACACCAACGCGGGAGCTAGTCCCGCGTGGTGAGTCACTGCTGCATCAACTTGAGCTGAACTGCAGGGCTTAGCTTTAAAGGATTACTTAGTATCAGTATCCTTAACCTCTTCAAACTCTGCATCAACCACATCATCAGCGTTATCATCGCTTGCTGCTGTTGCGTCACCCTGCTGAGCCTGCTCGGCATACATTTTCTGGGTAACTGGCGCACTGACCTGTGAAAGCGCTTCAACTTTTGCGTCAATCTCAGCCTTATCGTCACCTTTAACCGCTACTTCCAACTCAGCCACAGCGGCTTCAATGGCAGTTTTTTCTTCTTCAGTGACTTTGTCGCCTGCTTCAGTCAGCATTTTACGCGTTGCATGGACTAGCTGATCACCTTGGTTGCGCGCTGTTGCCAGCTCTTCAAACTTACGGTCTTCATCAGCATTGGCTTCTGCATCGCGAATCATTTGCTCAACTTCTTCATCACTTAAGCCGGAGTTAGCCTTAATCACGATGGATTGCTCTTTACCTGTGGCTTTATCTTTGGCCGACACGTTAAGAATACCGTTAGCATCAATATCAAAAGTCACTTCAATTTGCGGCACACCACGTGGTGCTGGCGGAATATCCGACAAGTCAAAACGACCCAGCGACTTATTCGCTGTGGCTTGCTTGCGCTCACCTTGCAGTACATGAATAGTTACCGCATTTTGGTTGTCATCTGCAGTTGAGAACACTTGCGATTTCTTGGTTGGAATCGTGGTGTTTTTCTCAATCAATGCGGTCATGACACCACCCATGGTTTCAATACCAAGGGTCAGCGGGCTCACATCAAGCAACAGAACATCTTTTACATCACCAGACAACACCGCACCTTGAATCGCCGCACCCATAGCTACCGCTTCATCAGGGTTCACATCGCGACGTGCTTCTTTCTTGAAGAAGTCTGCAACGGTTTTTTGCACCAGTGGCATACGGGTTTGACCGCCCACCAAAATTACATCATTGATTGCGCCAACATCGATACCCGCATCTTTCAGAGCAACACGGCATGGCTCAAGGGTGCGCTGAACCAAGTCACCCACCAAGCCTTCCAGCTTAGCGCGAGTAATCACAATATTCAGGTGCTTAGGACCACTTGCGTCAGCGGTGATGTACGGCAAATTAACATCGGTTTGCTGCGCTGAAGACAGTTCAATCTTAGCTTTCTCTGCTGCTTCTTTTAGACGCTGCATGGCCAATGGATCGTTCTTCAGGTCAAAACCGCTGTCTTTCTTAAACTGATCAACCAGATCATTAATCAGCATGTTATCGAAGTCTTCACCACCTAAGAAGGTATCACCATTAGTGGCCAATACTTCAAACTGGTGTTCGCCATCGACCTCAGCAATTTCAATCACGGAAACGTCAAAGGTACCACCACCCAAGTCATACACAATAACTGTGTGGTCGCCTTTAGCTTTATCCATACCGTAAGCCAGAGCTGCTGCGGTTGGCTCGTTAATAATACGTTTCACATCAAGACCGGCAATACGACCCGCATCTTTAGTGGCTTGACGCTGACTGTCGTTAAAGTACGCAGGCACTGTGACAACAGCTTCAGTGACTGGCTCACCGAGGTAATCTTCGGCAGTCTTTTTCATTTTTTTCAGGACTTCCGCAGAAATTTGCGGCGGCGCCATTTTTTCGCCCTTTACTTCAACCCATGCATCACCATTGTCTGCTTTGACAATTTTGTAAGGCACCATCTGAATATCTTTTTGCACAACGCTTTCATCAAAACGACGACCAATCAAACGCTTAACCGCGTACAGCGTGTTATGCGGATTGGTGACGGACTGACGCTTGGCTGCCTGACCGACTAAGATCTCACCATCATTGGTGTAGGCAATAATCGATGGCGTAGTACGACCACCTTCAGCGTTCTCAATAATCTTGGCAACACCGTTCTCCATCACTGAAACGCAAGAGTTGGTTGTACCCAAGTCAATACCAATAATTCTACCCATTTTAAATCTCCTAGTTCTGGCTCACTCACAGCGTCACGCTGGACTGAAAGCTTGTTTAATATCTTGTTTAGTTAGATGGGGCTGTTGTTAAAAATTTCAAGCCTGCTCATCAATTTTCACTGGTGCTTCGCTCGGCGCTTTGCTCACAATAACCATGGCTGGGCGCAATAAACGGCCATTCATACTGTAGCCACACTGGAATACTTTAAGCACACTATTAGGCTCAACATGGATACTTTCTTCCATTGCCATAGCTTGTTGCTGCTCTGGATTAAAAGGCTCGCCTAGCGGGTCAAGACGCTCCACTTTAAAACGCTTTAAGGTGTCTAAAAAGAGCTTATAAGTCAGCTCCATACCTTCACGCATCGGGCGAATTTTCTCATCCGTAGGATCAGACACCTCAAGACCACGCTCAAGGCTATCGAGCACCGCCAATAAATCTGTGGCAAATTTTTCTAACGCGAACTTATGCGCTTTTTCTATATCCTGCTCAGCACGACGACGAACATTTTGCATTTCCGCAGTTGCACGCAACACATTTTCTTTAGCAGTCGCTAACTCATCTTCTAATTGCTCAATGCGCTGCTGATCAGTGCTCACTGATGCACTCTCAGTGCCGAGCTCATCGCTCTGTAAGTCAGACACTTGCTCGTCCAAGGTTTGCTCGTCAGTCATGTCACCCTCCTCAACAAAATTTAGCAGGCCTATCGCCTGCGCTATGCTTGCTATATGGGGCTGGCAACTTTAACTTCAAGGATTAAATGACTAATTTATTGCTGTAAGCGCTTATTTGTTACGGCAACAGGCATACCTACGCGAAAAAAGCGCTGCAGTAGCATGACCGACTGTCGCTTTTATCCCAGTTACAACAAAAGTTTGCAGCCAGCTCTTGATTACACTGTTTATTTCACTGTATAAATGAACAGCACAAACGGGAGCTGCAGCTATGTTAATCCATATATCAGTAAAAAATTACGCCATTGTTGAGCACTTAGATCTCGAACTGCATGACGGCATGAGTGTCATCAGCGGTGAAACCGGTGCGGGCAAATCCATTATGCTGGACGCCTTGAGCCTGACCCTCGGCGCACGCACCGACAGCAGCGTGATTCGCCCCGGTGCTAAGCAGGCTGATATTCTCAGCAGCTTTGACATAACTCACATCACAGAAGCCCAAGACTGGCTTAAAGCACGCGACCTTGAACACGACACTCAGTGCATTTTACGCCGCGTCATTACGCGTGAAGGCCGCTCACGTGCTTATATTAATGGCACACCCTGCCCTTTAGCAGACTTAAAAGCACTGGGTGAATTACTAATTGATATTCACAGCCAGCATGAACATCAATCTTTATTAAAAACTGATACACATCGACGCTTATTAGATGAGTTTGCCGGCTCGACCGATCTGGCGCGCGCAGTGCATAGCCTCGCGCAGCGCTGGCGTCAGACACAACAACAGCTGCAACAACTGAGCGCCAATGAAGAGGAACAACGTGCCCTGCGCCAGCTGCTGACTTATCAACTGGAAGAGCTCGAGACTTTGGCTGTTGCTGCAGGTGAAGTTGAGCGCCTTGAGCTCGAACATAAAGGCTTAAGCAACTCAGAAAAGTTGCTAGATAGCTGCCGGCAAATCATTGATACCTGCAGTGTCAACGACAACAGTAATATTCTGAGCGTCTTGGGATCTTTGCTGCAGCGCGCACAAAGCTTGGCTGCCACGCCGCAAGCATTTCAGCAAGCCACTGAGTTACTGTCGAGCGCACACATTCAAATTGAAGAAGCAATCAGTCAATTCAATCACTTTGTTGATCATTTCGACGCTGACCCACAGCGCCAGCACTGGATTGAAGAACGGCTGGATGCCATTTACACGCTAGCGCGTAAACACAGGATCCAAGCTGAGCAATTACATGCCCTGCAGGCCAAGCTCAGCGCCGAACTGGAAGCACTGGATGCCGATGATGCCAGCCTTGAGCATTTACAACAGGCCGCTGCGTTACTAGTAAGTGAGTACTCAGAAAAAGCTCAGATGCTGAGCAAGCGCCGCACTACGGCCGCGAAAAAACTGGCTACGGCAGTGATGCAACAGCTACACATGCTCGGCATGCCTGACGGTCAGTTTAGTGTCGCACTGCAAACCAGCGACGCCAGCACACTCTCTGTGCACGGCTTGGAAAGTATTGAGTTTTTAGTCAGTGCCAACCCTGGTCAACCACTACGTGGTTTAGCAAAGGTTGCATCCGGCGGTGAACTGTCGCGGATCAGCTTAGCCATTCAAGTGATTACCGCACAAACCTCGCGCGTGCCGACCTTAGTATTTGATGAAGTCGACGTCGGTATTGGCGGACCAACAGCTGAAATTGTTGGCCAATTATTGCGCCAGCTAGGTGAAACAGGTCAAGTATTAACGGTGACTCACCTTGCGCAAGTCGCAGCGCAAGGTCATCAACACTTGCTGGTGCACAAAGAGCGTAAGCAAAAATCCACCAACACCGCGGTTAAATTACTCTCTCATGAGGAGCGTGTTGCTGAAGTCGCTCGTATGCTGGGCGGTATCGATATGACAGATGAGTCTCTGCTGCATGCACGTAAAATTCTAGATCAAGCGCAACTGCTCACTCTAACGAATGCGCAACGTGCTTAAGTGCGGTGGCTACTGCTTATCTTTCTTGCTAAGGCTGATCTCAGGATTCTGCCAGTCACCAGAAATATGATAGGTAACACTGGCAAAGCGCGCTAAGCGATCCCCGATCAGGCGATCCACGATAAATAAGGCGCCGCCAATAGCTGGCGCGCCAACCGCAATAGCGGCTAAAGGTAGATTGTTGCTCAGCGGTAGAGCCACCTGCATCTTGGCATTGATTTTTTCATTGAGCAGATCAATCTGGCCTTGCAGCTCAATATCACTGGATGGCCCGCTAAGATTGAGCGTTTTATCTGTGTGATACACACCACTGAGCACCTGTACTCGGCCTTTAATTCGATCATAAGCGAGGCCTTTACCGATCAGGTCAGAGAAATCCAAACGTAAACGTCGGCCAATCGACTCAAAGTTAAGCAGGCCAAACACCCGCAATGCCTGTGCACCACCATCGACAGTCACCAGCTGACCATTACGAAAACTGATATCCAAGTCACCACTTAACCTATTTAGACTCAGCGCCATAGGTGAGCCGGGCCAACGCAAATCAGCATCAGTTTGGAAGCTTTGGCTGGTCACTGTAGGAGCAAAGCCCCAGGCCAGTAAGACATCGCTGAGATTGTCACCGCTAAGCCGCCCTTTATACCAACTGTCGACTTGGCCATTACTACGCTGCCAACCGGCTTGCCCACTGACATTCAAGCCTTTGAGCGAGAGTTGCAGATTATCAAAAAGCACCCCTTGCGCTTGCGGCCGTGTCCTAAACGACCAAGCACCCAAATGGCTGTCACCTTGGTAAAGCGCATCAATTTGCACATCCAGCGCCGGAATACTGCGCATATCAAAATCCGCTAAAGCATCCTTTTCCACTGCAGACTGCACCAGCGATTCGGGCAAATACAGATGTGCAAAGTGCGCAGCTAGCGGTGCTTTATCACTACGCTGAAGAATTTGGCCTTTAATTTGCTGACTGTCCAATGCTAATTGCCAGCCATCGGTGTGCGGCTGTAAGTGCACAGAGACATTATCAGCCTGCACAGCAAAAGCATTTAAATGGCGAACTTCTAACTTGGCACTGTTCAGCAATTGCCCACTGTTTTGTTCGAGCAGACTGTAGCGTTGCAACAGCGCCTGCCAGTCAGCAAGATCCAGCTGATCTAAACGGCCGCGTATTTGCAGACCTGCTTGCGTGGGCAATTGCGCCAAGCCGCCGCCAACACGCACCTGTGCTCGCCCAGCCAGAATAGCGTCAGGCGCTGCAGCCAAACTCAGACTCAACTGGTCAGCATAATCAAGCCAGTAACGGCGCTCAGTACCGGCCAAAGTCATGCGCCAATCAGCATAACTTTGTTGCCCTGCAGTTTTACCAAAAGGTGCTGGCAAATCGATTTCAACTCCCTGCAAGCTTGAATCAATGCGCAATTGGCTGTCATCGCCTTCCAGCAGTAGCCGCAAGCGATAAGGTAAGCTGCCCGACACCGGCAGCGGCTGGGTTAAAGCGGCCCACTGGGTTAACTGCTCAATGGGCATTATGCCTTGCATATCAATATGTGTACGCAACTGCCCAGCAGCGCCCTCAGCAGCAATGTGGCCTGAAAAGGGCTGACCTAAAAACTCACCGGTGACACGCTCAGCACTTAAGCCTCTGTGGCTGTCAAACTTAAATAGCCCGCTTAACTGGCGTAATTGCACATTGATATCAGGCATGTGCAACTCAAGCTGTTGCGCATCCATATCCAGCTTAATCTGCACAGGCTGCTGCGCGGCGAGCGGCACCGTTAAATCTAAACGAATGGGCAAAGTACCTTGTCCTTGCCATTGAGCAAACGCGCTAGCACCTTGTGCGATTGGCGTTTTCTGTAAAAAGTACAAGCCATCGGCCACGCTGCTGTGCAACTCGGCATGCAACTGCAGGACAGGCACTTGACCTGGCAGGCCATGCACAACTTCCCCATAAGCAGTTGTCAGCGGCGAGTCTAAAATCCGCCCTTGATCAAGATAAATACGCACGCCACTGTCTTCAATCAATACTTGCGCGACACCATCTTTAAGCGCAGGCCAGCCGGGCTGGTACTCAAGCTGGGCGTCTTTAACCGCAAAATACAGACTGATCGAGCGCGATTCCGGCGCTGCGCCTTTATTCAGCGAGCCTTGGTATTGAAAGTAGCCTTGTTCAACATGCCCGGCTTGAATTGCAGTTTTGAGCCAGTGCTCCAACTCATCACTGAAGGTCGGCACGCGCGAAGGTAAATACTTACCGGTAAAGCGCGCATCACCATCGCGCAAGCCTACACGCAGATCCATATAATCTTCTTCTGCAGGGTCTTTGAGTAAACGGATTAAAAAATCCCCACCGATCTCGCCTTCTTCACCATGCACCTGCAAATAGGGGCTTTGCAAGGTGAAGCCCTGCTCATCAAACTGCCATAACAACTGCGCATGCGCGCGCTGATACTGCCAAGGCTCAGCAAACAGATTGGCTAAGTGCAGGCTAAATCCGCTATCACTGGCTAAACGCAGCTCTCCTTGCAGTAAGTCACCAGAAATGCGGCCGCTGATACCACTGGCTGCAGGCACATCATGCCACGCTGAGAACTCGACATTATTCAGATTACTATCGAAGGCTAGACGCTGCGCTAGCTCTGCTTCGGGTCGCCATTGCAGTTGTAAATGGTCTAGAGTGCCGCTGGGCCGCAGCGTATTTAAAACATCAGCAGCCACCTCCGGCAATGGCCAAACCCGCTCTAGCACATAATGCACATCGGCTAATTCAAGCTGCTCAAGGGATAACTGCCACAGCGCTGTTTTATCATTGTCATAGGTTAATGCCATGCGCCAATCACGCGCAGTCAAGTCATCAATCTGCAGTTGCAAATGCTCAAACCATGCGCGATGTAGCCCAGCCTGACGCTGATAAAAAGCTAGCGCTTGCTGGCTCTTTACCTGCAGAGGCTCGAGATTGGCAGCACGCCCTTGTAACTCAAAGTCATCCAGTCGTAATACCGCGCTGTCTAGCTGCCCGTGCGTGGCACGTAACCATAAAGCACCACCCATATTAAAGGTGCTTAGCTGATGGTCCTGCAATATGCCTTTGGGCACCCAGCGTGCAAGATTGGTGCTTGGTGTTTTCAGGTAAACATCTAATGCGCTTTGTCGCCAGTCACCACCAATCAACTGCCCTTGCGCGCTCAGCTCCAAAGTTTCCCCGTCCGGTAACACGGCACGCAAGTCAAGGCGCTGCTGTTGCGCCATGCGGCTTAAAGTAAAGCCTACATACCTCAGCGCCAACGGCTCATTATCATACGCTTGAATAATCACACGGCTGTCTAAGACACTGAGTTGAGCCACCTGGCGCAGCCGCACCAGCCAATCATTGAGCTGAAAAACCGCGTGCTCGGCATCCTGTAACTGCAAACCCTGTAATGCCCAGCGCCCCTGTTGATCCTGTTGCAGATTGATTTGCAAGCCAGTCAAAGTCACCGCTTTAAAGCGCACTTCTTGCGCCAGCAGACTGCCCAACACATCCGCTTGAATATACAGCGAGTCAACCTGCATAGCCCCCTCTCCCTCGCCAAGGGTGACATAGCGCGCTTCCAAAAGTGGCGAGAAAGCATGCCAACGACCTATTAGTTGTTCAATCTGCACAGGCTGCTGCAAGCTGTGCTCTAGCTGCTGCTCGATTTCTTCACGGTATTCAGCCAGCAGCGGAGTAAACTGACGCCCTAAGCTGATATACAAAGCGGCAAGAATAAGTAAGCCAGCCAGCAACCATAAGCTCGAACGTAGTAGCCCATTCAGCACACGCAAGGCAATGCTCATAGCGCCACCTTAATCGCGCCACAGTCTAGAGCAGGACAACATCATACTGCTCTTGTGAGTACATACTCTCCACTTGAAAGCGGATCGGATGACCGATAAAAGTTTCTAAGTCAGCCACATTCGCTGACTCCTCATCCAACAAACGGTCCACCACACTCTGACTGGCCAAGACCATGTAACCATCGGCTTGAAAAGCACGTGCTTCACGTAAAATCTCGCGAAATATTTCATAGCAAATACTTTCTGCAGTTCGCAGTTGCCCACGCCCCTGACAGGTCGAGCAAGGCTCACACAGCACTTGAGCCAAACTTTCCCGCGTACGCTTGCGGGTCATTTGCACTAAACCCAACTCAGTAATACCTATGATGTTGGTTTTCGCGTAATCGCGCTCCAACTGCCGTTCAAGGGTGCGCAGCACCTGCCGCCGGTGCTCTTCATCTTCCATGTCAATGAAGTCAATAATGATAATGCCGCCGACATTGCGCAAACGCAGTTGTCGAGCAATGGTCAAAGCCGCTTCAAGATTGGTTTTAAAGACGGTTTCTTCAAGGTTGCGGTGACCGACAAAGGCGCCGGTATTGACATCAATGGTGGTCATGGCCTCGGTCGGATCAATCACTAAGTGTCCGCCCGATTTAAGTGGCACTTTACGCTCGAGGGCTTTTTGAATTTCGTCTTCAATGTTGTACAAATCAAAGATGGGCCGCTCACCGGGATAATGCTCAACTCGATCGGCAATTTCAGGCATCAACTCACCGACAAACTGCAGCGCTTTTTGCAAAGTTTCACGTGAGTCAATGCGTACTTTTTCGGTGTGCTCTGCAGCCAAATCGCGCAGTGTGCGTAGCGGCAGCGACAGCTCCTCGTAGATCACCGAGGGTGCAGCACAGACCTTCATCTGCTCACGCACTTGCTCCCAAAGCCGGTGTAAGTAGCGAATATCGAGCATAATCGCAGAGTTATCAGCACCTTCAGTTACAGTGCGAATAATAAAGCCGCCCTTATCTTCCAGCCCTTCGCTGGCTAAACACTCACTCACCGCTTGTTTTAAACGCTCTCGCTCAGCCTCTTCTTCAATCTTTAGCGAGACACCAATATGACTGCTACTGGGCATATAGACTAAGTAGCGCGATGGTATCGATAGATTGGTCGTCAGGCGCGCACCTTTACTGCCAATCGGGTCTTTGGTCACTTGCACAACCAGCGCTTGTCCTTCGTGCACTAGGCCACTGATGCTGTCACCAGTAACGCCTTCGCGACCCGTAATATCTGCAGCATGAATAAAGGCCGCACGGCTCAAGCCAATATCAACAAAAGCAGCTTGCATGCCAGGCAGCACCCGTACAATTTTGCCTTTATAAATATTACCGACAATGCCGCGGCGCTGCGTACGCTCAACATGCACTTCTTGTAAGACACCATTTTCAACCACAGCGACGCGCGATTCCATTGGCGTTATATTTATTAAAATTTCTTCACTCATGGCATTCTCAGTCTAAGGCATGATCTGCACGACGTATTCAATACAGTGTGACACGGCGCTGGCTGTGCAAAAAAAACCAAACACCCGATAAACAACCCATACACGACGACTGAGGAGATTACATCGTTCTGATCGTTACAGCTAACCCAGCACAGGCGCAGCAGCGTTCACACAACAGCCTGCAGCCTGAGGGCAACACACTGCGACTCACTATAGCGTAACTGCAGCCCAACTAGCGCTTTACGCTGCCTAACAATAAGTACAACCAAGGCCAAAGCAAGCAACTGACTAAGACCGGCAACGCATAGTAGTTCAGTTCAGGGTGCATACCCGACAAAGCACTCAGCCATAGCAGCACCAGTTGTGCTAAACCATAAATCACCAGCAGTGCAAAGGATTGTTGCCACAATGGAAACAGCTTCAAGCGCTGCTGCAGGGTTAACACTAAAAAAACCACCAAGGTTAGCGCTAGCGCATGCTGGCCAAATGGCGTGCCATACAACACGTCTTGCGCGATACCCAAGCACCAAGCAGTTAACAAGCCCAGATAGTGTGGATAATTCATAGCCCAAAACGTAAGCACCAACGCCAGCCATAAAGGCCGCGCCATTTCTAAATGCTCGGGCATCGGCGCCACCGAGAGTAATAATGCGACCAGCAAAGTGAACCACATCATGACGGTTATTTTGCCAAAGGAGCCACTCATCTATTGCGCCTCCGCTGCTGTGGTTTCTGTTGCTTGCAGCAACTGCTCGGCATCTTCTAAAGCGTTTTCCACTTCTTGATCCAAGGCTTGGGTCGAGCCTTTGCTATCACTGAACACTAACAGCAAATAACGACTGCGGTTTAAGTTAGCGGCTGGTAACGCTTGGATCCGAGTAAAAGGTTGGCCGGTATTGCGCTGCACTTCGCTGACCACGGCAACCGGATAACCAACGGGGAAACGCTGCCCCATCCCTGAGGTCACTAGCAAATCACCTTCACGGATATCGGCAGTATCAGTCACGTAACGCAGCTCAATGGATTCAAGATCACCGGTGCCACTAGCAATAGCACGCAAACCATTACGATTAACCTGTACCGGCAGGCTGTGATTGCTATCGGTAATCAACAATACTCTGGAGGTGTAGGGCATTACTTCAACCACTTGACCCATCACGCCGCGCGCATCCAGCACGGGCTGGCCTAAAACCACACCACTGCTGCTGCCTTTGTTAATCAGCACGCGGTGCGTGTGCGGATTAGGATCGATACCAATGAGTTCGGCGACTAAGACACGATCATCAATCAATGCCGAAGAGTTCAGCAGCTCGCGCAAGCGCACGTTCTGTTCGGTGAGAGTGGCCAGCTTTTGTAAGCGGCGCTGCATCAGCAAGGTTTCTGCGCGCAGCGCCTCGTTCTCAGCCAGCAGATCAGTACGACTGCTAAACAGTTGCGTCGTGTCAGACCAGGTACGCACCGGTAGATCACCGAGCCAATACAACGGGGTGAGTAACATACCTAAGTTGCTGCGCACAGGCTTGAGCACGTCAAGGCGTGCATCCACTAACATCAGGGCCACAGAAAAACAGCTCAGGATTAAAAACCGAGTGCTTAATAAGGTACTTTTAGCAAATAGAGGCTTAATGATCTGTCCCCAGCGACTTAAGTATGCATGCAAATATCATCGCACACACATTTAAGCGAAACAAACGCCGTATTCTGCGACTCGCGAGCGAAAAAAGATTACTTACTCGGCAGACAACAAGTCCATTGAGTTGCGATCCATCATTTCTAAAGCGCGGCCACCACCGAGGGCAACACAGTTCTTCGGATTCTCAGCAACAATCACTGGCAAACCGGTTTCCTGTGAGAGCAATTTATCCATATCACGCAGCAATGCACCGCCGCCGGTTAAGACTAAACCGCGCTCGGCAATATCAGAAGCCAATTCTGGTGGTGACTGTTCTAGCGCGCTCTTCACCGCTTGCACGATAGCCGCCAAGGACTCCTGCAGAGCCTCTAACACCTCATCAGAATTTAGGGTAAAGCTGCGCGGTACACCTTCGGCGAGGTTACGGCCACGCACATCAAACTCAAGTAATTCACCGCCGGGGAAGGCACAGCCAATTTCTTGCTTAATTCGCTCCGCAGTCGACTCACCAATCAGGCTGCCATAGTTGCGGCGCACATAGGTAATAATCGCCTCATCAAAGCGATCACCACCGACACGCACAGACTCTGCGTAGACCACGCCATTGAGCGAAATCAAAGCAATCTCAGTGGTACCACCACCGATATCAACAACCATCGAGCCACGCGCTTCATCAACCGGCAAGCCCGCACCAATCGCAGCGGCCATTGGCTCTTCAATCAAAAACACTTCGCGTGCACCGGCACCCAGTGCCGACTCGCGAATCGCACGGCGCTCAACTTGAGTAGACTTACAAGGCACGCAAATTAAAACGCGCGGACTGGGTTGTAAAAAACTGTTTTCATGCACTTTATTGATGAAATACTGCAGCATTTTTTCACAGACACTAAAGTCAGCAATTACGCCGTCTTTCATCGGGCGAATTGCACAAATATTTCCCGGTGTACGTCCCAGCATGCGCTTGGCATCAGTACCCACAGCAACCACACTTTTCTGGTTACCGCGTGTACGAATCGCGACGACAGATGGCTCGTCTAAAACAATACCGCGATCACGCACATAAATAAGGGTGTTGGCTGTTCCTAGATCGATGGATAAATCACTGGAAAACATGCCGCGTAATTTCTTAAACATGGGATGGATAACCCTAGGCAACGCGCAATTGAAACGCTAATTAAAAATAATAGGAAACTCTAACAA
>CAYLOI010000032.1:0-17062 GCA_964385265.1 uncultured Thiopseudomonas sp.
CATTTATTGTTTTTATATGGAAAAAGCCGGCGCCGTGGGCATAGCAGGAGTGCAGGAATGAATCAGATTATCTATATCGCCCGCAAAGAGTTTAGCGACGGCCTACGCAACCGCTGGACCTTGGCCATCAGCCTGTTATTTGCCGTATTAGCCGTCGGTATTGCTTGGTTTGGCGCGGCGGCTTCAGGTCAGGTCGGCTTTACCTCGATCCCGGCGACCATTGCCAGCTTGGCCAGTCTCGCCACCTTCTTAATGCCCTTGATTGCCTTATTGCTGGCTTATGATGCGATTGTCGGCGAAGAAGAGGGCGGCACCTTAATGTTGCTGCTGACCTATCCACTGACCCGCCGCCAATTATTGCTGGGCAAGTTTGTCGGCCACGGCTGCATTTTAGGCGTGGCGACTTTAATTGGTTTTGGTAGCGCGGCCGTAGCGATTGCGCTGCTGGTGCCGGATGTTTCCTTTGGCGTATTAGTGTTCGCCTTTGGCCGCTTTATTGTCTCCTCAACTCTGCTCGGTTTGGTCTTTTTAGCTTTTGCCTATCTGCTCAGCAGTCAAGCCACAGAAAAATCAACCGCTGCCGGGCTGGCGCTGGGCGTGTGGTTCTTGTTTGTCTTGGTGTTTGACTTAGCCTTGCTAACCATCTTGGTGGTGACTGAAGGCAGTGTCAGCCCCGAGGCGTTGCCCTGGTTGCTGCTGCTCAATCCAACCGATATTTACCGCTTGATCAACCTCGGTGGTTTTGAATCTGGCGGCCAAGGCATGGGCGTGATGGCACTGGCCAAAGACTTACCCGTCAGCCAATGGGCCTTATGGGCCTGTTTAGTGGCGTGGGTCGCGCTGGTGTTATTTTTTGCCCATTGGCGTTTTGCCAAGCGCAGCGCCTAAGCGCACGCTGTGCTACACAATAATTAAATAACAGATAGACGAGGTGGACCATGCGGGCTTTACAACACAACTTTCAACGCGCAGTGCTGCTGTGCTTAATGCTGGTACTGAGCGCGTGCAGCGAAGAGACCAAGCAAGAGGTCAACACCGATCCGGTCACCTTTAACGCAGGTGATGAGTGCATCGTGTGCGGCATGTTGGTCACTGAATGGCCGGGCACCAAAGGCCAGTCGATCAATAAACAAACCGGTGAAACCTTAAAGTTCTGCTCCACCACAGATTTGTTCAGCTGGTGGTTGCAGCCGGAAAATAAAACGGTCAAAGCACAAATCTATGTGCATGACTCAGCCAAAATCGATTGGGATCACCCCAGTGATGAGCACTTAATTGATGGGCGTGAGGCATGGTACGTGGTCGGCTCTGATCTGATCGGCGCGATGGGCCCAACCTTGGTCTCCTTTGCCCAAGAAGCCGATGCGCTTGAGCTGGCTGCTAAAAGCGGTGGGCGCGTATTACGTTTTGATGACATTGATCTGTACGTTTTACAAGAGATCGGCCAAGCCGGGCACAAGTACGCAGAAGATCATGGCAAACAGATCCGCGAGAGCATGGGTGTGGGCGATCCAGCCCGAGATTAATGCTGGGTTAGTCGTAGGGTTGAGCATTGCGCTAGCGCTTAAGCATTAACCTAAATCCGGCGAAATATTCGCCTGCAGATGGCGCACCAGCCTTGCTTAAATAGCACAGCTAGTGCGCCATTTTTATTCCAAGTCAACCAATATCTGTACAGAACACTGCGCAACCCGTCACAAATCGCATATTTATTTGACATAAAACAAGTCTATCGGCTGAAAAATAACAAATACCATCGATAACAGACTGCGCAATAGACAAAGCTTTTAAAAAAGCCATGAATGGCCTAGCATAGCCGCCTTAGCGCCCAAGCACAGAGTGCCAATGTGATATTTAGAGCACGGATATGCTTAATAGTACGACTCAACACCCCGAGACAAATTGGTACGTAGCACTGACCAAACCCAAGCAAGAACTGCGCGCGCAAGACAACCTTGAGCGCCAAGGCGGTGTAGTATTTGTGCCGATGTATGCCAGAGAACGCATCAGCCGCGGCAAACGCGCGGTGGCCCAAGAGCCGCTGTTCCCCGGTTACCTATTTTTACAGACCCATGCACAAAGCGAGCTGCTCAGTAAAGTACGCTCCACCTTCGGCGTGCGCCAATTACTCAGCTTTGCCGGCCAAGTGATGACCGTGGACAACCGCATCATCGAAGACCTACACCAGCGCAGCAACAGCGAAGCCCCGACCCAGCAATTTAGCGCGGGACAAGCCGTCACCCTAAACAGTGGCCCCTTTCAGCACTATCAAGCCATATTCAAAGAGCATAATGGATGTGAACGGGGTATCATCCTGCTCGGCCTTTTAGGCCAGCAAAACGAATTACTGATCGACCTGGCCAATCTAGCAACATAAGCAGCGCCAGCACAATTTAAAACACGATGCGACTTAGGGGCGATACGCGAACAACCCTAGGGCGGTAGCGTGTTTGCAGCAGAAGAAATCGGTTTGGCAACGCGCTTCGGCGCCTTAAACAATTGCCCCACTGTACGAGCGGGTCATACCCGCGACCATGCCTGCAATTTAAATGTAGGGCGGGCATTTATGCCCGCGTTGTGACCAAGTTTGCACTCCAGGCTCCCAAACCCAACACAGCAACATAAATATAATTATTAGTCTAAGCAGTCATTGAAATGAAAATTCTAGTAACAGGTGGCGCAGGTTTTATTGGTTCTGCAGTCATACGTCATATTATCCAGAACACCCAAGACAGCGTCGTCAACCTCGACAAGCTCACCTACGCAGGCAATCTGGAATCCTTAAAGCACGTCAGCAACAGCGAACGCTACGCCTTTGAGCACGTTGATATTTGTAATCGTGAAGAACTCGATCGCGTATTCAGCCAGCACCAGCCCGATGCCATCATGCATCTGGCCGCTGAAAGCCACGTCGATCGCTCCATTGATGGCCCAGCTGAGTTTATTCAAACCAATATCGTCGGCACCTACACTCTACTCGAAGCCGCACGCGCGTACTGGAATGAGTTAAACAGTGAGCGCAAGCAAGCTTTCCGTTTCCACCACATAAGCACCGATGAAGTGTATGGCGACTTACCGCATCCCTCGGATGTGAAGAGTGAAGAGTTAAGTGAGAAGAGTGAGCACACCTCACACCTCACACCTCACGCTTTGCCACTGTTTACAGAAACAACGGCCTATGCCCCAAGCTCGCCTTACTCTGCCTCCAAAGCATCGAGTGACCACTTAGTCCGAGCATGGCTGCGCACCTACGGCTTCCCAACTCTAATTACCAACTGCTCCAACAACTACGGTCCATATCACTTCCCGGAAAAACTCATCCCCTTAGTGATACTTAACGCCCTAGAAGGCAAACCACTGCCCATCTACGGCAAAGGCGATCAAATCCGCGACTGGCTCTATGTAGAAGACCACGCTCGCGCTTTATATAAAGTCGTCACCGAAGGCGAAATTGGCGAAACCTACAACATCGGCGGTCACAACGAAAAGCAAAACATCGAAGTCGTAGAAACCATCTGTGAAATCCTCGACGAACTACGCCCGCTAATGGAAGCGAGCGCTCCTGTACAAAAACATGATGCTGCCCCTGTACGAGCGGGCCATGCCCGCGACAGGGGTATATCAGACACAAGTTACAAATCACTAATCACCTACGTCACCGATCGCCCAGGCCATGATCGCCGTTACGCCATCGACGCGAGCAAAATTGCCAAAGAACTCAACTGGCAACCTGAAGAAACCTTTGAATCAGGCATCCGTAAAACAGTGCAGTGGTACTTAGATAACCAACAGTGGTGCAAAAACGTCCAAGACGGCAGCTATAAGCGTGAACGCTTGGGGAGCATAACTTGATTTGGAGAAATTCTTTTTGGAATCTTTCAGGAATGGTTGTGCCGCTTTTAATTTCAGTGGTGACAATGGGTTGGTTAGCTCGGGAGTTAGGATCTGAGAAGTTTGGTATATTTTTAATTGCATTTTCTGTTTTAGGGTATGCTAGTATTTTTGATGCAGGATTAACAAGAGCTGTTGTTCGTTTTATAGCTTTTAATAACGGTGATAAAAATAATGATAGAATAATAATGGGTACAGCTACTATTACTGTGTTTTTTTTGGGTGTTATAGGTAGTGTAATTCTTTTTTATTCTAGTGAAATAATAGTTGATTTTTTAAATGTTGAAAAATCTTCTCATGAAGATATTGTTAAGTCGTTCAATATTTTATCTTATGTTGTTTTGCCGACACTGCTATCAATGGTTTGGTTCTCTTATTTAGAGGGGAAGCAAGAGTTTTTTAAGTTAAATATATATAAAATCATATCGGGCAGTTTTATTGCAATTTTCCCACTAATTACAGTTTTATACGAAGTTACATTAACTAGTGCAATGGTGGGTTTCTTTATAGGTAGGCTTTTATCTGCGACTATAGCTTTTATCCCTAATTTTCTTGCCTTCAGGCATGGCATTTTTTGTTTTGATATTGCCACTTTAAAAAAACTATTTAATTTTGGAGGCTGGATTACTCTTTCAAATATAATAAGTCCTATAATGGTTTATTCTGACAGATTTATTCTTTCCAGTTATTTAGGTGCAACGCAAGTAGCTTTTTATGCTGCTCCAGGTGAGATCGTTTCAAGAATGTTAATTGTGCCTGGGGCTATTGCTAAGGCGCTTTTTCCATTATTTAGTAAATCAAACGAAGATTCTTTGAGGCATGCTCGTCATGCATATATTGGTATGACTTTGATTCTACTAATGATGGTGGTTCCTGTTTTTGTTTTAAGTGAATGGTTATTGAATACATGGTTAGGAGCACCATTTGGTAGTGAGTCGAGCTTAGTATTAAAGATACTACTTATAGGTTTCTTTTTTAATGCGTTGGCTCAAATACCATTTGCTCGAATTCAAGCATTTGGGAAATCTAAGCTTACTGCAATAATTCATTTTATAGAGCTTGTTCCGTATTTGATTTTTTTGTATTATTTAGTACGAAATTATGGTCTTACAGGTGCAGCTATTGCATGGAGTACACGTGTTTTTGTTGATTATCTTATACTGATTTGGGTTTCAAATCGTTTAAGTAATTGTTTGTAATTTATAATTACCAACTATAATAATAGTTTTAAAATTTATGGATATAGGCTCTTAAATGAAAGGTATTATTTTGGCTGGCGGTTCAGGTACGCGCTTACACCCCATTACCAAGGGCGTTTCAAAACAATTATTACCTATTTATGACAAGCCAATGATTTATTATCCCTTGTCGGTACTGATGCTAGCAGGTATTAGTGAGGTTTTAGTTATATCCACGCCTGAAGATTTACCAGGATATAAAAAATTACTGGGTGATGGTTCTGATTATGGCATTGATTTGAGTTATGCAGAGCAGCCGTCTCCCGATGGCCTTGCACAAGCCTTTATTATCGGCGAAGACTTTATTGGTACTGATTCTGTTTGTCTTGTATTGGGCGATAATATTTTCTACGGCCAGAGTTTTTCTAAACAATTACAAGCAGCTGTTAACCGTCCTTCAGGAGCTACTGTTTTTGGCTATTTAGTGACTGATCCTGAGCGTTTTGGCGTGGTGGAATTTGATGAGCAAGGTAAGGCGCTCAGCATTGAAGAGAAGCCATTACAGCCAAAATCTAACTATGCTGTTACAGGTTTGTACTTCTATGACAATGATGTTGTTGAAATCGCTAAAGCTGTAAAACCATCTGAACGCGGTGAGTTAGAGATTACTTCAATCAATCAGGCTTATTTAGAACGTGGAGATTTAAATGTTGAGCTGCTAGGGCGCGGTTTTGCATGGTTAGATACAGGCACACATGAAAGCCTGCTAGAAGCAAGTATGTTTGTGCAAACTGTTGAGCATCGCCAAGGTTTAAAAATTGCATGTTTAGAAGAAATTGCATTTAACAAAGGCTGGCTAACCCGTGAGCAGTTAGTCACACAAGGTCAGCAGCTAAATAAAACAGGCTACGGTCAATACCTTCTACGTTTGGCACAAGAGAAATAGGTCATATCACCATGAATGTAATAGATACGCCCTTGCATGGCGTTAAAATCATTGAGCCAAAAGTATTCGGCGATCACCGGGGCTTTTTTAAAGAAACTTATAGCGCTGAACGCTACGCAGCCATGGCAGGTATTATCCAGCCTTTTGTACAAGACAATCACTCCCGTTCTCGCAAGGGTGTTTTGCGTGGTTTACATTTTCAGAAGACTAAACCACAAGGCAAATTAGTCAGCGTAACTCGCGGTGCTGTCTATGATGTAGCCGCTGATATTGATCCCAACTCACCAACCTATGGCCAATATGTGGGTGTTGAGTTGTCTGAAGATAATCATCGTCAGCTGTGGGTGCCGCCAGGTTATGCGCATGGTTTTGTCGTGCTAAGTGATGAAGTCGATTTTGTGTATAAGTGCACTGACTACTATGACCCTTCTGATGAAGGGGGCGTGGCTTGGGATTGCCCACTGCTGAATATTGCTTGGCCGCTCACAGAAGTACAGCTGTCAGAAAAAGATAAAAACTACCCAGGGTTAAAAGATTTGCATGTTTAAAGTCCTTGTTACGGGTGCAAAAGGCCAAGTGGGTAGTGAATTGGTTAAAGCCGCACCCGCTGGGTTTACAGTGATTGGTTTGGGTTCTAACGAGTTAGATATTACTAACCAGCAGCAAGTCATTACTGCAATAGCACAACACAAGCCTGATTTGATTATAAATGCCGCCGCATATACGGCTGTGGATAAAGCTGAAACTGATGTTGAAACAGCTTATGCAGTGAACGAAAAAGCTGTTGCCTTGCTTGCTCAAGCTGCTCATGAAGCAGATATTCCGCTGTTCCATATTTCGACCGATTATGTGTTTGATGGCCAAGCTACAACTCCTTATAAGGAAACTGACCCTGTAAACCCGCAAAGTGTTTATGGCGCAGGTAAGTTGGCCGGCGAACAAGCTTTAGAGCGAATTAACGCTAAGCATATTATTTTACGTACCAGCTGGGTGTTTGGTGCGACAGGTAATAACTTTGTAAAGACTATGTTGCGCTTAGCTAAAGAGCGAGACGAAATTTCAGTTGTCGCTGATCAATATGGTTGCCCAACCAGTGCTAGAAGTATTGCTGAGGTTTTGTGGAAGTTGGCTGAGAAATATAGACAAGAAAATAGTCTGCCTTGGGGTATTTACCACTTTAGTAATGGACCAGCTTGCACTTGGTATGAGTTTGCTTGTGAGATTTTTGAGCAGGCGGTAAAGGCTGGGGTGTTAGCCAAGAAGCCTATCGTTAATGCTATTTCGACTGCTGAATATCCAACACCTGCGGAGAGACCTGCTTGGTCGGTTTTAAATTTTAATAAAATAAAGCGATTTACTAATACTAAACTAGTAATGTGGCGAAAAGAATTAATATGGTTTTTTTAAAATTTAATTATGGTGTTTTATATGAATGCAGTTTTTTTTTCAAAAGATAAAATCTCTAGGATTTCTATTTATGTCTTGATGCTATCTCTCCTTTTTGATATTGGTGGTGGAATAGGTATTAAATATATAGTTTTAGCTCCGGTTTTATTGGTTTTTTTATTTAGACTGCTTTCAACATCCTTTCCGAAAGCGTTTTTAATAGAGTTTTTTTTATTAAGTATATTTTTATCGATTGTTTTTATTTCTGGGATTCGTGGTAATAGTCTAATTGATGGTTTTTCAGAAATAAGTTTTTTATTTTTTGTTATTATATTGCTTGTAGGGCGAGGCAGTGGTTCTGAGTTTATTATTAATGTTTTTTTGTTTATTTCAACTCTTGCTTCTGTAGTTGTAACTGTTTCTTTTTTGTTAATAGCTATAGCTCCTGAAATATCTTTATCTTGGGCGCAAGCTGCATACAATAACAGGTTAGGATATATTGGTATTGTACCTTTTTCTGACGGTACTCCTAATATTTACTTTCGTTGGAGTGCATGGCTGAGCCTTGGTTTTTCCTTAGCTTTATTTCAAAAAAGAATATCGTTATCTATCTTAATATTTACAGCAGCTCTTTTAACGATGTCAACAGCAATTGTTTTTGGCTTGATATTAGTTGCTGTTTTATACTCGGTTTATAGTATGAGATTTAGTTTTAATAAAATTGTAACCGGAGTTGGTGTAATATTTATTTTAATATTTATTTCTTATAGTGTCCTTGCTCTTTTTCCAGATCTTAGTGATAGGCTGCTTTCTAAGTTCTCATCAGATTCTAGTTCGACAAGTACTAAATTAGGTCATATAACTAGTATTATTTTTTTAATGATTGACAACCCTATATATATGCTGATTGGCCAGGGACCAGGTGTGGCTTTTTATAGTTCTGGAGTTAATATGTTAGTAACCAATGTGGAGGTTAGTCATTTTAATTTGCTTAGACAGTTTGGTTTTTTTGGTTTTTTTGCTTATGTTTCTTATGTTTTTTATGTGATGTTATGTCTTTCTAGGCTTGGTAGATTAGGTCTTCCTTGGATTATAGGTCTTTTTGTAATCTTTTTAATTGCAGGCACTAATCCTTTGCTTTTATCCCCTGTTTTCTTTGTACCTTTGGTTTTAGCGCGTTTATATGTCATGGAGTTTTTATATGAAAGAAGATATGGGTGACCCAATAGTTAATATTTTACTTTCAACTTATAATGGCGAACGTTATGTAAGCCAGCAAGTGGAAAGTTTGCTTAATCAAACATATAAAAATATTTTTATAAAAGTAAGAGATGATGGTTCGATAGATAATACAGTTGATATTATTTCACAGTATATTTCTACTGGAAATAATATTGAGATTGTAAAGGGTAGTAACTTAGGTGTTGTAGGTAGTTTTTTTGATTTACTATATAGTGTAGGCGAAAATGTAGAGTTTGTCGCATTTTGTGATCAAGATGATTTTTGGCATGAGAATAAAATTGAAGTTGCAATTAAAAAGTTGAAGGTCTTCGGTAAAAATATTCCTACTATGTATTGTGGAGCTACTAGACGAGTTGATAAATATTTAAATGTTATTGATTGTAGCAAAGCTCCTAGAAAACCTTTGAAAACAAATAATTCGTTAATTGAAAATGTTGCAACAGGCTGCACGATTGTCTTGAATCGAAAAGCAATCGATTTAATTATTAGTAAAAAGCCAAATAATGATAGTGTGCTAATGCATGATTATTGGATTTACTTGATTGTATCTAGTTTTGGTAAGGTTTTTTATGATGATGTTCCATATATTGATTATAGGCAGCATGATAATAATGTTGTTGGGTCGCAAAAAGGAATTGATTTATGGTATAAGCGATTTAAAAGATTTGCAACAGGAAATGACCAAAGTCTATCTAAGCAAGCACATGAGTTTTATGTCTTATATGGTGATCAACTACCAGAAGAACAAAAGAAACTTGTATTGAGTTTTTTAAATATTGCATGTTCTACTAGTTTTTTAAAGAGATTAGTTCATGGTTTTAATTTTCCAGTATATCGGCAGACTTCTCTTGAGACATTTTTATCAAAACTAATGTTAGTTATGGGAAGATATAAATAAATTTAATTTTATTTTTTGATTTTTCTTTGATGTATATTGAGTGTTAATTGAATATAATTATATTAGGAACCACAGCATCATCAATAACAGGCTTCCGCTCTGACTTAATCATAAGTTTGGTTAAACAAGGCCATATAGTTAATGCTTTAGCAACAGATTATTCTGAAAAGCAACGAGCTGCAGTCCGAGCAATGGGGGCTGAGCCAGTAGATTATGTTTTTAATCGTACTGGCTTAAATCCTTTTCGCGATATTAAAGATACATTTGCTTTGGCAAAGAAAATTAAAGCCATTAAGCCAGACCTAGTATTCTCATATTTCGCAAAGCCCGTGATATTTGGCACTCTAGCCGCAAAGCTAGCAGGCGTGCCGCGCCGCATAGCCATGCTTGAAGGTTTAGGTTTTACCTTTACCGAGCAGCCCAATGGTTTATTGTTTAAAACAAAAATCATCCGTGCGGTGCAGGTGCTTTTATACCGTTTAGCCTTCCCTTTCTTGGATCGTATTATATTTTTAAATCCAGACGATCCAGTTGATCTTGTTGAAAAGTACAAACTTAAAGTCAAGCAAGTCAGTGTATTGGGCGGCATCGGTTTAAACCTTGCTGATTACCCATACTCTGCACCGCAGTCACAGCCTGTGCGCTTTATATTTATTGGGCGCTTATTGGCTGAAAAAGGCATTAACGAGTACATTGCCGCTGCTAGATTGGTTAAGCAGCAATACCCAAAGGCAGAGTTTGTTGTGCTGGGAGGTTTAGATGAGGGCAATCCGGGTGGTTTGAGTCAGCAAAAGCTTGATTCGTTAATTGAGCAAGACTTAGTTATTTATCCTGGGCATGTCGATAATGTGCAGGAGTGGTTGGCCGGTTCAAGTGTATTTGTCTTGCCTTCGTATCGTGAAGGTGTGCCGCGCAGTACGCAGGAAGCCATGGCCATAGGCCGCCCGATCATTACCACAGATGTACCCGGTTGTCGTGAAACAGTTGTGGATGGGGTGAATGGTTTTTTTGTACCACCTTGGTCATCTGAACAGCTCGCTGGAAAAATGATTCGTTTTATTGAGCAGCCAGAGCTGATTGAGCAAATGGGCAAAGAGAGCTACCGCATTGCGCAAGAGAAGTTTGATGCGCAGGAGGTCAATGAGCGGTTGGTGGGGATGCTTTTAAAGTAACGACTGATGTCTCTAGGCCGATTTTTCCGCTAGTAGCGTAGTGGCTTGGCAGTTTATTTGGCAACGCTATGTTATGCAGGTGCGGGCCAGCGGCACGCGCTCCCATTGGGCGTCGCGTGGTTTGCGGGATGGATTGCTTCCCGCCACGTTCCTCGCGGTCGCAAAGACGGGATGTGGGTTCGCAAAGACGCCGCTGTGTCTCTGCGAGGAGCGTAGCGAAGTGGCAATCTATAGTGCTATGTCATGGGACTGTCTCTGCGAGGCCTTTAGGCCGTGGCAGTCCATGGTCAACAGCGATACAGCATCATTCATTGATGGAGTTTCAATCTTGATTACCACTTGGCTCGATGCCTTTTATTCTGTTAAACCCGATTCTACTTTTTCCGCTCAGTTAGTCAGCTTCGGCACATCTGGCCACCGTGGCTCTTCCCTTGCAGGCAGTTTCAATGAGCAGCACATCCTCGCTATTGCCCAAGCAGTTGTTGATTACCGCCAACACGTCAATATCATTGGCCCATTGTTTATCGGTTTAGACACCCACGCACTATCGCGTCCTGCATGGGAAGTGGCACTGCAGGTGTTGGCAGCCAATCAAGTTTCAGTCTATGTGGCGACTGATCATGGTGTGACAGCAACACCCTTGCTCAGCCGCGCGATTTTAAGCTATAACGCGCAGCGCTCGGCGGATTTGGCCGATGGTTTGATTATTACCCCATCGCATAATCCACCGGAAGATGGCGGTATTAAATACAACACGCCCGATGGTGGTCCAGCAGACACTGATGTGACGAGTTGGATTGAAACGCGGGCGAATCAGTATTTGCGTGATGCTTGTGCTGCGGTGCAGCGTGTGGCGTTATCGGATGCTTTGGCGCAGGTTTCGCAGTACGATTATGTGGCGCGTTATATTGCTGAACTGGATCAGGTGGTGGATTTAGCCGCGATTGGCCAGTCCGGTTTAAAGCTGGGTGTTGATCCCATGGGCGGTACGGCCTTGGCGGTGTGGCAGGCGTTAGCGGCGGATGCTGGCTTGAATATCACTGTGGTCAATAGCAGCCAAGACCCTGAGTTTGCCTTTATGCCGCCGGATCACGATGGCCGCATTCGTATGGATTGCTCAAGCTCCGCAGCCATGGCGAATTTACTGAAGATTCGTGAGCAGTTTGCTTTGTCCTTTGCCAATGACCCCGATGCGGATCGGCATGGCATTGTTGATGCCGCCGGTTTGATGAATCCCAACCACTTTTTGTGCGTGTGTGTGGATTACCTGTTAACCCATCGGCCGCTGTGGTCTTCTACGCTAAAAATTGGCAAAACCTTGGTCACTTCATCCTTGATGGATCGCATTGTCGCGGCCCATGGCCGTGAGCTGTATGAAGTGCCGGTGGGGTTTAAGTGGTTTGTCGAGGGGTTGCATCAGCGTGAATTAGCTTTTGCCGGTGAAGAAAGTGCAGGAGCAACTGTATTAACCTTTGCCGGTGACACTTGGACCACGGATAAAGACGGTATTGTTTTATGTTTGTTGGCGGCGGAAATCACTGCCGTGACCGGTTTAAGCCCCTCACAGTATTACGCCAAGCTCACGGCGCAACACGGTACGCCTTATTACCGCCGCATTGATGCCGCTGCCACGCCTGAGCAGAAAGCTGCGTTTAAGGGTTTGACTGTTGCGCATATTAGCGCCACTGAATTGGCGGGAGAGGCGATTACCGCGGTGCTACTCAATGCTCCAGGCAATGGCGCGGCAATTGGTGGGATTAAGGTCTGTACTGAGAACGGCTGGTTTGCCGCGCGGCCCAGTGGTACTGAGGCGTTGTATAAGATTTATGCTGAGAGCTTTATCAGTGAAGCGCATTTGCAGTTGTTGATTGATGAGGCGCAGGGGTTGTTGGCTGAGGTTTTGTGAGGACGGGCTTTTCGTCTCTGCGAGGCTGTAAGCGGTGGCAGTCTATGGGTTGGCACGGCGTTGTTTGCAAGGTGGATTGCTTCACTTCGTTCGCAAAGACAGCGCGGGTCATTGCGAGGAGCGTAGCGACGTGGCAGTTCATAGGGATAGGCTTAGTGATAGAGCGCAGTGTTTGTTGGTTTGTTGTAATTATGCATGAATAGTCGGATAATTTGCGTTTATCCACTCAAGAGTATGACTTTATGCTTGAGTTTCGTTTATCTTCCTTTGGTGCTGTGCCGTTTTCGCATGGTGCGCTATTGCCTTTGTTGTCTGATTACGCACGTCCGAATGATAAAATTTCGGAATGGTTAGCCTCAGGCACCCTTATTTCTTTGAAGCGCGGCTTGTATGTTGTGGGTGCGCCTTGGCGTCAAGAAGCCTTGTGCTTGCCTTTGATTGCCAATCGATTGTATGGACCTTCTTGTGTCTCTTTGGAGTATGCACTGTCATGGCATGGATTGATTCCTGAACGAGTCATTGAGGTCACGTCTGTCTGCACAGGGCGTGGGCGGGAGTTGGAAAATTCCTTGGGACGTTTTTCTTACTCTAAGATTCCGCAGCAGCTTTTTCCGCTTGGTTTAACGATTGAGAGCGTTGGCAATCAATGTTTTTGGCTAGCGAGTCCAACCAAGGCGGTGTGTGATACGGTTTTGCTAACTCGCCACTTAAAGGCTTTAGGCAAGGCTTCTATGGAGGCTTTTTTGTTTGAAGACCTACGCATGGATGAAGAACTTTTAGCTGATTTTGACGCGACCGTGCTAGAGGGTTATGCGAACTCTGGTTATAAAACACGCCAGTTTAAAGCTTTGCGTCAGGTACTAGAGGGGTTGCTATGAGCGTTGTTGAGCAGATGCTGAAAAAATATCATTTGGTTGATGGTGATGATATCAACGACGCTTTGCGTGAAGTAATGCAAGAGATTGCGTTAGCAGGTTTAGTGCGAGCAGGTTTTTTTGATAAGGCGGCTTTTTATGGCGGTACCTGTTTGCGAATCTTTTACGACCTGCCTCGATTTTCAGAAGACTTGGATTTTTCCTTACTGCAACCACAAGCAGACTTTTCTTTTGAGCCCTACTTTGATGCCTTGATTGCTGAGTTTAATGCATTAGGGTTTGAGGTAGAGATTTCGGCGCGTGAAAAATCGATTGAAACGGCGGTGGTATCTGCATTTTTAAAGAAAAATACCAGTATTTATGACGTGAGCGTACGTGGCCAGAAAGCGTTGAAAATTAAGTTCGAGGTCGATACTGAGCCACCGCTGGGTTTTAAAACCGAAGAAAAGCTGTTGTTGAATCCTTATTCTGTGTATGTGAAGTGTTTTTCTTTACCTGACTTATATGCCGGTAAGATGCATGCTCTGTTGTTTAGACGGTGGAAAAATCGAGTTAAGGGGCGAGACTGGTTCGATTTTGAATGGTATGTGCGGCAGGGTGCTGAGTTAAATTTAACGCATTTAGAAATGCGAGCTAGGCAAAGTGGGGATTTGGGTGATGAGCTTTTAACTCCAGATTTGTTTCGCGCATGGTTAATGCAGCGCATTGAGCAACTGGATGTTGATTCGGCCAAGAATGATGTGCGACGCTTTATTGCAAATGCACAGGTTTTAGATATTTGGTCGCATGATTATTTTATGCAGTTGGCGGGGCGTATTAGGTTTACAAATACTGGGGAGCGTAATGCTTAGTTGTGGGCTGTGAGGCCGGATTCGTCTCGGCGAGGAGCGTAGCGGCAGTTTATTGATACGCGTCTCTGCGAGGCCGTAGGCCGTGGCAGTCCATGGTTCTAGCACTGAGGCTGGCAGTTAATTAATCGGGCTGTGCGCGTTTAATGACGCCCACCTGCATGCCAAACAAGTTAAAAATACTGTTTAAAGTCTGCAAGGTTGGATTGCCTTCATTGTGTTCAATTTGACGCAAGGCTCGCAAAGAGATTTTGCACATGCGTGCAAATGGCGCTTGGCCTAAGCCGGTGACGTCTTTGCGTAATCTGTAGACCGCCTCACCCATACTGATCTTACCCTTTGCCAGTTGTTCGCCTAGTTCATCTAAGTAACGCTGTCGCTCAAAAACATCCATTAACATAGCCCCCACAGAGTAAATTGCTGTTGTAAGTGACGCAATGGAATTCTAGGATGTCGCCAAGTTCGTTCAGGCAGGCCTAAATCGAGCAGTAAATCGGGCAGCGCCAAGAGCTGCTGTGCAGTATCTCGCAACTGCTGGTACAGCCACTCCGGCGTAAGATCGGCCAGTTCGCCGACCAGCTGACAGACTGCCAGCCAATCAACCTGCCCACCGCGCTCAAGAGTCTGCGGCCATTTAGTGGTGCGAGTAATGCCCTCGTCATCCATCACCATGGGTGCTAAATCGTAAATGGGTGCTAAAACGATAGACTGTTCACCGCGAATAATGGATGTGTTGCGTCCATGATTATCACTATTGCCGAGCACTTGATTAAGTAAATCACGGCGTAAGTACTCCAGCACTAACTCAGCAATAGTTGATTCTTGCTGCTGCATTCGCCAAAGGCGTATCAAGCGTTTAAGCACTTCTACATGCTGTAAATAACTACCCGGTTCTGTGACCTCTAGTAAGGAGTAAATTGATTCAACGGCAAACCTTTGCACCTGCTGATTCTCGACCCGTCGATCAAAGCGTCGCATCCATAAGCTCGGTTTATTCATTTCTTCAAGGGTTAATCCTGATTGTTCAACTGTGGAAAACCCAAGCTGATGGATTGCGCGGTAGTAGCAATATTCGCTGCGAAGAATGTCTTGATCTGTAGCGTTTGCTGTATGGCGTGGAAACTTAATAAACCAATGCGTTACTGCATGCTCGTCGGCCAAGCTGGCGTCCGCATACAGCAAGCCATCCGCAGCTTCAGTCAAGAGTAGTTTAGGTGCTTCACCGCCTGCTCCGGTTGCGCCGCCAATGGCTGCACCTTGTTCATAAGCGTATTCTAAAAAGTGGTTATCCCTGCGCACTACACTGTCGCGTGAAAAGCCTAATGCAGGAGCAGTGGCTATTAATTCGGCTGCTTCTTTAATGCGTAAATGGCCAATGGGCGCTGGTGTGCATTGTGCAAGTAAAAAAACATCCATGGCCAAATCCGCTGGGCGCTGCTGCCCGTAGCGCTGCTCTAAGAAACGGCGTGCCGCACCTGCTGGAATGATGTCTTGTAAGGCAGCCCAAACCGGCGCATTAGCATAAGCAGCCCAGCCGAGTGGTAAGTTAGCGCTCAACGACCACGCTAGGGCTGTGTGCTCTTTTTCGAGGCAATCCACCAAGTAATTGGATATATAACCTAAAGTGCAACCAGCGCGTAATCCTTGCTGTGGGTTGGTAACGCTCAGTAGTGCAGCATCATGCCATTGACCTTCGACATAGATCTGTAGAGTTAATGTATTCATGGATGTACCACCAGGCAATATAATGCTGAAAATCTTATCATACAGCCTGTAAATGGCAATATAATGCCTATAAATCAGACGGGTAAGGATATATTGGCATTATAATGCCTTTTTTGTCGCTGGAAGGCTGGCCTCGCGTGGTTTGATAGGTGGATTGCTTCGCTACGCTCGCAATGACGGGGTGGCGTTCGCAAAGACGGGAAGGGTTCGCAAAGACGCGCCACCGTCTCTGCGAGGAGCGTAGCGACGCGGCAGTCCATTAAAACACGTCTCTGCGAGGCCGAAGGCAGTGGCAGTCCATGGTTGAGCACCGCGCTGTCTGAGGGGTGGATTGCTTCGCTGCGCTCGCAAAGACGGGGTGGTGCTCGCAATGACGGGGCACTTTTCTGCGAGTTTTACAATACTGTCTCTGCGAGAAGCGCAGCGACGTGGCAGTCCATGGTTGGGTTGCCGTGCAGTCTATAGGCGGTTTAGTTACACTCGTCATTACAGTACTCAAGGATAGGAGTTGTGCGATATGAAATCCGGCTATGTTTACATCATGACGAATAAAAAGAACGGAACTCTTTATGTTGGTGTAACCAGTGATTTGATTAGGCGCGTGTGCGAGCATAAAAACGGGTTATGTGACGGTTTTACCAAAAAGCACGGTCTGAAAATATTGGTTTATTATGAGGATTGTGAAGAAATAATCAGCGCGATTGCTAGAGAAAAGCAACTGAAAGCTGGGAGTAGAAAAAGAAAGATTGATCTAATCGAATCCATCAATATTAATTGGCTTGATTTGTATCCAGGTTTGCTGGGTTAGAGCCTTGGATTGCTTCACTGCGTTCGCAAAGACGGGTGAGGGTTCGCAATGACGCGCTTCTGTCTCTGCGAGGCCGTAGGCCGTGGCAGTCTATGCAGAACCGTCTCTGCGAGGAGCGTAGCGACGTGGCAGTCCATGGTTGAGCGCCGCGTGGTTTGCGAGGTGGATTGCTTCGCTGCGCTCGCAA
>CAYLOI010000032.1:17162-26388 GCA_964385265.1 uncultured Thiopseudomonas sp.
TCCATGGTTGAGCGCCGCGTGGTTTGCGAGGTGGATTGCTTCGCTGCGCTCGCAAAGACGGGGTGGGGTTCGCAATGACGGGGTGGGGTTCGCAATGATGGGGTGGAGTTCGCAAAGACGCGTTACTGTCTCTGCGAGGCCGAAGGCCGTGGCAGTCTATGCAGTGCTGTCTCTGCGAGGAGCGTAGCGACGCGGCAGTCCATGGTTGAGCGCCGCGTTGTCTGTGAGGTGGATTGCTTCGCTGCGCTCGCAATGACGGGGTGGGGTTCGCAATGATGGGGTGGGGTTCGCAATGATGGGGTGGTGCTCGCAATGACGGGGTGGTGCTCGCAATGACGGGTGAGGGTTCGCAAATACGAGGGAATGGACGCAAAGGTCGTGAGGCATCTTGCCTGTGTGCGGCTCCCAGCGCTATGCTGTGGTTGTCACTGGAGGAAAAATATGAAATACACCAAAACTCAACTGTTGGCGTTCAAGGTTCGTCAGGCTGTTGGCTCTATGGCCATTGAGGGGATACAGGTGTCGAAGCAATCAGAAGCTACAATGCTGGAAGTGGCTGCTGGTCGTGTGTCAGGGAAATCTGTAAGAGAGCAACTGGTAGCAAAGTACAAGCAAGCTTCTTCGGCTTCTTGATGTGATGCAAGGCTATGAGAACTATGATCTTCAGGAAGAAGATCCTTATCTGCTTAATGGTTCTACATGTCTGATAAATCGTTTGGGCATTACGGATACCCAAGCGCTGAATGAGGCTGAAGCCGCTATCAGCGAAGTGGCTTTTGCGGAGTTGATAGCGAACCCGATAGAGCCGACCTTCAATCTTGAACACCTGTGCCGCATTCACCACTATCTTTTCAGGGATATCTACGAGTGGGCTGGTCAGCTACGACAAACTGAAATCTCTAAAGGTGGTCAGCTTTTTTTGCCTTACCGAAATATCGAGGATGTGGCTGCTGAGGTATTTTATCAGCTGCAGAAAGATAGCTTCCTTCGTGAGTTGGATAAAACAGAATTTGCATATAAAGCCGCATATTACTTGGGTCGGGTGAATATGATTCATCCTTTTCGAGAGGGTAACGGCCGTGTGCAGAGGATATTTTTGGACCAGTTGGCAGAGCTTTCTGGTTATGCTTTCCAGTGGAGCGGGGTGTCTGGAGAACGGATGGCCACGGCATGTCGGGAAGCGCGTCAAAAGAAGCCGGCTTACACGAAGTTAGAGCGGCTTCTGACGACAAGTATTATCCGGTTGTAGCGTAGCGTCGGTGCCCCGTCTCTGCGAGTCTTACAGTGCCGTCTCTGCGAGGAGCGTAGCGACGCGGCAGTCTATTAAAACTCGTCTCTGCGAGGCCTTTAGGCCGTGGCAGTCTATTAGATTGTTGTGAATATGCTGAGTGTGCTACTCAGTCGATGCATTACATGAGAGTGTTTAAGTCGCGTTGCAATATTGGATAGAAGGGTCATGTAACGGCCGCAAGGAAGTGTATTAATGGTAAGATGCGTCAGCATTTAATTGAGAGTTCTTCTCTAGAGCTGCAACAATGGATTGCTTGAGGTTCACTTAAAAGTTAATATGACCATTCACTTGCTGGAGATCACCGAAACCACTATAGGGAAGCCGTTTCCTGACATAGTACCTCGTCTCGACCGCTGGAAACTGATGGCACGGTGTGCTTCTCAAGATCCCAATACATGCTATTTTTTACAGCAAATTGCCGATTTAGGTAAAAGCAATCGAGTTGACGGTAAAGCTGCGTTGTCGGCTTTAGCTAAATTGCTTCAGGTTGCTCAAACTGGCCAGCCGTTAGAGAGTTTTTACGATAAGAAGCAAAGTCATCAGCTGCATGAGTTTGACTATAAAGGTATTACACATGTTGTTTGGCGATTGCGTAAAGGCGATATACGGCTCGTTTTTTATTATGCTGAAGGTAAGGTTGTTTTTCTTGCTGATGCATTGGCGAAGCGCCAGGATAAGTTGTCTGTAGGTGAAAAAATAAAGCTTGAAAACGAAATAAAAACCTATATTGATGCTGAACTAGCAAATGAGATTTGTGTGATTCAGCCGGAGGTTGGACATGTTAAGTAATCAATTGGCCGAATTGTGGCAAGAATCCCTAGAAGATCAGGATTTTCGCTTTGAACTAAAAGCACAAGAGGTCGCTGTTAGTTTGGCAAGTGCTGTTGTAGATAGTGGAATAACTCAAAAAGCGCTTGCTGATAAGTTAGGCTGGAAAACGAGTCGTGTAAGTAAGGTGTTGCATGGAGGCTCTAATCTGACACTGAAAACTTTGTTTGATGTTTGTGAAGCATTAAATATTGAGTTTGATATTGCTTTTGATCGAGTTGGCACGCGTCAAAAAGAAGTTGCCGTTACTAAGCTAAAACACCTTGAAGTTGAGGCAATGCTGCAGACTGCCCAAGACCTAAATAGAGCCAGTTGGAAACAGCTCAGTCAGCCAGCGGTTAGATGGCAAACATACAGTTCGTCTGATGAGTTGCAAGGAATACAAGCATGAAGCTCTCAGCGTTACAGTTGAAGCATTACCACTATAGTCATTTGCAACTTGAGTCTGTTGACAGTGAGCAGTTGGTAGGAAAAGAGCCGTCATCGCCTTACTGGGTTCCGTCTGCTGATAAAATTCAAACAACGATCACTGTGGGGGAGCCAGAAACTCAAGCAGTAGCGTCTCAATATGCTTTTGTTATGAGTCTACAGTTGAGTTACCAAGAAAAGGACTTCCCTTATAAGTTCGTTGTTGCCCTGGATGGCGTTTTTGTTTGTAACGAGAAGGAAGAGCTAATAGATAGTTTCCAGCATGAACTTGTAGTTAATGCAACCTCAATATTGTACTCCACGGTGCGCGAGCAACTTTTAACATTATCGTCTCGACAGAAATTTGGGCCTTTGATGCTGCCCAGTCTTGATTTTAGAAGTCTGCAGAGAGCTGATTCGGATAAAGAATCTTAAAAAGGTTAGGTAGTTTGAAACGTCTTTTCGATATTGTTGCATCTTTTTTCGGCTTACTAATCCTCAGCCCTGTTATTGCCATCGTCGCATGGCAAATCAGGCGCAAGCTCGGCTCGCCCGTGTTGTTTCGTCAGGTGCGCCCCGGTAAAGATGGCAAGCCGTTTGAGATGGTTAAGTTCCGTAGCATGCGTGATGCCGTTGATGCTGATGGTAATCCCTTGCCTGACGCTGAACGGATGACGCCCTTTGGTAGTTTTTTACGTTCCAGCAGCCTTGATGAGCTACCGGGCCTTTGGAATGTGCTTAAAGGTCAGATGAGCTTAGTCGGCCCGCGCCCATTGTTGATGGAGTACCTGCCTTTATATTCCCCTGAACAGTATCGTCGCCATGCGGTGCGCCCAGGCGTCACAGGTTGGGCGCAGATTAATGGGCGTAATGCGATCAGCTGGGAAGATAAGTTTAAGCTGGATGTCTGGTATGTGGATAATCAGTCGTTTTGGTTGGATATCAAGATTATCTTTTTGACTGTTAAGAAAGTGTTTGTGCGTGATGGGATTAGTGCCGAAGGTGAAGCGACTATGAGCAAATTCACCGGCAGCGTTAAATGATCATCGCAATATTTGTAGGTATTAGCCGTTGAAACGATTAGCGATTTTAGGCGCAAGCGGTCATGGCAAAGTGGTTGCGGATGCTGCCGAGTTATCAGGTTGGGATGAAGTGGTCTTTTTTGACGACGCTTGGCCCGAATGTACAAGTAACTCGGTATGGCCTGTGCGCGGCAACACTGCTGATCTATTAGCTGCTGTTAATGAGTTTTCAGGTGTTGTTGTAGCAATCGGCAATAACGCGATACGTCTGCAAAAGCTAACCCTATTGCGTGAGCTGGGGGTTGCTTTGCCTGCAATCATTCATCCGCAAGCAGTCATCAGCCGCTATGCCAGCCTTGGTGCAGGTAGTATTGTTTGCGCGGGTGTTGTAGTGAATGCCGATGCTTGTATTGGTGTCGGCGCCATATTGAATACTGGTTGCAGCATTGATCACGATTGTGTGCTAGCCGATGCCGTACATGTCAGTCCTGGTGCGCGTTTGGCCGGTGGCGTTAAAGTTGGCGAGTGCGCTTGGGTGGGCATTGGTGCAGTTGTTCGTCAGTTAGTCACAGTAGGCGCTTACTCTACAGTTGGTGCAGGCGCTGCTGTTATCAGGGATGTAGCGGAACATGCAACGGTTGTTGGTGTTCCTGCTCAATAGTTTTTTTATAGGTGATTCGTGTGTTAAATACCCCTTTCTCCCCTTGGCCTTCTTTCACCGAAGAAGAAGCCAATGCTGTACGTGATTTGGTTTTATCCAACAAAGTTAACTATTGGACGGGCCAAGAAGGCCGCGAATTTGAAAAAGAATTCGCCGCTTGGTCGGGCACTGAATACGCCATTGCTTTAATGAACGGCACGGTCGCGTTGGATCTGGCGTTGCTGGCGTTAGGCGTGGGTGAAGGCGATGAGGTGATTGTTACGCCGCGTACCTTTTTAGCCTCGGTGTCTAGTGTGATTAACGCCGGTGCTGTACCTGTATTCGCGGAAGTGGATGCGGACTCGCAGAACATTACTGCTGAGACCATTGCAGCGGTGTTAACCCCGCGCACACGTGCGGTGATTTGTGTGCATTTGGCTGGTTGGCCCTGTGATATGGATCCGATTATGCAGTTGGCCGAGCAGCACAAGCTGTTTGTCATTGAAGACTGCGCGCAAGCCCATGGCGCAACTTATAAAGGTCAGCCGGTGGGTTCAATTGGGCATATTGGTGCTTGGTCCTTCTGCCAAGATAAAATCATGACCACTGGTGGTGAGGGCGGTATGGTCACCACCAATGACGAGCAACTTTGGCGCAGCATGTGGGCGTACAAAGATCACGGCAAAAGCTATGCTGCGGTTTATGAGCGTGAACATGCGCCGGGCTTTCGTTGGCTACATGAAAGCTTTGGCACTAACTGGCGCATGACCGAGATGCAAGCCGCGATTGGCCGTATTCAGCTGGCGCGGATGCCGCAGTGGCAAGCACAGCGTTTAGAGCATGCTGAAGCGATTTGGCAGGCTGCTCGCGCCTGTCCTGCTTTACGCGTGCCAGAGATACCAGAGACCAGTGTGCATGCGGCCTATAAATGCTATGTGTTTGTTAAGCCAGACGTGCTGAAAAGCGATTGGAATCGTGATCGGATTCTGGCTGAGATCGCAGAACGAGGTGTGCCGAGTTTTAGTGGTTCCTGTTCTGAGGTGTATTTAGAAAAAGCCTTTGACGGCACCGACTACCGACCTGCGACACCTTTGGCTGTTGCGCGAGAGCTGGGTGCAACCAGCATGATGTTTTTGGTCCATCCAACCTTGACTGCCGCAGAAATTCAAAAAACCTGTGACGTGCTGCAAGACGTGATGGCGCTTGCGACGGCTTGATAAACTTACGGCTCAGTTTTGCTCTGCACAGGTTGAACGCTAGCGGGCTTTGCGCTGCGGTTTAATCAGCCTGTGCAGATTTTGCTGCTGAATAAATAGATCAATGACAATTTCACCGAATCTAAAAGGACTCAGATGAATCTGAAAGAGAGCTTGCTCGCTTTGCCGCGGCGCTATAAGCGTTTGCTGCAGGTGTTTACCGATATTGCTTTGGTGTGGTTTTCCCTGTGGCTGGCCTTTGTGGTGCGCTTAGGGCTGGACTTTGAGGTTGCGCCATTGGGGCAGCATCTGTGGATGTTTGCTGCCGCGCCGCTGATTGCAGTGCCGTTGTTTGTGCGCTTTGGCATGTACCGTGCGGTGATGCGCTATATCGGCAAAGAAGTGCTGGTGGCCATTATTCAAGCGGTGACGATTTCGGCGCTGGTGTTTGCTTTAGCTGTGTATTGGTTTCAGCCGCAAACATCAACGATACCGCGCTCGTTAGTGGTCAATTATTGGTGGCTGAGTATTGTTACTGTCGGTGGCTTGCGTTTGCTGATGCGCCAGTACTTTTTGGGTGACTGGTTGGCCAGCGTGCCGTATGTGCCCTTTGTTAAGCATGCCAATGAGTTACCGCGAGTGGCGATCTATGGTGCTGGTTCGTCAGGCAATCAGCTGGTGGCAGCATTGCGCATGGGCAAATCCATGCGTCCGGTGGCATTTATTGATGATGATGATGCGATTGCCACGCGCACCATTGCTGGGCTGCAAGTGTATAAGCCGAAACATATTCAGCAGATGATTGAGCGCACCGGTGCTACGCAAATTCTCTTGGCCATGCCCTCAGAAACACGCGCGCGGCGGCGTGAAGTGTTGGCCGCGTTAGAGCCGTTTCCACTGCATGTGCGCAGTATTCCGGGGATTATGGATTTGGCCAGTGGCCGGGTGAAGGTCGAGGATCTGCAAGAGGTGGATATCGCTGACCTGCTAGGCCGCGATCCGGTTGCGCCACAGGTGGATTTATTTGAGCGCTGCATCAAGGGCCAAGTGGTGATGGTGACCGGTGCCGGCGGCTCTATTGGTTCGGAGTTGTGTCGGCAGATTTTAGCCAGTGGCGCGACTACTTTGATCTTGTTTGAGCACTGTGAGTTTAATCTCTACAGCATTCAAAAAGAGCTGCAAACGCGAATTTGCAAAGAAGCCTTGGCGGTGCGTGTGGTGCCCATCCTCGGCTCGATTCGCCAACTCAAGCGTTTGCGTGAGGTGATGAGCACCTGGAAGGTGAATACCCTGTACCACGCCGCGGCCTACAAGCATGTGCCGATGGTGGAGCACAATACCGCTGAGGGGGTGCTGAATAATGTGATCGGCACGCTAAATACCGCGCAGGCTGCGATTGCTGAGCAGGTTGAGCATTTTGTGCTGATTTCTACCGATAAAGCCGTGCGCCCGACCAATATTATGGGCTGCACCAAGCGTTTGGCAGAAATGACTTTGCAAGCGCTGAGTAAAGAGGCGTCGTGCACGCTGTTTAGCAGCCAGACTGATCAGCACAGTTATCCGAATAACACGCGCTTTACCATGGTGCGCTTTGGTAATGTGCTGGGCTCGTCGGGCTCGGTGATTCCTTTGTTTCGTGAGCAGATTAAGCAAGGCGGCCCAGTGACTGTCACCCATCCGAAGATGACCCGTTACTTTATGACCATTCCCGAAGCCTCGCAGTTGGTGATCCAAGCCGGCGCCATGGGGCTGGGCGGTGATGTGTTTGTGTTGGACATGGGCGAGCCGGTGAAGATTATTGAGCTGGCGGAGAAGATGATTAATCTGACCGGCTTGACCGTACGCAGCGAAACTAACCCGTCGGGTGAAATTGCCGTGGAGTTTAGCGGCCTGCGCCCGGGTGAAAAGCTCTATGAGGAACTGCTGATCGGCGATAACGTGTCACCCACGCTGCACAGCATGATCATGCGCGCCGATGAAGAGTTTTTGCCTTGGGCTGAGTTATCAGTGCTGCTGCGTGAGCTGCTGGATGCGGTGGAGCGAGGTGATTGTGTGTTAATCCGTAAGCTGCTGCGCCAGACCGTGGCTGGTTACGAGCCGCAGGGTGAGTTGGTGGATTTGCTTTATCAGCAGAGAAAGTTAGCTGTGGTTGATGTGGCTCAGTGAAGTGGATTAAAAGTCTAAGGTTTACGTACGCTCACCAATCACACGACTTCCGTACACACTAGATTTAACCGCCAGCCCTTTCTTATAAGGTCTGGCGGTATAGTTGTCGCCATGTTTGGGTGATGTTTCTGAGAGCGGTTATGTTTTAGATATGTCTTACAGGCTAAGTGTTGAGGCCTGCTTTGCGCTTACGAATCATGCTGCGGATCAATGCCGCAAACACACCAAGCATGCCGCCTAAAACAACACCAAGTGCAACAATTAAGGACTTTTTCGGTTTGATTGGGCTGCTTGGTACTTCAGCGGCCTCATCGATTGTTACAACAGACGCGCTAGAGTCATCCAGTTTAAATTTCTGCAATTGTTTAAGCTGAGTATTAAGCTCACGAAAACCCTTAATAAAAGGTTCATCGCTTATGCGTTTTTCTAGCACATTGAGCTGCGCGCGCAGTGTTTTGGCGCCACGGGTGTAAATTAACTCATTATCAATATAACCATTGCCCCCAAATGAAGCTTTATCAGATACCGCGCTTGGATTTTCTAAGCCAATCGATTCGGCAACATAGAGCGCTTCTTTAAGAAGATTGATTTTGTCTTTACGTTCTGCTTCGGCTGTATCAGTCAGTGATTTAATTTGCACGCTTAGGGTATCAATACGTATTTTTTGAGCCGCCTCAATATTTCTTTTCAAATCAAGCTTGGTCGCTGCGGTGACTCTCTCTATATATTGCTGAGCCAATGCAGCAGCAGCAATAGGATCATCCATTTCAACTGTAACGTGATACAGGTTTGGATTGTTTTTAGCGTCGCCCTGCTTAATGGATAGGATATTGTTGGATGCTTTAAGAAGAGTATCGCGATTCTTTTTTTGCTCGTCAGTGCTAAGCGAAGGCAGGTATACCTCTTCAAAGAAGGCATTGCGTAACTGTAAAGAGTTTAAATTAGCTTTAAATACATTGTAAACATCTTCTATGTTAAGTGCTTCAGTATAATCTTTACGATACTCATCTTTACGATACTCTTCGATGCGCTCTTTATTATCGATGCGTCCCGCGTTATAACTTTGAATAGCATAGGCTGGCGGAGGTAATAAGCTTGCTTTTGCTTGGTAAATAGGTGTGGCAGCAAGCGCATAAGCCACGGCAAGCAGAGTTACAACCCCAGCGATTAACACGATAAGTATTTTTTCTTGCCAGAGGGACTCAAATAGTTCAAATAGATCAATTTCATCGTCATTGTTAGAGTTATAAGACTGGTTTGATACGGGCGTAGTTTGACTCACAAAAGCTCCTTGAATGTTTATCAGTACTGTTGAGTGCTCTGTTGCTTTTGCTTAAATCGATATGCTTTTGCCTACTGATCTGTTAAGCGCGTCACATATTAGCCGCTGGGGGAATATTTAGCTAGTTAAAGGCATTTGCTTTTGTTCGTTGTGTTTACTGGCCTTTATACAAAGCCTTGGTAAGGTTTGCGAGCAAAGGCGCTTGGGTTTTAGGTTGCATTTCTCGAGAATTAAGCTGTTCGCGGACTGGGTAGGAGCATGGAGGCTTTTAGCTGTTTTTACGGAGTGTGCCAAACATAAAAAAAGCCCTAACTTGTTAAAGTTAAGGCTTTAGTATTTGGTTGCGGGAGCAGGATTTGAACCTACGACCTTCGGGTTATGAGCCCGACGAGC
>CAYLOI010000033.1:0-23033 GCA_964385265.1 uncultured Thiopseudomonas sp.
GCATGCCACAGCATAGTTGGCGCACAGCCTTACAGACCTACTCTGATCCTGCAGTCCTTGCATTATTGCTATTGGGCTTTGCCGCTGGTTTGCCTTATATGCTGGTCTTTTCAACACTGTCAGTGTGGCTGCGCGAAGCCGGTGTGGCGCGCGAGACCATTGGCTATGCCAGCTTAATTGGCTTGGCCTATGCCTTTAAGTGGGTTTGGTCACCGCTACTGGATCAATGGCGTTTGCCGCTGCTGGGCCGTTTAGGTCGGCGCCGCTCGTGGTTGGTGTTATCTCAATTATTGGTCGCTGTCGGTTTAGCTGGGATGGCCTTAAGTAATCCGCAGAGCCATCTCGCCGTACTAATCGCTTTAGCGGTGCTGGTGGCTTTTGCTTCGGCCACGCAAGATATTGCGGTGGATGCCTACCGTTTAGAAATTCTCGACAATAGTCGTCAAGCGGCTTTGGCCGCTAGTTATATGGCCGGTTATCGCGTGGCTGCGCTGTTGGCTACCGCCGGTGCGCTGTATTTTGCCGAATGGTTTGGTTCGACCGGCGTGCAGTATCGGCATGCGGCTTGGGCCAGCACCTACTTGCTCTTTGCTTTATTGATGCTGCCTGGACTGCTGACCACCTTGTGGATGAAAGAACCCAAGCTACCCATCGCAACAGAGGATCTGGCTACGCGTTACAAGCTTAAACATCAACTGGTCTCTGTCGTGGTGCTGATGGTTTTATTGGTGTCAGTCCCGGCGATGATGACCCAGTTTTATCAAACAGATTTTCAGTCATTGCTTGCTGGTCGAGCCGGTTTAGATGATCTGTTTTATAGTGATCGCGCCTTTTTGCGCGCCTTGCTGTACAGCATCTTAACGCTATTTTGTTTGTCTTCGATTGGGCGCAAAGGCCTGGCCCCGGTATTAACTCCGGTCAGTGATTTTGTCGTGCGTTACCGCTGGCAGGCTTTATTACTCTTAGGA
The DNA here is from genome assembly GCA_964385265.1 of uncultured Thiopseudomonas sp. Lineage (GTDB taxonomy): Bacteria > Pseudomonadota > Gammaproteobacteria > Pseudomonadales > Pseudomonadaceae > Denitrificimonas. The sequence goes on from CAYLOI010000033.1 coordinate 969, forward strand.
TTGGTTGCTACCTATCGCATGTCAGATACGGTGATGGGCGTGATGGCTAACGTGTTTTATATCGACCAGGGTTTCAGTAAAGATCAAATCGCTGGGGTCAGTAAAGTCTTTGGTTTGATTATGACACTACTGGGGGCCGGTATTGGTGGTTTGTTGATTGTGCGTTTTGGCATTATGCCGATTCTGTTAATTGGTGGAATTGCTTCAGCATCGACGAATCTTATGTTTGTCCTACTGGCTGGCATGGGCGCTGATCTGAATATGTTGATCGTCACCATTTCTTGCGACAACTTTAGTGCCGGCTTAGCCACGGCTGCCTTTGTTGCATATTTATCCAGTCTGACTAACTTGCGTTTTTCTGCCACTCAATATGCTTTGCTCAGTTCGATAATGCTGTTATTGCCGCGTTTGATTGGTGGCTACTCAGGGGTCTTAGTGGATAAGTTTGGCTATGAGCAATTCTTTTTGATCACCGCAGTATTGGGCGTGCCGACACTATTTTTGATTGTTTGGCAGTGGCGTAACGATCGACGTAAAGCCTTGCTGAGTCAGGAAAATGCAGTCAGCCCAGAACAGCTATGAGGTATTTTGTTACATGTTCCGCGTCGCGTAGCCCTTGAGATTTGCTAGGTTGGGGCGCATTAATTAAGTATATAGATGGCTAAGGTGTGTTTGATGCGTGTTTTTTTCTTATTGTTTTTAGTCTTCCCATTGCTTGAGTTGTTTGTATTGATTCGTGTTGGCTCAAGCATTGGTGCAACGTCAACCCTGCTCCTAGTATTGGCTGGCGGCGTTCTGGGTGTGTTTTGTATACGCTTAGCTGGTTTTGCCACTGCTTTAAAAGTCCGCCAGCGTATGGCGCAAGGTGAAGTGCCCAATACCGATATGCTCAATGGCTTATTGCTGGTGGTAGCCGGTGGTTTGCTGTTTTTACCCGGCTTTATCAGTGACGCCATAGGTTTGCTGTGTATGCTGCCGATCACTCGCCAATTATTGATTAAACGCATTGCTCTGCATATGCGCCACAGTGCCGCGCAGTCCCGTCAGTTCTACGCACAAAGCACCACCTATACCGAGCAGAGTGAGCAGTCAGTGCCTCACCAAGCGCAGATTATTGAAGGTGAATTTGAGCGCAAAGACCCTTAAAGCGCGAAATTAGCCTATTTGCGCAAAAGTTTCAGGCCTAGCCCTTGAAATATTTGTATGCGCCCACATATCTAAGACACCAAAAGATTCTGCACTAGCAGATCATTCTGCGTGCTGTGTTTTGCATAGCACGCCCCGGCTTGCCGGACTTAATAAACGTACCGATGAGTGTCATCGGTTGATGTAACTAACCCGTTGGGAGAGATCGACAATGAAGCTTCGTCCTCTGCATGACCGTGTGGTAATCCGCCGCAGCGAAGAAGAAACTAAAACCGCTGGCGGCATTGTGCTACCAGGCTCAGCGGCTGAAAAACCGAACCAAGGCGAAATTGTAGCCGTAGGTACAGGTCGCGTTTTAGACAATGGTGATGTGCGCGCAATCGCAGTAAAGGTGGGTGATAAAGTGGTTTTTGGTCCTTACTCAGGTAGCAACGCTATCAAAGTAGATGGCGAAGAGTTGCTGGTAATGAGCGAAAGCGAAATTCTCGCGGTTGTAGAAGCTTAATTTATCCCCTTGCGTTTAATGACACACAATTGAGGAATGTATTTAATGGCTGCTAAAGAAGTAAAATTCGGCGATTCAGGCCGTAAAAAAATGTTAGCTGGCGTCAACGTATTAGCTGACGCAGTAAAAGCAACCTTAGGCCCGAAAGGCCGTCACGTTATTTTAGAAAGAAGCTACGGCGCACCGTCAATCACTAAAGATGGTGTTTCAGTTGCAAAAGAAATCGAACTGCAAGATCGTTTTGAAAACATGGGCGCGCAGTTGGTTAAAGACGTTGCGTCTAAAGCCAACGACGAAGCCGGTGACGGTACCACCACTGCTACAGTTCTAGCACAAGCTATCGTTAACGAAGGCTTGAAGGCAGTTGCCGCGGGCATGAACCCGATGGATCTCAAGCGCGGTATTGATAAAGCGACCATCGCGATTGTCGAGCAAATCAAGCTGTTGGCTAAGCCATGCTCTGACAATAAAGCCATTGCTCAGGTGGGTACTATCTCTGCCAACGCTGACTCATCGATCGGTGAAATCATTGCTAAGGCAATGGAAAAAGTCGGTAAAGAAGGTGTCATCACCGTTGAGGAAGGTACCGGTCTTGATAACGAATTGTCTGTGGTTGAAGGCATGCAGTTTGATCGTGGTTACCTGTCGCCGTACTTCATCAACAAGCCAGACACTATGGTTGCCGAGCTGGAAGATCCTCTGCTGCTGTTAGTAGACAAGAAAATCTCTAACATCCGTGAGTTGCTGCCAGTGCTGGAAGCCGTTGCAAAAGCCGGTCGTCCACTGCTGATCGTGGCTGAAGATGTTGAAGGCGAAGCCTTGGCAACATTGGTTGTGAACAACATGCGCGGTATCGTTAAAGTGGCTGCGGTTAAAGCACCTGGCTTTGGCGATCGTCGTAAAGCCATGTTGCAAGATATCGCTATCTTGACCGGCGGTACGGTGATTTCTGAAGAAGTCGGTCTAAGCCTAGACACGACCACTTTAGAGCACCTTGGTAACGCTAAGCGTGTGATCTTGAATAAAGATAACAGCACTATTATTGATGGCGCTGGCAATCAAACGGATATCGAAGCACGTGTGCTGCAGATCCGTAAGCAAATCGAAGAAACCACTTCAGACTACGACAAAGAAAAACTGCAAGAGCGCTTAGCTAAACTAGCTGGTGGCGTTGCGGTGATCAAAGTTGGCGCAGCCACTGAAGTTGAAATGAAAGAGAAGAAAGCCCGCGTTGAAGATGCGCTGCACGCAACCCGTGCTGCAGTAGAAGAAGGCGTGGTACCTGGCGGTGGTGTTGCACTGGTGCGTGCACTGCAAGCCATTGCTGATCTGAAAGGCGACAACGAAGACCAGAATGTGGGTATTGCTCTGCTGCGTCGTGCGGTTGAAGCACCACTGCGTCAGATCGTGGCTAACTCAGGCGACGAGCCAAGTGTTGTGGTTGATAAAGTTAAGCAAGGCGAAGGTAACTTCGGTTACAACGCAGCTTCTGGCGAGTACGGCGATATGATTGCGATGGGTATTTTGGACCCAGCAAAAGTAACCCGTTCCGCACTGCAAGCAGCAGCGTCAATCGCAGGCTTGATGGTGACTACTGAAGCCATGATCGCTGAAATCAAAGATGACAGCGCACCTGCAATGCCTGATATGGGCGGCATGGGTGGCATGGGTGGAATGATGTAAGGTTTTTTACCTTACTGTTTCGCTCTGAAGCAGCAAAAAAACGGCTATCCAGTGATGGGTAGCCGTTTTTTATTACGCGGGATAAAAGTTTAGTAGCTTATAAAGGATAGTCGGCCAATTGGCGTGCAATCAGGATACGCTGCACTTCACTGGTGCCTTCATAAATTTGCGTAATGCGCGCATCACGGTAGTGACGCTCCACTGCATAGTCTTCTAAATAACCGTAACCGCCGTGCACTTGAATAGCCATAGAGCAGACTTTCTCTGCCATTTCCGAAGCAAACAGCTTGGCTTGCGAGGCTTCGGACAAGCAGGGCAGGCCAGCCGTGCGCAAACGTGCCGCATACAGCAGCAAATGCCGTGACGCATTAATTTGCGTGTGCATATCAGCGAGCATATTGGCAATGCTTTGGTGTTCGGCAATCGCTTTACCAAACTGTACCCGTTCACGTGAGTAAGTCAGTGCTGCTTCAAAGGCTGCACGAGCAATTCCGATAGCTTGTGCGGCGATGCCTAAACGTCCACCCTCTAAACCCGACAGGGCCAGGGCCAAGCCTTTGCCGCGAGGGCCGAGCATGTTTTCTTTAGGGATGCGGCAGTTGACCAAGCTGACCGCGCAGGTATCAGAAGCGCGCAAGCCCATTTTTTGCTCCATGCGCTCCACTGCAAAGCCCGGCGTATCTGTGGGTACTAAAAAAGCGGATAAACCTTTTTTGCCCAGTTCAGGGTCGGTTACAGCAAAAACAATAGCTAAGCCTGCGCGTTTGGCGTTGCTGATAAACTGCTTGCTGCCGCTGAGTACCCAATGCTCACCATCTTCCACGGCTTTAGTGCGCAGATTATTGGCTTCAGAGCCGGCTTGCGGCTCGGTTAAACAGAAGCAGGCCAGTGTCTGCCCTGAGGCTAATTGTGGCACCCACTCTTTTTTTTGCTGTTCAGTACCCCAGTTTAAAATGGGCGTGCAGCCCACTGAGTTGTGAATGCTCATCACTGCACCTGTTGCTGCGCAGCCGGCTGAGATTTCCTCAACGGCCAGTACGTAAGAGGTGTAATCAATGTAAGAGCCGCCCCATTCTTCGGGCACCACCATGCCTAAAAAGCCTAACTCGCCCATTTGTTTGAGCATGTCATCGTCGAGCCAGCCGGCTTTTCCCCACTGGGCCGCATTGGGCGCTAATTCACTTTTAGCAAAGTCGCGTGCCATGTCGCGGATCATGCGTTGTTCTTCGGAGAGTTCAATATCATTCATTATAAAGTCCTTCTAATACAGGCGTTGGCTTAGGCTGACTGTGCTTTAAAGCCTGCGAACAGCTCATCGAGTCTAGTTTGCTCAAGCGCTTCGATGGTGGCTGGCTGCCATTGTGGGTTTTTGTCTTTATCAATGATCAGTGCGCGCACGCCTTCCATAAAGTCGCCTTTAGTAAACCACTGTGTAGCCAAGTGGTACTCCAGGCGGAAACAGTCGGCTAATGACAGGTCTTTAGCACGGCGCAGCATGGTTAAGGTGGTGGCCATGGCGATCGGGGAGCGACTGCGTAGAGTGGCGATCAACTCTTCGCACCAAGGTTTAATGCTGTCATTGGTTTCGCTGGCTAGCGAGGTGATAATCTCAGCCACTGAATCTTTACTGAAGTGTTGCTCGATGGCGGCGCGTACTGGGGCTAATTTGGAACCGCTGGCGCGCTTGCTGGCTAAGGTATTTAGTAGGCTGCGAATGGCTTCTTGTGAGGAGTGCCCCCACTGCATATTGTCTAAGCAGCGGTCCAGCTCGAAGATTTGCTCGGCGTGTAAAAACCAATCGGCCAGGCCTATTTGTAAGGCATCGGCTGCGCCCACAGGGTTACCGCTGACGCCCATATAGGTGCCAATTTCGCTGGGTAGGCGTGATAAAAAGTAGCTGCCGCCCACGTCCGGAAAGAAACCAATACTCACTTCAGGCATGCCTAAGCGAGCTTTTTCGGTGACGATACGAAAACTTGCACCTTGCACTAAACCCATACCGCCGCCCAAGGTTAAGCCGTCGATCAGAGCCATAAAAGGCTTAGGGTAGGCATGGATGTATTGGTCCAGCGCATATTCTTCGCTAAAGAAGGTTTCATTAAGATCGTTACCTTGCTTAGCATTGCCGTACAGCTCACGAATATCACCGCCGGCACAAAAAGCTTTGTCACCATTGGCGCGCAACACCACGGCCACGACATTCTCATCTGCAGCCCAGTCATGCAGCTGCTGCGCAATACCACGCACCAGCTCAAGGTTGAGGGCATTAAAGGCTGAAACACGGTTAAGGGTCAGATGGCCGACACCATTGCGAACCTCGGTCAGTAGCAGAGCGTTGTTCTCGGGCATGCGGGTTACTCCTTTAAATACAGTTTAATAATGGCTGAGAAGTCTAGATTGCCATGGCCTTGCAAGCTAAAGGCTTGATACAGCTGTTGCGCGGCGGCACCAAGCATCACCGGTTGCTTGCTCAGGCGTGCTGCTTCAGTGGCTAAGCCTAAATCTTTGAGCATTAAGTCGCTACCAAAGCCACCACTATACCCGCGACTGGCCGGTGCGTTTTCTAAAACATCTGGGTAAGGGTTGTTGATTTCCGAACTCCAGCAGCGTCCGCTAGAGGTATTAATAATGCCGGCCAGAACCTTAGCATCCATCCCCAGGGAAACACCCAAAGCCATGGCCTCGGCGACACCAATCATGGAGATACCCAGCAGCATATTATTGGCGACTTTCGCCACTTGGCCGTTACCGTTATCGCCGCAGTGGGTGATATTTTTGCCCATGGCTTGCAAGATGGGTTTGATTGTATCCAAGTCTGCAGCCGCGCCGCCGACCATAAAGGTCAGGGTGGCCGCTTGTGCACCAGCGGTGCCGCCAGAAACCGGCGCATCCAGCATTCGGTGCCCAGCATCTGTAGCCACTTGTGCTACCTCGCGCGCGCTATGCGGGTCAATGGTGGAACAATCAATTAAATAGGTGGGCTTGCTTAACTGGGCAATTAAACCATCATCACCAAGGTAGAGCCCTTTCACATGGGCTGCAGCTGGCAGCATGCTGATGATTACATCAGGCGCCGCCGCCACTAAGTCTGCGACTGAATTGAATCCTTGTGCGCCTTGTTTGGCCAACTCGGCAACCGCAGGTTGGCACAGGTCGAAAACGCTAAGTGAATGACCCGCCTTAATCAGGTTGCTGGCCATGGGGCCGCCCATATTACCGAGGCCTAAAAATCCGATATGCATGCTTGATCTCCGCTTCTTATGATTATTGCGCGTGTCGAGGCTAAATAAATTTGTAATTATTGTGCTGTTGCAGTGCAGGCTGCCTGCCTGAATTAAGATCCAGGCAGGCGAGCGTCTTACTTTAAGCTGATGGTGGTATTGAGCGCGCCGACTTCTTCGTCTTCATCAAACCAGCGTGCAGTAACCGTTTTGGTTTGCGTGTAAAACTGCACCACTTGTTTGCCGTAGGGTCCCAAATCACCCAGCTTCGATGCACGAGAACCGGTGAAGGAGAACATCGGCACTGGTACTGGGATGGGTACGTTAATCCCGACTTGGCCCACATCGATGTCTTCTTGGAAGCGACGGGCAGTGGCGCCAGAACGGGTGAAGATGGCCGTGCCGTTACCGTTTGGATTGGCGTTCACCAGCTCAATGGCTTGCTCAATATTGTCGGCATGCATTACGCAAAGCACTGGGCCAAAAATTTCTTCTTGGTAGATACGCATTGAAGTATCGACGCCAGAGAACAGGGTTGGGCCAACAAAATTGCCGTTTTCAAAACCCGGCACAGTCGGGTTGCGACCATCGAGATCCAGCGTGGCACCTTCGCTGACACCGCTATCAATCAGCTCAGTGATGCGCGCTAAAGCTTGCTTGGAAATCACTGGACCAACATCGGTGCCCGCTTGGCAGCCGGCGTTTACTTTCAGGGTTTTGGCCTTTGCGACTAATTCCGGTAACCAGCTTTGTGCTTCGCCGACTAAGACAATCACTGGGAGAGCCATGCAACGCTGACCGGCAGCACCGAAAGCGGCACCAGCAATGGCGTTGAGGGTTTGTTCTTTATTGGCATCCGGCATGACGATGCCGTGGTTTTTTGCCCCCATCATGCACTGCACACGCTTGCCGGCTAGTGATGAGCGGTTGTACACATGAGTACCGACATGGGTGGAGCCAACAAAGGACACAGCTTTAATGTCTTTATGGTCGCAAATGCCATTCACCGCATCCGGTCCACCATGGATCACGTTAAGTACGCCTGCAGGAATACCGGCTTCTAAAGCCAGTTCCACTAAGCGCATGGTCACCATAGGATCTTGCTCAGACGGTTTCAGGACAAAGGTATTACCGGTGACGATGGCCATGGGGAACATCCACAGCGGAATCATCGCAGGGAAGTTAAACGGGGTGATACCGGCACAAACCCCAATCGGCTGCAGCAGAGTGTAAGTATCCACACCATTGGCGACGTTATTGGCCAGTTCGCCCAACTGTAAGTTGCCAATAGAGGCAGCATGCTCGACCACTTCTAGGCCGCGGAACACATCTCCTTCTGCGTCAGCGAGGGTTTTACCTTGTTCAGCGGTCAGTAAGGCTGCCAGCTCTTGCATGTTCTCGCGAATCAATTGTTGGTACTTCAGGAAAATACGCGCACGTGTGCCTATGGGTGTTTTTCGCCAGGTTTTGAAAGCGTTTTTGGCACTGGCGACCGCAGCATTGATTTCATCTGCAGTGGCAAAGGGTACTTTGGCTAATACTTGTTGCGTGGCAGGGTTGATAACATCGCGCCACTGATCAGTCTTCGATTCAACGAACTGACCGTCAATAACAAGTTTAATGGTGGGGACTTGAACAGCTGTCATAGGGGTACGCCTCAGTATGCAATTATTTTTGTGTTTGACTGACTTTGTATGCTTTCATCCTAGCAGTGCATTTTTGCTCTCAGCAATAGGATTGATTGCAGATATGCTGTGCAAAAATGCACATCGATAATAAAATCTTGATGAGGCAACTATGGATTGGGAGCAGTTACGTTTTTTTCTCGAGCTGGCACGCGCTGGGCGCTTAGTGATTGCGGCGCGGCGCATGGGTGTTGACCACACTACGGTGTCGCGCAAAGTCCAGGCCTTAGAAAAAGATTTGGGCCGGCCATTGTTTTTACGTGAGCCGGAAGGTTACAAATTGACTGAAGCCGGACGCGCGTTGTTGCCGCAAGTGGAGGCAATGGAGAGCGCTTTTGTCGGGATATCGGATTCACTGCCCAACTTGGGCGAGCAGATTTCTGGGCATGTACGTATTGGTGCCACCGAGGGCTACAGCACCTTGTTGCTGGCCGAGCAGCTGGTTGAATTGGGCCAGCGCTTCCCGCATTTGAAGGTGGATTTGCTGGCGCTACCTCGTGCGGTGCAACTGTCGCGCAATGAAGCAGATATTGTGATTACGTTGGAGCGCCCCGAACGTGGGCCGTTTATTATTACTCGGCTGACCGACTATGCGTTGCACCTGTATGCCAGTGCCGATTACTTGGCCGCACATCAGCCAATCACTGAGCGTGAACAATTACGCGAACACCGTTTTGTCTCCTATGTGGATGATTTGCTGTTCAGTAAAGAGCTGATTTTTTTAGATGAACTGGTGAAAAGCAATAAAGCCAATTTACGCAGTACCAGTATTTTAGCCCAGCAGCAGGCGGTGGCTGCCGGTGCAGGGCTGGCTATTTTGCCCGCTTTTTCCGCGCGCAATGATCCACGCCTGCGCCGCGTGTTGGCTGCAGAGGTGAGCTTTACTCGAACCTTTTGGATGTTGATGCCGATCGAACTCAAGGATATTGCGCGGATGCGTACCGCATGGAATTTTTTACGTGAGCAAGCCGCCAGTCAACAGGATGTGCTGTTGCCGGCGGCTAGCACCGAGCAGGAGAGCTAGGATGGCGATGCAAAAAACAGGAACAGTCTCTGCGTTGATGGTGCGCGAAGCATTGTACGCGCCGCTGCAGCAGGGCTGGCTGCTGGATGATTTATTAGAGGGCACGCCCTTTGATCAGCGGGTGATGGACGCCGATGCTGAACGTGTCTCGGTGCAGCACTATGCGCGTTTTTGGCGACGCGTACGCCGCACCATTCAGGATGAGTTTTTCCTAATGGATCAGCGCAGCATGCGCCCCGGCAGCTTTGCTTTTATGTGCAGCATGGCCGCACAGCAGCCCACCGTTGGTCAAGGTTTGGAGGTGGCCTTACAGTTTTTAGCACTGGTCTTTGCTGATAAGCGTGCAGTGCTGCGCACCCAGCAAAGTATGGCGGCGGTGGTATTGCGCGAAGAGAGCGCTCAGCCCGCGCGAGCCTTTACTTATTTTACCTTTTGGATGTATGTGCACGGCCTGACCTGCTGGCTGGCCAATCAGCGTATTGCTTTGTTGTCGGTTGACTCGCGCGGTCCTGCGCCGGACTTTATTGATGACTATCGCGTGATGTTTTCTGACAACCTGCGCTTTGATTGTCGACAATCGCAAATACTGTTTTCTGCTGATGTACTGGCCGCGCCGATTCGCCGCAGCAGCCAGGACTTACAGCGCTTTTTACGCCATGCGCCAAATAACATCATGGTCAAATACCGCGATGAGCAGAGTTTAACCAGTCAGATTCGTCGCAGCTTGCTCAACAGTGAGCCCCAAGATTGGCCGGATGCTGTCGACTTAGCTGCAGAGTTGTTTATGTCGGTGTCGACCTTGCGCCGTCGTTTAAACGAAGAAGGCCAAAGTTATCAGCGACTTAAAGATGCGGTGCGCAGTTCGTTAGCGGTTAAATGGCTGGCGGATGAGTCTTATACTTTTGTCGATATCGCCACTGCTTTAGGCTTTGCTGATGTCAGTACTTTCTACAAGGCGTTTCGCAAATGGACCGGCACGCAGCCCAGTCATTACCGCTCGATTCTGCTGGATAAAAACAAATAATTGGCAAAAACGTTCAAACAGTTTGAAGGATTTGGCTATTGCTTCTGCAGCGGACTGGGGCTGACTATCGAGGCCTGTACCTTGCAATGTCAACAATAATAAAAGTTGGAGCGTGCCATGAACCCAGTCCAAAATGATTATTTTAAAGCTTCGCAAACCTTTGATTTTGAACGCACAGTGAAGGGTGCAATTAGCGGAAGCTTTGCTGCAATGAACGCCTGTTACGAGTGTTGTGATCGACACGCAGAGGGCGGCGCTATTGCCTTAATCCAAGAAAACGCCGACGGCAGTTCCAGTCGTCATACCTATGCTGAACTGCGTGATCAGTCAGCACAATTTGCCCACTACCTTACCCAGCAAGGCATCCAAACTGGCGATATAGTGGCGGGGCTACTGCCGCGCGGTCATGCTTTAATTGTCACTATTTTAGGCGCATGGCGCATTGGTGCGGTGTATCAGCCGTTGTTTACGGCCTTTGGTCCTAAAGCCATTGAACACCGTATGCAAACCTCAGGCGCAAAGTTGGTGGTCACTGATGTGGCGAACCGCAGCAAGCTGTTGGAAGTTGAGCAATGTCCTACAGTAATGACTGTCGCCGATGTGCAAGGGCAAGGTTTAGAAGCGGGTGATGCTGATTTTTGGCGCTCAATATCTTCGTTATCAACGGATTTTGCGCCGGTGATGCGCAGCGCTGATGATCCGTTTTTATTGATGTTTACCTCGGGTACCACAGGCTTAGCCAAGCCATTAGAGGTGCCCTTGCGCGCCATTGTGGCATTTCAGCGCTATATGATTGATGCGGTGGGTTTGCGTGCTGAAGATTCATTTTGGAACGTGGCGGACCCCGGTTGGGCTTATGGTTTGTACTTTGGTATTACTGGGCCGATGTCGATGGGCTTGCCGGTACTCTCAGTCGATGGTTTATTTAACCTGGATCGCTGCCTCGCAATCGCCAAGAAATACAATGTGAATAACCTTGCTGGCGCACCCACGGTGTTTCGCATGTTGATTGCTGCTGGCGCCAAAGTCGCGGATCAATGGAAAGGGCAGTTACGCGTGGTCAGCAGTGCCGGTGAGCCGCTTAATCCTGAAGTGATTCGTTGGTTTAAACAGCACCTTGATGTCGCAATCAATGACCATTATGGACAAACTGAAATGGGCATGGTGCTGTGCAATCACCATAATTTAGCCCATCCGATGCATATCGGAGCAGCCGGTTATGCCTCGCCCGGTCACCGTGTGGTGGTGCTTGATGAACAGACTCTGGAGGAGTTGCCAGTGGGCCAGCCCGGCATTTTGTCAGTTGATGTTGAGCGCTCGCCGATGTTCTGGTTTAACGGCTATAAAGCCATAGAAACTAAAGCCTTCCAGGGTCGCTATTACCTGACCGGTGATACTGCTGAACTCAACAGTGATGGCAGCATTAGCTTTGTTGGCCGTTCGGATGATGTGATCACCACTTCTGGTTACCGGGTTGGTCCCTTTGATGTGGAAAGTGCGTTGTTGGAACACCCTGCCGTGGTTGAGGCAGCGGTGGTGGGCAAGCCGGATGCGCAGCGCACTGAAATCATCAAAGCCTTTGTGATTTTGCAAGAGGGCTATGCAGCAAGCGCAGAGTTAGCTGAAGAGTTGCGCCTGCATGTGCGTCACCGCTTAGCTGCGCATGCCTATCCACGTGAAATTGAATTTCCCGTAGAGCTGCCAAAAACCCCAAGCGGTAAGGTGCAGCGCTTTATTTTGCGGATCAATGAAATCAATAAATACAACGAACAGCAACAAGCCCAACAAGCGGTCGGCTAATTTAAGGATTAAGTATGCACATAGCAGAACATACATTTGTGATCAGCGGTGGCGCCTCGGGATTAGGCGCTGCTAGCGCCCGTCACTTGATCAGCCAAGGCGCTCGCGTGCTGCTGCTGGATATCAACCAGCAAGCGGTTATCGAGCAAGCGCAGCAACTCGGTCAGCAGGCGCTCGGCATTGCCTGTGATATTTGTGACAGTGAGCAAGTACAGCAGGCTTTAGCTTGCGCCACTGAGCGTTTCGGTGCTGTGCATGGTCTAATCAACTGCGCTGGAATTGTCGGTGCGCAACGCATTTTAGGCCGCAAAGGTGCGCATGATTTAGACGATTTTGCTCGGGTAGTGCAAATTAACTTAATCGGCAGCTTCAATATGCTGCGTCTGACGGCGCAGCTCATGGCCACTAATCCGGCTAATGCGGCAGGCGAGCGCGGGGTGATCATCAATACCGCATCGATTGCAGCGTATGACGGTCAGTTAGGGCAGGCCGCTTATGCCGCCTCTAAAGGCGCGTTGGTCAGCCTGACCTTGCCAGCTGCGCGCGAGTTAGCTGCGCAGGGTATTCGCGTGATGACCATTGCCCCCGGCGTATTTGAAACGCCGATGATGGCTGGAATGAGCGATGAAGTGCGGGCTGGGCTGAGTGCCGATGTACCCTTTCCCGCGCGTTTAGGTCAGCCTGAGGAATATGCGGCGTTGGTCCAGCATATTATTGAAAACAGCATGTTAAATGGTGAAGTGATTCGTCTCGATGGTGCTTTACGCATGGGAGTTAAATAACATGAAGCACAATGATCCTGTGGTGATTGTCAGTATGGCGCGCACCCCAATGGGTGGCTTTCAGGGTGCTTTACAAGATGCTAGTGCCACGCAATTGGGCGCTGCAGCGATTCAAGCGGCGGTGGCCCGCGCGCAATTAGCGCCGGAAGCAGTGCAGGAAGTGTTTTTTGGTTGTGTGCTACCGGCCGGCTTAGGCCAAGCCCCAGCGCGCCAAGCAGCGTTGGGTGCGGGTTTGGCTGAGCATACGGTGTGCAGCACAGTGAATAAGATGTGCGGCTCGGGCATGCAAACAGTGATTATGGCGCATGATGCACTTTTAGCCGGCTCAGTCGATGTGGTGGTGGCTGGCGGCATGGAAAGCATGTCCAATGCCCCATATTTGCTGGATAAAGCCCGTGCCGGTTACCGCATGGGGCATGGCAAGGTGATTGACCATATGTTTATCGATGGCCTGGAAGATGCCTATGCTAAAGGCCGCCTCATGGGTACTTTTGCTGATGATAGTGCGCAGGCTTATGGCTTTAGCCGTGAGCAGCAGGATGACTTTGCTGTGCAATCACTTGAGCGTGCGCAACATGCGATCAGTAATGGTAACTTTGCTGAAGAAATTGTTCCGGTTACTTTGAATCTGCGTAAAGGGCCGGTGACGGTGAGTGACGATGAGCAGCCACCTAAAGCGGATCTTAATAAAATTCGTCAGTTGCGTCCGGCGTTTAGCCAAGAGGGTACGGTGACGGCTGCTAACGCCAGTTCGATTTCCGATGGTGCCGCAGCCTTAGTACTGATGCGCCAAAGTCAGGCGCAGCAACTTGGCCTAAAGCCCATTGCGCTGATTCGCGGCCACGCAGCTTACGCAGCAGCACCGCATTTGTTTACCACCGCGCCGGTGGCGGCGATCCAAAAACTAATGCAGCGTACCGGCTGGGATTTAGCCCAAGTGGATCTGTTTGAAATTAACGAAGCCTTTGCTGTGGTGACCATGATTGCCATGCAAGAGTTGGCTTTGCCTGCTGATAAGGTCAATGTGCATGGTGGCGCCTGTGCTTTAGGACATCCGATTGGTGCCTCTGGAGCGCGTATTTTGGTAACGTTATTGTCTGCTTTACAGCAAAGAAATAAACGTTTTGGTGTCGCCGCCATTTGTATTGGCGGCGGTGAAGCAACCGCTATCGCTGTTGAAATCCTGAATTAATACCCTAAATGTGTATGGGGAACATTCTGCACATATCGATTACTGAGGAATTTAAATCATGTCAAACGCAGTAGAAAAATATCAGAAAGCTCAACACCTTCAGTTGACCGATAAACTGCTGGTGGAAATGCGTGGGCATACCGCTTTACTGACGCTCAATAACCCTTCGGCCAACACCTGGGATGCCGATATGTTGCAGGGGGTTAAGCAGCTGGTCGAGCACTTAAATGGTGATAAAGATATTTATGCTTTAGTCATCACTGGGGCCGGTGAGAAGTTTTTCAGCGCCGGTGCTGATTTAAAGCTGTTTGCCAGCGGTGATAAAGCCGTAGCTAGAACAATGGCGCGTTTGTTTGGTGAAGCTTTTGAGGCGCTGAGCAATTACCGTGGTGTGAGCATTGCTGCCATTAATGGCTATGCCATGGGTGGTGGTTTGGAATGTGCTTTGGCCTGTGATATCCGTATTGCTGAAGAGCAAGCACAAATGGCGTTACCGGAAGCTACTGTGGGTTTGTTGCCCTGTGCTGGCGGTACACAAAAATTGCCATGGCTGGTGGGCGAGGGCTGGGCTAAGCGTATGATCTTATGCGGTGATCGTGTTGATGCACGCACGGCTGAGCGCATTGGTTTGGTCGAAGAAGTGGTCGCCAAAGGCGAGGCGCTGCATACGGCGTTAGCCTTAGCCGATAAAGTTGCGCAACAAAGTCCGGTTGCGGTACGTAAGATTAAACCTTTGATTCAAGGTGCGCGCACGCATGCGCCGGATCAGTGGTTACCGGCTGAGCGCGAAGCTTTTGTCGATTTGTTTGATGCGCAAGACACCAAAGAAGGCGTCAGTGCATTTTTAGATAAGCGCAAAGCGCAGTGGCAAAACAGCTAGTACAGACTAAAACTGAACAAGCCGCGATTAAATGCCCGTGTAATACAGGTGTTTAATCGCGGTTTTTTTATGCGCTAGATTCGTCTGGTTGAGCTAGGCGGCCAACTAGTGCGCTGGACGCACTGCTTTAATTAGCAGAACAAGCGCAGTAGCTGTGAGTACTGCGCTCAGAACACTGAATTTAGCCTTGGGATAACAGCTGGCGCAGCTCAATAATGGCGGCATTGGCGCGTGAGATGTAGTTGGCCATTACCAATGAGTGGTTGGCTAATACACCAAAACCATCGCCATTGAGAACCATCGGGCTCCACAGTGGCTCTTGTGCCGACTCTAGCTCACGAATGATTTGCCGCACGCTAATGGTGGCATTCTTCTTAGCAATCACATCGGCAAAGTCGATTTCAATTGCGCGCAAGAAATGTGATAACGCCCACGCTTGACCGCGCGCTTCATAAAACACGTTATCAATCTGCAACCACGGGGTTTTAACGATTTTTTCCTCACCGGACTGCGTGGCTGGCACACCATCAATTAAGAGGCCGCTGTCCGGATCATTGTCCATATTGAGGCGCGCTTTACCAACGCTAGCTGAAAGGCGTTGCGACAAAGAACCCAGGCGAGTAGCGACATCACCCAGCCAGTTATTAAGGTTGTCGGCGCGCGCATAAAACTGCGTGTTAGATGCTTCAGGGTCGCTTAAACGGTTTAAATAACGGTCCAAGGATTTAATCGCTAAGCGATACTCATCTTCCGTGGCGGGTAGCACCCAGCTTTTGTTATCAAAGTTAAAACGCGGTTCGGCTTTAGCTAAATCAGCATCTTCAGTGGATTGCGATTGTGAGCGGGCAAAATCTTTGCGTAAGGCGCGTGATAAATCACGAACTTGCACTAAGGCACCGTATTCCCATGACGGCATATTATCTAACCAAATGCCAGGCGGGCTGACGTCATTGGTTAAATAACCACCGGGCTTATCCAGCAATGTGGAGGCGACCTGCTTGAGCGTCACTACCGTTGTGTAACCGGTGACCAGAGCGTGCTGAGCTTTTTCAGCGGTTTCTTGAGTGTGTTCTTGCACCGAGAAAAAGTCTGGCTCTTGGCTCCAGTACCAACCAATAATCAGCGTTCCTAATAAGTAGAGGGTGACAACTGTCAGCACTGTACGGCTGAACCAAATGCCTCCGAGGTAGCTTTTAACATCGTCAACAGAATCACTGACTTGATCCTGAGCGTCGCGTGTACGTTTTTTCCAATTGAGCATGCTTGGGCCCTTTTATTGTGCTTGATGAGCAGCCGTTAGCCTACTGCTGTCTGTATGCTGCTTACTATAAAGCATGCCATGCCAATTGTGCAGGTTGTCTGCGCACAATTACTTTGCTTGAGGTAGCGTTACTGCGCTTAACTCATGGGGCTGATGGAAACATGCGGAGTGTCTTGCAATCAGGCCAAGGACAGTTATATTGAATGGGCACGTAATGGCGATTGGCTACTTTTATCACGATAAAGCTTATTGTCTCGAGTTGGCTAATGGAGCAGCAAACAGTATGACTGGCACTCAACCGCAAAGCCTACAGCGCTTAAAGCAGCATTTTGCGCAACGGGTTATTCATCAGGCGAGACAGCTGCTAGAGCTGTGGCAGAACTTGCAGAGTGCCGATTGGACTGGCCAAGAACAAATAAATATGGAAGATGCTGCGCAGCGACTGTTGCGTTATGCCGAGCGTTTTGAGCAACCAGAGCATGTGCGTATTGCTGAGCAGTTACTTGAAACTCTAGCTGCGATCCAAAACAACGCCAATCGCTTAAATAGTGAGTTTATTGAAACCATCACCCAGCTTTTACAACAGCTGCTACAAACAGGCTTACGCCAAGGTGAGGAAATTGATCAGGTATGCTTGCCCGCTATGGTGCGCAAACCGATTTATATCGCCCTAGCTTGCACCACACAAGCGCAAAATTTAGCTCAGCAATTGCAGTCATTTTACTTTCAAGTGGAAGTCTTTAGTGATGGCAATGCGTTTTTGTTGGCGATGGGTAAACGCCATCCAGCAGTGATTATTTTAGATGTGGATTTTGTCGAGCACTTACATGGGCTTGAGCTTGCTCGGCAATTAAAAGATGAGTACGACAGCAATATTCCAGTACTGTTTTATAGCCAAACAGAGGTTGATGCGCAAACGCGTCTCGCAGCAGTACGTGCCGGTGGCCAAGCATTCGCAATAGACGCCTTAGATGTATCGAGTGTGCTGGAGAAGCTTGAAGGTTGGGTTTCAATTGCGCAGCCTGAGCCTTATAAAGCTTTAATCGTTGATGATTCCAGAGCGCAGGCGGCTTTTACCGAGCGAGTGCTCAATGCCGCAGGAATTATTACGCGAGCAATCAATGATCCGACTCAGACTTTAACGCAATTATTAGATTTTGATCCGGACCTGATTATTTTAGATATGTATATGCCGCAGTGTGATGGCCCCGAGTTGGCTAAAGTGATTCGCCATAATGATCGATTTGTTGGTGTGCCTATTATTTATTTATCTGCAGAAGATGATTTAGATAAGCAGTTGGATGCGATGAGCGAAGGCGCTGATGACTTTTTGATGAAGCCGGTTAAGCCTAGGCACCTTGTCGCGACTGTGCGTAATCGTGCGGCACGTGCCCGTAACTTAAAATCACGTATTGTTCGCGATAGTTTGACCGGTTTATTTAACCACACCTACATTTTGCAATTGCTAGATGATGCACGCTTGCGCGCACTGAAAACGCAGCAGTGTTTGTCATTTGTAATGATTGATATCGATAGCTTTAAGCAGGTTAATGATAAATACGGGCATCCGGTTGGCGATAAAGTGATCAAAAGTTTAGCTTTGTTTCTGAAGCAGCGCTTACGCCGTACCGATTATATTGGTCGCTATGGTGGCGAAGAATTCGCTGTAGTGCTGCCCAATACCGATGCTGAGTCAGCGCAGACAGTGCTGAATGATATTCGCCTGCGGTTTGCCAATGTTTTTCATGCCTCACAGCAGGGTGATTTAGCCTGCACGTTCAGTGCTGGCATTGTCGAGTTTGATAATGAAGTGGATACAGCGCGTTTAGCTGCTATGGCTGATGAAGCCTTGTATGCTGCTAAACGCGCTGGGCGCAATTGCGTAAAGACTTATAACAACACTAAACAGAACATAAAAACCACTGTAGCGGTTACGCCATAGCGCTCGATAAGTCAGCGCTTAGGGTGTTTGTTGCTGTGCGTGGGTTTGGCGCACACTGTGCAGCAATGCTTCATTGGGATAGCCATCGGCAGGCAAGCCTTCAGCCTGTTGGAAGCTGCGTACCGCTTGGCGCGAGTTCACGCCAATAATACCGTCAGCCTGACCGCTCGGATAACCCAGTTGGTTAAGCAGTGTTTGCAGTTCAACGCGCTCTGCTCGGCTGAGCATGCGGTCGTGCTTCGGCCAAGCAGCGGGTGCACGGTAGTCGCCATCCAGTGCGTTGGACAGCAAACCAATGGCCAACGCATAGGACGATGAGTTGTTGTATTTCAAGATACTACGAAAATTATCCAGCAACAGGTAAGCCGGGCCTTGATAGCCACTGGGCAGAAATAAGGTGGCTGGCTGTTGCAGATGTTGCTGAGCAACGGGATCAGGTGCCGTCACCCCTGCAGCAAACCACTGCTCAAGGGTTTTACTGTATTGGCCATCTGCTTGAGCGTAGTCAAAGCCACGTGCCGGTAATTGCACCTCCAGCCCCCAAGGTTGCTCATGTTGCCAGCCTGATAAACTTAAGTAGTTTGCTGCAGAGGCGAGGGCGTCAGCGCTAGAGTTCCAGATATCACGGCGGCCATCGCCGGTAAAATCTACTGCATATTGGCGGTAAGTGGTGGGCATAAACTGAGTTTGTCCCATCGCCCCAGCCCAGGAGCCAAGCATGCCGCTAGGGCTGATGTCGCCATCTTGTAGAATCTGTAGGGCTGCTATCAATTGGCTGCGCCAAAAAGCGCTACGACGGCCTTCATAGGCTAGTGTGGCTAACGAGCGAATCACGTTTTTACTGCCGATTTGTCGGCCAAAACTGCTTTCCATGCCCCATACAGCCACTAAGATGCTGGGTTCAACCTGGTAACGTGCTTCGATCGCTTGTAAGGTTTTTGCATTTTCAGCCAACAGCGCTTTACCACGTGCGACGCGCCATGATGAAACAGCGCTGTCTAAATACTCCCAAACCGGGCGGCTAAACTCGGGCTGGCTTTGATCTGCGGCGAGCACTTGTGGGTCAGGGCTGAGACCAGCAAACGCCTGTTCAAACAATAATGGGCTGACGCCTTCGCTCAGAGCTTGCATGCGTAAGTCAGCGCGCCAGTCAGCAAAACTTTGCTGTACAGCGATTGCAGCTGCAGGCGCCGTGGCTGAAGTTGAAACCAGCGGCGTCACTAACACTGCAGAGCTGTTGGCACTGACTTGGGTGCTCATTAGAGCAGCGATAATCAGCGTAAAAAAACAGGGTAAGCGCTCAAGCATGGCAAGTCTCAAAGATTTTAGGGCTCAACTTAAATAGGTTAAGCGATCATACAAATTCAGTTGAAGAAGGATAAAGCGGGCGACTCGACTAAAGCAACGCCAATATTAAGCTGCCAAAAATAAAAAAGCCTCTGGGCTATTAAACCGAGAGGCTTGGTTGTCGCGGCGGTAGCTGCCTTTGCCTTTTTTAGGTTGCTCTTGGCGGCTGCGAAACAGGGGCTGGGCAACAATGGATTTGGCTTTATTGCTGCGTTTTTCAGAACGCTGACTCATTGCATACTCCTTGCGAGCATTGGCTCGTAGTGGGTTATTAAACGCTTTAAACGGCTATCAGTATTCTACTCTATTGTATGGATGTCCAGTGCTTTTCTTGTGCGTCTTTTTATCAGCGGCTGCACTGGGAAAAGTGCAGCCGCTGATAAAAATAATGATCTATTAAGCTAAACGCTTATAGCGCACGCGTTTAGGTTGCGCCGCAGCCTCACCTAAACGCTTTTTACGATCGGCTTCGTATTCTGTGTAGTTGCCTTCGAAGAACACCACGCTGGAGTCATCTTCATAGGACAAAATGTGTGTCGCAATACGGTCAAGGAACCAGCGGTCGTGCGAGATCACGATGGCTGAGCCCGGGAAGTCCAAGAGGGCTTCTTCCAGCGCACGTAAGGTTTCTACGTCGAGGTCGTTGGACGGCTCATCGAGCAGCAAGACGTTAGCCCCTTGTTTGAGGGTCAGGGCCAAGTGCAAGCGGCCGCGCTCACCACCGGATAAATCCTTAACAAATTTTTGCTGATCTGCGCCTTTAAAGTTAAAGCGACCGACATAACCGCGCGATGGCACTTCATAGTTGCCGACTTTAATCATGTCGTAACCGTCAGAAATTTGCTCCCAAACCGTTTTTGAACCATCGAGGCTATCACGCTGCTGATCAACACTGGCCAGCTTGACGCTTTCACCAATAATGATCTCACCTGAATCGGGCTGTTCTTTACCCATAATCATACGAAACAGAGTGGATTTACCTGCGCCGTTGCCGCCGATCACGCCAACAATGGCGCCTTTTGGCAGGGTAAAGGACAAATCATCAATCAGCACGCGATCACCGTAGGCTTTGCTGACATTTTTAACTTCAATGACTTGGTCACCTAAGCGCTCGCCGGCAGGGATGTAAATCTCGTTGGTTTCGCTGCGTTTCTGGAACTCTTGCGATTGCATTTCTTCAAAGCGTGATAAGCGGGCTTTGGATTTAGCTTGGCGACCTTTAGCACCTTGGCGCACCCACTCAAGTTCAGCTTTCATGGCTTTATTGTGTGAGGACTCTTGTTTAGCTTCTTGGCTTAAACGTGCTGATTTGGCTTCGAGCCACTGTGAGTAGTTACCTTCAAATGGAATACCTTGGCCACGGTCCAACTCAAGAATCCAGCCGGCCACATTATCAAGGAAGTAGCGGTCATGGGTGATGGCTACCACTGTACCGGTGAAATCATGCAAAAAGCGCTCAAGCCAGGCGACTGAGTCAGCATCCAAGTGGTTGGTTGGCTCATCCAGTAACAGCATGTCGGGGGCTGAAAGCAGCAGGCGGCACAGAGCCACACGGCGTTTTTCACCACCGGATAAGAATTCAATTTTGGCATCCCAGGGTGGTAGGCGCAGAGCATCGGCAGCAACTTCTAATTGGCGCTCAATGTTATGGCCGTCGCTGGCTTGAATAATGGCTTCAAGTTTGGCTTGCTCAGTCGCCAGCGCATCAAAGTCGGCATCGGGTTCTGCGTAGGCGGCATAGACTTCATCTAAACGCGCTTGCGCGGCTTTGACTTCGCCGAGGGCTTCTTCAACGATTTCGCGTACGGTTTTTTCTGGGTCCAGTTGTGGCTCTTGTGGTAAATAGCCAATATTTAAACCGGGCATGGGGCGTGCTTCACCGTTAAATTCGGTATCAACGCCGGCCATAATGCGCAATAGTGTGGATTTACCTGAGCCGTTAAGACCAAGCACACCAATCTTTGCGCCAGGGAAGAAGGAGAGAGAGATGTCTTTTAAAATCTCGCGCTTAGGTGGCACAACTTTGCCGAGGCGGTGCATGGTAAAAACGTAAGAGCCAGTTTGTCCGCTTTTGTTATCTTTTGACATGAGCTACCTGAATAGTTAGAGGGTAAGTGGCAGGCTTTGTACCTATTGTTAGAAAAGACCTGCCATAAAAGTGTGGCTATTGTAGCGTTTTATGGGTCATTAAGCAGCCACTTGCAATGCATCTCTCAAAACATAGCGGCAGAAGAAATATTTCCTGTGGCTAAGGTGCATATGCTGTTGGTGGGTGGTTTAGCAGCTTGGTGCGTGGCATGCCGTGCTCCGGCGCTTCGCCATCCCTGGCTAGCTCGTCACACCAACCCCGAAGCACTCGTTACCCAAGGGGCTGTTAGCATGATTGATATAGGACTCGGTTTTTCTGCTGCTTTTTCATTTTAATTTAACGGTGGTATGCGGTGTATGCCGTGCTCCGGAATTGGTGTTTGTCCGTCGATGAACCCATCCTGGGTTCAACTCCGGCGCTCGCCATCCTTGGCTCGCTCGTCACACCAACCCCGAAGCACTCGTTGACCCAAGGCGCTGTTAGC
>CAYLOI010000034.1:0-22955 GCA_964385265.1 uncultured Thiopseudomonas sp.
TGAATTCAAAGCCCAGTTGGTGGCTGAAAGCCAAAATCCTGAAGCATCTGTTGCACGCATTGCTTTGGATAATGATCTCAACGCCAAATTACTACGGCGCTGGATTACTGAGTCAAAGCAAGCAGGTCAGCTATACATGGTCGAACGGGAGACAAAAGATCTGCCGCCGGATAAACGAACGCCATCAGGCATGCAAAAGCTCGGCCGATTGCCGATGCGTTGCATCAATGGATGTTAGCTCATCGACAGAAAGTGCCGGATGGCTCCGGCACGGCCAGAGCATTGGATTACAGCCTCAAACGCTGGACAGCGCTGACGCGCTATCTGGACGATGGCGCGGTGCCCATCGACAACAACTGGGTCGAAAACCAGATCCGTCTGTGGGCGCTGGGTCGCTCCAACTGGTTGTTCGCCGGTTCACTGAGAAGTGGGCAACGCGCTGCTGCGGTGATGACTCTGGAACGATCCAACGCCCACGGTCGAATTTGAGTTTTCCACTACGCCATTGTCGATACAGGAAACATCTGCAACAGAGATTGACTTTCAGCCACCAACCGGGCCTTGAGCTCAGGAGAATTACATTTCTTTAAGTTTATCTTTAACAGCTTTATTAGCATTCATAAATAGCTTTTCTGTTGAGCTTATTGACACTTTGTACTTTTCTTCAAGCCCATAAGCTAGTGTCGTCTGATTAATTCTTTTGGGAACCTTTTCCTCACAAGCGTGTGCTTCAAACAGTAAATCGCGCAAGTACGCAATCATCAGCAAAGCTGAATTTGCAGGTTTTTCATCACGAGTAATTACACCAGAGCCAAGCGGCTTTGCCAGCCCTAAAAACTCTTTTACATCAGACGGCTTCATACAAAAGCTATCAAACTCAAAAATTGAATCCCTATCAAGAGCCGTACTCGCGGGCATTAGTAAATTGTACATTTTGTACTCATTTTCAATTTCGTACAATTGTTCCAGACGATCATTTGATGCTGTATGTGGAAAGTAGGCATCCTCAGTTAAATCAGGAGCCCAGCAACGCATAGCAGGCTCGAAAGATGTGCCACTCAACTGCACAGAACCTTTAAAAATTCCTTTAAGAGTGTAGCCGGGTTTTTCTAGGCGACCGGCTAAACGGGCAGCGAGCAAAAGTTGCAGACCAACACCGGTCACCTGCTCAGTGCCACTAGCTTCATCAACAGGCTCAAGCAAACCAGTACGACCACTCAAGTCTACGTAGCAAGGAATTTTCCCCTGATTGATGAGCTGAACCAATAGAGTTTCAGTCAAGTTTGGACAATCTAGTGATTCCAAGTATTCAAGAACTTGGCTTAAATTTAAAAAATCTAACGACTCATAAACTCTAATCACATCAAACTCCAAAAACTCTAATTAAGATGGTAACCGCTCGCTACGCAGGTTGAATGAGCAAAAATGTAGCAGGTCTGTAGCATGTAAGTTGCAAGCGTGTAGCAATCAATAAAAAACACAAGCCATTGATTTATAATGACTTTTAAATATTGTAGCAAATGTAGCAGGTTTTCTAGATACACCTAGTCTAGGTCTAGCGCAACTTGTCAGCATGCTTGCTAGCCTCAACAACTAGCTCATCAATAGCATCAGCCCACTCTTGCATCATAACTCTTCGCTCCTCAATATACTGAGCATGATTATAAGTGCGTCTCGTTTCATCTTCGTCTTCATGCGCTATTTGCGCCTCAATCCAGTCTCGATTATACCCACGGCCGTTCAACTCAGTACTAAGAAGATGTCTAAAACCATGACCGGTCTGTCTACCGGCATAGCCAACTTTTTTAAGTAACAAATTGACTGTATTTTCACTAAACGGTTTTGTCCCAGACCGCCCAACAAATACAAAGTCCTGATGCCCCGTAATTTCTCTAATTTGGGACAAAATACTCAAAGCTTGTTCTGGCAAAGGAACAACATGCTCACGCCTCATTTTCATACGTTCCTTGGGTATGATCCATGTAGCAGCAGGCAAATTAAACTCCTCCCATTTAGAAAGCCGTAACTCCGAGGGTCTAGTCGCTGTAAGCATTAAAAGCTTAATGGCTAGTTTATAAAGAAGGTTGCTATCAGCATTATCCACAGCTCGCAGCAAATCAGGTATCTCAACGAAACCAACAAAAGGATAATGCTTTCTACGTACACCGTGAGCACGCAAGCCCGGCTTTAAATTGAGGGCAGGATTATTAGGTATGTCACAGTTGTCATAAGCCAAGGAGAATATAGCTGTAAGCCACTGGCGCACTTTTTTAGCTATATCAAAAGCACCTCTTTTCTCGATTTCCTCATTGAGTCTAATGATCTCAGGCCTTGTAATCTCGGAGATAAGACGGGAACCAAACGCTGGGTAAATATCTTTTTCAAGATAAATACGGACTTTCTCAGCTGTAGAGTCAGACCACTTTTTCACAGCTAATTGAGTCCTACCCTCGTACCACCTCTCAGCTACACACTTGAATGTCAGACCCTCTTTTTTGGAATCTGACTTCATAACAGCTCTAGGGTCAATTCCCTCAGCGAGTAGCTTTTTGGCTTTCAAGTTCTCCATTCTGGCATCTGCTATGGAGACTTCAGGGTACTTGCCGAGTGAAAGCAGATACTCTTTTCCGTGCAGCCTATATTTCATACGCCATAGCTTTGAGCCTGCTTTGGTGACTAACACATAGAGGCCGTTCTCTGCTGAAATCTTATAATCTTTCTCTCTGATTTCTGCGTTTTTAAGAAATAAATTTGTTAGTTTTTTAGAAGAGCCTTTTTTTAACGAAGACATACAGTCAAGCCTTAACATCTCAAATAAAATAAAAGCACCCCCAAAAACACCCCTAAACGAATGGGATTTAGTGGGTACTCATGATTCTAACTGGGAGTAATATAAAGCTAAAACCCTTTAAAACAAAGGCATAAGGAGCAAATAGGGAGAAGTCGGGACACAACTTTGATCCCCCCCCGAGGCACCAATTTCTTTAGCCCTTAAGTTCTCGGACTTAGGGGCTTTTTTATGTCTATAACCAAGGGTTTATACGGCTTACAGCCTAATCGACTCTTTGTAGTGTTTGATATTTTAAAGCTAAACAGTCACTTAGCACTGACCAGCTAAACCTATTTACCGCGACGGCTCTGCCTATTTCTGTTTGCTTGGGTTTGACCAAACACCTAAGCTCAAGCCAGCCACAGCGAATCTAGCAGCCACTCATCATAACCTCATTAAGCCTTTGTAAGGCTACCCACAATTGACTTTGCATTTTGAGTATCAGCTTCATCTAAAGCTCAAGCTTGCCCGCTCATCGCTTGTGATAACCTGAGTTGCCAAATGAGCAAACACAGCTTCAGTATACGAACCTAGGCAACAAAGCTGCTCACATGCGACATACCACTAACACTGTTAGTGGCTGCTTGCTTCGACAGTGTCTTTCCCAGACTAAGCGCAACTCACAGACATTAAAATATCTAGACCCAAGCAAAGCAGTTGCAGTTTCGCAGAACGGCAGCAACACAGCTTATTGTCACGCATGCCTGGCTGCAGTACCCTAAATTGCGATAGCGCGAGCAATGGTTGTTGGCTTAACTCTCCCTCGGAATCTACCTTGCTATGACAGCACACTGCATCTTGACTGCCTGGAGTACACACGAACACGAATTACGTGCTTTTTTATTAAATCGACTCGACAGCCACGACCAAACAGATGATGTGCTGCAGGAGCTATTTCTTAAGCTGGTCCAGCAAAATACGGCTTTTTGCACGGTGCACAACCCCAGAGCTTGGCTCTTTCGCGTACTCCGTAATTATCTGATCGATCGTCAACGCACAGAAAAAACCTTTGCTGCACTTGGCCTGAACACTGACCTGCCACTGCCAAGCAATACGCCCGAGCCCATCACTCAACTTGAAAGCTGTTTACTGCGCAATCTGGCTGAGCTCTGTGATCAAGACAAAAGCGTGATTGAGCACTGTGATTTACACGGTCAAACTCAGCAAGACTACGCACAGCAACATCAACTCACCCTCAGTGCGGTCAAGTCCCGTCTACTGCGCGCGCGTAAACGTTTACGCGATAAAATTATCATAAACTGCAAAGTGCAGTTTGATGAGCACGGACAGGTGTGTTGTCACCTACCCCGCTAAAATATTTTTGCATCCTTTCCCTGAGTCATTCGTCTCCTTATTAGAAGCACATCAATACCGCTTAAGGAGCGCTGGAATGAATACTCAATTACGCGAGCTGTACAGCAGCAACACTCGTGAAGCCAAATTAATGCTATGGATGCTGGTTGCTTTTCTGCTGATTTATTTTCTGCCTGCAGGCACGACCCGCTTCGATAATGCCGTACTGGAAGGCGTGCGTTTAACCCACTGGTACGCTAGAGAACACGTTATTCTGTGTCTGCTGCCGGCTTTTTTAATTGCCGGTGCCATGTCCACCTATATCAGCCAAGGCGCGGTGCTGCGCTACCTCGGTCCTGATGCACCTAAGCTGGTGGCCTTTAGCGTTGCTTCGGTATCAGGCAGCTTGCTTGCGGTGTGTTCCTGCACCGTCCTGCCTTTGTTCGGCGGCATCTACAAACGTGGTGCAGGCTTAGGTGCAGCCATTGCATTCCTCTACTCAGGGCCTGCTATTAATATTATGGCCGTGGTCGTCACTGCCAAAGTATTGGGTGCAGAAATGGGTCTGGCCCGCGCCATCGGCGCCATCTTCTTTGCTCTAGTGATAGGTGCCATTATGCATCTGATCTATCGTAAGGAAGAGGCGCAGCGCACTGTTACCAACAAGCGCGGTTTTACTGGTGAAGATTTAGATAAACCCATGAGCGCGATCGTGTTGTTCTTCGCTTTAATGGTTGGGATATTAGTATTCGCCAACTGGGCAGCAGCGGATAGCGCAACTTGGATGCAGATTTACCAGTGGAAGTGGCAGATCACTGCTTTATTGAGCATAGGCTTAGGCGGCTTACTGGTTTGGCGTTGGCAGTGGCCAAAAACACACCTATTGATTCTAGCTGCAGCCGTTGCTGTCGCCGCGATGATCGTGCCAAATGTACCCGAGCTGCCTTTTGTTATGGGTATAGGTGGCTTAATGCTGATCTCCAGCTTACGTGAACAAGATCGTCAGTGGCCGGCACACAGCTGGGATTTTGCTAAGCAAATTCTACCTTTGCTGCTCGCTGGCGTTTTTGTTGCGGGTTTTGCCCTCGGTCGTCCAGGTCATGAAGGAGTTATTCCTTCTGAATGGGTCGCCATGGCTGTGGGTGGCAACACATTAGCCTCTACCGTCATCGCCTCATTACTTGGCGCATTGATGTACTTCTCAACCCTCACCGAAGTCCCTATCGTAGACGCTCTTATGGGCTCAGGCATGGGTAAAGGCCCAGCTCTGGCATTGTTACTGGCGGGCCCAGCACTGTCTTTACCCAATATGTTGGTGATTCGCACCATCTTAGGCACACAAAAAACGCTGGTGTATTGCGCACTGGTGGTAGTGATGTCCACTATCACTGGCTTTACTTATGGTAACTGGTGGTAATTGCCCCAGTTAAATGTGTAGCAAAAAGAGGATACATTATGAAATTTACTATTTATGGCAGCGGCTGCGCGAAATGCGCGCAACTTACCGCCAATGCAGAAGAAGCCGCCCAAGCCAAAGGCCTTGAGTACGAGATTGAAAAAGTAACTGATACCAATGCCATCATTGCAGCAGGCATTATGCGCACGCCAGCATTGGCCATAGATGATAATATTGTCATTGAAGGCAAGGTTGCCAAAGCGCAAGACATTGAAAAGCTTCTGGCTTAAGCCCAGGCGGCGATAAACAGTAGCGGCGTAAAGGCAACGCGTTAGAATTAAACAGACTGAGCAAGCCATAGATACTTACGCCGCTACTTTTTTCGCAAAGACTACTGCCAGCACGCATAGTTGTTGTGATCTTTGCGAAAATGCTCAGACAATGCTGCGCTCAAGCAACGATTTCTGACACTCCACGCAACATAAGGCGCACTGCCTATTCGTCATCCATACCCGTTTCACTCTCAGCGCTCTGCAATGCAGCCCGCATAGCCTGCATTTCCTCTTCAGACTTGAGTCGACATACAGCCAACTGTTCTAAACGCATACGTTTAATCGCCGCCAGTGGATCATCCCTGTCCACGCCAACTTGCGCGTGTTCATAGGCCAGACTGTCATCGGTTAATTCGACAGTTTGCCCTTCTTTACTGTGTTCACTCACTCTCAAATCCTCCGCTCGAGCAAAGCTGCGCCTGATCCTTTTATTGCATCATAAAGCAGCACTGCATAAATTTTTTGTGCAATCCGCTAGACTAGCGCTTTTGCCACGCAATTGAGTCAGTTCATTATGAGTGCTACAGATTTAAGTAACCACACGCCGATGATGCAGCAGTATTGGCGCTTAAAAAATCAACACCCTGATCAAATCATGTTTTATCGCATGGGTGATTTTTATGAACTGTTTTATGACGATGCAAAAAAAGCCTCGCAACTACTGGATATCACCCTGACCTCGCGTGGACAGTCTGCCGGTAGTGTGATCCCGATGGCGGGTATTCCTTTTCATGCCGCTGAAGGCTATCTCGCGCGTTTAGTCAGTCTTGGCGAGTCAGTGGTCATCTGTGAGCAAACCGGCGACCCTGCCACCAGCAAAGGCCCAGTTGAACGGCAAGTGGTGCGCATTCTGACGCCCGGCACGGTCAGCGATGAAGCCTTAATGGATGACCGACGCGACAATTTAGTTGCGGCATTACTGGGTAAAGATAACCTATTTGGTCTGGCTGTGTTAGATATCAGCAGCGGACGCTTCAGTGTGCAAGAACTGCACAATGAAGAAAACGTGCTTGCCGAAATTGAGCGCATCAACCCTGCTGAGTTGTTAATTCCTGATGACTGGTCGGTGCCAAGCGCTCTAGAAAAACGTCGTGGCATGCAGCGGCGTGCGCCATGGGATTTTGATTACGACAGCGCCCTCAAAGCTTTGTGCCAACAATTTGCTACCCAAGACCTGAAAGGCTTTGGCTGTGAGCAACTGTCCTTTGCCATCGGTGCAGCCGGCAGTTTATTAAATTACGCCAAAGAAACTCAGCGTACCGCACTGCCGCATATCCGCAGTCTTTATCATGAGCGCATCAGCGAAACAGTGGTGCTGGACGCGGCCACACGGCGCAACCTCGAGTTGGATAAAAATCTCTCTGGCGGTCGCGACAACACTTTGCAATCAGTGATCGATCGCTGTCAGACCAGCATGGGCAGCCGCTTACTGAGCCGCTGGTTGAATCGTCCATTGCGCCAGCGCGCAGTACTCGAAGCGCGTCAAGATGCGATTGCCTACCTACTCAATGACTATCACTTTGAGAGTGTGCAGCCGGCACTCAAAGACATCGGTGATATCGAGCGGATCTTAGCGCGTATCAGTTTGCGCAGTGCACGCCCACGGGATTTAGCGCGTCTGCGCGATGCACTCAATGCTCTACCGGCGTTACAAGAGGTGCTGAAAAGCCTTGATATTGCTCGCATCCAGCAACTCGCCACAGCCATAAGCGTTTACCCCGAACTGTCAGAGACATTAAGCCGCGCGATTATTGATAATCCACCAGCGGTGATTCGTGAAGGTGGCGTATTAAAAATAGGTTATGACGCTGAGTTAGATGAGCTGCTATCGATCAGTGAGAACGCTGGACAGTATTTAATCGATTTAGAAACCCGCGAGAAAGCACGCACCGGCCTGGCTAACCTAAAAGTCGGCTACAACCGTGTGCACGGTTACTTTATTGAAATTCCAACCAAGCAAGCAGAGCAAGCGCCAGCTGATTACATTCGTCGGCAAACCCTAAAAGGTGCCGAGCGTTTTATCACCCCAGAATTAAAAACATTTGAAGATAAAGCCCTCTCAGCTAAGAGCCGTGCCCTCGCCCGTGAAAAGCAGCTGTATGATGAGTTACTGGACATTCTAATTACCCATATTGCTCCGCTACAAGACAGTGCAGCTGCATTAGCTGAGCTGGATGTAATCAGCAATCTAGCTGAGCGCGCGCTGAGCCTCGATCTGTGCCGTCCAGACTTTACCGAGCAACCGCTGCTGGATATTAAGCAAGGCCGTCACTTAGTGGTTGAGCATGTGCTGACCACACCATTCGTGGCCAACGATGTGGAAATGGACGATGAAACGCGCATGCTGATCATTACTGGTCCAAACATGGGCGGTAAATCCACCTACATGCGCCAGACCGCCTTGATCGTACTGCTCGCGCACATCGGCAGCTTTGTTCCTGCACAGCACTGTGCGCTGTCCTTAGTCGACCGCATTTTTACCCGCATTGGCTCCAGCGATGACCTGGCTGGTGGGCGCTCTACTTTTATGGTGGAAATGAGCGAAACAGCTAATATTTTGCACAATGCCAGTGCCAACAGCTTGGTCCTCATGGATGAAGTGGGCCGCGGCACCAGCACCTTTGACGGTTTGTCTTTAGCTTGGGCTGCCGCCGAGCAGCTGGCCAAACTTAAAGCCTGGACCTTATTTGCCACCCACTATTTTGAACTGACCTCACTGCCCGAACGCTTAAGCAGCGTCGCCAATGTGCACCTCACAGCCACTGAGCACCAAGATCGTATTGTGTTTTTACATCACGTACGCAGTGGCCCAGCGAACCAGAGCTATGGCTTGGCTGTTGCGCAATTGGCCGGAGTGCCGACTGCTGTGATTAATCGCGCCCGTGAGCATCTTAAGCATTTGGAAGACAGCAGCTTGATGCAAGCAAAAAACAGCCAAAAAGATACACAGCGACCGATACAAAATGACTTATTCACTACGCAGCCACATCACCTGCTGCTAGAATTACAGGACATTAATCCAGACGAGCTATCGCCAAGGCAAGCGCTTGATCTGTTATATACGTGGAAGACGCAAATCTAACGCTGCTTAGCGCAAGCTGTTAGAATTACTGGACTTTTTAACTGATTGCACTGCTTGACTGCCGTGCTTATTTTTTACTTGTAGCCCTGCGCAGATAGAGCACAAGTTACCAGCCCTAGGAGATGACTCGTTATGACCTTCGTTGTCACTGATAACTGCGTTAAATGCAAGTACACCGACTGCGTAGAAGTCTGCCCAGTAGATTGTTTTTATGAAGGCCCAAACTTTCTGGTGATTCACCCTGACGAGTGCATTGACTGTGCTCTGTGTGAACCAGAGTGTCCTGCTGAAGCGATTTACGCAGAGGATGAAGTGCCTGAGGATATGCAAGAATACACTGCGCTAAACCAAGAACTAGCCGAAATCTGGCCTAACATCAGTGAAAAGAAAGATCCATTACCGGACGCTGAAGACTGGGACGGCGTAGCTAACAAGCTGGTGCATTTAGAGCGCTAAATAGCGTCGATTATTGCAACAGGTCACGCTGCTTATTAACGACCCTTGAGCGGCTCAAGCTACACAATAAAAACCCCGTATCTGCACTGAGCAAATACGGGGTTTTTATGTCTTACTGCTGTGCAGTCCAGCTTACTTCAGCTGCTCATGCGCTTGCTGATCAGCATGATAGGACGAGCGCACTAAGGGCCCAGAAGCAACGTTCTTAAAGCCCATCTTCGCCCCTTCTTCAGCAAACCAAGCAAACACATCCGGATGAACGAAACGCTCTACCGCCATATGATCGCGCGAGGGTTGCAAATACTGGCCTAAGGTCAGCATATCAATGTCATGCTCGCGCATACGCTGCATCACTTCGATCACTTCCTCATCGGTTTCACCTAAGCCCAGCATCAAGCCTGACTTAGTTGGCACGCCCGGCACACGCTGCTTAAAGCGCTCAAGCAAATCCAACGACCATTCAAAGTCAGAACCCGGACGCGCCGCTTTGTATAAGCGCGGTACGGTTTCAAGGTTGTGGTTAAACACATCAGGTGGCTCAGTAGCTGTGATATCTAGGGCGATATCCATACGTCCACGGTAATCAGGCACTAGTGTTTCTAATTGCACAGTGGGTGACAGTGCGCGAATCTCACGCAAGCAATCAGCAAAGTGTTGTGCACCGCCATCACGCAAGTCATCACGATCAACCGAGGTAATCACCACATACTTGAGTTTCATATCGGCAATGGCTTTAGCCAAGTTATGCGGTTCATTGGCATCCAAAGGATTGGGACGACCATGTCCGACATCACAAAATGGACAACGGCGAGTGCAAATATCACCCATAATCATAAAGGTTGCAGTACCCGCGGAGAAACATTCACCGAGGTTTGGGCATGATGCCTCTTCACAGACGCTGTGTAATTTATGTTTGCGCAGGGTTTGCTTAATGCCTTCCACTTGCGGTGATACAGGGACACGCACACGAATCCAATCAGGCTTGCGCAACACATCAACGGTTGGAATGACTTTTACTGGAATACGCGCTAGTTTTTCTGCACCGCGCAACTTCACACCCATCTCAACTTTGCTGGGTTTCTCAGGTTTGGCGCTGACTGGAGCCTCTAGATTACTCATAGCATTCAATCCCATCGGTAAGGGTGATGTATTCACTGAATTTAAGGTGTGAAACGAGTGCGTCACGTAAACCAACACTCACTTCAGAGAGATCAACGGATTGCTGCGTTTCATCACGCAACTGAGTCATTTGCAGCCCGGCATAACCACAGGGGTTAATCCGCTGAAAGGGCTGCAAGTCCATATCAACATTGAGCGCTAAGCCGTGAAACGAGCAGCCTCGGCGGATACGCAAACCCAAAGAGGCAATTTTTTTGTCGCCTACATAAACGCCTGGCGCATCAGCACGTGCCTGCGCAGTCACTGCGTAGTGACCCAACAACTCAATCAAACTGTTTTCCATGCTGCTAACTAAGTCGCGCACGCCCTGCCCTGAGCGACGCACATCAATTAAAATATACGCGACTAACTGCCCAGGACCATGGTAAGTCACTTGACCACCCCGATCGACCTGCACGACAGGGATATCACCTGCAGCCAAAACATGTTCAGTTTTGCCAGCCTGTCCTTGGGTAAAAACCCGAGGATGCTCTAATAACCAGAGTTCATCAGCGCTGTCGGCATCGCGAGTTTGGGTAAAATGCTGCATAGCGTGCCAGGTTGGCTCGTAAGCCATACGGCCTAAGTGGCGTACAACAATGGGCCTAGACATTACAACACCATGCGCACAATGCCGGTCTCACGCAAGTCACGGTTGATGTTTTCCAGCTGTTCTATGCTCTGCGCAAGGATACACACCTGCACCGACAAGAAGCGGCCATTGCTGCTATCACGGCGTCGAATCGCTTGCGGATCAAGATCTGGAGCATGGCGCTGCATCACTTCAATAACCACCTCAACAAAGTTATCGCAACTGTCACCAATAATCTTGATCGGGTAATCAGCGCAGGGAAACTCAATTTTAGGCGCTTGCTGTACTGTTTCGTCGGTCATCTCAACTCCGAGCTTTTGGCTCTTTCCGGTAGAGGGCTTGGATAAAGTCCCTCTGTACATATACCTGCTATCACACTGTAAGCAGACTTAATAAGCTCGAAAAGGCTCACTCAGTTCTGCGTTCAACAATCAGGTTTAGTTAAATAAGCTATAAAAAAACATACGGATGGCATCAAGCATGCGACTAAAAAAGCCGCCCGCCTCAACATCGTGCAATGCGACTAAATCTGCCGTATGCAAGACCTCATCACCTAAACGCACTTCAACCACACCGAGGCGGTCACCTTGCATAATCGGCGCGACAACGCTCTGGTCCAACACCATGGTGGCTGCCATTTTATTAACTTGGCCGCGCGGTAGGGTTAAGGTCAGATCTTCAGCTAAGCCTACTTTGACTTGTGAGCTTTCGCCTTTCCAAACTTTGCTCTGGGCCAACTCTACACCTTTGTTATAAAAGGTTTTAGTCTCAAAAAAACGAAAGCCATAGGTTAGTAGCTTTTGTGTTTCTGCAGCCCGTGTTGCTTCACTGGAAGCACCAAACACCACGGAAATTAAACGCATATCATCACGTACCGCCGAGGCGACTAAACAGTAGCCGGCTTCGTCGGTGTGCCCCGTTTTTAAACCATCGACGGTTTTGTCACGCCACAGCAATAGGTTACGGTTTGGCTGTTTAATATTATTCCAGAGGAATTCTTTCTGCGCATAAATCGAATAGTGCTCAGGGTCTTCATAAATAATCGCGCGCGCTAGCTTCGCCATATCATGTGCAGACGAGTAATGCTCTTCGGCAGGTAAACCGGTGGCGTTCATAAAATGAGTATTATTCAACTGCAAGCGTTTTGCCGCGGTGTTCATCATGCTAGAAAAGGCTTCTTCACTGCCGGCAATATGCTCAGCTAAAGCCACGCTGGCGTCATTACCTGATTGAATAATAATGCCGTGCAACAGATCATCCACCGAGACCTGTTTACCCACATCAATAAACATCCGTGAGCCGCCGGTGCGCCAAGCTTTTTCACTAACGGTCACCATGTCTTGCTCAGCAATTTGTCCGTTCTGAATTTCTTTGGTCGCAATATAGGCAGTCATCAGCTTAGTTAAACTGGCCGGTGCTAAGCGCTCATCACCATTATTTTCCACCAATACTTTGCCGCTGAGCGCATCAAGTAATACATAGGACTTAGCGGCCAACTCTGGCATCGCTGGAATCACACTTGGAGCAGCACTGACTGTACCAGTGACGCAGACAACAACAGCACTTAAGCAAAACTTTTGTAACAACTGACTAATTTTCATACAACTCTCAAATTTATAAAGATACAGAGTAATGTCTGCCCACGTATTGCTAATTCATCTGCTTGGCCAGTCAAGGGCTCGCTATTGCTGGCTCGCAGAAACAAGTGCGGGACGGCCTAAATTGGCTAAACGCACGCGCTCTTGTAAATGCTCAATTTCGTTCTGATCCGGGACAGGACCCATACGCACGCGGTGCAGCACTTGCTGGTTGCGCACCACTGAATTAATAAACACTGGCGCATTGGTCAGCGTGCTCAGTTTATCCCTCAGCAATTGCGCCGCGTCGGGATTGGCGAATGCTCCGACTTGGAGATAAAGGCCAGCGACTGATAGTGAAGCGTTTTTTTTTGAGTCAATCTGCACAGGCAATACTGCGCCAGCGTGCTGATTAATAGGCGGAACATACTCTTCAGTTTCGGCTAATGAAGGCAAACTCAAAGGTTTGTTGTTGGCTAGCGTATAGGGGGCACCGGCCATCGGCACTTTTTGACCACGCGCAGCCCACCACGCGTGAGGATCAATTCCCTCGACTGAAACTCGTGCGACACCTTTGTCGGCATAGCCCAGCTTCTTTGCTGCAGCAAAGGATAAATCAATAATACGATCTGAATAGAAGGGGCCACGGTCATTGACACGCAAGGTGACACTGCGGCCATTCTCTAAATTAGTCACTTTGACATAACTGGGTAGCGGTAAGGTTTTATGCGCTGCAGTCATGCCGTACAAATCAAAGGTTTCGCCATTGGCGGTATCACGGCCATGAAACTTGGTGCCATACCAAGATGCTGTTCCAGTGGCGCGGTAATTATATGAGTTTTGGATCGGAAAATAACGACTACCCATTACCGTATAAGGCGCGGCTTTAAAGCTGCCCTGATGCGGCATTGGCACTGCATCTGGAATACGTGAGACGTCCACAGTCCACCAGGGCGCACCATCACTGCCCGGCTGTTTAAAGTTAGCTGGGCCGCTAATCGAGCCATCACGAATGACTGGCTGCGGCTGTGGCGATTTGGGGCCGCTGGATGAACAGCTGACCAATACCACACCAAGAGCAGCTGCAGTCAAAATCTGCATACTGTGCTTTAACATTGTTATTCCTTACGTGCGGCTGACAATAGTTCAGCCAACTCATTAACCGCCATGGCATACATAACGCTGCGATTATAGCGCGTTATGGCATGGAAATTCGCTAAGCCAATCCAGTATTCATCACCTTGCTCTGCTTCTAAACGAAACGCAGTGACCTTGCGCTTTTTATCTAAAGCTGTGCGTGGCGTCCAACCGAGTTTTTGCAACTGCTGCACGGTGATTTGAGGGTCAAGATTATCTGATAAACCCTGCTTGGCACGTTCGCCATTCTTAATATCAGCACGTACCACTACCTGCTGGCCTGGCTGCCAACCATGCTTAATAAAGTAATTGGCAACACTGCCCACAGCATCGGTTGGATTGGTCCAAATATCAATGTGTCCATCCGCATCAAAATCGACCGCATAGGCACGGAAACTGCCTGGCATAAACTGCGGCAAGCCCATTGCACCTGCATAGGAGCCGGTCAAACTCAGCGGATCAACCTGCTCTTCACGGGTCAACAATAAATACTCTTTCAGCTGCTGACGAAAGAACGGTGCGCGCGGCGGGTAGTCAAAGGCCAGTGTCGATAAAGCATCAATCACACGGTGGCCACCAGTGTTACCGCCATAAATCGTCTCAACCCCGATAATAGCGACAATGATCTCAGCCGGCACACCGTATTCTTGCTCTGCGCGCTGCAAAGCCTCATGGTTTTCTTGCCAAAATGCTACGCCTTTATCAACTCGTGCCTGGGTGATAAAAATGGGGCGATAATCCTTCCACGGCTTAACTCGTTCGGCCGGGCGAGAAATGGCATCTAAAATAAATTGCTTACGCTGTGCTTGCGCAAAAAGGCTCTGCAGCGACTCTTTGACAAAGCCAAACTCTGCGCTCATTTCTTCAATAAATGGGCCGGTTAACGGGTGTTGGTCATAGTTCGTCTCTTGCGCAGAAGCATGCGCTGCAATCAGCGTGACGCCTAAGCAAGCAATTAAACTTTTGATTCGAAATAACACAGTGTGCATGTATGACCCTTAAGATTGAGCAATCCATTTACGGTGCGTATGGATCGCCATTAAAATACCAAATCCAGACAGCAAGGTAACTAAAGAAGTTCCGCCATAACTTATAAAGGGCAGCGGTACGCCCACAATAGGCAACAAGCCGCTGACCATTCCAACATTGACAAAAACATAGATAAAAAACGTTAAGGTAATTGAGCCTGCCAGTAGCTTGCCAAACACTGTTTGCGCCTGCAGGGTAATCACCAATGCACGCGCAATCAATAGCAGATACACAAGTAGCAACATACCAATACCGACTAAACCAAACTCCTCGCCTAAAACCGCAACAACAAAGTCGGTATGGCTTTCAGGCAAAAAATCTAAATGTGATTGCGTACCCAGCAACCAGCCCTTACCAAACACGCCACCTGAACCAATCGCTGCTTTTGATTGAATGATATTCCAACCACTGCCCAAGGGGTCACTTTCTGGATTCAAGAAAGTTAATACACGCTGCTTTTGATACTGATGCATAACAAACATCCACATACCCACAGCAACAGGCACCACCGCGGCAACGGCACCGACAATCCAGCGCCAGCGTAAACCCGCCAGAAACAAAACAAATACACCTGAGACTAACACCAGCAACGCCGTGCCTAAATCAGGCTGGCGAGCAATCAGTACAAAGGGCAGCACAATCAAC
This sequence comes from uncultured Thiopseudomonas sp., assembly GCA_964385265.1. Taxonomy (GTDB): domain Bacteria; phylum Pseudomonadota; class Gammaproteobacteria; order Pseudomonadales; family Pseudomonadaceae; genus Denitrificimonas. The sequence continues at coordinate 15,528 of CAYLOI010000034.1, forward strand.
AGCCCACTAATAAAAATACGCTTAAATGTTGGTGGTAAATTATGCCGCGCTAGATACCAAGCTAAGGTCATAGGGACAAACACCTTCATCAGCTCTGCCGGCTGAAAACGCACGACACCTGGAATATTGATCCAGCGAGTTGCCCCCATTGCATTGTGGCCAATCACGTCAACCACCACTAATAAGGCAAGCCCAATCAGGTACAATAAAGCCGACCAACTGGCCATAAAGCGTGGTTCAAACTGCGCCACCACCACCATCACCAGCAATCCTAGGCCAAATGACGACGCCTGCTTAATTAGCAGAGCCTCATCTTTGCCTCCGGCGGAATATAAAACGAATAAACCAATAGTCGCCAGCACCAACAAGAGAAATAAAAGCCAGCCATCAATATGGATACGTTGTAAAAATGATGCACGGCGGCGTAAAACATCACCTTCGGATAGAACTCGATCAAAGCCACGACTCATGGTTGCACCTCTGCTTGAGCGCGTTGCTCTGCGGTCTGGTATTGTGCCTTTAACTCGCCTGCTTCATCGAGTAACCAACCGTCCAGAACTTGTTTGGCGACAGGTGCTGCAACCCCTGAGCCTGACTCACCATTTTCAACCATCACTGCGACAGCAATTGCAGGGTTTTCAGCCGGCGCATAGGCTACAAAAAGCGCATGATCACGATGCCGCTCTTGTACTTTGTCACGGTCATAGCGCTCGCCTTGCTTAATCGCCACCACTTGCGCTGTACCACTTTTTCCGGCGATACGGTATTGCGCCGAGTCACCGACTTTACGCGCAGTACCACGTGCACCATGCAAAACATTCTCCATACCTAGTTGCGCTGCAGTCCAACTGGCGCTATTGCGCAAAACAATATCGTTCGATGCCTCTTCGCTATCCACCTCAAGCGGCATACCGCCGATACTGCGCGCTAAATGCGGGCTATGCCATTGACCTTTAGATGCCATTAACGCTGTGGCATGGGCTAATTGCAGAGGCGTTGACTGCATATAACCTTGGCCGATGCCAAGAATTAAAGTTTCCCCTGGATACCAGGGCTGGCGATAGCGGTTGCGCTTCCAGTCTTTGGACGGCATCAGCCCCGCGGTTTCTTCAAACATATCCAAAGCCACACGCCGACCAAAACCAAAACGGGTCATATAATCATGCATACGATCAATCCCCAATTTATGGGCTAAATCATAAAAATAAGTATCGTTGGAGCGGGCGATGGCTAAATCAAGCTCAACCCAACCATCACCGTAGCGATTCCAGTTACGGTATTTATGCTTGTGATTAGGCAGTTGATAAAATCCAGGATCAAATACTCTAGAGCGCGGCGTAATCACCTCTGCATCGAGTCCAGCCACCGCCATCATTGGCTTGATGGTTGAGCCCGGTGGGTACAGTCCTCTTAATACACGATTAAATAATGGCTGATCTAGGGAGTCACGCAGCAGCCCATAGGCTTTAAAACTGATCCCGGTTACAAATGGATTAGGGTCAAAACTGGGCTGGCTGACCATAGCTAAAACTTCACCGTTATTCGGATCAATCGCCACTATGGCACCGCGCCGCCCATCTAAAGCCAGCTCAGCAGCTTCCTGTAGCTGACTATCAAGAGTCAAATAAATATCCCGGCCTGAAACTGGCTCAACGCGATTGAGCACGCGCAAGACGCGGCCACGGGCATTGGTTTCAACTTCTTCATAGCCCACTTGGCCATGCAGTTCATCTTCATAAAAACGCTCAATACCAGTCTTGCCAATATGATGCGTGCCGCTGTAGTTAACTGGATCTAGTTTTTCAAGTTCCTTTTCGTTAATGCGTCCCACATAGCCCACCGAATGTGCAAAGTGCTCTTTTTGCGGGTAATAACGCACTAAGCTGGCCGCCACTTCGACACCAGGCAGGCGAAACTGATTGATCGCAATGCGGGCAATTTGTTCTTCACTGAGCTCAAACATCACCGGCACCGGTTCGAAAGGTCGGCGGCCTTGACGAATCCGCTTTTCAAACAGCTCACGGCTGTCAGCATCCAGCTCAAGCACTTCAATAATTGCGTCCAGCACCTGCTCCCAATCGCCAGCACGCTCGCGCGTGAGGGTCAGACTAAAACTGGCTCTATTGTCAGCAATGACGACACCATTGCGGTCATAAATCATGCCGCGCGTGGGCGGCAGTGACTGCACGTGAATGCGGTTGTTCTCGGCTAATGTCGAATGATGCTCAAACTGTACAACTTGCAAGTAGTACATTCGAAGCATCAAGAGCATGGTTAACAAAACCAAGGCAGCGCCTGCAAATAACACGCGCCTGCGAATCAGTCGTGTATCGCGCTCATGATCTTTTAGCCGAATAGGGGGTGGCATAACCGCTCACTATTTATGATAGGGATGACCGTTAAGCACAGTCCATGCGCGATAAATTTGCTCACCCAAAAGAATACGCACCAAAGGATGAGGCAGCGTTAATGGTGATAATGACCAGCGTTGCTCACTGCGCTCGCACACTTGCGGTGCAAGCCCCTCAGGCCCACCCACCATTAAATTGACATTGCGTGCCTCTAAACGCCAGCGCTCCAATTCCTGCGCCAGTTGTTCAGTACTCCAAGGCTTGCCATGCACTTCCAGGGTTACGATGCGCTCCCCCGGTTGCACTTTAGCCAGCATGGCATCGCCTTCTTGACGAATCAGCCGTTGCACGTCAGCGTTTTTACCGCGCGTGCTCAAAGGAATCTCGACCAACTCTAATGGCAGCTCACTGGGCAGGCGCTTAGCATATTCCTGCCAACCGTCCTCCACCCAGCGTGGCATTTTAGAGCCAACAGCGATTAAACGAATGCGCACTTACTCAGCGCCTTGCTCATCGTGTTGTGCACGGCTTTGCTCAGCACCCTGCCAGAGACGCTCTAAGTCATAATGCTCACGGGTTTCTACTTGCATAACGTGAACCACGACATCATTTAAGTCGATTAACGCCCACTCGCCACCATCTAAACCTTCGCTACCTAAAGGTCGCACACCCTGCGCTTTAGCTTTTTCGATAACGTTTTCCGCCAGCGCTTTAACCTGACGCGCCGAGCCACCTGAAGCAATGATCATAAAATCAGTGATACTGGTTTTGCCGCGCACATCAATACTGACGATATCTTTAGCTTTTACTTCTTCTAAAGCAGCAGTGACTAATTTAACTAGTTGTTCATTTTGCATTGGGTATCTAACCTCAAAAGCTCACGACTCCTGATAGAGTCGATGCGCATAAATATATTTAAAAACAGTATCTGGTACCAAATACCGCACGCAACGTTGTGTTGCTAACAAGTGTCTAATTTGTGTTGCTGAAATAGCCAACGGTGTTTGCCACACAAAAGTGATTTGACCACTGGGGCCTACTAATGTTTGCGGATCACTCACGCTTTTTGCCGCGACTAAATCACGCAGAGCCTGTGGCGCCTCAATATCTGCATCAGGGCGCTGCAGCACTAGAATATGGCAATAATTTAACAGCTCATCCCAGCGGTGCCAGCTGGGCAAACCACAAAACGCATCCCAGCCTAAGATAAGCAGCAATTGATCTTGCTCATCCAGCTCAGCGCGTAATGATAACAAGGTATCAATGCTCCAGGAGGGTTTATCGCGACGCAATTCACGATCATCAACGCTGAGAACCTCAACACCCTCAACTGCCAACTGCACCATGGCTAAACGCTGCTGGGCGCTGACCTGTGGGGTGTCGCGATGTGGTGGCTGCGCGTTAGGAATCAACAGTAACTGATCTAACGCATAATTTTCGGCAACCTCCAGTGCACTGCGCAAATGACCAATGTGCACTGGATCAAAGGTACCACCCAGCATGCCTATTCGCTTAGCCACGCACGTGTCCGTCACCGAATACGACATACTTTTCACTGGTCAATCCCAGTAAGCCTACCGGGCCACGGGCATGCAGCTTATCAGTGGAAATACCTATCTCTGCACCCAAGCCATACTCAAAGCCATCGGCAAATCGAGTTGAGGCATTAATCATCACTGAACTGGAATCCACTTCAGTTAAGAACCGGCGAGCATCAGTGAAGTTTTCTGTGACAATGCTGTCGGTATGTTGCGAGCCGTAAGTATTAATATGCTCAATGGCTTGCTCAAGCGATGCGACGATACAAATCGCAAGGATAGGTGCATTGTACTCGGCGGCCCAATCTTCTGCAGTAGCAGGCTTAACCCGACCTGCAAATAGCACACAGGTTTTTTCGCAACCTCGCAACTCTACTAGCTTGGCGTCATAAATATCCAACAGCGGTCGCAACACAGCGTCCACTTGCGACTCATGCACTAAAAGAGTTTCCATCGCATTACAGGGTGCATAGCGCTGAGTCTTAGAATTGTCAGCAACGCGAATAGCTTTTTCTGCGTCTGCAGCTTGATCAATATAGACATGGCACACGCCGTCCAAGTGCTTAATCACCGGCACTTTAGCCTCACGACTGATACGCTCAATCAAGCCTTTACCGCCGCGCGGGACAATCACATCGACATATTTAGGCATAGTAATCAGCTCACCCACCGCAGCGCGATCAGTGGTTTGCACCACTTGCACTGCAGACGCAGGAAAGCCTGCCACAGCTAAGCCTTCATTCAAGCATTGAGCAATGGCTTGGTTGGAATGAATGGCTTCTGAACCACCGCGTAAAATCGTTGCGTTACCGGACTTAATGCATAAGCTGGCCGCTTCCACTGTGACGTTAGGCCGTGACTCATAAATGATACCGATCACGCCCAGCGGTACACGCATCTTACCCACTTGGATTCCGGACGGCACAAAGTGCATATCACGAATTTCACCGATAGGATCAGGCAGTGCAGCCACTTGTTTTAAGCCTTCAATCATTTCATCGATGCGCGTTGGGCTGAGCGCTAAACGATCCAACATCGCATCATCCAGGCCATTGGCACGGCCTGCCTGCATATCCAACTCATTGGCCGCAAGCAAAGCAGTCCGAGATTTATCCAGCGCATCTGCTGTGGCCAATAACGCCTGGTTTTTTTGCGCAGTACTGGCCCTTGCCAACACACGCGAAGCCTCACGCGCAGACTGGCCAAGGCGCTGCATGTAGTCAACAACAAGTTCGGTCATAGCATCAAACCAAAGTAAAAGTTAAATAGGCGTCGATTATAGCGATGTCGCGGCATAAACGCACAGTTAGTTTAGCCCGAGGAGCAAACACTACGGATACGATAGCCAACCGCTTGGTTTTTATAGTGTCTATATGATTGTTAAATTATCGGTTATCTATTTGAGGCAGGCACGAGTAGAGAAAAATCTATAAATAGCGCTGGATGACACTAAAAAACGTATGCATTAGCTGCCAACAACAGGTGCCGAAACAAAACTAATACCTTCTCGCGCCATAACCTTAGCTCCTGTTGCAGTTAACTCACTGATAAAGCGAAACTGCGCATTGGGCTCCACTGGATAGGCTTTCAAGCGATATACCATGCCCCAGGGCTGGTTGGACACCACAACTTGCACCGGCTTCCACGTTTTAGCCAGCGGATGCGTAAACGCCACATTGCGTAACAGCATCATCACCCTTGCCATATCATGATGCGGCTGCAGATGAAACACAGCAACGCACATCAAGTGGTCAGTGCCATCGTTGCCATTAGCAATCAGCGCATCCCAAAGTTTACCATGCGGCACCACAATAACCGTATCATCCGGAGTCACTAACTCAGCAGCGCGAGTACCGATGGCACGCACCTCACCGTAATGCCCATCAATCTCAATCCAATCACCCGGCCGATAAGGCATTTCATAGAGAATCACAATGCCAGCAATCAAACTGTTAGCGTAATCTTTAAAAGCAAAGCCCAAAGCCAGAGCTAGAGCACCAAAAATAGCCAACATATTCTCGAAGGATGGTTTGACTAGGGTTGGCACTATTAAAATAATGGTGAAGATAATAATCAGCAACCGCAACAGCGGTACAGAAGCCAGCAAATAAAGACGAGGCTTGCCGCCTAACTTACTTGCAATGCGTGGTAGTATTTTCTGCACTGCTAGATTGATCAACGATGCGATAACTATGAGCATTAGCGCCTGAAGTAATGCTTGCGAGGTGATGCTGTCTAACGCATCTTTAAGACCGAGCTGCTCCATTATCACCACCTTTAATTAGTACCAAACTCAATCATTTAAAAAACATCCAAAGGAAATCCCCAGCTCTGCAAGTGTCTGCGTGTAGCGGGATACCCTAAAGGCGTTACACGCCAGACTTTTGATTCGAGGTCAGCATCCTCAACTGGCTTTTTTAGGTTGGCGCTTGGCAGCTGCTCAGCATATTCCTCAGTTAGCGTACCGGCCTTGAGAATACCTGCCTGCTGTAGCCGCGACAGCGCCAAACTGAGATCAGGTTCAGCTATCGCTGTCACTAGAGCAAGATCCGCTGTCGTTAGCCCATCATGCAGTAGCAAAGCGTGCAACAGCAAACCAAAATTACGCTCAGGACTGACTGGCATCACCGGCAGCCTGAGTTGGTCCAACGGTACAACCCAACTGTGTGCACCATTATTTTTGTGACACCTCTGTTTTTGGCTTTGCAACGCAGTATCATCGGCATCAGCATCCGGTCGAGCGCGCAGTGCTCGCTGCCAGATCGCCAACGCAACACCTGGGATACCGCGCGAGTCAGCAGCTAGATTACGTAACAAGTGGGCGTACTTACGTTTTTCATTCTTATCTTTACCGTTGATATCTTTATCAGTTGATTTGGGCGGCAAGACATAGAGACCGTCCGTAGCCATGCGCACAACTGGAACCAAATCACTATCACAACACGCCAACTGCTGCAGCCATACACCCAAACGATCTTCAGTCAAAGGCGCTGGCGCCCATGGTGTCAAATGGGCTTCAGGGCAGTAACTCGACCAAAATTGCCAGCACCAACTGTTGCAACCAATCACACCTTCGCCAGCTGCGTCTGTAGCCAACAAACGCAGCAACTCCTGTACTAGCATCAAACCATCATGATGACGTCGCCAGAAAACCGCTAACTCACTGATCACCCATGGTTGATCCAGCGATTGTTTTTGCCACCACTGCCTAGCAGCTTCTTCGCTCATCAACAAATCAGTTGGCGGCAAGATCAGCCGATAACTTTTACTGGCTTGCTGCTCAGAGGTTTTTTGATTCGAATTGACTATTTTGCAGGTCGTGAAAGATCGTAATGCTGGCGCAATGCCGCTGAACGGCGGGGCGACTATCAGCAATACAGAACGACGGCATTGTTGTTTATTTCTGAGGTGTTGTATTGCTTCAGCAATCGCTCGGCCATGAGCATTATAATCAGGCTCTGGCGCTATTTTTTTCAGTTGCTCAGTAAGCGTAACAACACCCACACCTAGCACAACTGCGATCATTCGTTAGAGCATGC
>CAYLOI010000035.1:0-20039 GCA_964385265.1 uncultured Thiopseudomonas sp.
GATGAAGCTAACGAACGCGCTCTGCGTATGTTAGAAAAAGCCAGCCGCAAGTAATATTACTTGCTAAGGCAAAAAGGCCAACTGTTCGCAGTTGGCCTTTTTTATGAGGGACAAGAAAATCATTCAGATGATTTTTTACTGTGCATACGCTGCAACAACTCAGCCTCAGACTGACTTAAACCACATGATTTTTTTAAATCCTCTGCACTGGCACCTAAGCCAACTAAACGAGCGGCTTGGGTAAACGATAAGCTACTTGGGTCTCTTTGCTCCATGCGCAAGATTTTATCAGGCAAGGGGGCAAGGTTTTTTTGTAACTCTTGCAACTCTTCACCCATACGCATACTGCCATCAAGATAGGTTTCCAAACGTCGAGCTAGGCTCTTCAATGCAGTGTTCTGTTGCTCAATTTGCTTTTCTTGCTGAAAGTGCAGCCCCTCTAAGTGTTGTTTTTTTCTCCATAAAGCATAGACAGCAATACTGTTGCCAATGCACAACACAGATAACAACACGAGCGGCCACATTACAGCGAATCCAACTCAGACCACTCTTCTTCACTCATCATCTTTTCTAAATCAACTAGAATTAATAATTCACCATTTTTATTGCAGACACCCTGAATAAACTTAGCCGCATCTTTATTGCCAACATTAGGTGCTGTTTCAATTTCAGATTGTCGCAAATAAACTACTTCAGCCACACTATCAACTAAAATGCCGACAACTTGTTTATCAACTTCAATAATAACCACGCGCGTGTTATCGCCCACTTCTGCAGACTGCAGACCAAAACGCTGTCGGGTATCAATCACAGTGACGACATTACCCCGCAGGTTAATAATTCCTAATACGTAGCTGGGCGCACCGGGCACAGGGGCAATTTCTGTGTAGCGTAAAACCTCCTGCACCTGCATCACATTGATGCCATAGGTTTCATTATCTAGACGAAATGTTACCCACTGTAAAATAGGGTCATCGGCACTGTGCGCTGATAAATTCTGCATTGGTATTCCCCTTATTCGAGCTCTCAGGCTCGCACTGTAATCATAACGTCTCAGCCCCTGCCTGCGCAGAGCTGATCGGTGCTTGTTGATCGGTAATCAGTTGTGCCAACACCTCAACATCTAACAAGGCGCACATATGTTCAATGACGGTACCAGCTAGCCAAGCACGCTTACCACGGTCACTACGCCATTTAACCGCACTGGGCTCTAAACGTATTGAGTGACGCACGTGATGAACGGCTAAGCCCCAGTCATACCCATTAATCGAAATGACAAATTTCAAATCTTTAGCCATATCGGCGTTATAGCGTTCTGGCATCACCCAACGAGCAGACTCTAATACTTTTAAATTGCCAGCAGGCGTTGATAATATACCAATAAACCAATCAGGTTGACCGAATAAAGGTGTCAACTGATCAGGTTCAAATGAGTAAATACTGCCTAACATGGTCAAAGGTACAGCTAAGGTCAATCCTGCCACATCAAACAGTAAACACTCAAAAGCGCTATCCGCCCAAGTTGAGCTATTTAATGCACTCAGCTTTGCTTTTTCAGGCACAGGTAGGACAGTATTTTGTTGCTCTGCAATGACACACTCAGACACAGGCAATTGGCGTATTTGCGCTTCACTGATCAGCGGCTCACGCAATGCCATAGCGGCTAAATTTCGGCTTACTTCTGGTTTTTCCAAAAGTATTGTCGGCTTAGCAGCAACAACGGACTCGAACTGCGGCTCAGGTTCAGCATCGAGTAGCAACGCATTTAAATAATTTTGCAGAGCGGCATGTTGGCTATCTTTACTCATGGCCTTTCCCAAATAGTCTTGCAGGGTCACTCATGATAACTGGCCCTACTTCTGCATTGTTTGATTTTTTACATCGCTAGGCGGCACTGCAACATCACCTTCCGAACCCTCTGGCACAGCAACCGACTCAAGCTGATGTAATTTAATACACTGGCTCAACACATGCTTTAACAAAGCACGGTAAGCTAAAATCGCGCGGCTATTTTTATCAAAGCGTGAAGGTACCAAGCCTGCTCGACTAGCATCTCGCAAGCGTGTATCAATCGGAATATAGGCCTGCCAGAGCCTTTCTAAATATTGCTTTTTCAGCATGCGCAAGGCTGTGATAGAGGCTTGCGTACGCCGGTCAAATAAAGTTGGCACAATAGTAAACGGCAGCGGCTGTTGACGTGAGCGGTTGATCATTTTTAAGGTGTTGACCATGCGCTCCAATCCTTTTAATGCAAGAAACTCGGTTTGCACCGGTATCAACAGATGTTCACTGGCGGCTAAAGCATTGACCATAAGCACGCCCAGTAATGGCGGACTATCAATCAAAGCAAAATCAAATTCAGCAGTCAGCAACGCCAAAGTACGAGCAATCACCAAGCCTAACCCATCTTTGCCAGGCGACTGACGCTCTAACACTGCTAATGCTGTACTGGAAGGCAAGAGCTTGATCTGTTCATGGCTGGTATCACAGAGTAACTGCTGAGGTAAACCTGCAGGAATTCGCCCTAAGTGCTGAAACAGGTCATAACAACTGTGTTCCATACTGTCGGGATCATAGCCAAAATAGCTGGTCATAGAACCATGTGGGTCTAAGTCCACTACCAACACACGCTTCCCTGCATCAGCCAAAAGGCCCGCAAGCGCTAGCGTTGTGGTTGTTTTACCGACACCACCTTTCTGGTTAGCCACCGCCCAGATTCTCATTGCCTACCCCAAACTCAATCGCACTGTGGTTAGGTGCTATTTCCCAGCGCCAATTGCTTGGCACTAGAAACACCTTTATATTGACTCACAATACAACAAGCAATCTATATGCCAGATCTAGTAAAGCAGCAACCTTACTCGCTAGATGATGTTGCTGTTTGACGTCGATTATTCACATCGCGAGAAATAACTAATACCACCCGACGATTACGCGCCCGTCCTTGCGCATCGGTATTTTCCACAATCGGCTGAAACTCCCCGTAGCCCACTGCAGCTAAACGTTGCGGCTGCACACCACCCATGACTAGCATCCGTACAATGCTCGCTGCCCGTGCAGCTGACAGCTCCCAGTTGGTCGGATACTGCGCGGTACTAATGGGCAGATCATCGGTAAATCCTTCGACCTGAATCGGGTTTTCAAAAGGCGCTAAAATGGCAGATATTTTTTCAATAATATCAAACGCATCTTGATGTGGAATGGCATCACCACTGGGAAATAGCAAACTGGAACTCAACTCCAACTCAAGCCACATTTCATTAGCGCGCACATACAGCTTGCCATCGCCTAATAAGCCATCAAACTGCTCTCGAATTTGCTCGGCAATACTGTCTAATGGCTCTTGCTCGGAACCAGCAGCTTCACTGTCACCATCAGCGTTAGCCTGCCCTTTAAAGCGCTCATCACCAATAGGAATCGGTTTAATTGAGCGCTCTGCTTGTTTGAAAATACCTTCCATCGAATCAGACAAGACTTTATATTTACCTTCATTAACTGAAGATATTGAATACATTACAACAAAGAAGGCAAACAATAGCGTAATAAAGTCAGCATAAGACACCAACCAACGCTCATGATTGATAGGCTCTTCTTTTCTGCGCCGGCGTGCCATGGTTATTCCATAAAGCCTTGCAGCTTAAGCTCAATGGAACGTGGGTTTTCACCCTCAGCAATCGATAAAATACCTTCTAGCAACATTTCGCGATAACGTGACTGACGCATTACTGTGACTTTCATTTTGCTCGCAACAGGCAAAAACAATAAGTTAGCAGAACCAATCCCGTAAATAGTGGCAACAAAGGCGACAGCAATACCACTACCCAACTGTGATGGATCAGCCAGGTTACCCATCACGTGAATCAAACCCATCACTGCACCAATAATACCAATAGTGGGTGCATAGCCGCCCATACACTCAAAGAACTTCGCCGCTTGCAAGTCTCGGTCTTCTTGAGTGTACAAATCGACTTCTAAAATACTACGAATACCTTCCGACTCCATGCCGTCAACGAGTAATTGCAGGCCTTTTTGTGCATAAGGGTCTTGTTCAGATTCAGCAACAGCCTCAAGTCCGAGTAAGCCATCTTTGCGTGCCGTCATACTCCAACCAATCACATTATTAATGGCGTTGGGCAAATTGGCGTAAGGCGGAAACATCACCCAACTCACAATTTGGATGGCGCGCTTAAAGTGACTAACCGGGGTCTGCAACAATGCAGCGCCAAAGGTACCGCCAAATACAATTAAAGCAGCTGGGCCATTAATCAGCGCACTGATATGCCCACCCTCAAGGTAATTACCGCCAATGATGGCAACAAAGGCCATCACCAGCCCGACTAGACTGAGTACATCCATCAGCTGCACGCCTCTACAAGGAAACCTGCGATATCGTCCAAACTGTAGACAAAATCAGCCAAGCCTGCTTTAACAATCGCCATTGGCATACCATAAATCACGCAACTGGCCTCATCTTGCGCCCAGACTTGGCTACCGGCTTGCTTGAGCATCCGCGCGCCCTCACGACCGTCTGCGCCCATTCCTGTTAAGACAACCGCCAAGACTTTATCACTAAAAACTTTTGCAGCTGAGCCAAAGGTGACATCTGCGCTGGGCTTATAATTCAGTCGTTCATCGCCCGGTAAAATACGCACTGTACCGCGCGTATCAATCATCATTTGTTTACCACCAGGCGCCAATAGCGCTAGGCCTGGACGCAGCACATCACCTTCTTGCGCTTGTTTCACATCGATATTGCACAGTTTGTTTAAGCGCTCAGCAAAAGCATTAGTGAAGGCGGCTGGCATATGTTGCACGATCACAATAGGTGCTGGAAAATTAGCTGGCAACTGGGTTAACACCCGCTGTAAAGCCACTGGCCCGCCGGTAGAGGTGCCGATTGCAACCAACTTATAGGCTTTACGCGCTGGACTGGTGTTAGAGGCGAGCACCGCAGTCTCATTGGCCAGCAATGGGCTGCGTGTTGCCACTGTTGGCACAACACGTGCTGTCGAGGCAGCCCGTGTTTCCGTAGTGGGTTGCCGTAGTGCTGCTGCACGTGTCGATCTTGCTGCTGCAGGCGCAGATACAGATGCTGCTGTGGCTGCAGGCGTGCTCAGCGCCGAGCTAGGCCGCGACCATACACGTCGGTTACTTTTTGCCAGTAGATGCACCTTATCGCACAGCATCTGTTTAACCCGCTGCGGGTTTCTAGAAATGTCTTCAAAGTTTTTTGGCAGATAATCTAATGCCCCAGCATCCAGTGCATCCAAGGTGACGCGCGCACCTTCATGGGTCAAAGAAGAAAACATTAATACAGGTGTAGGGCAACGCTGCATTATATTTTTGACTGCCGTAATGCCATCCATCACTGGCATTTCGTAGTCCATCGTAATCACGTCAGGTCGTAGCGCTAGTGTTTGCTCAATGGCTTCGCGACCATCAGCAGCCGTACCCACGACTTCGATGTTGCCATCAGAGGAGAGTATTTCGGTCAGCCTGCGCCTAAAAAAGCCAGAATCATCAACCACCAGAACCTTGACTGTCATACCTACTCCAAAAGCTACATTTGAGCTGCTTTAAACTCAGTAGCGCTGTCCATAATTTGCTAACAAACCAGGCACATCTAAAATCAGCGCAATGCGGCCATCGCCGGTAATGGTTGCACCTGACATACCTGGCGTGCCTTGCAGCATTTTACCCAAGGGTTTGATCACTACTTCTTCTTGGCCAACCAACTGATCAACAACACAACCAATGCGCTGATTGCCCACGGTCAAAATCACCACATGCCCTTCTGTTTGATCAGCGTGCGCCTGATGGGGCAGAAGCCACTGTTTTAAATAAAATAAAGGCAGTGCCTTATCACGCACAATAACGACTTCTTGGCCATCAACAATATTGGTGCGAGATAAATCCAGATGGAAAATTTCATTTACGTTGACCAGCGGGAAAGCAAAGGCTTGATTACCCAACATAACCATTAGCGTTGGCATAATGGCTAAGGTCAGCGGCACCTTAATCACTACTTGCGAGCCTTGTCCTGGCGTGGAGTACACGTTTACGCTGCCGTTGAGCTGGGTTATTTTAGTTTTCACCACATCCATGCCTACGCCACGTCCGGAAACATCGGAGACTTCGGTTTTGGTGGAAAACCCTGCAGCAAAAATTAAGTTATAACACTCTAAATCACTGAGACGATCAGCTGCTTCGCGCTCAAGCATGCCTTTTTCAACGGCTTTATTGCGCAGTACATTAGCGTCCATGCCTTTACCATCATCACTGATGGTCAGCTGAATATGATCGCCTTCTTGCGAAGCCGCTAAAACAACTCGGCCCTCACGCTCTTTACCTGCCGCTTCGCGCTCGTCAGGCATCTCAATACCATGATCCACTGAGTTACGCACCAAGTGCACTAAAGGATCAGCCAATGCTTCAACTAAGTTTTTATCTAAATCTGTCTCTTCACCGACCAGCTCGAGGCGTATTTGTTTTTTCAAGCTACGCGCCATATCCCGAACTAAACGTGGGAAGCGGCCAAACACTTTTTTAATTGGCTGCATACGCGTCTTCATTACCGCGGCTTGCAGATCGCCAGTAACCACATCTAAGTTACCCAACACCTTGGACATGGTTTCATCACCACTGTCGAGGCCAAGACGAACCAAACGGTTACGCACCAGCACCAACTCGCCGACCATATTCATAATTTCATCTAGACGGGCAGTGTCGACACGTACAGTTGTTTCAATCTCAGGGGCGCGTCCTGCAGGCGCACTAGCACGACTGGTGGGCGCAGGCTTTTGCTCTAGCGGTGCAGAGGTTTTAGCTGGGCTTTCTGCCGTTTGCGCTGCAGCAGCGGGTTTTTTTACACTGATCTGGAATTTACCCTTGCCATGCAGCTGATCAAGTAACGACTCAAACTCATCATCAGTAATATTGGCTGACCCATCACTCGAAGTGTCACTCGGCGCAGCATGAGCGTCGTCTGCAGCCGCTGGATCTGAGGTTGATGCAGCATCAATAGCCGCATCAACATTGAACTTACCTTCACCATGCAACTGATCCAGTAGAGCTTCAAACTCATCATCACTGATCTGATCAGAGGCTACAGAAGAATCTGTATCCACCTGACTGTCGCTGTTAGGTGTAGCTGAAGTAGCGACTGGACCATGCAGTTGATCCAGTAGCGCCTCAAACTCATCATCGCTAATAATATCGCTGTTTGTCGCATCAAGCGGCGCAGCATGGCCCTGCACGGTGTCGGTACTGGGCTCAGCAATAGCATCAAGTAACTGTTCAAACTCGCTATCAGCCTGATCTGCAACACCAGCCGGCTGGGGTGTCACTAACACTGCCGACTGTTCAGCAGCATCTGCGCAATCTGGTTCAGCTAAACGTGCCAATTGCGCCAAAAGCTCATCTGTCGCTGGTGTTAATGGCATACCCTCACGTACTTCTTGGAACATCGCATTAACACTGTCCAGCGCCTGCAGGACCACATCCATTAACTCGGCAGTGACTCTGCGCTCACCTTTGCGTAAAATATCAAAGACATTTTCAGCAATATGGCAGCAGCTGACCAGCTCATTGAGCTGTAAAAAGCCTGCGCCACCTTTAACGGTATGAAAACCACGAAAGATAGCATTGAGCAAACTCATATCGTCAGGTCTACCTTCCAGCTCTACCAGCTGTTCTGATAGCAACTCTAGAATTTCGCCGGCCTCAACTATAAAGTCTTGGAGGATTTCTTCGTCTGCACCAAAGCTCATCTATGCGCTCCCTAAAACCCTAAACTGGATAGCAGATCATCCACATCTACTTGATCCGTCACAACATCATCGAGCTTATCGGCATGAATCTGCGGACCTTCACCTGAATTGCTGTTATTTTTTTGCTGTTTTTGTCGACGCAGGTCTTCAGTTGGATGTTCAATACCCACCACACGATCAACCTGACCCGCCATCACCACGAGTTTCACAAGATTACTTTCAATATCGGCAATGAGCGTCATCACCCGCTTAATCACTTGCCCAGTTAAATCTTGGAAGCCTTGCGCCATCATGATTTCATTTAAATTAGCTGAGAGCTGATCACTGTCATGCAAACTGCGCAGCAAAAAAGCCTCAATACGCTTAGCCAGCACACGAAACTCATCCGCTTGCATATCGCGACGCATAAAACGCTGCCAATCAGCAGTTAAACTTTGCGCCTCATAACTGATGTAGGTCACCAGCGGCGCACTTTTCTCAACCAAATCAAGCGCACTATTGGCCGCCTGATCGGTCATATTGACAACATACTGCAAACGCTCAGAGGCATCGGTGATTTGCGACATTTCTTGAGCATGTGGATTACGTGGATCAATATCAAAATCAATAATTGCATTATGCAATTCGCGCGTTAACCGCCCCACTTCTAGGTACAGCGTACGCTCACGAACTTGACTGATTTGCGCAATAATTCGCGTTGCTTCTTGCAAATCACCTTGTGCAAAACTCTGCTGCAGTTGAGGAGCATGTAGCGCGACCGCAGCCGCAAACTCAGCCTCACTGCTCTTATCATGTTGCATAACTCACCCACCGCTTAATGCTCAGCCGTTGACACGCTCAAAGATTTTTTCAATTTTATCTTTTAGCGCTTGCGCAGTGAATGGCTTAACCACATAGCCATTTACACCTGCTTGTGCGGCTGCAATGATTTGGTCACGCTTGGCTTCAGCTGTCACCATCAGTACCGGTAAGTGCTTGAGCTTGTCGTCAGCGCGCACTTCGCGCAACAGATCAAGACCGCTCATGATTGGCATATTCCAATCCGTTACTAAAAAATCAAAATTCCCACTTTGCAACATCGGCAAAGCAGTTGCGCCATCATCCGCCTCAGCTGTATTAGTAAAACCGAGGTCACGCAAGAGGTTCTTAATGATCCGACGCATTGTTGAGAAGTCATCAACAATGAGGATTTTCATATTTTTATCCAAGCTAACCTCCAAGCCATTTTAATCCAGCCCCTGCTCTATAAAGGCTGCATGCTTATACCATTAATCGTATTTAGCGTAATGTTTATTCTTGCCAATCAGCCAAGCGCGCTCTTAAACGTGCTGCACATTGACTGTGCAACTGGCTCACCCGCGACTCACTGACCCCTAACACTTCACCAATTTCTTTTAAATTTAATTCTTCATCGTAATATAATGACAGTATAAGCCGCTCACGCTCTGGCAAACTTTCTATTGCATCAGCCAGTGCCTGTTTAAAGTGCGTTTTTTCGATATCACGTTGTGGTTCTTGTTGCGCGCTCTGCGTATCGTACTGATCACCGTCGTCCAGCAAATCATCAAAACTGAATAAGCGACTGCCCTGCGTATCATTTAAAATTGAATAATACTCATCCAGGTTCATATTGAGTTCGGCTGCTACTTCTAAATCTTGAGCATCACGGCCGGTACGCGCCTCAATACTACGCACTGCATTACTGACCATACGCGTATTACGGTGCACTGAACGTGGCGTCCAATCACCTTTGCGCAAATCATCGAGCATAGCACCACGAATACGAATACCAACAAAGGTGTCAAAACTCGCCCCCTTACTGGCATCAAACTTTTTTGCTGCCTCAAGCAAGCCAATCATGCCCGCTTGAATTAAATCTTCGACTTGCACGCTCGCCGGTAAACGCCCAAGCATATGATAAGCAATACGCTTGACCAATGGTGCATGCTGCTCAATCAACAATGACTGCTCATCAGCACCTTGCGCTTTGCTATACATCTGCAGGCCTTTAGATCTTGTCATGCATTTTATTCCGTTCCCGTGTGGTTAACTAACCGCTCCACAAAAAACTCCAAATGTCCACGCGGCGTATTAGGCAAAGGCCAGCTATCAATTTGTTGCGCCATACCTTTAAATGCCTGCGAACTCTTGGCGCGTGGATACGCATCATACACTGCACGCTGCTTCTGTACTGCTTTTCGCACCATCTCATCGTAGGGCACAGCGCCCAGATATTGCAGTGTTACATCATCTAAAAAGCGCTCAGTGACTTTAACCAATTTATTAAATAAATTACGCCCCTCTTGCGGGCTGTGTGCCATATTGGCTAACACCCGAAAACGTGTCATGCCATGATTGCGATTGAGTAGTTTAAGTAGCGCGTACGCATCGGTAATTGAAGTGGGCTCATCGCAAACCACCATCACCACCTCTTGCGCTGCTTGCACAAAACTGGTCACAGAGTCACCAATACCTGCCGCAGTATCAATGATTAACACATCAATATTGTCGCCCAGCTCACTGAATGCCTGAATCAAGCCCGCATGCTGCATGGGTGTCATCTCAACCATGCTTTGCGTACCTGAGGATGCCGGAACAATCCTTACCCCGCCAGGCCCCGCCAATAAAACGTCACGCAAATCACATTTGCCATCCATTACATCAGCCAGGGTATGCGTGGGTTGCAAGCCAAGTAAGACATCCACGTTAGCCAAGCCAAAGTCAGCATCGAGCAACACCACTTTACGCCCCAAGTCTGCGAGCGCTAAGGCTAAGTTGACGGACACGTTAGTCTT
The DNA here is from genome assembly GCA_964385265.1 of uncultured Thiopseudomonas sp. GTDB lineage: Bacteria > Pseudomonadota > Gammaproteobacteria > Pseudomonadales > Pseudomonadaceae > Denitrificimonas. Next base: position 10,565 of record CAYLOI010000035.1, read on the forward strand.
GCCAACGCCACCTTTGCCTCCCGTTACGGCAATCACCTGTACAGGCTGTTTATGTTTACTTGTCATGTTATTCAACACCTTGCTCACTGAAAACTAGCCGACGTATTGTGCGGCCAGTGGAGATCCTACACACATTTGCGCCATAGTCTCTTCTGTCGGCTCTTGCGAACTTTGCAGACGCACGGCACGACTGATCAGTTGATGGCTGCGCGGCACTTGTAAATCATCAGGTATCTTCGGACCGTCGGTAGTATAGGCTACTGCTAGACCATGGCCAATCGCTATGCTCAATGCCTCGCCCATACTGACAGCCTCATCCAGTTTGGTAATCACGCAGCCGGCTAAGCCACAGCGTTTGTAAGCATGCCAAGCCGCCTTCAAAACCTCACCTTGACTGGTCGCAGCCATGACTAAGTAATTTTTAGCTTTAAGGCCAAGTGCTGCTAAATTATCAAGCTGCAAGCCCAACACAGGGTCGCTCGCAGGTAGGCCGGCAGTATCCACTAAAATGACACGCTTATGCGCAAGCGGCTTTAAGGTATCGGCCAAGGTTTCACCATCAGCAACATAGCTCACTGGAATATTTAAAATACGGCCAAGGGTCTTTAGCTGTTCTTGCGCACCAATGCGGTAGCTGTCCATGCTCACCAGAGCAATACTGCTAACACCATGCGCTAAAACATAGCGCGCAGCCAGCTTCGCCAAGGTAGTGGTTTTCCCCATACCCGCTGGGCCTACCAAGGCAATTACGCCGCCCTCATCGACTGAATCAGTGCTAGGCGTACGAATCGCGTGAGTCAGATAAGCGAGCGCCATGCGCCAGGCTGTGTGCTGATCTTTTTCCTGCGCGACGCGTTCTAAAACAGGACGAATAACTTCTGCGCTAAGGCCCATTTTCTGGAAACGCTTCCACAATGCTGCATGCACTGGCTGCTGTGCTTGCATATTGCCCCACGCCATATTACCCAACTGCATCTCTAACAGTTCCCGCAGACTATTAAGCTCAGAGCGCATCGCTGCCATTTCGCCTTGACCGGCACTGCTCTGCTGCGCATAAGCTGCTGGCGCTGGCTCACTGCTGACGCGCTGCATGACTTGCTCTAATAACTGACGCTCTTTGCCTGAGCTGCCATCCTCTTCACGCGCTTGTAAGCCTGCATGCGCCTGCATAATTTGCGCCTGCGTCTTACGCAGCTCTGCCTCTAATGCAGGATTAGGCCGAGCCAGTGTAGGCGGCGCTTGATAATCAAGGGCAGCGGTAAGCTCAACACCACCAGCAACACGGCGCGTGGAAATAATTGCCGCATCAGCGCCTAATTCTTCACGTACTCGATTCATTGCTTGGCGCATATCTGCTGCGAAATATCGTTTGACTTGCATAAGTCAGCCCTCGATCAATTTTGTCCTACCGTTGCCACGATAGTCACCTGCTTATTATCTGGGATCTCTTGGTAAGCCAGCACATACATATTAGGTACGGCTAACCGAGCAAAACGCGACATCATGGCTCGAATCTGTCCAGCGACCAGCAAGACCACTGGCTTACCAAGCATTTCTTGACGTTGCGCCGCCTCTATAAGAGACCGCTGTAGTTTTTCCGCCATTCCAGGTTCCAGAAGTACACCTTCATCGGCACCCTGTCCGGCCTTCTGCATACTACTAAGCAATATCTGTTCCAACCTCGGCTCCAAGGTGATCACAGGCAGCTCTGGCTCAAGCCCGACAATGCTTTGCACGATTGCGCGGGATAACGCAACGCGCACTGCAGCAACAATAGTGTCAGGATCTTGACTACGCGCAACTGTCTCAGCAATGGCTTCGGCAATACTGCGGATATCACGTACCGGCACCTGTTCTTGCAAAAGGCTTTGCAAAATTCTAAGTAAAGCAGAAAGCGACACCATGCCCGGCACCAGCTCTTCTGCCAGCTTCGGCGAACTCTTGGCCAACACTTGCATCAGCTGCTGCACTTCTTCATGACCGAGCAACTCATGCGCATGCTTATTCAGAATCTGGTTCAAATGAGTCGCCACCACAGTGCTGGTATCCACTACGGTATAGCCCAAGGATTGCGCTTGATCACGCTGGCTAGGCTCAATCCATACCGCTTCAAGACCAAAGGCTGGATCATGGGTAGCCACACCGCTCAGGGTGCCAAATACCTGCCCTGGATTAATTGCCAACTCACGCTCCGGATACACCTCAGCCTCAGCTACAGTCACGCCCATCAGGGTTAAGCGATAGACATTGGGCAGTAAATCTAAGTTGTCGCGAATATGCACTGACGGCATTAAAAAACCTAAATCTTGCGAGAGTTTCTTGCGCACACCTTTAATCCGCGCCAGCAGCTGGCCACCCTGATTGCGATCAACCAGAGGGATCAAGCGATAGCCTACTTCCAAACCGACCATATCCACCGGGGTGACATCATCCCAACCCAGTTCGCGGTTTTCAGCAGTGACCGGTGCTGGCAACTGGTCAATCTCACGCTGCTCTTGCTCGACCACGGCTAATTCTTTTTTATTCTCACGCTGCCAGATAAAGTAAGCACCACCGGCGGCTAACAAGCCCAAGCCAATAAACGACACATGCGGCATACCCGGCACAGAACCCATGGCGATAAGAATCGCGGCAGACACCGCCAAGGCTTTAGGTGAGGTGAACATCTGGCGATTGATCTGCTCGCCCATGTCTTCAGAAGTAGTCACTCGCGTGACCATCACCGCAGCTGCAGTTGAGAGCAGCAGCGACGGCACTTGTGCAACCAAGCCATCACCAATGGTCAATAGCGCATACACCTTACCGGCCTCGACAAAACCCATCGAGTGCTGCGCAATACCGATAGCAATACCACCGAGCAGGTTAATAAACAGAATCAATAAACCCGCAATGGCGTCACCGCGAACAAACTTACTGGCACCATCCATAGAACCATAAAAGTCAGCTTCTTGGGCCACATCGCTGCGGCGAATTTTGGCTTGTTCTTGGTCAATTAAGCCGGCGTTTAAATCGGCATCAATCGCCATCTGCTTACCTGGCATCGCATCCAAAGTAAAACGCGCACTCACTTCGGAAATCCGCCCAGCACCCTTAGTCACCACAGCAAAGTTAATGATCATCAAGATCGCAAAGACTACGGCACCGACCACATAGTTACCGCCAATCACCACTTCACCAAAGGCTTGAATCACTTTACCAGCAGCATCACCGCCATCATGCCCATGCAGCAACACCACACGTGTTGAGGCGACGTTAAGCGCCAAACGCAACAAGGTTGCGACCAACAAAATAGTGGGGAACGCAGCGAAATCTAACGGGCGCATGGCATACACGCCAACCAGCAGCACCACAATGGATAAAGCAATATTAAAGGTAAACAATACGTCCAATAAAAATGGCGGGACGGGCAGCGTCATCATTCCTAAAATAACTAACAACAGCAAAGGCACGCCTAAGTTGCCCTTCTTGAGCAAAGTTAGACCTGAGTGCATATTACTTTTGAGTTGTGCGTTATTCACAGAGCATTCTCTTATTGATTCAAGTGCTTAGGCACTAAATATTGACGCAAAGGGGATCACTGCAGCTATGCAATGCAAGAAACAGTCCACATGCAATAAAAAGCATACATTTAAAATAATAAAGGCCGCCTCAGGGGCGACCTTTATCAACTGTGGAGCTTTGACACAAATCTGCTAACCAACAAAACTCAGCAAGACACCCGCCGCCACAGCAGAAGCAATTACGCCGGCCACGTTAGGCCCCATCGCATGCATCAGCAGGAAATTTTGCGGATTCGCCTCAAGCCCAATTTTGTTGGAAACGCGCGCCGCCATCGGCACTGCAGAAACACCTGCCGAGCCAATCAATGGGTTGATTTTAATCGTACTGAACTTGTTCATGACTTTCGCCATGATAATCCCCGTCGCAGTACCGGCACTAAAGGCAACCATACCCAGCAATAAAATACCCAAGGTTTTCATATTCAGGAATGCTTCAGCGGATAACTTCGATCCGACAGTTAAACCCAAACCAATGGTCACGATATTAATCAACGCATTGCGTGAAGTATCTGCCAAGCGCTCAACCACACCGCTTTCACGCATCAAGTTACCAAAGGCAAACATACCGACCAGCGGCGCTGCATCGGGCAACAGCAAGCCAATCAGCAAACATAAGACCAAGGGAAAAATAATTTTCTCAGCCTGACCCACATGGCGCAATTGGGTCATGACAATAGAGCGTTCTGCCGGCGTGGTCAGCGCACGCATAATTGGCGGCTGAATTAGAGGCACCAAAGCCATATAGGAGTATGCCGCTACCGCGATAGGGCCGAGCAAATCCGGTGCTAAGCGCGAGGTCACGTAAATTGACGTTGGACCATCAGCACCACCAATGATAGCAATGGAAGCCGCTTCCTTGAGGGTAAACTCCAAGCCAGGAATACCCAGCAAGCCGATGGCTAAAGCACCCAGTAAAGTACCAAAAATACCAAACTGTGCCGCTGCGCCGAGTAGCAAGGTTTTCGGATTGGCCAGCATCGGAGCAAAATCAGTCATGGCTCCCACACCCATAAAGATCAGCAGCGGGAACACACTGGTCGGCAAGCCCACATCATAAAACAGCGCTAATATACCGCCAGTTTCAGCCATGCCTGCAGCTGGAATATTGGCCAGCAAGCCGCCAAAACCGATAGGGATCAGCAATAGCGGCTCAAAGCCTTTGCGTACTGCCAAGAAAATCAAACCCAGACACACCGCTATCATCAAGGCTTGCCCTGCCTCAAGTTGATAGATGCCTGTGCTGTGCCATAGATTTAAGAGCTTATCCATTATACAACCCTCACCGTATGGTCATCAGGCTATCGCCAACTGACACTGCATCACCCACTGCAACGTTGACACTGCCGATAACACCCCGACGGAAAGCTCGAATTTCAGTTTCCATTTTCATGGCTTCTAAAATTATCACCACTTCACCTTCATCCACCGCCTGCCCTGGTTTGATCAATACTTTAAAAATATTACCAGCCAAAGGTGCACCCTGAGGATCACCGTCACCAGCCTGAACAGGGTCGGGCGCACAGGCTGCCGCCTCACCAATGGGCTTGAGACCTTCAATGTCGCCACCTTCATTGACTTGCACAACAAAGGTTTGGCCATTGACTTCAACGGTATAGGCTTGCGCAGCATTGGCTTGCTCAGCAGCTATTTCATTGCCGGTCGGCATGGGTTCAAAGGCATCAGGATTATCACGATTTTCTAAAAACTTAAGGCCAATCTGCGGAAATAAAGCATAGGTTAAGACATCATCAATCAGATCATCGGCTAAACGTATGTTTTTCTCTTTGGCTATAGCTATCAGCTCATTGGTCAGCTTTTCAACTTCATCGTCAATCAAATCTGCGGGGCGACATTCGACAGCTTCTTCACCATCCAGTACACGTGCCTGCAACTCAGCGTTAAAAGGAGCAGGTGCAGCACCGTACTCACCCTTTAATACGCCAGCGGTTTCTTTAGTGATCGACTTATAACGCTCACCAGTCAGGACGTTAATCACCGCCTGGGTACCAACAATTTGCGAGGTCGGTGTGACCAACGGGATAAAGCCTAAATCTTCACGCACACGTGGAATCTCGGCTAACACCTCATCAAATTTATCACTGGCACCCTGCTCTTTCAGTTGGCCTTCCATATTGGTCAACATACCGCCTGGCACTTGCGCGACTAAAATACGCGAATCAACCCCTCGGAGCGTGCCTTCAAATTTTGCATATTTCTTCCGTACTTCACGAAAGTAAGCAGCAATTTCTTCCAGCAACAACAAATCAAGGCCGGTGTCATGTTCAGTATTTTGCAACATTGCTACGACCGACTCAGTTGGCGAGTGACCGTAAGTCATAGAAAATGAAGAAATTGCGGTATCAACGTTATCAATCCCTGCCTCTACAGCTTTAAGAATAGCCACTGAAGATAAACCTGCGGTGGCATGGCACTGCATATGCACAGGAATCGACAGGCTGGCTTTAAGCTTACTGACCAACTCAAAGGCCACATAAGGCGTTAAAATACCCGCCATATCTTTGATGGCAATGGAATCAGCACCCAAGTCTTCAATTTGCTTAGCCAAATCAACCCACATTTGCATGTTATGCACGGGGCTGGTGGTGTAGGAAATCGTACCCTGGGCATGCTTGCCATTGGCTTTGACTGCTTTTAAAGCACGATCAAGGTTGCGCGGATCGTTCATCGCATCAAATACGCGAAACACATCAACACCATTGATCGCTGCACGCTCAACAAAGGTGTCCACCACGTCATCGGCATAGTGACGATAACCCAGCAAATTCTGGCCACGCAGTAACATCTGTTGCCGAGTATTGGGCATGGCTTTTTTCAGCGCACGGATACGCTCCCACGGATCTTCACCTAGATAACGAATACAAGAATCAAAAGTTGCACCGCCCCATGTTTCAACTGACCAAAAACCAACTTGATCAAGCTTGCCGGCGATAGGCAGCATATCCTCTAGGCGAACACGCGTGGCTAAGATGGATTGGTGAGCATCACGTAATACAACGTCAGTTATACCGAGTGGCTTTGTAGCAGTCATCAGGAAAACTCCGTATGGGTACACTCAGCCGCGACGGGCGCGGTGCTGTTTAATGGCAAGTTGAATGGCTTGTAATGTGTCGTTATCGATCGACTGCAGGTGCTCGGCGTGCACAGTCGCAGCGATGGCTGTCGCTGTATGACTGGTATCCGGCGCTATGCGCTCTAAGATGGCAGACATCGCGCGAATGCAGACAATCAGCAAAAGCAAAAATATAAAAACGAAACCCATGCCAAACAGCATGAGTTCAACGCCTTCAAGAAGGAGTTGCTGAGTAGTCATATACGCTCCATTTTTCTGAAGTGACTGTGGCCAATATTGTATTCAAATTTATACCGCAACCCACTTAAAGGTCAGCGAATTATAGTTAAAACGCCGGAACATTAACGCGAATCCCCACCCATTAGCAAACAATAGAATGGTTTTGACTGGAGAAAGGCGTCATTTTTCTAGGGATAAATAAATATTTTCGATCTATTGCCAGCTTTATAATAAAAACACTGTGGCTAAACCAAGGAAAATAAAGAAACCACCGCTATCGGTCATGGCGGTGATCAATACACTCGAACCCAGCGCTGGATCACGCCCCAAGCGCACCATAGTCATAGGGATAAGCACGCCCATCAAGGCCGCTAATAATAAGTTTAAGGTCATGGCCGCCGTCATCACCACACCCAATGACCAACTGTCATACAGCAACCAAGCCACCAGCCCAATCACGCTGCCCCAAATCACGCCATTAATAAATGCCACACCCAACTCTTTGCGCATTAAACGCGAAGTGTTACCGGTGGATAATTGATCCAGCGCCATAGCGCGGACAATCATGGTGATGGTTTGATTGCCTGAGTTACCACCGATTCCGGCAACAATCGGCATCAAGGCAGCTAACGCCACCAGTTTCTCAATTGAATCTTCAAATAAGCCAATCACCCGCGAAGCGACAAAGGCGGTAATTAGATTAATCGCCAGCCAGGCCCAACGGTTCTTTAAGGATTTCCACACCGAGGCAAAAATATCTTCTTCTTCACGCAAACCGGCACGGCTTAAGGCTTCACTTTCTGACTCTTCACGAATCAAGTCAACCATTTCATCAACGGTCAAACGGCCAATTAACTTACCGCTTTTTTCGATAACGGGCGCAGAGACTAAGTTATAGCGTTCAAATGCCTGTGCAGCAAAAGAGCCGTCTTCATCAGGGTAAAAAGTCACCACTTCATCGGCCATTAGCTCGTGCACCATACGATCAGGGTCATTGACCAATAAGCGCTTAATCGGTAGCACGCCTTTCAAAATGCCGGCCATATCCACGACAAACAGCTTATCGGTTTGATCCGGCAGCTCTTTTAAGCGTCGTAAATAGCGTAAGACCACTTCAAGAGTGACATCTTCACGGATGGTCACCATTTCAAAGTCCATGATGGCGCCAACCTGCTCATCATCGTAGGACAGCGCGGAACGGACGCGCTCGCGCTGCTGCTCATCCAAAGACTCCATTAAGCCCTGCACCACATCACGCGGCAGCTCAGGCGCTAGGTCAGCCAGTTCATCCGCGTCCAAGTCCTTGGTCGCGGCAATGATCTCCAACTCATCCATGTCGGCAATCAGCGTCTCACGCACTGCATCGGAGACTTCGAGCAGGATGTCACCGTCGCTTTCTGCTTGCACCAACTGCCATACGGTCAGACGGTCTTCTAACGGTAGCGCTTCAAGAATGTAAGCAATATCAGCCGGGTGCAACTCAGCCAGCTTTTGCTGCAGCTCAGCCAAGTGCTGTTGCTGCACCAACGCATCAACACGCTCTTGATGATCACTGCCTTGTCGCGCAACACTTTCCTCAATCAATCGATGTCGTTGTAAGAGCTCAATAACCTGTGAAAAGCGCTCATGCAGGCGCCCCTGGGGTTTTCTCTCTTCAATTTCAGACATAAATGAGGTGCTCCACCCCCACCAATTAGCGTGTTAGGGGATTTATCAGGTGTGCATGGGGATTGCTCAGTGGGAAGGTTTTCTACTAAAACCCATGACAAATCAGTCGTATACAAATTTTATCTGCAGCAATAATACCATTGTAGCCAAGCTTTGCATCTAACAATCGCGGCCCGCGAGCCACACTGCAACGCAAAACTATGGTTATTTGAGAAACAGCAACTACACTGAATCACACTCCAGCTTGGGGTTTTTAAAACTCAAACTCAGTCTGTCAAGGATGACTACTATGCGAAAATACCTTCTGCTCTGTTTAATTATCTGCAGTTGCAACATTCATCTGCGCAGCGCCGCAGCACAAGTGTACAAATGCACGGCCAATAACGGCGCTATAACTTTCAATGATAGCGGCTGCCCTGACAACAGCATGCAAAGCACTTACCCATTACAGGCACCGATGACCATCCCTGGATTAAGTCAAAGCACGATCAAGCAAGCGCTCGCCGCGCAGAAGAAAACCCCGGTGCGCGTGACTGTAGTGGCAGACAACAAACACCCATGCGGCACTGTGGATCTAGCCCAGCGCCGCTCTGACTTAGTCCGTAAACAGGTTAAAAGCGGCATGAGCCAAGCCGAAGTAGAAAGCATGTTCGGCAAACCACTGTCTCAGCGCAGTAACAACGGCAAACTCAGCGCCTCCTATCGCAGCGGTAAAAACAAAACCCGCAACGTGCGCTTTGACCAGAACGGCTGCGTGCTTTAGCGTTCTCTGTGCTAAAGAGCCGTTCTTACAATATCTCTGAATAAACCATTACAGCAGGCAAAAAAAAACCTGCAATCAATGCAGGTTTTTAAATATGGTGGACTCAGGAGGATTCGAACCTCCGACCGCTCGGTTCGTAGCCGAGTACTCTATCCAGCTGAGCTATGAGTCCAC
>CAYLOI010000036.1:0-18258 GCA_964385265.1 uncultured Thiopseudomonas sp.
GGCTAAATAATCGCATCACGAGAGACGCTATGTGGATTTGGCAGCACGAGCAATGACCCAATTTTACTTGGGATAATCGCGTCATCGAGCCCCTGTTAAGAACAACGCGCCTCAACCAAGGCGTGTTGTTGGGTAAAGCAACCAGCCAGTCGGCTGATCAAAAACACAGTATGTTGGACACCTTGCTGGCGAACCTTGTGCATTCAAGCACGATTGAGGGCGAGCAGCTTAACGTTTTTTCTGTGCGTTCATCGCGTCACCTCAGCGCCTTGGTGGATTTAGGCTGCTTAGTGAAATCAGCAGCGGGCGGGCGTAGCACACGTTATTTGCTACCGCACAAAACCATAATGTGATGAATAAAATAAAGAATTTTTAACAAGTGAGTTTTGATGGATACGCTTAACTGTGCATGCGGTCGAGAATATGTATCTTTAGCTTAATCTAGTACACTTGTCAGCACGCTACTTACGCTGCTATCTTGTCCGAAATAACACGCCTTTTTCCGGACAAGTATTTATTATGATTAAGCCTGAAAGCATTGAAAATACTGTGCTTTATCGTATTTACGGTAATGGTAGGGCCTGGGCTTTTTCTAGAAAAGATTTTGCCACCCTTGGTGAGCCAGGCAGCATTGATCGAGCCTTAAGCCGTTTAGCTGAAAAAGGAGTTATTCGCCGCGTAATGCGCGGTCTTTACGATTATCCCGCCTATAGCAAACTGCTTAAAAAAGAACTCAGCCCTGACATCGATCAAGTTGCACATGCGCTGGCGCGTAAATTCGGCTGGCAGATTCAAGTCTCAGGTAATGCTGCGCTCAATATGCTGGGTTTATCCACGCAAGTGCCTACGCAGTATCTGTATTTAAGCGATGGTCCGAGTAAAAGCTATCAGGTGGGGCAGCGAACAGTTGAGTTCAAAAAAACAAGTTTTACTCAACTGGGCTTAAAATATCAGCAAAGTGAAATATTGGTGCAGGCCATTCAGGCTTTAGGTGAACAACCCTTAACCGCTGAACAACAGTACAAAATCCGTGATTATTTAGCTGCCACTAGCGGTATCAAGGATGTGGTTGAAAGCGGTGAGCTGTCAGAGTTGCTGGTAAAACGGATTTTAAAAGACACCCAGTATGTGACGGGCTGGATCGTTCAACGTATTCGGCAGATAGTGTTAAGCAAGGACGCCTAATGAAAAATATCGCCAAACTTACAGAGCAAGAACGCAGAGAACTTTTCAGTGAAACTGCCAGCGCTATGAATATCACCGCCGCTGCGGCTGAGAAAGATTTTTGGATATGTTGGGTTTTATTGCATGTATTTGAAGATACACAACTCAGACGTTATTTGCGATTTAAGGGCGGAACGAGTCTTTCTAAATGCTACAACGCCATTGAGCGGTTTTCTGAAGATATTGATCTGATTTTAGATTGGACTCAGCTCACGCAAGACAATCCTGAAGCAGCGCGCAGTAAAACTAAGCAAGAAAAGCTTAATCAAGCGATTAACGCGCTGTCAAAAAGTTATATTGCAGACACATTACTGCCTCGTCTGATTGAGTTGATGGGTGATACCTGTGAGTTACTTATTGATACTGATGATCCTCATACGATTAATATTACTTACCCACAAGCCTTTGCCTCGGCATACTTAAGGCCGCAAGTTCGTTTGGAGATTGGTCCATTGGCGGCGATGCTGCCTATGGAGTGGTGTGATGCGGAGCCTTATGCCGCAACGTATTTTCCAGCTGTGTTTGCGCAGGGGCATATCTCTGTACCGACTATTCTTGTAGCGCGCACTTTTTGGGAAAAGCTAACAATCCTGCATGCTGAAGCGCACCGTCCCAGTGACAAAGCATTGCCCAGTCGTTATGCGCGTCACTACTATGATGTGTATCAGTTGCTTAAGACAGGCTTGTCGCAACAGGGGCTTGATCAAGTGAACTTATTAAAGGACGTTGTGACCTTTAAACAAAGGTTCTACCCTAGTGGCTGGGCTAACTATCAAGACGCCACTTTAGCGGGTTTGCTGTTGCAACCCTCGGACGATCATATAGGCGCGTTAAAAGCTGATTATGAGCAGATGCAAGAAATGCTGTTTGGTGAAAAGCCTAGTTTCGAAGATATTATTGAAGCGCTGATAGATTTGGAAGGCCAGTTACGATCGCTTGCGGAAAAACATGAATAGCGTTAACCGCATGTTTATATTTAATTAGATTTTGTTAATGACTGACGAAGCTAAAGTTCAAGGTTTAAGGAAGATTTATCATGGGGAAAGCAAGCGAACTGACCTTTCAGAACGATATGATTCGTCAAATGCTCGCCAACGGTTGGCAGCTCGGTACGCCGGCAGGCTACAACCGCGAGTTGGCCTTGTATGAAGAGGATGTCTTGGGTTTTGTTAAAGACACTCAGGACGAGCAATGGCAGAAGTTTTGTAAGCTGTACCCCAACAATCCTGAAGCTAAGTTTTTAGAGCGCGTTGCCTCGCAGCTCAATAAAGCCGACCCCAATGCTGCCAATAAAGAGCTACGCACCTTTGGCACCTTGGGTGTGTTACGCAATGAACTGCGCGACCGTGGTACGCGTTTTAGCCTGTGCCAGTTTAAGCCTGAGCATAATCTTAATCCTGATACCTTGGCGCGTTACAGCAAAAACCGTCTGCGTATTGTTCCTGAACTGGTGTATTCACCTTGGGCCAGTGATGCCCATGCGCTGGAAACTGGCAGTAAAGCTAAGCGGTGGCGTATTGATTTAGTCCTGTTCGTCAATGGCTTGCCGGTGGCCACGCTGGAGCTCAAGTCTGAGTTCAAGCAGGCTGTGCAAAACGCTATTAACCAGTACAAAACCACACGTTTGGCTATCGATCCTGTGACTAAAAAGCCAGAGCCATTGCTGACCTTTAAGCGCGGTGCGTTGGTGCACTTTGCTGTGAGTCAGTACGAGGTGTATATGGCGACGCGGCTGGAAGGGAACGACACCTACTTTTTGCCGTTTAACAAAGGCACAGCCGAAGGCGGCGCGGGTAATGATGTACCGGTCGATATCCATCAGTACGCCACCGATTACTTATGGAACGAGGTGCTGTTGCCGGAGAATTTACTCAATATTCTCGCGCGTTTTGTCCATTTAGAAATCGAAGAAAAAGAAGACTGGGAAGGCCGTAAATACAAAAAAGAAACCCTGATCTTCCCCCGCTATCACCAGTGGGATGTGGTCAGTCAGTTGGTTAATGCCGCGCGCACTGAAGGCCCAGGCCATAAGTATTTAATTCAACACAGTGCCGGCTCCGGTAAATCCAATTCCATTGCCTGGTCAGCGCACCAGTTATCGGCGCTGCATACCGCGGCAGGGCATAAGCTGTTTGATTCCATTATCGTCGTCACCGACCGCACCGTGCTGGATGATCAGCTGCAAGAAACCATCTCGCAGTTCACCTCGACCGAAGGTGTAGTGGGGCGCATTAATCGCAGTGAGGGCGATGGCTCTAAATCCGAGAAATTGGCCACCGCGCTGGAAGGCTCGCAGCCGATTATTATTGTTACCATTCAGACGTTTCCTTATGTGCTGCGCGCCATTGAGAACAGCGTCAGCCTGAAAGAGCGCAATTATGTGGTGATCGCCGACGAAGCGCACAGCTCACAAACCGGCAGCACCGCACGCCAGCTCAAAGAAGTGCTAAGCATTGATAGCAAAGGTGACGATGACGAGCTGAGCAGTGAGGATATTCTCGATGCCGCTGTGGCGTCACGCCGTGCTTCGCCGAACTTAAGTTATTTAGCTTTCACTGCCACGCCGAAAACTAAAACCTTAGAGCTGTTTGGCCGCTTACCTGACCCGAGTTTACCGGCATCAAAAACCAATAAGCCACAGGCGTACCATGTCTACAGCATGCGTCAGGCCATTGAAGAAGGCTTTATTTTGGATGTGTTGAAAAACTACACCAACTATAAAGTGGCCTATAACTTGGCGATGAAAATCGCTGAAAAAGACGAAGAAGTTGAGAGCAAAAAAGCCAAGGTCAAGCTCAACCAGTGGGTGCGCCTGCACGACTACAACATCAGCCAGAAAGTACAGGTCATCGTTGAGCACTTTAAAGATAACGTCATGGGTTTGTTGGGCGGCCAGGCCAAAGCAATGATCGTCACCAGCTCGCGTAAAGAAGCGGTGCGCTATAAGTTGTCTTTGGATAAATACTTGGTGTCCAAGCAATCCGAGAAAGGCTATCAAAACATTGCCGCGATGGTGGCCTTCTCAGGTGAAGTGGAATTTACCGAAAAAGATCCAAACTCTGTGGCTTTGCTGGGCGAAAAATTTACCGAAGCCAATATGAATCCCGGTCTCAAAGGCCGCGATATGCGCAAAGCCTTTGACAGCGATGATTACCAAGTGATGATTGTCGCCAATAAATTTCAGACCGGCTTTGACCAGCCGAAACTCTGCGCCATGTATGTGGATAAAAAACTTGGTGGCGTGGAGTGCGTGCAAACCCTGTCGCGCTTGAACCGTATCTATCCAAGCAAGGCCGAAACCGGCACCTATGTGCTGGATTTTTTTAATGAGCCGCAAGATATTCTCGATGCCTTCCAGCCGTATTATCAAACTGCTGAATTGGCTGATGTCTCTGACCCTGATTTGATCTTTGATCTGTACGAGAAGTTACGTGCAGCGGGTATTTTCCAGTGGCATGAAGTTGAGCAGTTCTGTAATGCCTTTTTCGTAAAAAGTAAAAGCAACGCCGCCATCGGTAATATCTGCAAGCCTGCGGTTGAGCGTTGGAGCAGTCGTTATAAATCTGCCGTGGCGGCTTATAAGCATGCACGCGATATGTTTGAACGGAGCAAACGCAGCAAAGATGCGGTATTAATTGCTAACGCCGAAAACAGTTTTAAAGACTGCAAACAGGAAAAAGACGCGCTGGAAATCTTTAAAAAGGATCTCGGCACCTTTGTGCGCTTTTATGAGTTTATGTCGCAGATCGTTGATTATGATGACAAAGATCTGGAAAAGCTCAGCCTCTATGCCCGTAATCTAAGGCCCATGCTGCGCGAGGCGGAAACCGATGAAGAGGATGTCGACCTTAGCAATGTGGTGCTCAGCCACTACCGCCTTTCTAAAATTCGCCAACAGGATATCAGGCTTAAAGAAGATGCTGAAGGCTATGACTTAGAACCCGGCGACGCGCTGGGCACGGCTAAAGCTAAAGATAAACAAGAAGAGTTTTTATCGGAAATCGTTGCCAAGCTCAACGAACTGTTTATCACTGATGAGCTGACCGAAGCCGATATGGTTAACTACGCCTACACTGTGCGTGATAAGGTCAGAGAAAACACCTTAGTTATGCACCAGCTCGCCAATAACACGCCAGAGCAGGCGATGCTCGGTGATTTCCCCAAAGCCGTGGACGATGCGATTTTGGGCAGCAGCGATGCCCATCAGAATCAAATGATGCAGTTGCTCAGTGACCCAAGAAAGGCCGAGCAGTTTTCTAAGTTGATATTTGCGATGCTGAGTAGTGGCAATTGATGCTTTTACTAAGCGCAGAGAAACAACAGCAAACCTCAGCGCAGCGTACCTGCCAAGGCTGTATCACAGTATTTTATAGGTGCAATAACAATGACAAATAACGTTCATCTTGAAACGGGCTTGGTGATTAAAAACTTTATAAAAGGCACGGCATACAGCATCAAGCACTTAGATAAAGAGCACAGACTGCATGCCAGCTCTGAATATGTGGCTATTGAGTTCTTAATTGACGCGCCAAAAGACTACCTATCATCACAAGCTCATGCTGAGCCACTTTATATCAGCTTGTACTTTGACCGTGCCGACTGCCAGCGCGAGCTTGCAGAAAATTGCTATCAAGTACGCTGCGTAGAGGCGTGCGATACCTTTGATTTTATGCTCTGGGCTGAAAATGCCATCAGCGTACTGACCCAAGCTCTGACCGTGCCCGGTGTAACCGCAACGGATATCGCCGACTTGCAAACTGTTTTACAGAGCGAACCCAGTCAGCGTTTCTTGTTTAAAACCTTTGATAGCAGCGACACCACTTATCAACTGGATCACTTAACAGCAAACCAACTCCCGCGCGCTGCCTTCGCAGTTTTTACTGACGGAGCAGACTTGAGTCTGCAACAGTATGATGCTGTGGATACATTGATTTTTGAACAACTGCATCAAGAGGCACGCTTGCATATGGCAACTTGCGTTTTACCCGAACAAGAACAAGCGCGAGTGGCGGTTTTGTATGGTGTAGGAAAATAGTTGTTGTGGGCTTTAACAGGTTAGAGAGTTAGGTCTTATGCTTGGCTGCATAGAACCTAATTTATAATATAGTGGCTAAACTCACTAGCCACTACCAGGGTCACCAGAATCGGTTTTGCAGAGCTGGTATTTCTAGTGTCAAATCATCTGCAAACTCAACACTCAAGGTAATCCCCCGAAAAACAGCAGTGCTCGCACCTAGAGTTTTACATAAGCTATAACAAGGAAACTTGGGCTCAACGAGAAGAGCAGAGCACCCACCGCTTTACTCTTGCTGCAGAGTGATTTGCTTCTGTCGAGCTAGCGCATGCTCGGGCCACGTGCTTTTAATATAGGCCAGTACCGCGCGGATTTCTTGATCGCTCAGTGTTGCTTTGTAAGCGGGCATATCGCTGAGGTAACCCTCTGGAGCGCTGATGCCGGGGACTAAGCCGTTTTTTGTGATCTCAATTAATAGCGCGTCGGCATGATGCCAGGTGTGCCCCGTTGCATCGTGGGGCGGTGCCGGTAAGCGCCCATTGGCCTTGCGCATGCGCCAGTTAGGCTCACCTTCTAATGTGGCACCGTGACAGGAAGCGCACTCTCTGGCGTAGATGTGTTTGCCGTCAGTCACCAGCGCTTTATCGGACGGATCAATATAGGCAGGTTTTGAGCCTGCTGAAGAAGCATAGATAAACAAGCTGGCGCCAAGCGCTAAAATGCTTAACGCGCCGATAAGTACAGCTGTTTTGTGCTTGGCTGCTGCCATTTGACTGATCCTTGCTGCGTCGCAGGCTTACTGCAACAGCTAAAGTATTGCTCTGTTTGCTGACGCTGCACGCTTGCTTCTAAAGCTCTAAAGCTCTAAAGCTCTAAAGCTCACAAGCGCTGCAGCGCGGTGTTCCATCCAGCTTATTTAACCTGAATCTTGCCCACCATGCCGGCTTCGCTATGTCCAGGAATCAAGCAGGCAAAATCGACCATGGTGGCTGCGTCGAATTGCCAAATCAGTTCGCCGACCTGTCCAGCCTCAACCGTAACCATGTTCGGGTCACTGTGTTGCATATCAGGCATTGCTAGCATTTGTGCGGCATGCGCCTTGAGTTCTTCGATTGAGCCGATCACCATTTCATGCGGCAGTTGGCCTGCGTTGGTAATCAGAAAACGTACGGTTTCACCTGCTTTAACTTCGATGTCACTGGGGGTAAAACGCATGCTGTCGTCCATCTTGACTTCGATGGTACGGCTGATCTGCGCCCGATCGCCGGGTTGGCCATAAAAGGATGCCGCATGTGGCGTGTCGTGCTCATGCATACCGTGAGCGGGCATGTGATGATCGCCACCTGCAGCCAGTGCAAAGATTGGGAGGGCGGCTAAAGTGAGGATGGAGACTGTTTTCTTGATCATGATGTTCTCTGTCAAAGTTATAAAGTGTTGTCTGGTTGACTCGATACCCTAGACAACAAGGCTCAAAAGGTCGGCTGATATACACCACATAGCGCGTCTCGAGTTGAGAGCGCTGATCAGTATTTCAGCTCGCTGTGCATGCCATATCAGTGCATGCTGTGGGTTGACTTGATGGCGTCACTATAGCCAAGCGTTGCTGTCGTGCAGATGACAGGCAGATTACAATTTTGTAATGCTCAGGTCATGCACATGACAGCAGCAGATGGGTAGAGTGGCTTTGGGGCTGAGCGTGCTCGGTTGGCCAGTGCGTGCTCAGGGACGCAAACACAACGAATTCGCGGGGCGAGCCGATGAAACTGCTGGTGGTTGAAGATGAAATTAAAACGGGCGAGTATCTGCGCCAAGGTCTAACTGAGTCAGGTTTTGTGGTTGATCTGGCACGCACTGGCCTCGATGGGCATCACCTGGCACTGACCGAGCGCTATGACTTAATTATCTTGGATGTGATGCTGCCCGATGTGGATGGCTGGCGGATTATGCAAGCCTTGCGCGCAGCGAAGTCGACGACACCGGTGCTGTTCTTGACCGCGCGCGATAGCGTGGACGATCGAGTTAAAGGCTTGGAGCTCGGTGCTGATGATTATTTGATTAAACCTTTTGCTTTTTCCGAGTTGTTGGCGCGGGTGCGCACTCTGTTGCGTCGAGGCACCGCGCCCGTCTTTGATGATCAATTGCAGGTGGCTGATCTTATCTTGGATCTTGCACGGCGACGCGCCCAGCGCCATGACGTGCGCATCAACCTAACCAATAAAGAATTTGCGCTGCTGGAGTTATTGGTGCGCCGCCAAGGTGAAGTGTTGCCGCGCTCGCTGATCGCATCGCAAGTCTGGGATATGAATTTTGACAGCGATACCAATGTGATCGATGTGGCGATTCGGCGTTTGCGTGCCAAAATTGATGATGATTTTGAGCCCAAACTGATTCATACGGTGCGCGGTATGGGTTATATGCTTGACCTCAGTAGTGACGCCTGACGCATGGCACGCCGTCCTGCATCCCTAGCACTGCGCCTGACTGTTTTCATAGGTTCGGTGATCACTGTACTACTGCTCGCGTTTGGCTGGCTCATCGAACGCTCGATAGATCGGCATTTTGTCCAGCAGGATGTTGATGAACTCAATGCAGTGATTGAGTCCGTTTCACAGTCGCTGTCCGAGCCTGAGCGCGCTGCAGGTGACGAGGCGCTGCCACGCCATTTAGCCAGTGCGGTGTCAGGTCACCATAATGTACAGATTCGCCTGACCGACTCGGATGAGAATTTGCTTTACGCCACGCCCCATTCCAATTTAAAGCGCTTGGCAGGGCTTACGCCCTCTGCAGATAGGATTGATATTGACTCGGTGCACACCTGGAAAGATCAAGGGCGAACGTATCGGGGTGCTGCTGTGCAACTGATGCAGGCAAAGCCTGTTGCGCAAGCGCCGGTCACCCTAGTGGTCGCCACAGATATTGATTTCCACGTGCATTATCTGGACAGCTTTCATCTGTATCTGAAACTGATTACCTTGGCCGCCTGTTTGATTGCTATTTTGGCGACATGGTTTGCGGTCTATCAAGGCCATGCGCCTTTGCGCCGTATCAGTGCCGAAATTCGTCGGATCAAGTCTGATCACCTGTCGATTCGGCTGGCGCCTGCTACGGTTCCAGTAGAACTCACCGAGCTGGCCATATCCTTTAACGACATGCTCGATCGCATCGAAGAGAGCTTTGCACGTCTCTCCAACTTTTGCGCAGATATCGCCCATGAGTTGCGCACGCCTATCACCAACCTGCGCACGCAAACGGAAGTGGCGCTGTCGCAAGCCCGTGATCTCGAACAGTATCAAGAGATCTTGTATTCAAGCCTGGAAGAATATGAGCGCATGGCCAAGATGGTCAGCGATATGCTGTTTTTAGCCCAAGCAGACAACCAGCAGCTGCAAGGCGAGCGGGTCAAAGTCAATCTGCTGACTGAAGTGCAGATGTTATTTGAGTACTTCGAGGCTTGGGCTGATGAACGCGGTGTTGCCTTGGTCTGTACCGGCTCGGCGCTGTGGGTCGAAGGTGATCAGCTGATGCTGCGCCGCGCGCTGAGTAATCTCTTGTCCAATGCCATACGCTATACCGCAGCGGGGCAGGCGGTGACCGTTGCTCTGCTGGCGCACAGCAGCGACGGGGTAGTGATTCGTGTGGAAAATCCAGGCTTAACCATCGATCCTGCGCATCTGGCAAAACTGTTCGATCGCTTTTATCGGGCTGATCCCTCGCGTCAACGCAAAGGCGACGGTGCCGGTTTAGGCCTAGCGATTGTGAAGTCGATCATTGCAGCGCATGGCGGCCACATTACGGCGAATAGTGCTGCTGAGCAGATGATTTTTGAGATTCAGCTTCCCCGCGTGCCGGCTAAGTAATTGCGCGCTTCAGTCACGGTGCACTGTGCCATTTCACAACGCTGAAACAGCTTTGCCATTTTGATTTATTAAAAAATAAATCAAATAGCCTATCAATATTAAGTTCGATTGAGTGACTCATCGAAGAGAATTCTAATGTCTACAATTGCAAGTAAGTACGATCAAAAAGATATAAAGCCCGTCCCGATTTTAATCGCTTTTTTAATTGCAGGATTTATCGGCTTATTTAGTGAAACTGCTTTAAATATGGCGCTTGGCCGTTTAATGATTGAATTGGATGTGGTGTCTTCGACGGTGCAATGGATCACCACAGGTTACTTACTGACGATGGGGATACTGATTCCCGTTTCCGCTTTATTAATCCAATGGTTCAGTACTCGGCAATTATTCGTCGCCTCGTTACTCTTTTCAATTCTTGGGGCGATCGTCTCAGGTATGGCACCCATTTTCGAGGTTTTACTGCTCGGCCGCATCATTCAGGCCGTTGGCACCGGCTTATTAATCCCGCTGATGTTCAACACAGCATTAATCATTTTCCCGATTCATCGAAGAGGCACAGTGATGGGGCTGATTGGCTTGGTATTGATGTCAGCACCGGCTGTTGGGCCGGCCACTTCGGGGCTCATCATTGAAGTGTTGAGCTGGAATTGGATTCTTTGGCTGCTGATTCCGTTTCTTGTTTTTTCATTAGCTTACGGGCTGGTGTATATGCAGAACGTTTCGAACCTGACCAAGCCTAAAATAGATGTGCTTTCAATCATTCTCTCGACGCTTGGCTTTGGTGGGCTTGTCTACGGTTTTAGTCTCGCCGGCGATAAAGGCTGGGGAGATGCACTGGTCATAAGTTCAATCATTATTGCTCTAGCATCTCTTATTATATTTTCATTCAGGCAGTTTAAACTTGATAGTCCAATGTTAGATTTACGCGCTTTTAAATACCCAATGTTTACCTTAGGTATATTTAGTGTCGCTGCCACCTTTATGATTATTTTATCAAGCATGATTCTTTTACCTTTATATCTACAAACCGGACTCGGGCTCACTGCGCTTGCTGCGGGCTTGGTACTAATGCCGGGCGGGGCATTAAATGGAATTCTGTCGCCATTCGTGGGGCGTGCATTTGATACCCATGGTCCAAAGTGGCTTATTACGCCGGGCTTTATCATCATGCTGGTGATGCTGTGGAATCTATCCAATGTAACCACTGCAACAACTGCTCTAATGGTGATCTTGTTGCATTCAGGCCTGATGATTGGCGTGGCATTGGTGATGATGCCGGCGCAAACCAATGGTTTAAATCAGCTGCCCAGAAATCTTTACCCCGACGGCACAGCCTTGATCAACACGCTAATGCAAGTATCGGGTTCAATTGGTACAGCGCTGGCGATCACCATAATGTCTGCGTCGCAAAATAGTTTCTTAAGCAAGGTTGCGGATCCAACAGATCCATCTCTGGCAAGCACTTCATTAACGGCTGGTGTACAAACGGCTTTTATTCTCGGGATTGGGCTGGCGTTGAGCGGGTTAATTGTGTCGTTTTTTATAAAATCATCAAGGTCGTCTTCAAACTCATAGCAGAAAAAGCTCAGTCTTTATTAAAAGGTAGATCGCTATCCGCCAGTCAGTTATTGCTTTAACTATTGCATTGTGTGCGATCTCAATACCTACCAATAGCTAGATAACTTGGCTTGCATCAGTGATACCATCGAGCTATTAATTTGAAAATAAAATCCTGCTGAACAAAATACACATAGATGTGTGAGGGTCTTGGCTAGGAGCTGTTTTGCCAAAAGGAGTCGGCTTATGATCCAACATATCACCTATGTTTTTACTGACGTGGAGGCATTAATAGCAGAGATTGACACTGGATCAGTATCTCAAGCTGCAGTAAGCTCTCGGTCACAACTCGTGCAAATTTACTGTGCCGAAGCCAATCAGCGGCAAATCAATGCAATTACTGCAGTGATCGCTGGCAAATTTCCTAACGCTGCGGTGGTTGGGGCAACCACTATTGGTGAAGTTGCTCATGGCCGATTAGTGACCAAGCAAACCGTTATCGGTTTTACTTTCTTTGAGTCATCTGATGTTAATGTGATCGCTAAGGCCAGCAGCACTGGTGATGAGCAGCGACTGGGTGCGGAGTTGGCGCGTAGCATCAAGCAAAACTATTCTGATGTCGCAGGTATTCTGTTACTTGCCACCACTTTAAGTGTGGATGCCGCTGCATTACTGAAAGGCATTGAGTCGACTCTGGGTCATTATCCTGTCTTTGGTGGTGGCGCGGGCGACTACAGTTCGTCGAATACTTCACTGGTTTTTAGCGAGGCAGAACAGTTCGAGCAGGGTGTTGTTGTCGTTGTATTTTGCGGTGCAGACCTGCATATCGAATCCAGTTCCTATCTGGGTTGGCAGCCACTTAGCCACAGTATGCGTGTGACCAAAATTGATGGTCTAGATGTGCAATATGTCGATGATAATCCTGCTTTTGCGGTCTATCAGCGCTACCTCGACATTCCTAAAGATGATGCGTTTATATTTAATGCGCTCGAATTTCCATTTCTGCTGGAGCGCAATGGCCATATATTGGCCAGAGTGCCTGTGGCGAGTGGTAAAGATGGCTCTTTGCGTTTTGTTGCAGATATTCGTGAAGGTGAGGCGTTTCGCATAGGTTACGGTGACATTGACCTGATCCTCGAAAACTCAAAAAAGCTGCATAAGTGCATGGCGCAGTTTGATCCGCAGGCGATCTTTCTTTATACCTGCAGTTGTCGACGGTTTTTGATGCAAGAAAGCGTGGAGTTGGAAACTTTACCTTTAGAAACGATAGCGCCGACTTTCGGGTTTTATACCTATGGTGAGTTTTACGGAGCCTCACAATTGTCGCTATTAAATGCGGCGATGGTGGCAGTAGGCTTGCGTGAAGGGCCAAAAAATAACCGGTCTATGAGTAAACAAGATGCTGCTTTGTTAACACCTGCTGAGCAAGGTGATCCTTTAGCTAATCAACATGCGCGGGTTGTGTCTCGCCTGATGCGTTTTATTAAAGTGGTGTCCGCCGAGCTAGAGGCATCGATTAAAGACGCAACCAAGCTGTCTGTGACGGATCAGTTGACACAATTAGCCAACCGATTACAGCTAGATCAGGTGCTAGAGCAGCAGGTTAAGCTTGCCAGCAGGTATGGAGCTTCATTGTCTATTATCTTGCTGGATATGGATTATTTTAAGCAAGTTAATGACAGCTTTGGCCATTTAGCTGGTGATAAAGTTTTGGTACGAGTGGCGCAAACCATAATGGCCAATATCCGAGATGTCGATATTGCCAGCCGCTGGGGTGGTGAGGAGTTTTTGATAATCACGCCTAACACTGATATCAACAGTGCAGCATTGCTTGCAGAAAAGTTGCGACAAGTTTTGGCGAGCATTACGTGCCCTACTGTGGGCAGCAATACGGCGAGCTTTGGCGTGTCTGGATTTGTACCGGGTGATGATCCTGAAACCTTGGTCTCGCGCGCCGACACGGCGCTGTATGCCGCCAAGAACGCAGGGCGTAATCGGGTTGAAGTTTATGACGCCACGCTCTCTTAAGCTTGCTTTAACGCCATTTTTCTAGGATTGCATCTGCACCTTTTTCGGCAATCATCACTGTGGGCGCATGGATATTGCTGCCGGTAATGGTGGGCATCACCGACGCATCGATGACTCGCAGGCCGGTTAAGCCGTGCACTGCAAGCTCAGCATTGACCACCGCCATGGCGTCCGTGCCCATTTTGCAGCTGCCCGCGGTGTGATAAACGGTTTCAACGTTTTGTTTGATCCACTCCTTAAGCTGCTCATCGCTTTGTAGCGCCAGTCCTGGGCGCTCTTCGCCGCCATTAAAAGCCGCCATCGCTGGTTGGTTTAAAATATCGCGACAGATGCGTATACCGCGCACCAGAGCATTCAGCTCCTGTTCTTTAGCGAAATAATTGGCAGTGATTTTCGGCGCGGCAAAAGGATCGCTACTGGCCAGTTTCACGCTGCCGCGGCTGTGCGGACGCAAGTGACAGACATGCAGCACATAACCACTTTTCATTGAGGTGAATACGCCCGCGCCGTGTGGCTGCATTCGAACCGCGGCAAACTGCAATTGCAAATCAGGGATGGGCTGCTCGGGACTGGATTTAATAAAGCCGCCGGCATCGGTTGGCGTATAAATAAAATTTTTCGCAAATAGCACTTTGCTGAAAAACTTGAGCGTGTCGGCAGACAGTGAGGTGGTCAGCGCGCCGCCAGCTTTGCTTAAGTAGCGCAAGATCACATCGGGATGGTCTTGCAGGTTTTCACCGACGCCGGGCAGTGCGTGCCGCAATGCAATATTGTGCTGGGCTAACTCATCGGCAGGGCCCACGCCCGACAGTTTTAACAACTGCGGCGTGTTGATAACGCCGGCGCTTAAAATCACTTCTTTACTGGCGGTCAGTTGCTCGCGCAGCCCCTTTTTGCCGTCTCGACTGATCTCTACACCCACGGCCTGTTTGCCATTAAAGAGGACTTGGGTGACTTGTGTATTCGTCAGTACGGTTAAATTGGGGCGCTCAAGGGCCTCATCTAAAAAAGCATAGGCAGAATTGGCGCGCTGGCCAAAGGGTGTTTGGGTGACTTGAAAAAAGCCACAGCCGTGTTGCTCTGCGCCGTTAAAATCATGGTTGTAAGCGATGCCTGCTTCGCCACAGGCGCGCACAAAAGCTGTGCTGGTGGGGAAGTGAAAGTTGCTATCCACCACATCCATCGTGCCTTGATTGCCGTGGTACTGATTGCAGCCGCGCACCCAACGCTGTGACTTTTTAAACCAAGGCAAGACGTCGGCATAGCTCCAGCCAGGATTGCCCAACTCAGCCCAATGATCAAAATCCCATGGGTGTCCGCGCGTATAAATCATCGCATTGACCGAGCTGCAGCCACCCAATACTTTGCCGCGCGGCCAGAAAAAACGTCGATTGCCGGTGCGCGCTTCAGGCTCGCAGCGGTAACCCCAGTTCAAGCGCTTACTGTTCATCAGCAGCAGCATATTTAGCGGATTGGTTTGCCGTACAAGGTAGTTGCGATTACTGCCGCCGGCTTCAATTAAACACACCTTGTGCGCCGGATTGGCGCTTAAACGGTTGGCTAATACACAGCCCGCCGAGCCTGCGCCGATAATAATAAAATCGTACATTGGGATGGCTCTTGCTGGTTATATCAATTTGTTTTTAGAAGTATGTATTGATCAGCAATCGACTATAGAGCACATCAAAAGCGCAGACCAGCGCTTATTAGCGCACAAATAATTTATCAAGCTTGCAGTGCCGCTTGAATGGCTAGGTATGACTGATTCGATTCATAGCGAGCACAAGTGTTGTTGCTGCCTTGTCAATTAGTCTTGAGCTCGGGCCTTAGCTTGCGTCATTGATTGCAATTGATTTGCTTTAGCAATGGCATCTTTTAGTGCAATTGCAGTGTGACGGCAGACCTCTATAGAGTGCCTCGCCACTGCTGTTTAAAACACTATTGTGCTGCGTTAAATCGTGTATGGCTGCGGTTTTCAAGAGGGTTTTAAAAAAGCCGACAAAGATAAAATTACTCTAAATTAGTCTATTATTTATCATTTTTTAATATATTTTGTTCCGTTTAACGAGATGGTTTGTGTTTTTTTGGCCCTAATAGATGAAAGATTCTGGCTCTACCTTGAGATTGCTACGGACTCTAGTGTTGTGAAAACAACAACAATGATTGGTTATTTACTCGCCTACTAAAAACAAAAAAGGCACTGGTGAATTTCGAATTATTTCCAGGTAACAATAATAAATGCATGCGATCCCGTAGGGTCTTTAGCATCGCTGGAGTAACTAAATGAGCGGTACAGAGCAACGTGAACAGCTGGAGAAGTGTTTAAAACCTCAGTGGGTGTGGGCTATCGCTTTTGGCTCTGCCATTGGTTGGGGCAGTTTCGTGCTGCCGGCAGACTGGATTAAGATGGCCGGTCCGATGGGGGCTATTCTTGGGCTGGGTATCGGTGCGTTGCTGATGATCATCATTGGCGTTAGTTATGGCTTTTTGATCAAGATATTTCCGGTTACTGGCGGTGGCTTTACTTACTCCTATTTAGGTTTTGGTCGCTATCATGCGTTTTTCTGTGGTTGGTTTCTGACGCTAGGCTACATGTCGATTGTGGCGTTGAATGCTTCGGCTTTAGCGCTGCTAGCCAAGTTCATCATCCCTGAAGTGGCTACTTTTTGGCCGATGTACACTGTGGCTGGCTGGGAGGTGTACTTTGGCGAGGTGATGATTGCCAGCTTTGCTCTAATTCTGTTTGCTTGGATCAATATCCGTGGCGGCAGTTTTTCCGGTAAGAGCCAGTATTATTTTTGTCTGTTGCTAATTGCTGGAGCCTTGTTTGTGGTGGTGGGGATGCTGCTGTCACCGGACACTTCCTTTGAAAACCTAAAACCAATGTTTAATCCGGAAATATCCTCTTGGTCGGCGGTCTTCGCCATTGTGGCTATCGCGCCTTGGGCTTATGTCGGCTTTGATAGCGTGCCACAAGCGGCGGAAGAGTTTGCTTTTTCACCGGCTAAGGCTTTTATGCTGATTGTTATGGCGTTGGCCATGGCTGCTTTGCATTATTCTCTGCTGATTATGGCTACCGCTTTGGCCATGCCGTGGACGGAAATGGTGGCTCAAGGATCTGTGTGGGGCACCGGTGATATGGTGCAAGGCACTTTAGGCACCATGGGACTGGTAGCTCTATCACTGTCTTTACTGATGGGCATTGCCACTGGGCTCAATGGTTTTTACATTGCCACCAGTCGTCTTATGTTTGCCCAAGGCCGTGCAAAATTTATTCCTTCGGTATTTGGCAAACTGGACTCGACTTATAAAACCCCCAAGGCGGGCATTATCTTTACCTGCTGTATCTGCCTGATCGCGCCTTGGTTCGGCCGCGAAGTGTTGCTATGGGTGGTTGATATGGCCTCCACCGGTGTGGCCATTGCTTATTTCTACTGCTGCGCGGCTGCGTACAGGTGCTTTAAGTGGTCCAAGCGCGGCTTGGGTAAAGATTACGATGGCGGTGTATCTCCGTTCAAGAAAGCTCTGTCGTTACTGGGTGCTTTGAGTGGCTTGTCGTTCCTGGGTTTATTGCTGATTCCTGGCTCGCCGGGTGAGCTGTCTACCCCGTCTTGGATTGCATTATTGGTTTGGGGTGCGCTAGGCGTGGTTATTTATTGTTTGCGCCGCAAGCACATTAAAGGCGTTAGCGTGAAGCATCTCGACCGTATGATTCTAGCCACAGAAAGCTAAGCCAAGACTGCCTTGATTGTGCAGGGGCGCATGCACAGTCGCCCGAAGCAGCAGAGTTGGATCGCTATATTTCTTAAAGAATAAGTAAGTTTGATCAGTGATGTTTGCGCAAGGCTGGCTCAATAACGAGCCGGTCTTGTAGGGTAAAAGCCATCTTGAGCGCGGCGCTATCGCGTCAAAAAATGCCCTGTAAGTATCAGTCGGCAAGGGTTTGTTCGCAGGTTGTAGTGTGGCTGTTAAAGCATAAAGGATGGGTGCACATTTTATCTGTGTGCTGTGCTGCGAATGTTATTGCGCCGAGTCAGTTGTGCAAAATAAAACCTTGAACCTTGATTAACTTGAGCTTTTGCACAAGCTAAACCAACTTCAATTTGCTATCGTTGCTCTTTTTTCAAATGTGGCTGATATGCCTTGTTTTTGCCGTGCAGTCTTACGAAATAAGAGTTCGACAGGACCAGCAACTGCTGCCCGGTCTCACGTGGTTAGCGCAGCACTATTGTCAGAATGCCAAGGCGTTATTGCTTTCAATTGCAGTAACTGGCTGTTGCTTGGCGCGTCTAGATTTGCATGAGAGAGCCTATATATAAAGGGTTGGAGCGAGTTAAGTGGAACACGAGATCATTAAGAAAACACTTCAATTTGTGCAGCAGACAGGCAGCTCTGAAGCTGAGTTCAATCAGCACGCGCTGGCGCTTTTTAGATACCAGTTTGAGTTTAATTTACCCTACCAATCCTATTGCCGCGCCAAAGGTAAAACGCCTCGGCTGGTCAAACACTGGAAAGATATTCCAGCTGTACCTATTGATGCCTTTAAGCAGGTGACTTTAAGCTGCAGTGATCCAGAGC
>CAYLOI010000037.1:0-18171 GCA_964385265.1 uncultured Thiopseudomonas sp.
CACGCATACGCCACGCATACGCCACGCATACGCCACGCATACGCCACGCATACGCCACACACTCCACCGCATGACAATAATTCAGCAATCAAAAAGTATATGCACGCGTCAAATTTAGAATTTCTGCTTCGGCACGGGTAATTCTAAAGACTCTTTTACTTCCTCCATGACAATATAGCTTTTCGACTCGCGCACATGAGGCAGGGTTAATAGAATATCGCCGAGCAGCCTACGGTAGGAGGCCATTTCACAGATTCGCGCTTTGATTAGATAATCAAAGTCACCAGATACCAGATGGCATTCGAGCACATGGGGTAGTTTTAGTACCGCGCGGCGAAACTCCTCAAAAACATCTGCGGATTTGTAAGCCAAATTAAGCTCAACAAAAACTAACAGCCCTGCTTCAAGATGCGCTGGATTGAGTCGAGCGCTATAACCCATGATGACTCCTTCTTGCTCCAAACGCCTGACCCGCTCAGTGCAAGGTGTTGTCGATAGTCCAACTCGCTCGCCTAGCTCAGTGAGTGATAGACGACCTTCAGCTTGGAGTTCGCGAAGGATCTGGCGATCAATTCGATCCAGCTCACGTGGAGCTCTATTTTTACGCTGCATAGTGAATGCACCTATACTTTAGTTGAATAGAACTGAATTATGTGTCGAATAAAGTCAGTTAATTAGTGAAAAACACTGCTGATGCTCACCTACAATCAGAATTAAAGCAATTAGTCATTAGCGGTGAGGAGTTCAGTTATGCGTGTGTTGGTTTTAGGAAGCGGCGTTGTGGGAACCACTAGTGCCTATTATCTGGCCCGAGAAGGATTTGAGGTCAAAGTCGTTGATCGTCAGCCCCGTGTTGCGCAAGAAGCCAGCCATGCTAATGCGGGACAAATCTCCCCAGGTTATGCATCGCCCTGGGCTGCTCCAGGTGTGCCATTTAAGGCGATTAAATGGATGATGCAAAAGCACGCGCCCTTATCGATTAAACCGACAGCCGATATTCATCAATATCTATTTATGGCGCAGATGTTGCGCAATTGCACAGCGGCTCGTTATGCCGTGAACAAAGAGCGTATGGTGCGTTTGTCAGAGTTTAGCCGTGACTGTTTTGACGAGTTACGCGCAGATACTGGAATTGAGTATGAAGGCCGTCAATGTGGCACAACGCAGCTGTTTCGTACTCAAGCGCAATTGGATGATGCAGCTAAAGATGTCGCAGTACTGCAAGAGTTGGGCGTTCCTTATGAGTTGCTCGATCGCAATACAGTATCGCGCGCTGAGCCTGCTCTGGCGAAGGTTGCACATAAGTTGAGTGGTGGTTTACGCCTGCCCAATGACCAAACCGGCGACTGTTTGCTATTTACTATGCGCTTGGCGGAAATGGCGACTGAGTTAGGTGTCGAATTCAGCTTTAACCAAACAATTGAGAGCATTGAATACGCAGGTGATAGTGTCAATGGTGTGTGGATTGACGGCAAACTAGAGACTGCTGATATCTATGTGGTTGCTCTGGGCTGTTTCAGTCCGCAAATGCTGGCACCTCTGGGGATTCGCGCACCTATTTACCCTCTCAAGGGCTACTCCCTAACCGTACCTATTACCAATCCAGATATGGCACCGGTATCTACTTTGCTGGATGAAACTTACAAGATTGCGGTAACCCGTTTTGATCAGCGTATCCGTGTCGGCGGGATGGCAGAAGTACAGGGTTACGATACCCACATTGATCCGCGTCGCGGTGAGACCCTAAAGATGGTGGTCAACGATCTGTTTCCTGAGGGCGGTGACACAACAGGTGCCGAGCTCTGGGCAGGACTGCGACCAGCAACCCCTGATGGGACACCTATTGTTGGTGCAACACGCTATCAAAACCTGTTCTTAAATACCGGTCACGGCACCTTAGGCTGGACCATGTCCTGTGGTTCGGCGCGCGTGCTGGCAGATTTGCTGGCGAAGAAAACTTCGCGCATCAGCACTGCTGGATTTGATATTTCTCGTTACGGGAAAAACTAACAAGTTGAGTCAGGGTTGTGATTTGCATGGCAGCAATGCGCTAGGCGATCGCACCTGACTCGACTGTGCTAAGCCGGTTTGGGCTAGCTTCAAGGCTAAGAGGTGCGAGAAGCACATCTTGCTGGAGCAATCGATTATTGCTGCATTTGCGGCTTAAGACAGCCTGACAAATTGATAAATCTAATAAAAAGAGATTACACAAATGAACAAACAATCGTTGCAAATTGCATTGGCTTATATGTCGGTAGTCATTGGTGGAGGCTTTGCTTCCGGTCAGGAGGTACTACAGTTTTTCACGGGTTACGGTTTGATCGGCGTGATAGGAACACTGGTTAGTGCGGTGCTCTTTGCTTTTTTAGGCATGCAGATCGCACGTATAAGCTCCAGTATGCAAGCCGGCTCGCACAAGAGAGTGCTTTATACCTTGTTTGGTACACGCGCAGGCTTTGTTGTGGATGTGGTGCTGTCGTTCTTCTTGTTCGGTGTTGGGGTAGTGATGCTGGCCGGTAGCGGCTCGATCTTTGCTCAGCAGTATGGTTTACCGCCTCTGCTGGGTGGTATTTTAATGACTGTGTTGGTGATTGCTACGCTGTGCTTAAATGTGCGCGGCATCATCAATCTAATCAGTGTGGTCATGCCTTTTTTACTGGTTTTAGTCTTGGCAATTACCAGTTACTCAATTTACACCAGCACAGCCTCCAGTGAGACGCTGAACGTAATTGCCAAAGAAATCCCAACCATCAGTTCGAGTTGGTCGATATCCAGCTGGATCTTTGGTGCAGTGTTGTATGCATCATTCAATATTGCTGTTGGTTTTCCAATGCTGGCGGTGATTGGCGGCATGACCAGCTCGCAGAAGTTTGCTGGACGCGGTGGTGCATTAGGTGGTTTGGGTTTGGGTTTGTTGATCTTCTTGCTGAACATCGGCCTGTTTGCCAATATTGATCAGCTGGTCGGTGTGGAAATGCCTACTTTGGCCCTAGCTGCAAATATTTCACCGGCTTTGGCGGTAGTGATGTCGGTGTCGCTGATTTGTATGATCTATAGCACAGCGGTGGGTATGTTCTTTGCGTTCGGTGCTCGTTTTGCTGCGCCAGAGTCGACTCGTTTCAAGTGGTTGAGCGCAGTCTTTGCTGTAGTCGGCCTAGGCCTAAGCCAAGTGGGCTTCAGTAAGCTGATTGGTACGGTCTATCCCATGCTGGGCGTGGTTGGCTTGATTATGATTGTGGCGATCATCGTCAGTTGGTTCCGTAGCCGTCAGTCTGTAGTGTAAATCCCATAGAATTAAACTGCAGATGTTCTAATTGAGCCTACTCACAGCCCGGTCATAGCCAATCAGCTATCGCCGGGCTGCTTATTTTAAAAAGCTAGCGACTAGAGTGACAGTCAGTACCCGTGATGCTGCAGTGGCGCAATATGTTTTACTTTTTCTGCACAGGCAGACTAAACACATGCTATGTGGGCACAGCTGTAATAAACTGCAAGCCAATAGAGCCATCAGTATGCTGATGGAGTGCTTGTTGGTTAACTAGGGTGAGGTGAAATTTGGCTCGATTACATAAAAATATAGCGTTAGCCGGAGTGTTATTACTTACTGGCTGTCAGGCTGTTAATACCACCGGCTCCAGCGCGGTGGGGGTTGATCGTAAGCAGTATATGTTCAGCATGCTGAGCACCAATGAAATAAACCAGAGTTATGCGCAAACCTATCAAGAAACGCTGCAGCAAGCACAAGCCAAAGGTAAGTTGGATACGCGCAGCAATAATGCCAAGCGCTTGCAAGTGATTGGCCAGCGGCTGATTAGTCAAGTGGGTTATTTCCGTGCTGATGCCCGGCAATGGGATTGGCAGGTCAGCTTAATTGATAGCCCTGATCTCAACGCTAACTGTGGGCCGGGCGGTAAAATTATTTTTTATAGTGGCATTATTACCAAGCTTAAGCTGACCGATGATGAGATTGCAGCAATCATGGGCCATGAGATCGCCCACGCACTGCGTGAGCACAGTCGTGAGGCCATGTCGAAGGCCTATGGTATTGAAATGGCTAAGCTGGGCTTAGGCGCAGTGCTAGGCGTCAGCCAAGATACCATGGCGATTGCTGATACTGCGGTGCAGTACGGTATGACCTTGCCTAACAGCCGTGGTGCAGAAACTGAGGCTGATTTGCTGGGTATAGAGTTAGCAGCGCGTGCTGGTTATAACCCCAATGCAGCGGTGAGCTTGTGGCGTAAAATGGAGCAGGTCAGCCAAGGTTCTCCGGCTGAATTTATGAGCACGCACCCGTCCTCGTCAACTCGCATCTCTACTCTACAGGCCAATATCCCTAAAGTGATGCCGCTGTACGAACAAGCACGTCAGCGTTAATTTCCAAACAATGGCGCTTGCCAGTTGCTCGGTTGAGTGATTGGCAAGGCTGCTATTTGTCCGTAAATTTACCGCGTTTAGCTTGTTTTTTAGAGCATATGACGTCTATTTAGTCGCTTTGAAAATCACAAACTTAGCGTTAGCTGCAACCTGCTCAACCTCACGAAACATGCGTTTTAGGGTGACGTGATAGCCCAGGTGGCGGTTGCCGACAATCCATAATTGCCCGCCGGCTTTAAGGGCGCGATGACTTTGCTGAAACATACGTCGGGCTAAAAAATCACCGATCACTTGTTGCTGATGAAAGGGCGGGTTGCACAACACCAGATCAAGTGATTCTGCAGTTTCGCAGGCTAAACCATCACCGGCATAAATACTGACTGGGCGCTCGCCCAAGGCCATTTGCCAATTTTCTTGCGCTGATTGCACGGCCATATAGGACTCATCAACCATACGCAGCTGTGCCTGTGGATTGCTGAGTGCGCAGACGATGCCTAACACGCCATTACCGCAGCCCAGATCAGCCACCTGTGCGTCACCTAAGTTGTGGGGCAGATGAGGTAAAAAAAAGCGTGTGCCAATGTCCAGCGCTTCACGGCAAAAAATCCCGGCATGGTTACGCAAAATTAGTGCGGGCTTCTCGAGTGAGTAGCTGCTGGGATAAGGCGAACTGGCTTGTGCTTTATCTGTTGGGGTAACCAAGAGTAAACGTGCTTTTTTCTCAGCAAGACTGGCTTGCACTGGGCCGATATAGCGCTCAAGCAGATCACCGGCTGAACGCGGTAAGTGCTTAACCATGCCCGCGGCAACGATGGTTGTATTTGGCTGTATGTGGCTTTGTAAACGAATCAGTTGTTCTTCAAGTAGGGCTAAGGTTTTTGGTACGCGGATCAGTATACAGTCGTAGGTTCCGTCAAAGGGCTGGTCTGATCTAATGATCTTAAGCTCGCTGCTGGCGAGTTGATTATTATCAAGATTATTGCGCAGAGCTTGATGAGCTAAAAATGAATCACCACTGCTGTGGACCTGCATATGTGCAGTCAAACTGGCAGCTAGTGCGCCGAAGTTATCGTTCAGGATTAAGCAGCGTGCAGTGCTCTGCAAGCCGCAGCTGCTCAGGTGTTTGAGCAGATATTCATCGGCAGCATCAAAGGCTTGCAGGGGGCTGTTATGTTGCTCTGGGTAACGCAATAAATCCAGCTGAGCAAAAGGTGTAGTCAATATAGGCATAGAGATCGCAGGTATTTGTTTGGCCAAAAATGGCGTATGAATAGAGGTATCAATTCGTTAATGAGGTGCAGTATGAGCTCGGCACAAGAAAAGTTCACCCGACAAACCATTACCAGCTTGCATACATGGACGCCTAGTCTATTTAGTTTCCGCTGTACGCGTGATGCGGGGTTTCGTTTTACCGCAGGACAGTTCGCGCGTTTAGGTGTGCGTAAAGCCAGTGGCGCTATTGTATGGCGTGGTTACTCGATGGTCTCCAGTCCGTTTGATGAGTTCTTGGAGTTTTTCTCGATTGTGGTGCCAGGTGGTGAGTTTACCAGTGAGTTGAGTCAGTTGGCGGTGGGCGATGAGATTTTAATTGAGAAACAGGCGCATGGCTTTTTAACCTTAGACCGCTTTGTTGATGGCGATAATCTTTGGTTGCTGGCAACCGGAACAGGGCTGGCGCCATTTTTATCGATGCTGCAAGATTTTGAGATTTGGCAGCGTTTTGAGCGAATTGTTTTAGTGTATAGCGTGCGTGAAGAGGCGGAACTGGCTTATCGCGAGTTGATTGATGAAATTCTAACCCGTGAGTATGTGGCTGAATATGCGCATAAGTTTACCTTTGTACCTGTGGTGACGCGTGAAAAGGTTCCGGGCAGTCTGGGTGTGCGTATCACTGATTTGCTGGTGTCGGGTGAACTGGAAGAGCATGTTGCTTTGCCAATGGAAGCGCAGAATTCTCGTGTATTACTCTGTGGTAATCCGCAGATGGTGGAGGATTGTCGGATGCTGTTACAGAAGCGCGATATGCAACTGTCGATGACGCGCAGGCCTGGCGCAGTGGCCGTGGAGAATTATTGGTAGATTGCCGTTTATAATTTTGTTTGGTGTTATTTGCTGTGCAGGTGATTTTTCTAGCAGAGCTTAAGAGCATCAGGCGTTATTACGCATGCCGTACCCTCCTGTCTTCCTCGGCGCGCTTGCACCGTATCTGCCTGTAAGGCTGCAACTAAAAGCATCAGGAGTATCTACGTATGCCGTACCGTGCAAGTGCCGCTCTTCCCTCAACGAGCCCGTCCGGGGCTTGATTCGGGCGCTGCGCCATCCCTGGCTTCGCTTGCCACGTCACCCGCACGGTACTTATTGATCATCGGTAAGATTTGCCAGTCTTCTAAAACACAACATTGCAGAGCCAAAACATCAGAATGCGATATGTGTATGCCGCGCGGTGTAAGAGTAATAGGTTAGGTGTATCAAATACGCTGATGAGCTTGTGAGGGCTAGAGAAACAGGGCAAATACAGGAATAAAAAAGGCTGTGATTTTGGCCACAGCCTTGGAGGGTATTTTAGTTTTTATTTTGCTGCTGGAGTAGGTCTCGAATTTCGCTGAGTAGCAGTTCTTCGTTGCTGGGTGCGGGTGGTTCGGTTGGCGCAGCAGGTGCTTCTGCGGCCGCTTCTTCATGTTTGAGGCGATTAATCACCTTAATACCCATAAAAATAGCAAAGGCTACGATCAAAAAATCAATAATGCTTTGGATAAACTTTCCGTAGGCCAGCACCACGGCAGGCAAATCACCTTCAGCAGCTTTTAGCGTTACAGCTAAGTCAGTAAAATCAACACCACCAATCAATACGCCGAGCGGCGGCATGATGATGTCACCCACAAAAGAGCTCACGATTTTACCAAAGGCTGCGCCAATGATAATACCAACGGCCATATCCACGACGTTACCTTTGACGGCAAAGGTTTTAAACTCTTTAAGAATGCTCATGCTGTATGTTCCATGTCAAAATTATTAAGTGATTAATTACCGCACAGCCGGCCGCCGTACTTGCTGACAGATTATACAGAGAGTTGTCCTGGAAATGCTTTTTGTCAACTGACTGCGTGCGCCAGTTGGCAATGCGCACCAGAGTCTGTGCGCATGTTTTACAGAGGGGCAGTTTACTGAGTGCGAGCAACAGCGAACTGAGCCAGTTCGATCAATGCATTACGATAGCCAGAAGCAGGTAGTTCATCGAGACAGCTGATTGCCTGTTGTGCATAGTCTTGTGCCAGCTTTGCTGTGTAATCCAATGCACCAGAGGCCTCGACTGCAGCACTGATCTCGGCGAGGTCTTCGATGCCGCCTTTCTGAATTGCTTTGCGTACCAGCGCAGCTTGCTCTGCTGTACCGTCGCGCATGGTTACAATTAATGGCAGGGTGGGCTTGCCTTCCGCCAGATCATCGCCCACGTTCTTGCCTAAAGTTTCAGCATCACCACGGTAGTCGAGTAAGTCATCGACCAGTTGGAAGGCAATGCCTAAGTTGTCGCCATAGGTACGCAGCGCTTCAGCCTGCTCAGCAGGCGCGCCTGCTAATACAGCGGCGCTATGGGTGGAGGCTTCAAACAGCATGGCTGTTTTGCCGCGTATCACTTCCATATAGGTGGCTTCAGTGGTGCTGGCATCACGTACTTTAGTCAGTTGCAGCACTTCACCTTCAGCAATCACCCGAGTGGCTTGTGAAATAATATCCATCACCGGTAGAGAGCCAAGGCGCACCATCATTTCAAAGGAGCGGGCATATAAAAAGTCGCCCACTAAGACGCTGGGTGCGTTGCCCCATTTAGCATTAGCTGTTGAACGGCCACGGCGCAGGTCAGACTTATCAACCACATCATCATGCAGGAGCGTTGAAGTATGCAGGAACTCAATAACAGCGGCGAGCAGGCGCAGATCATCATCCTGCTTGCCTACAGCATTACCGGCCAGTAAAACCAAGAGTGGACGCAAACGTTTGCCGCCAGCAGAGATGATGTAATCACCGATTTTTTCTACCAAAGGAATGCGAGAGGACAGTTGTTGCTTAATAATGCTGTCTACTGCAGCAAAGTCTTCGGCGACGATTTGGTAAAAAGCCTGTGGTTGCATGATTGCGGGTACTCCAATAAGGTTGCGCAGCATGCTATGAGGCGCGCGCCTTTCTGTCAAGGTAAGCGCATACAGCCCTTGCGCGGCGCTGTAACTGTGCGTACAATTCGCGCTCCTGAACTTTACTTGGGCAACTCCCTGCCTTACGCAATTGCAGTGCGTCCTAATCCAATGCACAGCAGCCATGCCAACTGATACCTACTCTTATAAAACGTTGGGTGAGCAGGAATAACGGAGAAATACGATGTACGCAGTAATTGTAACTGGCGGTAAGCAATACAAAGTCGCTGAAGGCGAATTTTTGAAGATTGAAAAATTGGACGTGCCAGTCGGCGAAGCGATTTCGTTTGACCGCGTTCTGTTGATCGGCAACGGCGAAGATGTAAAAATCGGTGCGCCAGTTGTTGACGGTGCGAAAGTGACAGCTGAAGTGATTGACCAAGGTCGTCACGATAAAGTAACTATTATCAAGTTCCGTCGTCGTAAGCACAGCATGAAGCGTCAGGGCCACCGTCAGTGGTTCACTGAAGTTAAAATCACTGGCATTCAGGCTTAATTGACTGAATCCCCAAACTGATGGAGTGTTGATCTCATGGCAACGAAAAAAGCTGGCGGTAGTACCCGCAACGGTCGCGACTCGGAAGCTAAACGCTTAGGCGTTAAGATGTACGGCGGCCAAACTGTAAAAGCAGGAAACATTATCGTGCGTCAGCGCGGTACAGAATTCCACCCGGGTCCTAATGTAGGCATGGGCAAAGATCACACCTTGTTTGCTAAAGAAGCAGGCGTGTTGAAATTTGAAGTTAAAGGTGCTTTTGGACGTCGCTACGTTAGCGTCGTTTCAGCCTAAGTCCTTTTACGCGGAAAAGCCCTGTCTTGTGACGGGGCTTTTTTGTTTGTGCAGGCAGTAAAGACGGATTGTCCGTGCTTGTTGTATCCTGCGTTTATATTTATAAGCCTGCGGGCTCGCGGGAGGCACATTAATGAAGTTCGTCGATGAAGTATCGATTGTGGTAAAAGCTGGCGATGGCGGCAATGGTTGCATGAGTTTTCGCCGTGAAAAGTTTATTGAGTTTGGTGGTCCAAACGGTGGTGATGGTGGTGATGGCGGCTCTATTTATATGGAAGCTGATGTTAACCTCAATACACTGGTCGACTACCGTTACACCCGTCGTTTTAATGCGCAGCGCGG
Organism: uncultured Thiopseudomonas sp.; assembly: GCA_964385265.1. Taxonomy (GTDB): domain Bacteria; phylum Pseudomonadota; class Gammaproteobacteria; order Pseudomonadales; family Pseudomonadaceae; genus Denitrificimonas. Next base: position 9,697 of record CAYLOI010000037.1, read on the forward strand.
TGAAAATGGTCGCGGAGCAGACTGTACCGGTGCGGGTGGTGAAGATACGATTTTAAAAGTACCTGTCGGAACTACGATTATTGACGCTGATACGCAAGAAGTGATTGGCGATTTAACCGAAGATGGACAGCGTGTTTTAGTTGCCAAAGGCGGCTGGCATGGCTTGGGTAATACCCGTTTTAAGTCCAGTACCAACCGTGCTCCACGTCAAACCAGTGATGGTAAGCCGGGTGAGTTGCGCAACCTCAAGCTGGAAATGAAAGTGTTGGCTGATGTCGGTTTGCTGGGTTTACCTAATGCCGGTAAAAGCAGCTTTATTCGTTCAGTGTCAGCAGCTAAACCCAAGGTGGCCGACTACCCCTTTACCACCTTAGTGCCTAACTTGGGCGTTGTAAGTATTGGCCGCTATAAAAGCTTTGTGATCGCCGATATTCCTGGTGTGATTGAAGGTGCTGCTGAAGGCGCGGGTTTAGGTATTCGCTTCCTTAAGCACCTAACCCGTACTCGCCTGTTATTGCACGTGGTGGATTTAGCGCCGATTGACGGCAGCGATCCAGCGCAAGATGCGCAAGTGATTGTTGATGAGATTGAGCGTTTTAGTCCTTCCTTGGTTGAGCGTGACCGTTGGTTGGTGTTGAACAAAGTCGATCAGTTGCTGGATGACGAGCGCGAGCAGCGCAAGCAAGCCGTAATTGATCAGTTGGCTTGGACTGGCCCAGTATTTATGATGTCAGCCTTAGATGGCGAAGGTACTAAAGAGCTGGCGCAGGCGATGATGCGTTATTTGGAAGAGCGTGACCTGCGCATTGCTGAAGATAAAGAGTATGCCGAGTACCTGGTCGACTTGGATCAGCGTATTGAGGACGAAGGCCGTGCGCGTCTGCAAGAGCTGGATGATAAGCGCGCCCTGCGTCGTGCCGGGATGAAAGCCATTGAAGATGTTGAAGACGACGACTTGGACGATGACGAAGAAGATGATGAAGATGGTGCAGAGATTATCTACGTCCATTAATTGTCGATTGAGCGCCGGTCTTTGCGTGCTTTTAACAGGGTTGCTGGGTGCTAAATTTTAACAGGATTGGGTGTTATGCGTGATCAGGTGACAGGCGCTCAGCGCTGGGTAGTGAAAATCGGCAGTGCCTTGCTCACTGCCGATGGTCTTGGTTTGGATCGCAATGCCATGGCCATTTGGGTGCAGCAGATGGTAGCCCTGCGCAGACAAGGAATCGACTTGGTGCTGGTTTCCTCGGGCGCTGTGGCCGCAGGAATGAGCCGCCTCGGTTGGTTAGAGCGGCCTAGCGCTATTCATGAGTTGCAAGCGGCGGCTGCGGTGGGGCAGATGAGTTTGGTCAAAGCGTGGGAAAGCAGCTTTGCTGAGCACAATGAGCGCACCGCGCAGATCCTGCTAACCCATGATGACTTGTCCGATCGCAAGCGTTATTTAAATGCACGCAGTACCTTACGCACCTTGCTAGAGCTGGGTGTGATTCCGGTGATCAATGAAAATGACACCGTAGCTACCGATGAAATTCGCTTTGGTGATAACGATACCTTAGCGGCGCTGGTGGCTAATTTAGTTGAAGCAGATTTACTGGTAATTCTGACCGATCGTGACGCTATGTACGATGCCGATCCGCGAAATAACCCTGATGCACAGGTGATCAATGAGGCTCGCGCGGATGATCCAAGCCTCGATGCGGTGGCTGGTGGTAGCGCTGGCGCTTTGGGGCGTGGTGGTATGCAAACCAAGCTGCGTGCAGCGCGTCTTGCGGCGCGCTCGGGCGCGCATACAGTGATTGTTGGTGGGCGTCTTGAGCATGTTCTCGACCGTCTGCATGCCGGCGAGCGTCTTGGCACTTTACTCACCCCAGAGCAGTGCCGTGACGGTGCGCGCAAACAATGGTTGGCAGGGCATCTGCAAACTCGCGGCACTTTAACTTTGGATGCGGGTGCGGTTAAAGCGTTAACCCATGACCACAAAAGTTTATTGCCGGTTGGTGTTACCGCCGTTGCTGGGAACTTTTTGCGTGGTGAAATGGTGGTTTGTGTTGATGCGCAAGGCACTGAAGTAGCACGCGGTCTAAGCAATTACAGTGTGGCTGAAGCGGGTAAAATTATTGGTCTGTGCTCTGAAAATATTATTGCAACGCTGGGCTACATGGCCGAGGCTGAGCTGATTCATCGTGACAATTTAGTTGTGCTTTAAGAACATACGCAACTGAGTGTTCATTCTCAGTTGCGCGTTTGCGTTATGCAGGGCGATCAGTCGATCACCCTGCATGTTAGCCTTAGGTTTAGTCGCCACGCTGCCAAAGGTTGGTGATTGGGTAGCGGCGATCGCTGCCGAAACTGCGCTTACTGATGCGCGGTCCTACAGCTGTTTGTCGGCGCTTGTATTCGTTGATATCGACCAAACGTAAAATACGCATTACCACTTCTTTATCAAAACCCTTGGCGATAATCGCCACAGCGGATAGATCCTCTTCGACATACAGGCGCAGTATTTCATCGAGAATGTCATACGGTGGCAGGCTATCAGTATCTTTTTGATCGGGCGCGAGCTCAGCAGAAGGCGCACGCGAAATAACTCGCTTGGGAATCACTAGATTTAAGCTATTACGGTAACGGGCGAGACGGTAGACCAAGCTCTTAGGTACGTCTTTAATGGGGGCAAAGCCACCAACCATATCGCCATAAAGCGTGGAGTAGCCGACTGCGGTTTCACTTTTATTGCTGGTAGTGAGTACCAAATAGCCATTTTTGTTGGATAACGCCATCAGCAGGTTGCCGCGACAACGGGCTTGCAGATTTTGTTCAGTTGTATCGTTGGCCGGGGTTGGCATACCAGCAAACACTGGGGCAAGAGCTTGGCTAAAGGCCTCTACCATAGGGGCGATGTTGATGGTTTTATACTCAACCGCCAAAATTCGGGCTTGTTCAGCTGCATCATCTTGGCTGATTTGCGCGGTGTAATGGTAGGGCATCATCACTGCTTGTACCTTGTCAGCACCTAAGGCGTCTACAGCAATCGCCAAAACCAGGGCTGAATCAATACCGCCAGACAAGCCTAGCAGCACACCTTTAAAACCGTTGTCTTCAACGTAATTACGCAAACTCATGACTAAGGCTTGATAGATACGCGCCTCATCGCTCAGTAGGGGAATAATGACCGAGCGTTCGATATAGCAGTCAGAGCGGGTAAATTGCAGCTCAACTAAGCATAGATCTTCTTTAAAGGCTGGGGCGCGTTGGCGTAAATTACCTTGGGCGTCCATAGCGCAGCTGCCGCCATCAAAAATCAAATCGTCTTGTGCGCCAACTTGGCTGGTATAGAGGATTGGCATTTCTGCTTGTCGAGCATTATCACTGAGGATTTGCTCGCGCTCGACTTGTTTCTGGCGGTGGAAGGTCGATGCGTTGAGGCTAACAATCATTCTGGCATCAGCTGCGCAGGCTTGCTCAATAAACTCAGGCTGCAAAACGTCAATACCAATACTTACGGCAACTTTAATCTCATTGATCTCAATACACAGCGGCTCACTGCCACGTGTGAAGTAGCGCTGAGCAAAGGCAGTGGGGTCGGTGGGCAAATGCTGTTTTTTATAAACTGCTTGAATTTTGCCTTGATGAAAGTGCGCGCAGCAGTTGAAGCGTTGATTACCCTCGAGCCAGGGGTAGCCAACTAAGACATGCAAGTTGTGTGGCAGAGCAGTGCAGAGCCGATCTAGTGCGCGCTCAATGCGGATTTGCATGCTATCGCGCAGCAGTAAATCTTGTGCGTTGTAGCCGCATAAAGACAGCTCAGGAAAAACAATGAGATCAGCATTATGTTCATGTGCGGCTTGCACACTTGAATCAAGGATACGCTGCAGGTTGCCGTCAATATCGCCAACGCGAATATTGAGTTGTGCTAATACGGTGCGTAATGCAGTTGCCATGCTCAACCCTCAAAAATGATTAAAGTGGCAGTTTAGCAAAGCAAAGTGCTGGGTGGGCTGTTCCTGAAAATAAATTACTGGCCAAGGTTCTGACTGATCGGTTTCGTTGTATTGTAGCGGCCGGATATGACCATCTAAATTAACTTCACTGCGCCAGAAAAACTAAAAATAACCGATAAAACTCATACGTATTGAGCGTGTGATTTATCGCGTGGCGTTGTGTTACATGGCTGTTTTAAATAAGAGAGAGTAGAGATGCAGTTAAAAGACAAAGTTATTATTATCACGGGCGGCGGCCAAGGCTTAGGTCGTGCTATGGCAGAATACTTAGCTAAGCAAGGTGCGCAATTGGTCTTAGTCGATTTAGATCAAGAAAAGCTGGACGCCACTGTTGCTGCTTGCCGGAGCGCTGGTGTGCAAGCGCGTGCCTATATTTGTAACGTCGCAAATGAAGAGCAGGTCAAGCATATGGTTGGCCAAGTGGCTGATGATTTTGGTGCGATTCACGGATTGATCAATAATGCTGGGATTCTGCGTGACGGCCTCACGATTCGCGTTAAAGATGGCGAAATGAGCACAATGAGCTTGGCCAGCTGGCAGGCGGTGATTGACGTCAACCTGACTGGCGTATTCCTGTGCACTCGTGAAGTCGCTGCAAAAATGATTGAGCTGCAGAACCAAGGTGCGATTATTAATATTTCTTCGATTTCGCGTGCCGGTAATATGGGTCAAGCTAACTATTCAGCTGCTAAAGCAGGTGTTGCGGCAGATACTGTAGTGTGGGCTAAAGAGCTGGCGCGTTATGGTATTCGTGTGGCTGGTATTGCCCCCGGGGTTATTGAAACTGACATGACTAAGGGCATGAAGCCTGAAGCCTTAGCAAAAATGACCGCGCATATTCCTTTGCAGCGTATGGGTAAGCCTGAAGAAATTGCGCACTCAGTGGCCTATATCTTTGAAAACGACTACTTCACCGGACGTATCCTCGAGCTGGATGGCGGCTTGCGTTTATAACAGGTTGTTTTTATAGCTTTGTGTTTGTAGAGGACTGGCAAACGCTACCGCTGATCAATACACTTGCTTTAAAAGAGCCGTGCTACAGAATTGAAAATCACAGCAATGATCAACGAGTACCGTGCGGGTGACGTGGCAAGCGTAGCCATGGATGGCGCAGCGCCCGAATACACGCCAGGATGGCGTGTTGAGGGAAGAACGGCACTTGCAGGGTACGGCATGCGTAGAAAGTCCTGATGCTTTTGATTCTTAGCTTACAAGTGAGCTGATGAGCTGATGAGCTGATGAGCGGTGTATGCCGTGCTTCGGAGTTGGTGTTTGTCCGTCGATGAACCCATCCAGGGTTCAACTCCGGCGCTCGCCATCCTTGGCTCGCTCGTCACACCAACCCCGAAGCACTCGTTGACCAGCGGCGCTGTTTGCACTATTTGCATAGGGCTTGTCTGTTTCTGGTCATTTTAATATCCATATCATCAGTTTTTTAGCTTGAGATCTAAGCTTAGAAGGTCTGTCTTTTATTTAAAGCTGGCAAGTATATTTGGCGATGAGACATTAGCTTTTTGGCTTATGTTTTTAGAAGACTGGCAAACCCTACCGATGATCAACGAGTGCCGTGCGGGTGACGTGGCAAGCGGAGCCATGGATGGCGCAGCGCCCGAATACACGCCAGGATGGCGTGTTGAGGGAAGAACGGCACTTGCAGGGTACGGCATGCGTAGAAAGTCCTGATGCTTTTGATTCTTAGCTTACAAGTGAGCTGATGAGCTGATGAGCTGATGAGCGGTGTATGCCGTGCTTCGGAGTTGGTGTTTGTCCGTCGATGAACCCATCCAGGGTTCAACTCCGGCGCTCGCCATCCTTGGCTCGCTCGTCACACCAACCCCGAAGCACTCGTTGACCAGCGGCGCTGTTTGCACTATTTGCATAGGGCTCGTCTTTTTCTGAGAGCTTTGTATTTGTATTTTATATTTGAATCCGAATCCGAATCCGAATCCAAACCCGAATCTAAATTCTGACTCTGAGTATAAAGTCTGACTCTGGTTTTGCTAGTTTATGTTTTTAGAAGACTTGCAACGCATACCGATGGTCAAAGAGTACCGTGCGGGTGACGTGGCGAGCGCGCCATGGATGGTGCGCGCCCGAATCGGGTCAGGATGACCCGTTGAGGGAAGAGCGGCACTTGCAGGGTACGGCATGCGTAGATAATCCCGATGCTTTTAAGTGTTGACAGATTAAGCGGTACGACCTGCGTAGAAAATCCTGATGCTTTTAATTGCTGATAGGCTAATCGGTGCGACCTGTGCAGATAATCCTGATGCTTTTAATTGTTGATAGCCTAATAGGTGCGGCATACATAAAGTTCTGATGTTTTTGATTATTGAATAAATAATAGCTAGGCCACGATTAAACAAGACTCACTTCGACCACTTCAATCTGCTCAAGCGTTATATAACGCCAACGTACCTGTACATCATAAAACTGCACACCATAAATACGCTCAGGCGAAGGCTGCTGATAAGCCGGCCGTGGATCTTGCGCTAGGCATTGTTCAACCAGTTCTTGCAGTGGTTGTGCTAAACGTTGTGCATGCTGCTGCGCGCACAGTAATGCAGCCGGCCGCCAGCTCACATCAATCAATTCAGGCGCGTTTTCGGCCAGCGCATTGTGAGCCATAGGTAAGCTATCGGCATAAGGTACATAAGGTTTGATATCCAACACCGGCGTGCCATCCAACAAATCTATGCCAGAAATCCATAAACGCCCGGGTTCAACGCGATCCAAGCGTACGGCCGATTGTCCGATGCCATTGGGGCGGTGCGTCGCACGACTGGCAAATACACCAATGCACTTATTACCCCCTAAGCGCGGCGGGCGTACTTTTAAGCGCGGTGTGCTTTCGAGGGTTTTATGAAATAGAAAAATCACCCAAATATGACTGATGTCTTCTAAACCTGCGATGGCTTCGGCTTGATCGTAGGGTGGCAGCAACTCAATCCAGCCCTGCGCCGCAGGCGCTAATAAGGGCTGACGTGGAATGGCAAACTTTTCTTTAAAGCATGAGCGTACATAACCAATCGGATTAACGGTATAGGTCATGGGATTATCTCCAAAGTACGTGCCGTGTAGTCAAATACTGCGCTTGAGTCATGGCCAAGCGCAGTATGCTCCATGGCTTTAGCCGGCAACCAGAACCCGTACCGCTTCAAGGCGCAAGGCCGCTTTAGCAAACATGCTTACACCCTGCTCTTTATAGGCGCGTAAGGTCTCGATCTCTTCATCGCGCACGCTGGGGTTAATCGCTTGCAGTGCAGTGAGACGCTCGATTTCCTCTGTCATGCTGGCGGCAAAGCTGGCAGAGGCCTGCTCGACACGTTCAGTATGGCGTGGTTGCATGCTGGCCTGCGCGCTATCGACTAAGCGCAGTAAAGTATCACGCTGAGCACGGGCAAACTTGCCAGCGCTGGAGCGCGGCACACTTTCCAGTTGGTCGTTGAGTGTTTCAAAGCTGACATGTGCCGCTAGATCGGAGCCTTTTTCATCCATTAAACAACGCATAGCGATTGGCGCTAAGAAACGGCCCAGTTGCAAGTGTTTTGGGGCAATGGCTTCGCTGACGAACAGTAATTCCAGCAACATAGTGCCGGCTTTAATGGCTTTGTTTTTCAGTAAAGCCACCGCGGTATTGCCCATCGAACCGGACAATACCAAGTCCATACCACCTTGCACCATAGGGTGTTCCCAAGTGATGAACTGCATGTCTTCGCGACTCAGTGCTAATTCACGGTCATAGGTAATGGTCACCGCTTCATCGTCACCGAGCGGAAAACTGGCATCGAGCATTTTTTCGCTAGGGCGCAAGATTAATGCGTTATCTGAGTGATCCTCGCTATCAATACCAAAGGCATTAAACAGCTGCTCCATATAGATGGGGAGCGCAAAAGTGTCATCTTGCTCGGCAATGGCTTCAACTAAGGCTTGGCCACGCCCAGCACCGCTGGAGTTGATTTCCAACAAGCGATCGCGGCCTTTTTCCATTTCGTTTTCCAGCTGAGCACGCATTGCGGCGGCATTGTCTAGCACTGTTTGCCAGTCAGTCTTATTGTCTGGCTCGAGCAGTAGCGCTTCTAATTGCTGGGCAAACTGCAGTTGCAAGGCATTGCCGGTTGGGCAGGTGGATAAAAAGGCGTTGAGTGCGAGTTGGTACCATTCGAAAACCCGCTGCTGCGCGGTATCAATAAAATACGGCACATGAATTTCAATGGTGTGCTGCTGACCAATACGATCAAGACGGCCAATGCGCTGCTCAAGCAAATCAGGGTGCTGGGGTAAATCAAACAGCACCAAGTGATGACTGAATTGAAAGTTGCGCCCTTCACTGCCAATTTCTGAGCAGAACATCACTTGTGCGCCAAACTCATCGTCAGCAAACCAAGCCGCTGCGCGGTCACGCTCGATAATGCTCATGCCTTCATGGAAGGTGGTGGCGGGGATGCCCGAGCGAATACGCATGGCATCGCCCAGA
>CAYLOI010000038.1:0-17465 GCA_964385265.1 uncultured Thiopseudomonas sp.
TCATCATGGGATTTAACTGCGGTATCGTGGGTTTGCCCAACGTTGGCAAGTCGACTCTATTTAATGCCTTAACCAAATCAGGCATTGCTGCCGAAAACTTTCCATTTTGCACCATCGAGCCCAACACTGGCATCGTCGCTGTGCCCGATCCGCGCTTAGGTCCTTTGGCTGAGATTGTTAAACCCGAGCGCGTGCTGCCGACCACCATGGAGTTTGTCGACATCGCCGGCTTGGTTGAGGGCGCCTCAAAAGGCGAAGGCTTAGGCAATAAGTTTCTCGCCAATATCCGTGAAACCGATGCCATCGCTCACGTGGTACGCTGCTTTGAAGATGAGAACGTGGTGCACGTTTCCAACTCAGTTGACCCCAAACGCGACATCGAAATCATTGATCTTGAGCTGATTTTCGCTGACCTCGACAGCTGCGAAAAGCAACTGCAGCGTGTCACGCGTAATGCCAAAGGCGGTGATAAAGAAGCGGTAGCGCAAAAAGCCCTACTGGAAGTATTAATCAATCATTTTACTGAAGGCAAACCCGCACGCTCACTGCTGAAAAGCTGGAGCGAAGATGAAAAGCAAACCGCGCGCAGCTTTCATTTACTGACCATCAAGCCAGTGATGTATATCGCCAACGTGGCTGAAGATGGCTTTGAAGACAACCCGCTGCTCGATATCGTGCGCGCTATTGCCGAAGAAGAAGGCGCACCAGTGGTACCTGTGTGCAATAAAATCGAAGCAGAAATTGCTGAACTGGATGACGGTGAAGAAAAGGACATGTTCCTTGAAGCGCTTGGCCTTACTGAGCCGGGCCTCAACCGCGTGATTCGTGCCGGTTACCAACTGCTAGATCTGCAAACCTACTTCACCGCCGGGGTTAAAGAAGTTCGTGCTTGGACCACCAAGGTTGGTGCAACCGCACCACGCGCGGCCGCTGCGATCCACACTGACTTTGAGAAAGGTTTTATCCGCGCCGAAGTCATTGCTTACGACGATTTCATCCAATACAAAGGTGAAGCCGGCGCTAAAGAAGCAGGCAAGTGGCGCTTAGAAGGTAAGGAATACATTGTTAAAGATGGCGATGTAATGCACTTTAGATTCAACGTATAACCCCGCCTCACCCCCTTGTATCGGCACGCTACAGTTAACCCGCTGCCGGCCGATACAAGTCTTAACGCACCTGTCGCAGTCTTGATCAGAAACAATGCTCTAAATCACTCAGATTTGTATAGTGAGCGCAATAACTTCAGCCCATTCTGTTCAAGCATGACTTGCACACTATTGCTGCGTGCTCACGACTAAAATGTCTGAACCACGAGTTTTCAGACACCTATATGAAGGCGCAATTCGATGAAAAACATCAAGGTATCAGTCAAACTCGCCATTAGTATTGGCGCTATTTTGCTACTGATTATAATTTTAGCGGCAAATGGTCTCTACAATATCAATCACATTCTTATGCGTGGTGACAACACCCTGCAGCTGACTCAGATTGACCTTGCCAGTAAAGATTTGTTAATCGCCAGCAGCCGTTATAATGCATCTGCTGATGAAAAATATATCCAACAAACACAAGCACTGATTGCTGATATTCAAAAAACCATAACCAACGTCAGACCTAAGCTCACCGAACAGCATGGTATTGAAGCCATTAACCAAATCGCAACCAATGTCGAAAACTACAGCAAAGCCTTTGCTGATAATGTCCAAGCGCAGCAAAAGCAAGCAAGTAACCTCGATAGCGCAGTGAGCAGTGGCTTGCAAACAATCGCCTTGCTAAATGAATTGAATGAGCTGGTTAACGGCAGCGCGCAACAACCGATCCTGCATGAAGATTTCTACGACACTGTGACCGGGCGCCTTGCTGCAGACTTAGCGCAAGCGCGTTACATACTCGCCTATACAGCGCGGGTTTTCTTAATGGAAGAAAGTGCACAGAGCCTGCAACGCTTGGAAGATCGCTTTACCGAACTACAAGCAATCAGCCAACAGTTACGCCCTAGACTGCATGGCCAAGCAGCAAGCTTGCTCGCAGATTCATCTGTAGCATTAGAGAGCTACATGAGTGTTCTACGCCAAACATACGAACTAGACCAAGCGCAATTAGCTGCTGCAGCAGTAGTGGATAATGTTTATGCGAATATGCGCAGAAATATTGATCAAATTTTAGAGATTCAAACAGTATTCCGTGCCAAAGTGGCCAGCAGTGCAAAATTCACCTCAATAACTCTGACATTAATCGCTATCGTGCTGGGCTCGTTAATTGGCATATTGATCGTCAGACAAATAACCCGCCCGCTGAATCAAGCCATCAGCATTGCTCAGGCCATCGGTAACAGTGATATGACCGGTACTAGCGTCGAGCAACGTAAAGATGAGTTTGGCACCTTACTCAAAGCCCTTAATCAGACTCGTAATAACCTCAGTGGCGCGCTGGGCGAAGTCAACGGTATCACCACACAGCTTGCTGCTGCTGCCGAAGAGCTATCGGTGGTGACCAACCAAACCAGTGCCGGCGTACATAACCAGCGCATCGAAACTGAGCAAGTGGCGACGGCGATGAATGAAATGTCAGCCACAGTGCATGAGGTTGCACAAAACGCAGAAGAAGCGGCAACAGCTGCGCAGAAAGCGGACCACCAAGCGAAAACTGGTAACCAAGCTCTGCAAGTTGTTTTATCTGATATCAATACGCTCTCGCAAGATGTGCACACCAGTGCTGAAGCCATCCAGCGCCTCAATCAAGACAGCACCAGCATCGGTACTGTTCTAACTGTAATTAATAGCATTGCTGAGCAAACCAACTTGCTCGCGCTCAATGCTGCCATTGAAGCGGCTCGTGCTGGCGAAGCCGGTCGAGGTTTTGCCGTGGTTGCTGACGAAGTACGCAACTTAGCGCATCGTACTCAGCAGTCGATTGCACAAATTGAAGAGCTGATTGCCAACTTGCAACAGGGCTCGCAAAATGCAGTTGCGACAATGGATAGCAGTCGCACCCTAGCAAGTTTAACCCTGGAGCACGCTCAGGAAGCAGGTGAAGAGTTAGCAGCAATTACCCGCACTGTGTCTGAGATTCAAGCGATGAACATACAGATTGCTACCGCCGCAGAAGAGCAAAGCGCCGTAGCAGAAGAAATTAACGTAAACGTGGACAACGTCAATAATATTGCTGACCAATCAGCTGCTGCAGTTGAAGAAACATCGGCTTCTGCTGCTGAGCTGGCACGACTGAGTCAATCATTACAAAGCTTGGTTGCGCGCTTTAAAATCTAAGTTCTTCGCCAAGCGGATAAAAACCTTCGTTTCACCTACCCCGCGATCTAAACGCTGATGCCAATCATAGGCTAGGCGTTTAGATGGCCTTTACTTCTTCTAGTATGAGGTGTAGCCAAGCAAGTCTCACTCTGGCTTATTCACATCATGGCTGTAGCTGGTCTCAGTTTTACCATGCGCGGCAGGCTTACCATCAGGGCCTATATTGGCAAACAGCATGCGCTCAATGGTCAGTATATTTTTATGAGTGATTTTGTTACGCACCACACAGCGTAAAGTGATCGATGCTCGACCAAAGGCCGTCGCTTCAATACCCAACTCAATAATATCACCTTGTTGCGCTGAGCTAACGAAATTAACTTCTGAAATGCGCTTGGTCACGACCTTCTGATTACACAGCTGCACAATGGCATAAATCGCCGCCTCTTCATCAACCCAGCGCAGCAGACTGCCACCAAACAGCGTGCCATTAGGGTTTAAATCTTCTGGTTTTATCCATTTCCGAGTGTGAAAATTCATCCGAACCTCTGCTGATTAAAAACATTAGCACCAAAGCTGTTTTGACTAGCCTTGCTCACGCAGCAATACCAATAGGCACCTACACTTAGTCTGCAGGGTCGACATGATTACGTTGATAAACCTCAGCACCCATTGCTTGAATCTGCCCTTCAATTAAGGCCTCGAAAGGGCGCAAGAGCGGGCTGAAGTCAACGCTAGGCTCAAGTGCCGTCAGGGCATGGGTGACTGCTTCAACAGTTGCCAGTGCATTTTCATCAGGCGCTTTGCGCAAGCGATAACGGCTGCTTAATCCAGCTGGTAAGGTCACGCGCGGTAAAGCCGCCAATAATGGATTACAGTGCAAAATCTTACGCGCTTTACGCCAAGTACCATCCGGTACTATTAATAATAAAGGTTGCTGACCCTCCTGATAGGCGCTCAATAGCCGCGCGTGCTCACCGGGAAACAAGACACAAGCACGGTAACCCGGCTGCTGAATATAGCCTTCAAGATCGTCAAATGTTTCTGCAATCAGCATCTGTGCATTCTGCAAACCCAAGGCGACCAAGCGTGCAGTATTTAAGGCGTGTTTAGCCTCATCCGGATGCTGCAATAACAGAATGCGTGTACGACTGGGCAAACTCGGTATTAAGCTGCACAAGCAATGCGCGAGAGGCCGTGTGCATTCTGGGCAACGCTGGCGAACTTTAGATTCAAGCGCCATGATGGCGACCATACAAACAATAAATGATAAACCTAACCTCAGAAAATCAGGGCAAATCCAGTCATCACTAGAACTACGCTACAGCTCAATTAAGATGTCAAAGATGGTGAATAATTATGCACCCTTTACCGTCCTTAGGGGCTCTATACCGTAGCGGCATTCTACCGCAGGCTCTCGGCGCTGCAACCGAGTCAGATCAGCCTCACTGTGATACAACCTATTGGCTCCATCCTCGTTCGTTACTAGCACTGTATAGCAAGGTTACTACAGATTAAAAAAGCAACTGCTGCGCTCACTTCTGTTACTGAAGGCCAAATTCGGCACTCGTATCTGCCGAGCAACAGCGCACAATTAACCAGCCTATTACACGCTTATGACAAACTGCTCGAGCAGGCTAAGCGCCACAATCACTTTTACCCCGTCAGGTAAACCCCGTAGACTGAACACTTAAAGACTTTGAGTTCAGACAGACACAGTGGACAGCTTAATTTACGAAGCACTCGGTATTGGTTTACTGCTCGGCACCCTCCTAGGCTTAACCGGCGCTGGCGGCTCACTGGTGGCGCTGCCCTTATTACTAAGCCTGCACTTACCCTTACGTGATGCGATTGGGGTCAGTCTCGGTGCGGTAGGTTTATCCGCGCTAATTGGCGCGATTGGCCGCTGGCGGGCTGGTGATGTGCATCTTCTGCCTGTGGCATTACTAACCATCAGCGGCCTACCCGGCAGCTGGATTGGCCAACAACTGGGCCAGCTGATCAGCGAGTTCTGGCTGGTGCTAGGCTTCTGCTTGCTGGTGCTGTGGTCAGCATGGCGCATGTGGAACAGTGCCAAACTGCCAGAAAAAGCTGAAAAAAAACCACTGAACCGCGCCATGCTGGTGTTTATCGGCTTATGGGTCGGAATGCTCTCTGGGCTGATGGGCGTTGGCGGCGGTTTTTTAATTGTCCCTGCCCTCTTATGGTTCAGCCCCTTATCGATGCTGGCTGCCACTGCCACCTCCATGGCGGTGATTGCACTGGTGTCGGGTGCAGGCTTTCTTATGTATATTCAATCGGCGCAGCCTTCATTGCCCTTGCTCTCGGGCATTGCCCTGGGTGGCGCAATCGGTGTCATGCTGGGTAATAAGCTCGCCACGCGTCTTGGTGGGCCGACCCTGCAGCGTATTTTCGCCATTATGCTCTTATCAGTCAGTTTATCCTTGGCGGCACAAAAACTGTTTAATGTACCTTTCTAGATAAGGATTTAGACGTGCTGAGCTGAACTAATAGATGCCCTAAGCATATTGCTGCCACAGGCCAAGCTGCTAACCAGCACACTTTCAAGCAATCCTAAAGTTAATCACCTGAGCGCTCGCCCAGCCGTTCAAGTTAAGCGCGAAGCGGCAAGCGGATTTTCACCCGCAAACCGCCTAAAGGGCTGTCCAGCAACTGCACTGAGCCCTCTAGTGTCTCGACAATATCGCGGACAATACCTAACCCCAAACCGTGCCCCGTGCTGTGTTCATCCAAGCGCGAGCCGCGCTGTTGCACCTGCTCACGCTGGCTCTCCGCGATACCCGGCCCATCATCATCCACCCGCACAAAGTAGCTCTCGCCCTCTTGCTCGATACTCAGCTCCACGCAGCTGTCGGCCCACTTGCAGGCGTTATCCAGCAGATTGCCCAGCATTTCTAAAATATCATCACGCTCGTAGGGTAAACGTAAGCCTGCAGTGGCGTGCCAATTCAGGGTTAACACATCGCCATGCACACGGTTCATCAACTGAAATAAGCCCGGTAGTTCTTCTGCACAATTAAAATAGGCCCCGGGCAAAGCATCGCCCGACAAGCGCGCACGGGTTAACTCGCGAGAAATGCGTTGATCGATATATTCCAGTTGCTCTTTGAGTAGCGCAGATAATTCAGGTTGGCGTTGCAACTCTTCCCTGCGCAGCAGACTCATTAACACCGCCAACGGGGTTTTTAACGCATGGCCTAAGTTACCCAAGCCTTTCCGCGAACGCTGCAAACTATCTTCGGTGTGTACCAGCAAGCGATTGACTTGCTGCACTAAGGGCTGTAATTCAAGCGGTGTGTCTTGCTCCAACAGGCTGCGCTGCCCCAGTTGCAGCTGTTCTATTTGTACTCGGGTTTGCTCCAATGGCCGTAATGCGCGACGCACCAAGCGCCACTGCAGCAATAAAGTCAGCAGTAAAGCCAGTAGCCCTAAACCACCACCAATAATCTGCGCTTGTCTAAAGCTCAGCAAAACCGGACTGTAATCATGCGCCACAGTCACTTTAATATCGGTTTTATAGCGTCGATACTGCCCCTGATAGATCAGCAACTGTTGCTCTTCAGGTCCCGCCCTGAGCTGCTCAGAAAAGCCCATGTGTTCAATTTTCGGCAATTCAAAATCCCACAACGAGCGCGAGCGCCAGCGTTGCTGGTTAAACTCAACAATAAAATAGTGGCCAGAAAACGGTTTGAGAAACACCGCATCATGGTGACGGCTGTTTAACTCAATCCCTTGCGGGCCTTTGACCAGTGCCGCTAACAGACTCTCGGCTTGAGTCTGCAAATTATCTTGCATGTGCTGACGCAAACCGCGGTCAACCACCCACAAACCTGCTTGCGCCAGCAACAAACCGACCAGCACCAGCAACATCGCCAAGCTGAAAGTCAATTGACGCTGAATCGAATGGCTCACGTCTGCACTCCAGCGCCAGTAAAACGATAGCCTTGGCCGCGGCGCGTCTCTATCACTGCACGGCCCAACTTACGCCGCAAATGATTGACATGCACTTCCAAAACATTGGAGTCACGTTCAGTTTCGCCATCATATAAATGCTCGGCCAGATGACTTTTTGATAAAATTTGGCCCTGATGCAACATAAAGTAACGCAGCAAACGAAACTCGGCCCCGGTCAGTTCAATCTCCTGCCCTTGGCTATGCACCCTCTGCTGTGCTTCATCTAAACGTAAACCGGCGGCACTCAAATGACTTTGATTGGCAAAGCCATGACTGCGACGCAACAACGCTTGCACGCGCAAATACAGTTCTTCTTGGTGAAAGGGTTTAGTCAGGTAGTCATCTGCACCGGCTTTTAAGCCATCAATGCGCTCGCTCCATGCGCTGCGCGCGGTCAAGATCAATACAGGTGTGCTGATAGCCGCAGCGCGCCACTGCGCCAACACCTCTAAACCGGGCAACCCGGGCAGGCCTAAATCTAGAATAATTAAATCGTAAGGTTCAACCGCACCTTGATAGGCGGCATCACGGCCATCGACCAGCCAATCAACGGCGTAACCCAACTGCTGCAGCCCTGCGCATAACTCATCAGCTAAAGCGACATTGTCCTCAACCAATAATAGGCGCATCAGTCATCCTCTTCGTCTTCAAGCAAATCACCGCTGCTGGCATCAAATTTTAACTCGCGTACTTGGCCCTGCTCGGTGAGCAGTTCTACCTCATAGATATAACGGCCATGCTCTTCTTCCAGCTCCAACTCCAGTAAGTGTGCTTTAGGATGACGCTCTAAAGCACGCTCAATGAATGTTTGTGAAGATAAGATTGTGCCTTCTTGGCGCAACTTTAAAGCCTCATCTTGGCTTAAATCTCGCGCTGCTACTTGGCCTGTCACAACCAAGCACAGCGCACCTAAGCAAGCGTATAGAGTACTTTTGAGCATCAGTCATCCTGTTGGTTTTTAAGAACTTCAGCCGTTGCTGCATCCAGTTCAACGTCCCACTTCTGGCCTTTAGTATCGCGCACTTCTACTTGGTAGATATAGCGGCCATAGGATTCCTCAAGATCCGTCTCCAGTATGCTAGCACCTGGGTGCTCTGCCAATGCTGCTGCATCGAGTTTTTCAAAGGCCATGATCGCACCGCTTGTGCTCAGCTCAACAGTTTTGCTAGGACTGACATCTTTAGCTTGTGCAATGCCAGCACCCATTAATAAAGTGGCTGACACACAGAATGCAGTTAAAGTTTTCATAATTATTTCCTCAGTTTAAGTGAGCCAGCCTAAGCACTGCGTGCTGCTGACACTGGATAGACTACGCACGCTTACTTAACTGAAACTTAAAATCACGACACTTTAAACAGCAACCTGTAACGACAGCACGCACAAGCACTCTGGCATTACTGCTAAACTGCATCGACTGAGTTTGCTAGGGATGATTGTCCATGAAGCCTGCACCTGAGGCGGCGAATACTGCGGCATGTCAGCCAGCATTAAAATTGCGCAAACCTGCATGGTTTAAGCGCCTGTTGCGTGCCTGCTTATTACTGTTAGCTCTGTTGATTGCTGCAATTGTAGCGCTACCCTATGCGCTGCCTTGGCTGTTGCAACAACAAGGGATTGATTTTCAGTGGCAAAACCCGCAATGGCAACTGAGTGGTTTCAGTGCCACACAGGTGCAACTGGGCCTGCCCCGAACTGACGCACAGGTTCAATCTCTACAGATCGATAACCTACGCATTGACTGGGCCTGGCAAACCTTCCCAATCCAACGCTTACAGGCTGAACACCTACAGGTGCAATGGCCCATTGCTGAGAACGAACTGACCGTAGATGAGTCAGAATCAACCTTCTCTACAACTCTACTGAAATGGTTACCACAGCATATTCAGCTGCAAGATATTGACGCAAAATTAGCCGGACTGGGCCATGTGCAAGGCCGCCTCAACCTTCAAGCCAGCGCGCTGGGTAAACTCTGGCAACCGAGCTTTATTGATACTCAATTAACCCTGCAAGATCTACAGGGCTCTTGGCTCGATAGCATTCCACTTGAGTTTCGTCCGACACAATTTAGCGCCCAAATTACCACCCATCCCGACCATCAAGACAACCCCAGCGGCCAACAACTGCTCACTCTCGACATTCACAGCCAAGGGCCCATGCGCCTACAACTCAATGGCCTCTTGGATCTGCAGCAAACGCCAGACTGGTATGGCACGCTCAAAAACGCACAGCTTTTCATGCAGTTAGACGCCTTTGCTCACCCGTCCTTAGATGCTGAAAAACTGCAAGCTCGTACCTATTTTGAAGGGCACGCTGACAGCAAGCAATTTGCGCTGCATTTTAAGGAGCACTCCAGTCTCGAAGCGCACAACCTGCAGATAGCCGACATGGCCAGCGCCCATGCACTGACCATATCGCTCGAAGGCTTAAGCTTGCAAAGCCAATTCAATACGCCCTCTGCGCTTGAAATACAGGGGCCTATCAATGCGCAGCTTGAGCAACTCAGCGCAGCGCAATTGCACAGCCAAGACTGGAATCTAAGCGGCACGCTCAGCGGGCATCTGCCGCAACTTGAACTCAGTAGCAGCCTTACTGGCGAGCACGGCCTAAAACTCAGCAGCCGTATTGAGCTGGATGATACTGGCATTCACGGCAGCGCCAGCCTCGACGACATGCTGTTTAACAGCGGTAACCCACTGCAAAAAACATTCAGCGACTGGCCTGAATCCGTCTCTATTACTGGCGGACAACTGCATAGCCAAATCGACTTTAGCCTGCCTGACACTGATCCACTGACGCTCTCTTTCAAAGCCAGCGCCAGTGACATACAGGGCGCAATCGACAGCAATCAACTAAAAGATCTCGACTTAACCTTCAGCGGCCAAGTCGACGTACAGCGCACGCCGCAATGGCAGGCCAAGTTAAACGAGGCACAGCTCAGTCTCGACCTTGCCTCACTGTCTGGGCCATCCCTACAAACCAAACAACTACACGTGCAAAGCAAACTGCAAGCAGAGGCCAATAGCGATAACTTTACTCTGCGTTTTGATAACAACACCCGCCTTGACGCTCAGGCGATAAAGTTGAGTGACGCAGCCAGCGCAGAAAAAGCCAGCCTTAAACTGCCCAACCTGACCCTTCAAGGCCCAACTGTTGCGCCTGAGCAAGCCAATCTGAGCGGTCCCATCAGCCTACACATCGACAGACTCCGAGCAGAACAACTGCACACTCAGGACTGGGAATTGAGCGGCAACCTCAGCGGCCCCATAACCCAGCCCGAACTCAAGGGTACGCTCAACGGCCAACAAGGGTTAAGCCTGAGCAGCCGCATTCGCCTGCTGGACAACGCCGTGCAAGGGCGAGCCACGCTCCAAGAAATCTTCTTTAAAGCCGGCAACCCCTTACAAAAAACCTTCAAAGACTGGCCCGAGCTGGTGTCATTTAATAGCGGACGACTGCACAGCCAAATCGACTTTACCCTGCCGCACAAGGGTGCACTCAAGCTGACAATCAATGGCAGCGCCAGCGGACTCAATGGCATTTTCAATCGCAGCGAGTTAAAAAATCTGGGATTAGAATTTAATGCACAACTGGCTGGAGCAAGACTCGCACTAGAACTGCCCAGCTTGACTATCGAGCAACTCAATCCGGGCATTGCACTGGCTTTCATTGAGCTAAAAAAAGTGCACTACCAAGCCCAACTCGACAACATTGTGCAAGGCTCAGGCAATTGGCAGAGTATGCAAGCCAACTTACTCAACGGCAGAGTGTGGCTGGATGCTGAGCAATTTGACCTAAGCACTACACAAAAGCTGCTACTGCAGGTCGAAGGCTTGGAACTGCAAGAACTGCTCAAGGTCTACCCTACTGAGGGTTTAGCCGGCACAGGCACCATTGATGGACAGTTGCCGATTTATATTGCCCACGACAGCTTTTACATTGAAGCCGGTCAATTACAGGCAAGAGAGCCTGGTGTTTTACAGTTTCAATCAGACAAGATTCAAGCCTTAGGGCAAAGCAATCCAGCCATGCGCATCGTTGCTGATGCCTTAGAAGATTTTCACTTTAATCTACTAAGCAGCGGGTTAAGCTATGATCAATCCGGTAAGCTGTTACTCAATGTGAGCTTAAAGGGGCAAAATCCAGATGTTGAAAAAGGTCGCCCCATTCATTTAAACATTAACCTTGAAGAAGATATTCCTGCGTTGCTCGCCAGTATCCAACTCAGCGGTCAGGTCAGTGAAATTATTCAAAAGCGTGTTCGGGAACGTCTCGAGAAGCGCTAATACAGGAGGTATTTATGCGTACAAATTTATTTATAAGTGTTTTTGTACTCGCTTTATTTAGCAGCGCTTGCACCCCTACGGTGCAGCTATCGGCGCCCAAAGAGCCGATTAATATCAATCTCAACGTTAAAATCGAGCACGAGATCTATATCAAGGTTGATAAAGAGCTTGATAATATTTTCGACGAATCCAGCGGTTTATTCTAAGGAGCGCAGTATGACTTTTCGTAAACTCTTAATGCCTTTGTTATTAGTGGGCAGCCTCCTCAGCACTACAGTGCTAGCGATGGATTTAAACACAGCGATGAGCAACCTTGGCCAAGCCAAATCTGCCGGCTTACTCGGTGAGCAACCCAATGGTTACTTAGGTGTTGTGCAAGCACAGGGTGGCGCTGCTGAAATTGCACGCTTAATCAACGAGGCGCGTCGCGCTGAGTACCAACGCCTCGCCAAAAACAATAATATTCAGCTGAGTGATGTGGAAACTATGGCCGGTAAAAAGGCCCTAGAGAAAACCCCAGCTGGCCAATACATCCAACTCAACGGAAAATGGCTAAAAAAGTAGCAAAGACTGTCGCGAAAAAATAATTTGTGCCTATAACCTTCCAGAATTCAAACGCTTAGGGTATAGTCTGCTTCGTTTTCAGCAACAGCGAAAACATCGTCGGGGCGTAGCGCAGCCCGGTAGCGCACTTGCATGGGGTGCAAGGGGTCGAAAGTTCGAATCTTTCCGTCCCGACCAATAAAATCAATGACTTAGCCCACTTCACAAGAGTGGGCTTTTTCATTTCTGGAGAAAGGGGTAAACAAAGGGGTAAACACGTTTCTTAGCTTGCACCTACTATCATAAGATTTATTCCACTAGCATCATCCTCTGCTGCAATACAACACACACCACTAACTACTTCTTTGCATCCAGTAACAGAATATATAGCTGCCATATCTAAAGCTGGTCTCCTTTATTTACATCCTGCCTAATCTGTCACTGCCCGAAAACAATCAAACACAACTCATAAGTCACCACTTCACTACAGCGCTGCAAATACGCTTACTGAAGCGAACTCTACACAACACACCAAGCCCGCATAAAAAACTCGCTCACGGCACTACACGAAGTCAATTCAAAAAAATCTCACTCATACATCACTTAACTGACAATACATCCCGTAGGAGTTATCTATGTCAGTCAAGTGTCCTTACTGCTCATCAACAAATATAAGCCATCCGCAAACAGGCACATCCGTTGCTTCATGCATCGGTGCTCTTGGTGGTGCTGCCAGCGCTATCTACACCGCAGTCAACAGCGCATCTAAACAATCACCTTATGTATTCACTGCTGCAACAATAGCCAACCTGATACTGGCTGGCCTTGCTGGTGGTTTAAGCGGCTCCGTTTTCGGTTCTCAACTAGGGCAAGAGCTTGATAACAAACTATTCCCTGATTTCCAGTGCAATAGCTGTCATCACAGATTCTCACCCGTCATTGCGTTGAATTAACAATCCACACAGGAGTTTTCATCATGGCTCATTTAATCGAACAAATGGCTTACGTGGGTGACACACCTTGGCATGGCTTAGGCAACCAACTATCACCTAAGCAACCTTTAGAAGTGTGGCGTCATCAAGCCGGTATGAACTGGGATATTTTAGAAAGCCCTGTTCACTTCAAATCCAATATGGCCGGTCATCTAGGCAGCATTCATACCTTCCCTGACCAGAAGGTTTTGTATCGCTCTGATACTAAACTGCCGCTCTCCGTGGTCTCTAAACGCTATCAGACAGTGCAACCTAGTGAAGTCATTGAGTTTTATCGTGATCTAACAGAAGTCTCTGGATTTGAACTTGAAACCGCTGGCGTGCTTAAAGGTGGGCGTAAGTTTTGGGCGCTGGCTCGTACCGGTCAAGACTTTACCCTCAAAGGTAAGGATCTGGTCAATAGCTACATCCTGCTAGCTACGTCATGTGATGGCACTTTAGCCACTACAGCAACACCCACCACCGTGCGAGTTGTATGCAACAACACCTTAACGGTATCGCTCAATGGTGCACCTATGGCGATCAAGGTTCCACACAGCACCAAGTTCAATCCTGATGCGGTCAAGCGTGATCTAGGCATTGCTGTTTCACAGTGGGATGACTTCAAATATCAGATGAATTTACTGTCTCAACGCAAGGTGTGCTGGAAGGAAGCCATGGGCTACTTCATGGGCGTTATGTGCCAGCTAGACGGTGAATCTCTTGTGCCTGACAAGCTACCTAACGAAAGAGCTTTACGCACCGTACAAGAGCTCTACGACGGTCGTGGGCGCGGTAGTGAGCTTGAGTCTGCTAACGGTACAGCCTGGGGCTTACTCAGCGCAGTCACCGAGTTCGTTGATCACCACAAACAAGCGCGTAGTAACGACAACCGCCTGGACTCAGCGTGGTTTGGCCAAGGTGCTCAGATCAAACAACGCGCTCTGGATACCGCCTTACAACTCGTTGCTTAAATTTCAATATATATAGAGTTACGTTATAGCGTAATGGAGTATTTATCATGCAAACCAATCAAGTCAACACAGAAGTAAAAGCCATCATTAACCGCCCTGCTTTGCGCTTAGTCAGCACTAAGAACCTGGAGCGTGAGGAATGGCTGAACATCCGTAAGAAAGGTATCGGCAGCTCTGACGCTGCAGCTGCTGTTGGATTAAACCCGTACAAGTCACAGCTTGAGTTATGGATGGAGAAAACAGGCCGTGATGCAGAGTTACCGCAACTTGATCCAAGTGACGACACCAGCCCTGCATTTTGGGGAACGATCTTGGAGCCGATTGTGGCCTCGCACTACACCAACAAAACGGGAAACCGTGTCCGTCGCATCAATGCGGTATTGCAGCACCCTGATCCAGAGCTTTCGTGGATGCTGGCTAATATCGACCGTGAAGTGATTGGCGTTGAGGATGTACAGATTCTGGAGTGTAAAACAGCCGGTATCAATGGCTCACGTCTCTGGAAAGAAGGCGTGCCTGAGTACGTGCAACTGCAGGTCATGCATCAGTTGGCCGTCACTGGCAAACAAGCTGCAGACGTTACTGTCTTGCTAGGTGGTCAGCACTTGGAGATCTACCGTATCGAGCGTGACGAAACCATGATTGCACAACTCATTGAGCTAGAACGGCAATTCTGGAACTACGTTGAAACTGACACACCACCACTGGCAGATGGCTCTGCTTCTGCAGATACGGCACTGCGTTGCTTGTTCCCGCAAGACCAAGGTGAAACCGTTGATTTCTCAGTGGATGAAGAACTCACCTTGGCGTATGAAACGCTTAAGCAAGTGCGTGACGCTATCAGCGAGCAGGAGAAGCATGAGTCAGCCCTTAAGCAAAAGATCCAGCAAGCCATGGGCGATGCCTCACGTGCAATGTTTGCTTCAGGCGCTGTGACTTGGAAGAAGGCTAAAGACAGCCTTACTTTTGATACGGCTTCTTTACTGCGTGACCTACCCCACCTTAAAGAGCAATACCAAGCCTTACGCAAAGGCAGTCGTCGTTTCTTAATCTCATAGTTTCACTCAACCAACACAACATAAAGCCCCCTGGCCGCGTTATGCAGTCAGGGGGCTTTATGCTTTAAGGAGAACATCATGCTGAAAGGCTTAGCTATTACCCCACCAGTGCTGGGGCGTATTTCAATTGGGCGCGTTGTGGAAAAGAACGGTAAACGTCTGCCTGAAAAAGATGATCAATTCACTATCACCTCACAGGTACAAACCCGTGACGGCTGGTTATTACACCCGCTGAATGATGACCTACGCCAAGAGCAAGAAGGCAAGCTGCGTAGCATCCCGATTCGGTTACTGTTTAACGAACCTGAACTAAACTTTCGTGCTGACTACAGTTTGTTTGATCGCAATACCGGTCGTCCGTTATGCGTGGGTAATGGCGAGACTTGTAAGCGTCAAACGGAAAGCGGTATTCAGTCGTTACCTTGTCCATCACCCGATAGCTGTCCACTGGCACAAGGCAATGCCTGTAAGCCATACGCTCGCTTGAACGTCCTGATTGGTGACGACGACAGCATGGGCAGCTTTGTGTTTCGCACCACAGGCTTTAACAGTATCCGCACTCTCACAGCACGCCTGAACTACTTTAAGGCGATCTCAAACAACCTCTTGTCTTGCCTGCCACTGGAGCTGCGCTTACGTGGCAAATCCACACGCCAAAGCCGTGGTACGCCCATCTTTTACGCTGACATTACGTTACGTGAAGGGCTGAGTATGCCTGACACTTTACTGGCTGCTAAGCAGCTGCACGAACAACGGCAGCAGACTGGATTCAATCAAGATGCGCTGGATCACATTGCCAGCGCTGGCTTAGGTAATGGAGCCTTTGAAGAGGATGAAGATGACATCAGCGCAATCGTTGAAGAGTTTTACCCTACTGAGAACAGAGCCAACAATGACCTGAAAGCCCATGTTCTAGCTGAACGGTCACTGGCAGACAAGCTTCACCGTAAAGCGAGCGCTAACGCCAGCATCGCCTAATCACATACTCACTATTTAAAGCCACCCATAGAGGTGGCTTTTTTATGCCTGTAAGGAAAATCATCATGCGCTATCACATGCTCAAAGCCGGTACAGAACCTGGCACCTACATCATGGAATCACCAATCGTGACTGAGCAAGACATCTTAACTATGGCTAAACAACTCTCACAAAAACGTCTCAGCAAAGGCCGCGCACTCGAAAGCCCGCAAGCGGTTAAAGAGCACCTGCGCACGCTGTTGCACGATTATGAGCATGAGGTCTTTGCCGTGCTGCTACTGGACACTAAGCACAAGATCATCGGCTTCCAGGAGCTGTTCAGAGGCACGATCGACTCAGCATCTGTCTACCCGCGTGAAGTGGTAAAGACTGCGCTTGAGCATAACGCTGCAGCCATGATCATCACGCACAATCACCCTTCAGGTAATCCAGAGCCCAGTCAGGCTGATATCCATCTCACCACCCGTTTAAAGGAGGCGCTTGCACTGGTAGACGTGCGGGTATTGGACCACATCATCGTTGGGACAGGTGGATGCTATTCGCTGGTTGAGAATGGGAATATGTGAACCTTAACTGATACAGCCATACAGCCATACAGCATTTGCTGCATGGCTGTATCATGCCTTTTCTTTTTTATTACTAATTAACTATAGAGCCTACATAGGGACAGTCTATGCGCGCATCAAAAGCCAATATTCAAAATACAATCCTTGAGGCTATCGGTAAAGCAAGCAAAGAAGCTTATGAATACTGCGGTGTCCATATAGGTAAAATGCCTGAGTACTTTCTTAATGTTTCGATTGTCAGAGAACTCACTGAAACACATAGCAACCTAGGCTATCGACTGGAAATGCCAGTAAAAGAAACGCTAAAAATGTTAGGACTGGAAAGCTCACAAAACCCTGGAGCGTTACGTGCAAATGGACATTTTGACATAGCCATCATCAGCAAGAAATCCAAACAACTACGACATATTATCGAGGTAAAACGAACACTTAAAGCACCGAAACTATTAAAAGAAGCTATCCGATTAAAAGCGTTAGCTACTGAAAACCACTTATCTAAACGCCTCGAAACTGGATATATAGTGGCCGTGCGAAAACTAAAAGAAAGCACACGCGCACAGGATGCCTATACGCTAATCGAAAAACGTATAGCCTCCTTGAAAAAAGAGCTAGGTGATTCAGTTAATATCAGTGGCTTAATGGAAGTATTTACAGGGGCTGAGTTTGGGTTGGCAGATAACGAGCAACTTTTAGCAATGGTACTTTGCTTAGAAAAAGCTGATTAATTTCACAGCTTCTATTATTCAAGGCGTCAACTACAAGGTATCGAAAAAGCGCGAGCAGAGTAAGCGTCCGGCAAACCCATCTTGAGCTTGGCGGCGTAGCCGTCAAGATAGTGTCCACTTATTTCTTAGCGGACACTATCTATG
>CAYLOI010000039.1:0-17453 GCA_964385265.1 uncultured Thiopseudomonas sp.
GCGCAGTGCGCCAAAAGCAGCGCAGCCTTGCAGGGTCTGCTGGTTCCATTGCAGTTGGGTCGTTAGATGGTAGACCGCGCCGCTCATGCTGTCGGTGCAGCGCTGTGGAGTAACCCACAGTTGTAGGTTTTGATTGTTCGCTTCTGTGCTGATGTGGAAACGGCCATCGGGCAGTTGCTCTTCAATATAAGGCAGGGCGATGGTGGCTTGATCAATCTGATTAAAAATCAATCCACGAGGTGTTTGCAGGATTGACCAAAAAGGCTCGTTGCCGCTGGCTCTAAGCAGTAGACGCTCAAAGTCTGGGTCATTGCAGTGGAAGCCTTCAATCTGCACGCGGTAGCGCTGGTTAATACTAAAGCGCTTGTGCTGCGTATCCAGTACACCACCCAAGTCTGCAAATAAACCCTCGGGCGCTTCGGCGAGCAAACTCTGGAATTCATCGCTGAGCGCTGTTGAGGTGTCTACAATATAGATCTCGTCTGTGCTGCAAGCCTTGAGCAGCCAGTTTTCACCGTTGTGGCTGAGGGTGCCTTGTAGGCGTGAAGAGGGCTGAGTGATATCTGAGTTTGCAGTAAAACTCTGGCAAGCGCTGACTGCGAGTGCTAGCAGTACTAAGCCGGTGATGCGTAAATGGCGCATGATATAAAATTCCATATAAACGTTTGGGTGTTTTGAGCGCAGGCTGAAAATAGTCGACACTATTTAGGATTACAGTTGCTTGGCCTGCTTGAGCGTACAACGCTGCAGTGCAGCCGACAACTGCGACCTAGGGATAGAGCACTAAGCGCTTTTGGTTGCGTATCTAATAAGAGGAGAGAATCGGCAAGGTTACGGCGAGCTTTCTTGTGGGCATAAAAAAACCCCTAAGCATTGCTGCTAGGGGTTTTTAAATTGGAGGCCGAGGCCGGAATCGAACCGGCGTTCACGGATTTGCAATCCGCTGCATAACCACTCTACCACCCGGCCTAAACAAAAACGCCGCACTAAGCGGCATTCTTGGTGACAATTTGGAGCGGGAAACGAGACTCGAACTCGCGACCCCGACCTTGGCAAGGTCGTGCTCTACCAACTGAGCTATTCCCGCAATGTCTTGGTGACGGGCGCTATTCTAGCCTCTCTGAATATTTAGTCAAGCCCTTGAATACGAAAAAGTTAATCTTCAGTTTGATTCGTGTGTAAATGCGGTTTTGCTGCCAGTAAATATTGCACCATTGACCACAACGTCAGCACTGCGGAAAGAATCAGCAAGCTGTAACCGCCGATCACCCAAGCATTAAACGCTGGAGGGTTGGCCAATAAAATAATTAAGGCGCCCATTTGTGCTGCAGTTTTCCATTTGCCGATATTGGAAACCGCCACTTGCGCGCGTTCACCGATCTCAGCCATCCATTCACGTAAGGCCGATACCATGATTTCACGGCAGATAATAATGATCGCCGGAAGCGTGAGCCATATATTATTGTGCTCAGCCACCAGCAAAACTAAAGCGACCGCGACTATAAGCTTGTCGGCTACAGGATCAAGAAAAGCACCAAAGGGTGTGCTTTGATTGAGGCGGCGCGCTAAATAGCCATCGAGCCAGTCGGTTAGGCTGGCGAAAGCAAAAACCGCGCTAGCTGCCCAAAAACTCCAAGAAAAAGGCAGCCAAAATAAAACAATAAACACGGGGATGAGCGCGACGCGCATGACAGTAATAATATTTGGAATGTTCATTAAATAATTCTTTTCTTGGCAAAGAATGAAAGAGTAGTTTACGCATTATGCAGCGCACTATATATGGACTCGGCTAGAGTTTTGCTGATTCCAGGTGTTTTAGCAATTTCCTCAGCGCTGGCGCGTGTGAGTTCTTGTAATCCGCCAAAGTATTTTAGCAGTTCACGGCGGCGTTTAGGGCCGACGCCTGCTATACCTTCGAGAACCGAGGTGCGCCGAGTTTTGCCACGCCGGGCGCGGTGCCCAGTAATGGCAAAGCGGTGCGCCTCATCGCGGATCTGTTGAATTAAGTGCAAGGCTGGCGAATGATCGGGTAAATTCAACTCGGTGGCAGTGTCATTGATATACAGAGTTTCAAAACCGGCTTTGCGGGTGACGCCTTTGGCTACGCCCAGCAGTAAAATCTGGCTGATGTTCAGTTCTGCAAAGACTTCGCGGGCCATATTGAGCTGGCCTTTACCGCCATCGACTAAGAGTACGTCAGGCAATTTGCCGTTGTTTTCTAGCGCGCTACTGAGCCTGCGGTATAGCACTTGGCGCATCGCTGCATAATCATCACCGGCGGTAACGCCTTCGATATTGTAGATGCGGTAGTCTGATTTGCGCGGACCTTCTGGGCCAAATACCACGCAGGAGGCCACTGTTGCTTCGCCGCTGGAGTGACTGATATCAAAACATTCTAAATGCGCCGGTGGTTCAGATAAATCCAGTGCTTTGGCAAGAGCGCTAAAGCGTGCAGCCATTTGTGTGCGATTGGCCAGGCGGGCTTGCAGCGCTTGCTCGGCATTGGTCATGGTTAGTTGTTGCCAGCGCGCGCGCGTGCCACGTACACGGTGACGAATACTGATGCTTTTATCCCACTGTTGGGCAATGGCGTCGGCGATGGCTGGCCAGTCAGGGTGATCGCTGCTGACAATTAATTCATCAGGAAAATCACGATCTTTGCGGCCTAAATAATACTGTGCAGTAAAGGCCGCTAAAACATCGGCGCTGTCTTCTTCAATAGCTACTTGCGGGAAAAAGTTATTACTGCCGAGTACGCGGCCATCGCGCACACTCATAACATGGACACTAGCACCGCCAGGGCTGACGCTGGCAGCAATGATATCGACATTGCCGTGGCCGCCTTCCATACTTTGTTGATCTTGCACACGACGCAATAAAGCGATTTGATCACGAATTGAGGCTGCTTTTTCAAAGTCTAATGTCTGTGCCGCCTGCTCCATGCTGTGGGTCAGTTCATCGGTGAGTGCGCTGCTGCGGCCTTCCAAAAACATAACCGAGAGGCGCACATCTTCTGCGTACTCATCCTGATCAACCAAACCGACGCAAGGTGCTTTGCAGCGTTTGATTTGGTATTGCAGGCAAGGGCGGCTGCGGTTGTTGTAAAAGCTGTCTTCACACTGACGCACTTTAAAAACTTTTTGCAGCACGCTTAGGCTTTCTTTAATCGCGCCTGCGCTGGGGTAGGGGCCGAAATAACGCCCGCTATGTTTTTTGCTGCCGCGATGAATGCCTAAACGTGGGAAGTCGCCGGCTGAGAGTAGTACCGAAGGGTAGCTTTTATC
Source organism: uncultured Thiopseudomonas sp. (assembly GCA_964385265.1). Classification (GTDB taxonomy): domain Bacteria; phylum Pseudomonadota; class Gammaproteobacteria; order Pseudomonadales; family Pseudomonadaceae; genus Denitrificimonas. The sequence goes on from CAYLOI010000039.1 coordinate 3,285, forward strand.
GTCGCGCAATAAAATATTGTAAGGTGGACGCCATTGCTTGATCAGTGTTTGCTCAAGTAACAAGGCTTCAGTTTCGTTGGCAGTCACAGTTAATTCAATGCTGGCAATTTTCGCAACTAGAGCTGCAGTTTTGGGCGCATTGACTGTGGTTTTAAAATAGCTACTGAGTCTGTTTTTGAGGTTTTTGGCTTTACCGATGTAGAGCAATTGTTGCTCAGCAGAAAACATCCGGTACACCCCGGGGTGCTGGGTGCAGGAGCGCAAGAAAGCTGAAGCATCAAAAAGTGGAGTGGTCATGGGTCAAGCTTATAGGGTCGAGTTTTCAACAAGGTTATGGCGCACGGCGAGCAAAGCCAGTTCAACATCATTTTCAATATTCAGTTTTTCAAAAATGCGGTAGCGGTAAGTATTCACTGTTTTTGGTGACACGCATAACAGATCAGAAATCAATTGAATTTTCTGTCCGCTGGCAATCATTAAAGAGATTTGCATTTCACGCTTGGACAGTTGCTCAAATGGGCAGTTTTGCTGATTGTTATCGAAAGATTTTAGTGCCATTTGCTGGGCAATACTGGGGCTGAGGTAATGTTTTCCAGCTGCGACTTGGCGAATCGCTTGCACTGTTTCATCGATGCAGGCGCCTTTCGTTAAGTAACCGCTGGCACCGGCTTGTAATAAACGGGTCGGAAACGGCTCGTCTTCACACGCGGATAAGGCCAGAATTTTTACATGGGGAAAACGTTGTTTTATTTTCCGAGTTGCTTCTAAGCCGCCGATACCAGGCATGCGAATATCCATCACCACCACATGGGGATCCAATTCGCCAGCCATGTCATAGGCCTGTTCGCCGCTGCTGGCTTGGCCAATCACGTTTAAATCACTGATATCACTGAGCATCCGAGCAATAGCGGTACGTACTAAATCATGGTCATCAACCAGTAACAGTTTGATCAAGAGCCACCCCAGTATTGAGTCAATGTATTCAATTAGTGTAACGCCCAAGCAGGCGGGTGTAACAGTAACTTAGTGCTTATACGCCCAGCTTTTTTTGCCTGTGCTGCGCGGCTGTGTTTAAGCGGCAGATAGGCTTGTATACTGCACGAGAATTTTAAGGAGTCACCCCCGTGTCCATACAGATAAATTGGATCAGTACTGATGCAGAGTTAGCAGAACGCTGCAAATACTGGAATACACTAGCATTTATTGCGTTAGACACTGAGTTTATTCGTGTTGATACTTTCTACCCGATTGCTGGGTTATTGCAAGTCAGTGATGCTGATAGCACCTATTTAATCGATCCGTTATTGATTGCTGACTGGCGGCCGCTTGCGCAGGTGCTCAGTAATCACCAGGTGGTCAAAGTGCTGCATGCCTGCAGTGAAGACCTTGAGGTACTGTCACGCTTGATCGGTGTGCTACCGATGCCGATGTTTGATACGCAAGTGGCGGCGGGTTATTTAAATATTGGTTTTTCTATGGGTTACTCACGACTGGTGCAGCATGTCTTGGATATTGAACTGCCCAAAGGCGAGACGCGTTCGGATTGGTTGCAGCGTCCACTAACTGACTTGCAGGTGTTATATGCCGCGCAAGACACTGAATATCTTGTGGATGTGTACCGCACTTTAGAAGAGCAACTGTCTGAGCAAAAGTATACGTGGGTGCTTGAAGATGGTGCGTTTACAGTGGCTGCTTATGCTCAAGAGTCCGACCCTTATGAGTTGTGGCGTGGAATTAAATTGGCTTGGAAGCTGGCGCCGCAACAGTTGGCGGTCTTGCGTGAATTGTCCGCATGGCGTGAGCAGCAAGCGCGCTTGCGTGATGTGCCGCGTAATCGAATTGTGCGAGAAACTACCTTATGGGCTTTGGCGCATGAGCAGCCTACAGATATGGTGCATTTAGCTGAGCTTGAAGATATGCATCCGCGTATTTTGCGCAAAGAGGGTGCAACTTTATTAAGTCTTATCAAGCAAGCGAAAGGTCTGCCGGAGTCGGCTTGGCCGGCAGCGTTGCCAGAGCCGCTGCCGATTGAGGCGACAAAAGTGTTAAAGCGTTTACGTAAGGTGGGCCTTGAGTTCGGAGTTAAGTTGGATATTGCGCCTGAGCTGATGCTGCGTAAAAAGATAACAGAAGCGCTGTTGCGCACTGGCTATCCATCTGGGCCTTATCGCTTGCCGGAGAGTTTGCAAGGCTGGCGGCGAGAGTTGATGGGTGATGCATTATTGGCGTGTCTAGAGGATGTAGAGTGAAGCGGATTTGTTCGGTTTATCATAGTTCTAAGAAAGCAGGGATGTATTTGTATGTGTTGCGTGCAGATGCGTTAAAGCGTGTGCCGCAGCCTTTGCTTGAGTTGTTTGGGACGCCTAAGCGGGCATTTGATTTGGTATTAACACCTGAGCGTGCGTTGGTGCGTGAGGATATTAATCAGGTGTTGAGCAACTTAGATTCGCAAGGTTATCACTTGCAGCTGCCGCCGCCAGAGGATGAGTATATTGTGCATTGGCCGGAAGAGTTGTTGCGGCGTAATGATCCAATTTGATGTTTTATTCGTATTTAAAGCGACCTGTATTAAGCCTGGTAGCGCTACGTGCTTAGTGTGTTTTGGTGGCTGATTAAGTGGTGTGTGTATTGGCTGTGACTGGCTAGATATTGTGCGCTGGCTGTGCTCCGGTATTGCTGTTAATCCGTCGATGAACCCGTCCGGGGTTCAACTCCGGCGTAGCGCCCGAATTGCGCCAGGATGATGCATTGAGGGAAAAACGACACTATATGGCACGGCAAGCGCATATTTTGCTAAATGATTTTTGGTGATTGATTAACTATTCTGGGACAGCTGTATTGCGAAGGGTGGTGTGCGGTTTGGTATAAGTATTGTGACTTTAATGGTTGGGAGGCGTGAGTTGTTTGCGCAGATGTTGTTGTGAATTGCGGGGTGTTGGCAGGATATATAATTGAGTAGGCATAAAAAAACCCGCCGAAGCGGGTTTTTTAAGGAGCACAAATTATGAAATAACTTGTACTTCTTCAGCCTGCATACCTTTCTGGCCGCGAGCTGCGACGAAAGATACGTTCTGGCCTTCTTTCAGGCTTTTGAAACCGTCGCTTTGGATAGCGCGGAAGTGAACGAAAAGATCGTCACCTGATTGTGGAGTGATGAAGCCGAAGCCTTTTTCATCGTTAAACCATTTAACTACACCAGTTTGGCGATTAGACATTGTATGTCTCCTTGTACGAAGTAAAATTATACTTGGGCTGAGCCCAAGGTGATACTGAGCGCAAGGAGTTACAGGAGTCGTAGCAATGATTGGATCGAGATCTAAACATATATTGATTCACGGTTACACATGCAGCAGCAGTGCGATGTAATGTACCACTTTTTTTCTGAAGTGCCAGCATTATTTTAAAATATCTCTAAAAGCTAGGCTTTGTATTTTTGTCTCTGATTTTTGTTGTTGAGTTTTATGACGATTGTTTAGTGTGTTATCTATTGGCTGTTACAGGTAAACTGTTGGCAAATTTTTTTGGTCATAATAGCCAGTATTTAGGAAGGATCGTATGAGCATAAAACCTGATAAGTGGATTCGCCGTATGGCGCAAGAGCACGGCATGATTGAGCCTTTCGTTGAGCGACAGGTGCGCAATGAGGGTGCTGAGCGTCTGATTTCGTATGGTGTTTCTAGTTATGGTTACGATGTGCGTTGTGCGGATGAGTTTAAGGTATTTACCAATTTGCACTCGGTGACAGTTGATCCTAAAAACTTTGATGAAAAGAGTTTTGTTGATGTGAAGGGGCCTGTATGTATTATCCCGCCAAACTCGTTTGCGCTGGCACGTACGGTGGAGTTCTTTCGGATTCCGCGTAATGTGCTGACGATCTGTTTGGGTAAAAGTACCTATGCACGCTGCGGTATTATCGTTAACGTGACCCCACTTGAGCCGGAGTGGGAAGGTCATGTGACGCTTGAGTTTTCCAATACAACGACACTGCCAGCGAAGATTTACGCCAATGAGGGCGTGGCGCAAATGTTGTTTTTTGAGTCAGATGAAGAGTGTGAAGTGTCGTATAAGGATCGCGATGGTAAGTACCAAGGTCAGCGTGGAGTGACTTTACCGCGAACTTGATTGGTTTTATTTGAATATTTTTAAACGGTAGGCTGTAAGTGCAGTCTGCCGTTTTTTATGCCTGTAGTTTAGGTTTTTCTAGATAGTTAGCGGTGGTTGGTGCGGCATTGTGCGATGGCTGTGCTGGGTTAGCTATTGTGCGTTGGCTGTGCTCCGGTATTGCTGTTAATCCGTCGATGAACCCGCCCGGTGTTCAACTCCGGCGCTGCGCCATCCATGGCTGCGCTTGTCACAGCAACACCGAAGCACGCTTTGAGCTTATGCATTGCCTGAACTCATGCGGCTTGGCTCGTTTAGTTTAAGAGGCACACATCTCAGGCTGGTAACCCACAACAATGGTTATCGAGTGGCGTGTGGACGATGTCGCTTCTAGGGAGTCGTACATCAAGCCTGCCAGCAACATGATTGATCATCGAATGGCTGCTTCTAATAGAGCCGTAGATCAAGCCTGCTAACAACATCGCTGATCAACGAGTACCGTGCGGGTGACGTGGCAAGTGCGCCATGGATGGCGCGCGCCCGAGTCGGGTCAGGAAGACCCGTCGAGGGAAAAACGGCACTTGCACGGTACGGCATACGCAGATAATGCTTGATGCTTTTAATTGTAGCCAAGCGGCTAAGTTTGCTGTGGCATTGGCAGATAATGCCTGATGCTTTTAATTGTACCTAAATTGTTAAGTTCGCTGCGACAGGCGCATATCCTGTCCAATGCTTTTTTTGATGCTGTAGTCGATGTACTTAGAGCGGAAACAGCATGGGTACGAGAATAACGCTAGTGAGCATAACCAAAATGGTGAAGGGCACACCAATACGCACAAAATCACTGAAACAGTATTGGCCTGGGCCGAGGATAAGGGTGTTTACTGGTGAGGAGATGGGCGTCATAAAGGCGGCTGAGGCGGCCAGTGCGACAATCATGGCAAAGGGTGCAGGAGAAGCTTGCATGGCTTGTGCGCTGGCAATGGCAACCGGTGCCATTAATACTGCAGTGGCGGTATTGGAGATAAATAGGCCGATGACTGCGGTGGTGACGAAAAGAATGGCGAGAATCATCCGTGGTCCGGCGTTGCCGAATACGCCGAGTAAACCTTGCACAGCCAAGTCGATACCCCCAGTTTTTTGCAAGGCTAGAGCAAAAGGCAGCATGCCGACAATCAGAACAATACTTTGCCAATGAATCGAGCGGTAAGCGCTGTCCATATCGATACAGCGAAAGGCACCCATCAGTAAGCAGCCGATCAGTACGGCTAAAACGTTGGGCACTATGCCTGTGACCATTAAAATAATCATCACTGCGAGACTGAATAAAGCATGAGGTGCTTGGCTCAGGGCTGGCGCCACATCATCCACTTCCGCGGGCAAGCTCAGTACCAGAAAGTCACGACTGTGGCCCTGCAGTTTACGAATGTGCTGCCAGTTGCCAGCCACCAGCAAGGTATCACCGGCTTTGAGTTTCTCATCGACCAGAACGCCATCTAAGGCTTCTTGGTTGCGACGTAAGCCCATGACATTGAGTTTGCGGTGGCTACGAAAGCCCAACTCTTGAATGGTTTTTCCTGCCAAACGAGAGTCTGGAGGTAACATTACCTCGGCCATGCCTAGAGTGCGGTGATGGTCGCTGAAGTAGCTGCTGTGCATCGTTACCGGTTCAACGCCAAGTTCATAGTAGGAGTTGAGCAGATCAATGGTTGGGCTGACTAAATCAACCAGCAGCACATCACCGCTGAGCAGTTCGGTGCTGCCAGTTGCGCCCAGTAATGAGAGTCGAAAGCGTCGTTGGCGTTCTACGGCGATCACGTTAATGCCGTACTCTTGGCGCAATTGCAGCTCGTTTAAAGTCTGGCCGACTAAAATTGAATTGGGCCGTACCCGTAGGCGTCGCTCGCGCCCTGCGAGGCGATATTCACGAATTAAGTCAGCAATGTTATGCCGCGCTTCGCCGGCATTTTTTTGACTGTCGGCGCTGGCCAGCCAATGCCGAGTGGCCAACATATACAGAATGCCCAGCACTAAAATAGTTAAGCCAATGGGGGCAAAGGTAAAAAAACTAAAGCCTGCGTAGCCTGCACGGACCAGCTCGCTGTGTACGATCATGTTGGGCGGGGTTGCGACTAAGGTGAGCATGCCGCTGATTAAGCCGGCAAAGCTAAGAGGCATCATTAAGCGACTGGGTGGAATCTTTAAGCGGGCGGCGATGCTGAGTACTACGGGAATGAAAATAGCCACAACACCAGTGGAACTCATCACCGAGCCGAGTCCAGCAACAGTCAGCATCAGTAAAGCGATGAGGCGTGTTTCGCTATTGCCAGCACGATGCATTAAGCGCTCGCCCAGCTGGTAGGCGATACCGGTGCGCACTAAGCCTTCGCCGATGACAAAAAGAGCAGCAATCACCACTACACTGGGGTCGCTAAAGCCGGCGAGGGTTTCTTGCACCGTGAGCACACCGGTCAGCGGCAAAGCGACAATCATCAGCAGAGCGACGACATCCATGCGCGGTTTGTTGCGCACAAATAGGATTACAGCAAGCAGTAAAAGCAGCAGCACCCAGCCCAGTTGCAGGTTCATTTTAGCTGAGCAATAAAGCGTCGTCGGCCAGCTTTTCACCGCGTACTTGTTCGAACATCGCGAGCAAGTCGGGCACGTCCAAGCCTTTACGGTCGTCGCCGCTGACGTCCAGTACCACTTGGCCTTGGTGCAGCATAATGGTGCGATCGCCAACATCCAGCGCTTGGCGCATGCTGTGAGTCACCATCATGGTGGTCAGTTGTTTCTCGGTGACGATGCGCTGCGTCAGTTGCAAGACAAAGTCAGCCGTGCGCGGATCGAGCGCAGCGGTGTGCTCATCCAATAACAGAATTTGTGATGGCCGTAGCGCCGCCATTAACAAACTCACGGCTTGGCGTTGACCGCCGGACAAGAGGCCAATGCGGTCATGCAAACGGTTTTCTAAGCCAAGGCCAAGGGTCGCTAAATGCTCACGAAAACCAGCGCGCTGCGAAGCCTTCACTGCACGACTTAAGCCGCGGCGTTGACCGCGCTGTTCAGCCAAGGACATATTTTCTTCAATGGTCAGGTCTTCGCAGGTGCCGGCCATAGGGTCTTGGAAGACCCGCGCTACTTGTTTTGCGCGAGCCCAGACAGGCTGCTCAGTGACATCAATGTCGTCGATTAAAATACTGCCGCTATCAATGGCTAAATCACCGGAAATCGCATTGAGAAAGGTTGATTTTCCTGCGCCATTGGTGCCAATCACCGTGACAAACTGGCCAGTCGGGATTTGCAGAGATAAGCCGCACAGCGCACGGGTTTCAATCGGTGTGCCGGGGTTGAAGGTGATGTGTAAATCATTTGCTTTAAGCATCTTAAACCCTCTTGCGGCGTGACATACGCTGTTTGATCAGTGGAATGACGAGAGCAAAGGTGACCAATAACGCAGTGACTAAGTTGAGGTCTTGCGCTTGCAGGCCAATAAAGTCGCTATTGAGTGCCAGAGCGATAAAGAAGCGATAAACAATTGCACCCAAGACCACTGCGAGGGTGATAAAAAATAGTTTGCGCGATGGCAGAATGCTTTCACCGACAATCACGGCGGCTAAACCAATCACGATAGTACCAATACCCATTGAGATATCAGCGCCACCTTGACTTTGCGCAAAAAGCGCACCAGCGAGGCCAACTAAACCATTGGAAATGGCCATGCCTAAAATAATCATTGCGTCCGTATTCACACCCTGCGCGCGCGCCATGCGTGGGTTGGAGCCGGTGGCGCGAATCGCCAAGCCTTGACGGGTAGAGAAATACGCATCGAGGGCCAATTTAGCCAACAGCACCACAACAATTAGAATCACAGGGCGAGCAATATAGTCAGCGAGCCAGCTGGGCTCGAGGATGCTAAATACCGTCGGCTCCATGATCAGTGGAATGTTGGGCTTGCCCATAATGCGCAGGTTGATTGAGTAGAGGGCAATCATCATTAGGATACTGGCCAGTAGATCCATAATTTTTAAATGCACGTTCAAAATTGCCGTGATGATACCCGCGCCGGCTCCGGCTAAAGCCGCCAGTGCGGTGGCCAGAAAAGGGTCCATGCCGCTGGAAATGCATAATGCGCCAACCGCGCCGCCTAAAGGGAAGCTGCCATCAACGGTTAAATCAGGAAAACGTAATAAGCGAAAGGAGATAAACACCCCGAGTGCCACTAGACTAAAGATCAAACCGATCTCAAGGGCACCAAACATTGAAAACAGGGACATGGGCAGGTTGACCAAAGGCTAAATAAAAATACCCCGAGCACTGTGCAGTACTCGGGGTGCGACAGGGTCTTAACGAATCACTTCAGCAGCGCTATCAAGCAGCTCTGGCGACAAGGTTACACCTTGTTTTTCAGCAGCAGCTAAATTGACAAACAGCTGAATGTTTTCACTGGTTTCAGGCTTGATGTCGCCTGGTTTTTCGCCATTTAAAATACGCACTACAATACGTCCGGTTTGTTGGCCCAGCTCGCGGTAGTTCACGCCTAATGCAGCAATCGCGCCACGCTTGACGCTGTCAGTGTCCGAAGCAATCAAGGGGATTTTCATGTCGTTGCCGACTTTCACCAAGGCTTCATAAGCAGACACTACGTTGTTGTCGGTGTTGGTGTAAATCACATCAACTTTACCGACGAGGCTGCGTGCGGCAGTGCCCACGTCAACTGAACGCGGCGCAGCAGCTTCAACCAAGGTCAGGTCGTATTGCGGCAGAATTTCTTTTAGTGCCGTCACTACTGCAACTGAGTTGGCTTCGCCAGGGTTAAATACCATGCCGATGCGCTTGGCATTAGGCACGATCTGCTTAACCAACTCCATTTGTTTGCTCAGTTCCAGTACATCCGAAACACCGGTCACGTTAGTGCCGCTGGCTTCCCAGCTGGGTGTCAACTGTCCTTGTACGGGATCAGTTACCGCAGAAAAAACGATAGGAATGTTTTTAGTGCCGGCCACTGCCGCTTGTGCAGATGGCGTGGCAATGGCGACGATGGCGTCTGGCTGATCGCCAATAAATTTACGCGCGATTTGCGCGGCAGTGCCAGTGTTGCCTTGTGCGCTTTGGTATTGCCATTTGAGGTTTTTACCTTCGCTGTAACCAGCTTTTTTTAATGCATCGAGCACACCGTCGCGCACTGAGTCGAGCGCAGGGTGTTCAACAATTGCAGTGACTGCAACGGATTTAACTGTTTCGGCTAAAGCGCCGAATGATGCGCTCATGGCTAAGGTTAGTGCACTGAGCGTGAGCAACGCCTTTTTTGATAACGTAGTCATGTATTCATGCCTCTTATTGGGGGTGCTGGCAGTATGCCAGTTCAACCCCAGTTCTTGTCTAGGAATAAGCCAGCTGATTACAAGCTGGCAATACGCGTATGTTGTTCAGTAAGCCTTGCTAGAGCTTGCTCGAAATCGGCTTGCTTAGCACGTTCTTTTTCAATGACATCGGCTGGCGCTTTGGCGACAAATCCTTGGTTAGCGAGTTTGCCAGAGACGCGTTTAATTTCACCACTTAAACGTTGCATCTCTTTATCCAGGCGCGCCAGTTCTGCTTTTGTATCAATCAAACCGGCCATCGGCACCAGCACCTGCATTTCACCCACTAGGGCGGTGGCGGACATCGGCGCTTCTTGCTCAGCGGCTAATAAAGTCACAGATTCAAGTTTAGCCAGTTTGTTTAGAGTGATACTGTTGACCTCTAAACGGCGTTGATCCTCAGCGCTGCTGTTGCCTAAATACAGTGGAATCGGCGTGCCTGGGCCAATGTTCATTTCTGCGCGAATATTACGCAGCGCCAACATCAGCTCTTTCAGCCATTCAATATCGCCTTCGGCCTGGGCATCAATGGCATCATCAGCGGCAGCAGGGAAGGGCTGCAGCATAATGGTATCGCCGCTTTTGCCAGCCATTGGCGCGATCCGCTGCCAGATTTCTTCGGTGATAAAAGGCATAAAGGGATGCGCTAAACGTAGCGCTGCTTCCAGTACCCGCACTAAGGTACGGCGTGTACCGCGAGTACGCTCGATCGGTGCTTCTTTATCCCAAAGCACAGGCTTAGACAGCTCTAAGTACCAGTCGCAATATTGGTTCCAGATAAACTCATACAGCGCTTGGGCGGCCAAATCAAAACGGAAGTTGTCCAGTTGGCGGGCCACTTCAGCCTCGGTGCGTTGCAGTTGCGAGATAATCCAACGGTCAGCCACGGTTAGTTCCACCGCTTGTCCGTCAAGACCGCAATCCTGATCTTCGCACTGCATCATCACATAACGCGCAGCGTTCCAAATTTTGTTGCAGAAGTTGCGATAGCCATCGACACGGCCCATATCAAACTTCACATCACGGCCCGTGGAGGCCAGCGATAAGAAAGTAAAGCGCAGCGCGTCGGTGCCGTAACTGGCAATACCTTCAGCAAATTCTTCGCGAGTTTGCTTTTCAATGGCCTTGGCCATTTGTGGCTGCATCATGCCGCTGGTGCGTTTCTCGACCAAGGTTTCCAAGTCGATACCATCAATAATGTCCAAAGGATCCAGTACGTTGCCTTTGGATTTAGACATCTTGTGGCCTTGGCTGTCGCGCACCAAGCCATGCACATACACGGTTTTAAACGGAATCTGTGGTGTACCATCTGCATTTTTAATCAGGTGCATGGTCAGCATAATCATGCGCGCGACCCAGAAGAAGATGATGTCAAAACCTGTCACCAACACATCGGTTGGGTGGAAGGTTTTTAGGTAATCAGTTTGCTCTGGCCAGCCTAAAGTTGAGAAGGTCCATAAGCCTGAGCTGAACCAGGTATCCAGTACATCATTGTCTTGGCGCAGATTAATATCACCAAGATTATGTTTTGTGCGTACTTCTGCTTCGTTGCGACCGACATAAACATTGCCAGCATCGTCATACCAAGCCGGAATACGATGGCCCCACCAAAGTTGGCGGCTGATGCACCAGTCTTGAATGTCACGCATCCAGCTGAAGTACATGTTTTCGTATTGCTTGGGTACAAACTGAATGCGGCCGTCTTCTACGGCAGCAATGGCAGGCTCGGCCAGTGGCTTAGTTGATACGTACCATTGGTCAGTTAACCAAGGCTCGATCACTGCGCCAGAGCGGTCGCCACGTGGCGTTTTCAGTGCGTGATCATCAATGCTCACCAGTAAATCGGCAGCCTGCATAGCTGCAACAATGTGCTTGCGTGCTTCGAAACGATCAAGGCCAGCAAATTCAGCGGGCAGGCTGTTATCCAGCGTGTCATTGACTGAACCGTCGGCATTGAAAATCTGCGCGACGACCAACACTGCAGCATCTTGGTCAAGAATATTGATTAAAGGCAGGTTATGGCGCTTGCCCACTTCATAGTCATTAAAGTCATGGGCTGGGGTGATTTTTACACAACCAGTACCAAACTCTGGATCACAGTAGTCATCGCCAACAATGGGGATACGACGGCCAACTAAAGGAAGATCAATAAAGGAGCCGATCAGGGCTTTATAGCGCTCATCTTCTGGATGCACGGCAACCGCACTGTCACCGAGCATGGTTTCAGGACGGGTAGTGGCAACCACTAAGTAGTTTTTACCTTCAGCCGTTTTAGCGCCGTCAGCCAGAGGGTAGCGCAGGTTCCACAAATGACCTTTCTCATCGTGGTTTTCCACTTCAAGGTCAGAAATGGCGGTGTGGAATTTAGGGTCCCAGTTGACCAAACGTTTACCACGGTAAATTAGGCCGTCTTCATGCAGGCGCACAAAGGCTTCTTGCACCGCAGCAGACATGCCGTCATCCATGGTGAAACGCTCACGGGACCAATCCACCGAGCTGCCTAAACGGCGAATCTGGCGAGTGATGGTGTTGCCAGACTCAGCTTTCCATTGCCAAACTTTTTCGAGGAAGGCTTCGCGGCCGAGATCATGACGGTCTTGGCCTTGTGCAGCCAGTTGGCGCTCAACCACCATTTGCGTGGCGATACCTGCGTGGTCAGTACCCGGCTGCCAAAGGGTGTTACGGCCTTGCATACGGCGGTAACGAATCAGCGCATCCATAATGGCGTTATTAAAACCATGACCCATATGCAAGCTGCCGGTGACGTTCGGCGGCGGAATCATAATGGTGTACGGTTGACCAGAACCTTGCGGCGCAAAGTATTGATTGGTTTCCCAGGTCTGGTACCAAGTGTTTTCAATGGCGTGCGGCTGATAGGTCTTATCCATAGTGCGGCGGGACCCCTAAATAAAAGACGGCTAATCGGAAAACCGCAAAGTATACCGTCAAACGCGCTTAAGCCATAGGTTAAGGCCGATGATTTGCTAATAAAGTGACGATTTACTTAGATTTAGTCAGCTTTTAATTAAGCTTGCTTGAGTGGCGTGCCAGACTTTATCAGTATTATTATCACTTAAGTAAAGAGGTATCAGAGCCTATGGCGATATTGGTAAATCCATTGGTCGCACAGCAAGGGGAAGCTCTTGTCCAGTTGCAGTGTATGGGTAATAGTGTGGTGACTTAGGCTGTAAGGATGGGGTTGAGATGCTTGTCCTAAAAAGAATATATGAGCCCTCTAGTGAGGACGATGGTTTTCGTATTTTAGTGGATCGGCTTTGGCCGCGCGGTGTCAGCAAAGAAAAAGCAGCGCTGGATCTGTGGCTTAAAGATATTGGTCCGAGTACTGAGTTACGCCAATGGTTTGCTCACGATCCTGAAAAGTGGCTTGAGTTTAAAGCGAAATACAAAATCGAGTTGCAGGATAAAATAGAGTATTTGCAAGAGATTAGGACAGCAACTCAACAGCATAAACGGGTGACCCTGCTGTATGGGGCAAAAGATCAGGAGCACAACGAAGTATTGGTAATTGCTGAGGTGCTAAAGGGTATGTGAAAGGTTAAAAGCCTTTACAAAGCGAGCTATCGTGAGGGTTTTTACAACTAAAATAGCGAGGTAAATAGACCATGAAACTTACTTTGATGCGCAAAAAACAAGAAGCGCCGGGTGTAGAGTCCTTTGTCTTTAGTCCTGCCGAGGCGCTGACATGGCAAGCAGGACAATTTATCCAGTGTCTACTTGAGCACGAGCCGATGGACAGTCGTGGTGAAGAGCGCTGGTTTACCATCGCCTCCGCGCCCTTTGAGCAAGAGTTGATGATTACGACACGGATAGCCAGTGAAAAAGGTAGCAGTTTTAAGGCGGCGCTGAGTGATTTGCAAATCGGTGAATCGATTGAAATGGTTGATCTGGACGGTGATTTTGTCGTTGAGGATCCAGCGCAAAACTATGTTTTTATCGCCGGAGGGATTGGTATTACACCGTTCCACTCGATACTCAAGCAAGCTGATCATGCCGGGATCAAGCTAAATGTCACACTGCTGTATGGCAATCGTGATGACGGCATCGCCTTCCAAAAAGAACTACAAGGCTTTGCAGAAAACAATCCTAATCTGCTCATTGAGCATGTGATTGCCCCGCAGCGTATTGACGAAAGCTTGATTAGACAGCTAGTGCCGGATCTGCAAAAGCCTATTTTCTATGTGTCTGGTCCAGAGCCTATGGTTGAGAGTCTGGGTGAGGTGCTAAAGGCCATGGGCGTGCCTGCTGATCACCTCAAGCAAGATTATTTCCCAGGCTATGCTGCACATGAGTAAAAGTGTAATTGTATTGTGTGTGCGGGGCGTGCCCGCTGAGTGAATAAGCTTTGCAAATAAAAATGTACTGCTTGCAAAGCCGCAAGCGCGGGTATATGACCTGCTCGCACAGGTCGCAGTCTTTTGGCTGGGCATGTATGGCTTGCCGTTCTGGTTAATTATGCGGCGCAATGCCGAGTTGGCCGTGCAGAACAGTGCAGTTTGTGGTAAAACGTACCGCGCCAATAGGTAAAGATATTGGTAACGTTCTCAGGGCGGGGCGAGATTCCCCACCGGTGGTAATTGCTGAATAAAAAGCATAGCCCACGAGCGCTTGTTTACGCTGTGACTAAAGGTAAGCAAGGTCAGCAGACTTGGTGAGATCCCAAGGCCGACGGTTACAGTCCGGATGA
>CAYLOI010000040.1:0-16961 GCA_964385265.1 uncultured Thiopseudomonas sp.
TCGTGGCAAGCGCGCCAGGGATGGCGCAGCGCCCGAATCGGGTCAGGAAGACCCGCTGAGGGAAGAACGACACCAGCGCGCTGAGTCATAGGCACAATCTGCTTGTCGCTTTTGCTTAATGGTTTACCTAGAAACACCGTACCTGTTCTGCTTTTAGGATCATCTGCTACTGACTGGCACACCACATCATTGGTCGAGACACAGTGCGCTGGTTTCGTGGCAAGCGCGCCAAGGATGGCGCAGCGCCCGAATCGGGTCAGGAAGACCCGTTGAGGGAAGAACGACACCAGCGTGCTGAGTCATACGCACAATCTGCTTGTCGCTTTTGCTTGTTGGTTTAGTAATAATCGCAGTATAAAAATCCTGCCCAGCTAAAGTGCAGGGTAAAGCTTGGCTAATACGCTGTACTCTCTGCCCATTCTCTGGAATCGCACTATTGACTAACCCTTTGTTAACAGACGACATGCTCGCCTGCCCTACAGAGCCTGCCGATTCGAGCAGCGTTTCTCGGCGCCGACTCAGAGTGTGTCACGAATGTGATTTACTGCTGGCCCTACCCGTGCTGAAAACTGGGGAAAAAGCCGACTGCCCACGTTGCCATCACACCTTAGTACGCCGCCAAGCCAACGCCGCTGAACGCAGCCTCGCCTTGGCCATTGCTACTTTAATCATGCTCGGGTTGTCGCTGTCTTTCCCTTTTCTGGGTTTTAGCCTACAAGGACTCGGCAATGGTATTGCCCTGAGCGAGACAGTGTCGTCCTTGGTGGTCTTTGAGCAATCCTTGGTCGCTTTGATTATCATGCTCACCGTGCTGGTGTTACCGCTGTTGTACTTAAGCGCACTGTGCTGGCTGTGTGTCGGTATTATCCGCGGCCAGCCATTAGCGCAGAGCCTGCTGCTAGCACGCACGTTAAAGCATGTCACGCCGTGGATGATGGCCGATGTCTTTGTGATCGGCACCCTGGTGAGCATGATAAAGATTATCGGCATGGCCGAGGTTGAGCTTGGATTGTCGTTTTGGACGCTGTGCGGTTATGCACTATTGCTATTATTCACCAGCCAATCGGTGGACCGAGATTGGTTATGGCAAGCGCTCGACTCGAAAAGCATGGCACCAGCCGGTGGCCAATTAGGTCAAGCCGCCGCTGCACAAGGGCTGACCGGCTGTAACACCTGCGGTTTGGTTAACCCAATAACCAACGCCGGACGTTGTGAGCGCTGCGACGAACCACTGCATCCCTATCATGGCGTCAATACGCAAACCACCTTGGCCTTGCTCAGCGCTGCCATGCTGATGTTTCTACCGGCTAATTTATATCCGATTATGATTACCACCTCGTTAGGCAGCACAGAACCAGCGACAATTTTGCAAGGTGTGCTGATGTTTTTTCAACACGGTGATTGGCCCATTGCCTTAGTGATTCTGACTGCCAGTATCTTTGTGCCAGTCGGAAAAATGCTGGCTTTATTGTGGTTATGTTTCGTGGTGCAGCGCCAGCAACAACAATCTATGGGGCGCTTAACCCGCATCCGCTTATACCGGATTACTGAATTTATTGGGCGCTGGTCGATGGTCGATGTGTTTGTCGTAGCGATTATGGTGGCGCTGATTCACAGCGGCGACTTAATATCTATCGCTCCAGGTCCCGCGGCACTGGCCTTTACCTCAGTAGTGATTTTAACCATGCTAGCGGCGATGATGTTTGACCCACGTAGCATTTGGCAAGCCAACGCCAGCAACTCTGCTTCGCTAGTCACGACTCCAATTACATCGCCTGATTCTTCACCCAAGGAACAGCTATAATGTCGCAACCTACTCATGCTCTAAGGCGGACCCAGCGCTCCTTTTCGCCCATCTGGATTGTACCGATCGTCGCCTTATTGATCGGCGCGTGGATGCTCTATGACAGCATCAGCCGCCTAGGTCCGACCATTACTCTGACGGTAGCAACGGCAGAAGGCATCGAGGCCGGTAAGACTTTGATTAAAACTCGCAATGTGGAAGTGGGTAAAATCGAAAAAGTCAGTCTCTCGCAAGATCTGAAAAGCGCGGTATTGATTGCCCGCATGAGCCCACAAGCCGAAGCAATGCTCAATAAAGACACCCTATTTTGGGTGGAGAAGCCGCGCATTGGCCTTGAAGGTGTGAGTGGTTTAGGCACAGTGTTATCCGGTGCTTATATCCAGCTGTTACCGGGTAGCAGCACAGATAAACAGGATGAATTTACCATACTCGAACAACCACCCATTACGCCCACAGATGCGCCGGGCCTACGCATCAATCTAACCAGCCAGATTGGTAGCTCAGTGCGTATTGGTGATCCTGTGTCATATCAAGGTTTCACTGTTGGCCGCGTGGAAGACAGCCGTTTTGATCCTGAGCAGCGCGAAATGCACCACCGCCTGTATATCAAATCACCTTATGAGATGCTGGTCACCACTAACACGCGTTTCTGGACCACTTCTGGCCTCGCAATCTCATTGGACTCGCAAGGTTTTAGCGTCAATATGGGGTCATTAGAGTCCTTAGTCAGTGGCGGTATCACTTTCGGCGTTCCCAACAATTCTCCAACCGGCAAGAAAGCCAAAGAAGATGCCGAGTATGTCTTATTTAACGACGAAAAAAGTGCTCAAGAAGGTCAATTTGACGATTACCTTGACTATGTGTTGCTGGTTGACGACACAGTACGCGGCTTAAGCAATAATGCTCCGGTCGAGTACCGTGGTTTGCGTATTGGTACGGTAATTAGCGTGCCATGGAATTTTTCTGCCCCCCAACCCGACTCCGGTAACCGCTTTGCGATTCCGGTACTGATCCGCATTGAGCCTCAACGCCTTGAAAGTGATGCCTCGCAGGACACTGATCTAGCAGCATGGACCAAGCGCTTCGATAGGTTGGTAGGCTATGGCATGCGCGCTACGCTTAAATCCGGCAATCTGCTGACCGGCGCTTTATTTGTCGATCTTAATTTCTATAAAGATGCAGAGCCGTTTAAGCCAGTCAGTTTTGCCGAAGTCCCAGTTTTCCCGACCATTTCTGCCGGTTTCGCACAAATTGAGCAAAAGGTCTCTAATTTACTGGATAAGCTTAATAATCTAAAAATCGAGCCGGTTGTAGCTTCGCTCGACAAAACACTGGTTAGCACGCAACAGACCATGGAAAAGGTCAACAGCATCGCTGCCTCAGTCGATCAACTGCTAGCAGACCCAGCCATCGGTCAGATGCCCAATAATATCGATGCGGCCATGCGTCAACTGCGTGACACCTTGCACGGATTCTCACCTGATTCACAAGGCTATAACGAGCTCACGCAAACCTTAGCGCGCCTCGAAAAGCTGATGCAAGAGATGCAACCGGTGATCCGCACCTTAAGCGATCAACCCAATGCGCTTATTTTCAATAAGCAACTAAGCGAAGACCCACAGCCGAGGGCGAAACCATGAGTTTTTCTGCATTGATGAAGCGAGCCGCATTGATTGGCGCGCGCACGCTACTCGTAGGCGCAACCCTATTGTTGATGGCGGGCTGTACCAACAAAACCGTGCAAACTAGCAGCTACATGTTGCCCGCTAGCACGCCAGAGCAACACTATTCCAACGCCTTAGCTGTGGCCATCGCGCCGATTCGCCTCTCCGGCTTACTGGACAACCAAGGCATCGTGATGGAGCTCAATGATATTGAAGTGCATCAAGCACACCACCATCTGTGGGCCGAAAACATTGACGTGCAACTACAACAGCAACTGCAGCAGCACCTCAGCTTAAGCCTGCCGCACGCGCAAATCGTCGCGAAAGGACAGCCACTGCAAGCAGGCCTGCCTCAGCGCGAAGTCAGAGTCAGGGTCAATGCGTTTCAGGGGAGTTATAGCGGCAACGCAATCGTACAAGGCCAATGGCTACTGTTAGGCGAACAAGGCCAGTTACTCAAACAGCACAACTTTAGAATTGAGCAGCCCTTACCCGCAGACGGTTACCCCGCTCTAGTACGTGCCTTAGCAAGTGCTTGGGATCAGGTCAGTGAACAGCTGGCAGCAACTTTGGCAGAAGAGACACTCAGCAGTCGGTAAAAGACGTTGTATTTGTGCTGAGTTAACATCCAGCGAAGGGACGAGCACTAGAAAACTCAGCACAGGCCACGCTTTTTTGTGGCCGCAACGAATCTAAGCGGGCAGTTAGAGGTGTGCTGATACACAGCTCATCGAGGATGGCACAGCACCCGAATCGGGTCAGGAAGACCCGCTGAGGGAAGAACGACACCAGCGCGCTGGGTTATACGCACATACTGCTCTTGGCTCTTATTCATTAGCCTACCTAAGAAAATCTTTGTATGCCATTAGCGGTTGCGGGCGAGCCGCCTGCACGCTCAGAAAGCTAATCACTATGGCCTTGCGCAATCATCTCACCGCCACGCCAGAGTCGCCATTCACCCGGCGCATAGACATTCCAGCGCTCATTATCAGTCAAAGGCTCAGTGGCCAACACAGTCACCACATCATTGGGCGTAGTTTCCGCATGAAAATCCACGCTCACATCCGCATCCTTCAGCGTCGCCGGACCAAAAGGCGCGCGCCGAGTGATATGCGCCAACTTGGTGCTGCAAAAACTAAACAACCAATCACCGTTACTGAGCAAACCATTGAATACACCTTTACTACGGTACTCTTGGCAAGCCGCAACAATCACCGGTAGAAACTGCTCAATACTGCACTGTTCAGTACAGACGTCACGTAAGCGATTGAGCAGATCACAAAAAGCAGCTTCACTGTCAGTATCACCGACCGGCTGGTACATACCTTGTTTCGGAGTAAAATCAGCCAGTTGTCCATTATGGGCAAAACACCAATTACGCCCCCACATTTCACGCATAAAGGGATGAGTATTGGCTAAACTGACCGCGCCAACGTTAGCCTGACGAATATGGCCAATCACGGTTTCGCTTTTAATCGGATAACGCTGCACCAGACGCGCAATTTCTGAGTCAACGCTGGCTTGCGGGTCTTGAAATAAACGCAAACCGCGTCCTTCATAAAAACCAATACCCCAGCCATCGCGGTGCGGGCCGGTACGCCCACCACGCTGCATCAGCCCGGTGAAACTAAACACCACATCGGTGGGCACATTGGCGCTCATCCCCAGCAATTCACACATAACAGACGCTCCTAACGGCGTGCGACCAACCCCGACTGCGGGTTTTCTTTTTCTAAATCAAGCATTTGTTGCAAAGTGAGGGTGGAATCAGCTTCTTCTGTTTCGGCGTCAATTCTGTGATGCGCACTCGTATTAGCGCTGCGCTTATTGCGCATAAGCAACCAGCGCACCAACACAAAGACCAGATACACAGCAAACAGCATTGCGCCATACATCACCAAGTCAGTCACAGAACGCCAAGCGTCATTACTGACACTAAACAATAGATCCATCGCCGTTATCGCAATCGCCGGCGCATAAAAATCTCGTGCTGGATCAATCACAGTTGGTGTAAACAACATAACCGCAGCGATCACCCGCAGTGGTTCACGTAAATAGCGCCACATCCAACTGGTAAAATAAAACCATACCCACAAACAGCCTAAAGCAGACACCGCATAAATGCCCCAAGCCAACTGATAATCGTTTTCTGTCATGATGTTTTAAAACACTAAAGGGTCAATAGGAGTGCGTATCATAGCGATTTTTATAAGGTTTCGCTTGAGTCTGCGCTGTTGTGCAAACAATCATAGTTGATAGGCGCAGCATGTTTCTTGGCAGCAGCCATAGCTTGGTGACTAGCGGCTGTTATTGATGCTGCTGCAACGCCCAACGCACATGTTCACGCACCAACTCTGACGGGTATTCAAGGCGCGCCTTGAGGGCTTCCAGCACAACAATGGTACTGGGTGCATTACCTAAGCCCACCGCCAAGTTACGCAACCAGCGTTCATAACCAGTACGCCGAATCGGCGAGCCCTGGGTGCGGGTTAAAAACTGCTCTTCAGTCCACATAAACAGCTCGGCTAAGCTGCTGTTATCCAAACCATGGCGTGGCTGAAAATCATCTTCTTGAGTGGCTTTAGCAAAGCGATTCCACGGACAAACCAACTGACAATCATCGCAACCAAATACTCGGTTACCAATCAAAGGCCGCAACTCCACAGGAATCGCATCTTTCAATTCAATGGTCAGATAGGAAATACAGCGCCGCGCATCCAAGACGCGCTCACCCACAAAAGCCTGGGTCGGGCACACCTCTAAACATGCGCTACATTTGCCGCAGTGATCACGATCATTAGGCGCATCAACCGGTAAAGGTAAATCAACCAACAACTCGCCCAAGAAAAACCAACTGCCGGCTTTACGGTTTAAAATCAGGGTATTTTTACCCACCCAGCCTAGGCCTGCTTTGCGCGCCAGTGGTTTTTCTAAAACCGGTGCACTGTCTACAAATGCACGATGACCAAAGGGTCCAATCGTTTGGGTTATTTTATCGGCTAACTGCTGCAAGCGCTTACGAATCAACTTATGGTAATCACGCCCTAAAGCATAACGGGAAATATAGGCCTGCTCTGGCTGTGCTAACACCTGCGCCATCTGTGTATCTTCAGGCAGATAATCCATGCGCACTGAAATCACCCGTTGCGTGCCTGGCACCAACTCATCCGGACGCGAGCGCATCGTGCCGTGACTGGCCATATAGGCCATCTCGCCGTGATAACCGGCAGCCAAGTAGCTGTCCAAGCGCTGTGCATCTTCGCTTAAATCAATATCAGAAATCCCTAACTGCTGAAAACCCAACTCGGTAGCCCAATCCCGAATTGACGCAGTTAATGCAAGCAGATCAAGCGGTTCAGATGACATTCAAGGCTATCCCTCTAAAAGATAGTTATACTATTACTTAATATTCCAGCATGGATACAGCCATGATGACTGATGATAAAACTGTGCGCAGTATACATGGTGGCAACCTTGCACGCCTTGCACCACGCACCGCCGATACCCATAAAGGTCAGCTAGGCCATGTCTTGGTGATTGCTGGCGACCTTGGCATGGGTGGCGCAGGTTTACTTAGCGCACAAGCGGCGTTGCGTTGTGGTGCTGGCATGGTCAGTCTAGCCACCCGCCGGCAACACCTTAGCGCGGCCTTAAGTCGCTTACCAGAAGTCATGACGCATGCCATAAACTCAAGCGCTGAACTGCAAGCACCCTTGCAGCGCGCCAGCGTTTTGCTGGTCGGTCCTGGTTTAGGTCAATCGGCGTGGTCGCGCACGCTGCTCAGCAACGCGGTGCAATCGCAACTGCCACAAGTCTGGGATGCTGATGCTTTAAATTTATTGGCAGAGGGTTTTTGTAGCCCGCCACAGCAGGGTATTTTAACCCCGCACCCCGGCGAAGCAGCACGTTTATTAGGCATCAGTACAGCACAGGTGCAAGCCGATCGAAACAGTGCAGCTCTGCACATCGCGCAGCGCTACAATGCAGTTACCGTACTTAAAGGTCATCACTCCCTGATTGCCACGCCTGAGGGTGAACTCTCACGTGTTGAGCGCGGTCATCCGGTGATGGCCGGCGCAGGCTTTGGTGATGTACTGAGCGGTGTGATCGGCGCATTATTAGCACAACATTTAGCACCCTATGCTGCAGCCTGCCTAGCCGTTTGGCTGCATGCCTGTGCTGGCGAGCGCTTGGCCAGCCAAGGTCGTGGCCTCGCAGCCAGCGATATGTGCGACAGCATTCGTTTATTACTGGAGGAACACAGCCCATGTCAGGCCTAGAGTTGTATATAGAAGATGAAGCAGGCATGACACGCTTAGGTCACGCGTTGGCACAACAAACCGCAGGGCACGGTATTGTCTTTTTAGAAGGCGACCTCGGTGCTGGAAAAACCACCTTATCGCGCGGCATTATTCGTGGCTTAGGTCATACCGGCCCAGTTAAAAGCCCGACTTTCACCTTAGTCGAGCCCTATCAAATAAATGATCTGCGCATTTGGCATTTTGATTTGTACCGCTTAGCTGATCCAGAAGAGTTGGAATACTTAGGTATTCGTGATTATTTTGCTGATGATGATCTGTGTTTGATCGAATGGCCGCAGCAGGGAAAAGGTTATTTACCCCAGCCTGACCTGCAAATCATTATAAAAGCTCATAATGATGGGCGAATTGTGCGATTATTGCCCTATAGCACACGCGGTGAAAACTGGTGCGTTGCTCTGGCCACCCTAACTTAAAGACATAGCGAGGTTATCCGTGCGCCTACAATCGTTAATAGCTGCTTTAGCTGTCTGCATTGTTTTACCTCTACAAGCTTTTGCCATGACACAAATTAACAGTGTGCGCCTGTGGCGTGCACCGGATAACACACGCTTGGTTTTTGACCTGACCGGGCCAGTCGAGCACAGCGTTTTCACCCTAAGTGCACCTGACCGCATCGTAATTGATATTAAACAAACCAAACTATCGACAGAACTTACAGGTTTAACTGGCGGCAAATCACCGATCACCCAAGTGCGCACTGGTAACCGTGAAGCCGATGAACTGCGCATCGTGCTGGAGATTACAGAACAAGTCACACCCAAGAGTTTCACCCTGACGCCCAACCAACAATACGGCCACCGTCTTGTGGTTGATTTATTCGATAATGGCGCCACTGGCATCGCTCATAAACCCAGCGTGCAGCCTGTTAGCACAGCAATTATCAGCACCCGCAAACCGAAACTGTCCAGCCTGCCCTCTTCAAGCAAGCGAGACATTGTTATCGCTATTGATGCTGGGCATGGCGGTGAAGACCCTGGCGCCATTGGCCCTGGCGGTGTTCGTGAAAAAGATATTGTGCTCAGCATCGCCAAAGAACTGCAACGGCAAATCAACGCAGAAAAAGGCTTTCGTGCCGAACTGGTGCGCACCGGTGACTACTTTATTCCCTTGCGTCGTCGTACCGACATTGCCCGTAAGAAAGGGGCTGACTTATTTGTGTCTATTCATGCCGATGCGGCGCCACGCGCTGCAGCTTTTGGTGCATCGGTGTATGCCTTATCCGATAGCGGTGCCACCTCAGAAACCGCACGCTGGCTTGCCGACAGTGAAAACCGTTCGGATTTGATTGGTGGTGCTGGCAATGTGAAGCTCGATGATAAAGACGCCATGCTCGCTGGTGTGTTGCTCGATTTATCGATGACCGCATCCTTGTCATCCAGTCTTGATGTCGGCCAAAAAGTTCTGAGCAATATGGGCCGTATTACACCCCTGCATAAAAAACGCGTGGAGCAAGCCGGTTTTATGGTGCTTAAATCACCTGATATGCCTTCAATTCTGGTTGAGACAGGCTTTATCAGTAATCCTGGCGAGTCAAAAAAGCTGGCCAATAGCTCACACCAGCAAGCCATCGCCCGCTCAATCCATTCCGGTGTACGCCAGTTTTTTCAGCAAAATCCACCGCCAGGCAGCTATGTTGCTTGGCTGCGTGATTCTGGCAAACTCGCCATTGGCCCACGTGAACACGTAGTGCGTTCCGGCGAAAGCCTATCCTTGTTGGCACAGCGCTACCAGATCAGCCCAGCGCAACTGCGCAGTGCCAATCAACTTAAAAGTGATGCATTAAAAATTGGGCAAATACTCACAGTACCAGCCACAACTTTAGCAGGACAATAATGACTGACGTACGCGCCATTCATCTACTGAGCCCACGCTTAGCAAACCAAATTGCAGCAGGTGAAGTGGTTGAACGACCCTCATCGGTAGCCAAAGAACTCTTAGAAAACTGTTTGGATGCCGGTGCGACACGCATCGATATTGATGTTGAGCAAGGCGGGGTTAAACGCCTGCAGATCCGTGACGACGGGCATGGCATTGCTGCCGATCAGTTACCGCTGGCTCTAGCGCGGCATGCCACCAGCAAGATTGCCATCCTCGAAGACCTCGAGGGTGTGGCCAGTTTAGGTTTTCGCGGTGAGGCTCTGGCCTCTATCAGTTCGGTATCACGCCTCACTCTAACCTCGCGCACCGCCAATGCTGAGCAAGCTTGGCAAGTAGAGGCTGAAGGCCGTGATATGCAGCCGCGTGTGCAACCTGCCGCGCACCCCGTCGGCACCACTGTTGAAGTTTGTGATTTATTTTTTAATACACCGGCACGGCGTAAGTTTTTGCGCACCGAAAAAACTGAATTTGATCACCTGCAAGACGTGATTAAGCGTATGGCGCTGGCACGCTTTGATGTGGGTTTTCATCTGCGTCATAACGGCAAGACGATTCTTGCCCTGCATCCTGCACAAGATCAAATCTCACAAGCACGCCGTATTGCCACTGTCTGTGGCGATGCATTTCTCGAGCAGGCGATGCCGATCAATGTTGAGCGCAATGGTTTGCACCTCTGGGGCTGGGTTGGCTTACCTACCTTCTCGCGCAGCAAAGCAGATATGCAACACTTTTACGTCAATGGCCGCGTGGTCAGCGATAGATTAGTCGCTCACGCCGTGCGCCAAGCCTACCGTGATGTCATGTACGGCGGTCGCCACCCTGCTTTTGTATTGTTTCTTGAGCTGGATCCAGCCACCGTTGATGTTAACGTACACCCGACCAAGCACGAAGTGCGCTTTCGCGAAAACCGCAGTGTGCATGATTTTTTATACAGTTCACTGCATCGCGCCATAGCCGATGTGCGCCCTGAAGATAAGCTCGAGCCTGCCAACACCCTGAGCCTACACTCACAACCCGTGGTCAGCGGCTTAGAAGCTGGCGAATTTGGTCCGCAAGGCCATATACCACTGAGCAATAGCGCTAGTACAGCGCCTGTATTTCAGCCCAGCACCCAGACCACCAGTTTTAATCAAAGCAGCTTCGGCCAAGCACCGCGCCAGCCTGTCCAAGTGCCAGCCAACTATCAAGATGCCTATCAAGCATTTGCTGAGCCTCTAGCCAATCTGGCTGAACCAGCACAAGAACAGATCCCTCCGCTAGGTTTTGCTATTGCCCAACTTAAAGGCATTTATATTTTAGCGGAGAATCAACAGGGTTTAGTGCTGGTTGATATGCATGCCGCACATGAGCGAGTGATGTATGAGCGCCTTAAATTGGCCATGGCCGATGAGGGTTTACGCGGTCAGCCGTTGTTAGTTCCAGAAACCCTCAGCCTCAGTGAGCGCGAAGTTGATTGTGCTGAGCAATATGCGCAGTGGTTTACTCAGCTTGGCTTTGAACTGCAAGGTTTAGGTCCAGAAAGTTTAGCCATTCGCCAAATTCCTGCTCTGCTCAAACAAGCCGATGCAGCCGAGCTGGTGCGTGATGTTTTGTCTGATTTAATGGACTACGGCAGCAGTGACCGGATTCAAGCACACACCAATGAGCTGCTAGCGACCATGTCCTGCCATGGCGCTGTACGCGCCAACCGCCGTCTAACCCTAATTGAGATGAACGCCCTGCTACGCGACATGGAAACCACTGAACGCAGCGGACAATGCAACCACGGTCGCCCTACATGGACGCAACTGGGTATGGATGAACTCGACAAGCTGTTTTTACGTGGTCGCTAAGCAAGGTTGTATCAGCAGCACGTCAGATAATAATTTAACCGACACAAAAAAGCCGATCTTAAGATCGGCTTTTTTGTTAGAACGGGCAAACTAACTACATACCCAGTTTCTTCTCAAGGTAGTGAATATTGACACCACCTTCACAGAAACCTTTGTCGTTCAGCAAGTCGCGGTGCAGCAACACGTTACTTTTAATGCCATCAATAATGATCTCATCTAAAGCATTGCGCATCCGCGCCATCGACTCTTCACGGGTCGCACCCCAAGTAATCACTTTACCGATCAACGAGTCATAGTTGGGCGGTACTGTGTAGCCGCTGTACAGATGCGTATCCATGCGCACACCATTACCGCCTGGCGCATGAAAGTGCTTCACTAAACCTGGACTTGGCATAAAGTTATCAGGGTCTTCAGCGTTAATTCGGCACTCGATCGAGTGACCGGTAAACTTGATATCTTCCTGCTTAATTGACAGTTTATTTCCCGCGGCAATACTGAGCATTTCTTTAACAATATCAATCCCAGTAATCATCTCAGTGATCGGATGCTCAACCTGAATACGGGTATTCATTTCAATAAAGTAGAAACGTCCGTCTTCATAAAGGAATTCAAAGGTACCTGCACCGCGATAACCAATATCATTACAGGCTTTAATACAGCGAGCATACACACGCTGACGGGCTTCTTCATCAATGAAGGGTGCCGGTGCTTCTTCAATCACTTTCTGGTGGCGGCGCTGCAGCGAACAATCACGGTCACCTAAGTGCACCGCATTGCCTTGGCCGTCAGCCAACACCTGAACTTCCACGTGACGTGGGTTCATCAGGTATTTTTCCAAATACACCATGGGATTGCCAAAGATTTGCGCACCTTCGTTACGGGTTAATTCAGCCGCACGAATTAAGTCTTCTTCCTTGTGTACCACGCGCATACCGCGTCCACCACCACCACCAGACGCCTTAATGATGACGGGGTAGCCCACTTCGCGAGCAATGGCTAAGGCTTGCTCTGGATCTTCTGGCAGAGCGCCATCTGAACCTGGAACAATAGGCACTCCAGCCGCTTTCATGGCCTCTTTAGCGGAAACTTTATCGCCCATTAAGCGAATCACTGCAGCGCTGGGTCCAACAAAAGCAAAGCCTGAGTTTTCGACCTGTTCAGCAAAGTCTGCGTTTTCGGCCAAGAAACCATAGCCCGGGTGAATGGCGGTTGCGCCAGTCACTTCAGCTGCAGCAATAATAGCTGGGGCGTGTAAATATGACAGCGCACCCGGCGCTGGACCAATGCATACAGACTCATCAGCTAAGGATAAGTGCATCAGTTCACGGTCTGCGGTTGAATGCACCGCCACTGTTTTGATACCTAGCTCTTTGCACGCACGCAAAATGCGTAAAGCAATTTCACCACGGTTAGCAATCAGTACTTTTTCCAGCATTGTAAACTCCTAAGTCGTTAGACAATGGTGAATAGTGGTTGGTCGTACTCAACCGGCTGACCATTGTCGACTAGGATAGAATCAATCACTCCACCGACTTCTGCCTCAATATGGTTCATCATTTTCATTGCTTCAACGATGCACAGCACATCACCTTTCTTCACTGTTTGACCCACTTCAACAAAACTTTCTGCTGTGGGTGAGCCGGCGCGATAGAAAGTGCCGACCATTGGTGAGCGTGCAACAGTGCCGGTGTATCTTGGGCAAGCAGGTGCTTCTGCTTCAACTGCTGCGGCAACTGGCGCAGGTGCGACAGCTTGTGGCGCAGGCGCATACATAGGTTGTTGAGCGACTTGTTTGCTATGGCGGCTGATACGAACGGATTCTTCGCCTTCGTGGATTTCCAACTCATCAATACCTGACTCTTCCAGCAGTTCAATGAGCTTTTTAACTTTACGAATATCCATAGACCCTGACTCCAAAATTAATAGGTTATTTATTGAATATGTTCAAATGCTGCGTCTAGAGCGAAACGGTAACCGCTAGCACCTAGACCACAAATCACCCCCACAGCCACATCGGAGAAATAGGAGTGATGACGAAATTGTTCTCTTTTATGCACGTTAGAAAGGTGCACTTCGAAGAATGGGATGCTCACAGCAAGCAACGCGTCACGCAATGCGACACTGGTATGAGTAAAAGCTGCTGGATTGATAATAATGCAGTCGATATTTTCCTCTCGAGCAGCATGAATACGCTCAATCAACACATGCTCTGCATTACTTTGTAAGTCATAAAGCTGATGACCTTTGGCCTGCGCCTGCTCAAGCAGCCCCTGATTAATTTGCTCAAGGGTTGTTGCCCCATACACATTGGGCTCACGCGTACCTAATAAATTTAAATTAGGGCCATGTAACACTAAAAACGAAGCCATCTAAAATCCCGACTTTAAAGTATTGAGGATAAATATGCCTATTTTTGCAGGCATTGTCAGCAATTGAGTGGAAAAAGCAGATCTTATTGGCTTTAAGTATAAGAATCCTTAAGCGCTAACCGAGTCAAATCTCATTTTAAGGGCTGCTATAAGCAATAAAAATAACTGCTGTTAAGCAGCTTCATTCTAGCCGCAGCGATTAAAAGTCTGCTTGTAAATAAACACCATAGGCAGGCTCTTCGTATGGATGCGCCGCTTTCAGCGCAGCCAGTACAGGCTTAATGGAAGCAGCATTAACCACTAACTCAACACGCCATTCGGCCACCACCTCAAGCTGGCCCTCTTGACCAATAAACGGCTGACTGCCTGGCATAGGCTGGAACTGACCTTGGCCCAACACCTGCCAACAACAATTTTTATACTCTCCAATAGTGCCAGCGCCGGCGGCAAACACAGCCTGCTTAACCACCTCAAGATGGCTCTCAGGTACATAAAAAAACAAACTATACATAACACCTTCCATAATCATTCGCGCACACTGCTAGTGAGCATTGCGCCAAAATACTTTATAATTAAACAAACTGTCTACAAGGGAGTAATTTTGTGATTGCAGCGCGTTTTGCACCACTAGCTTTTGCTGTGCTGATGTCAATTTATATGGTAACCGCAATGACTTTTGTTATTACGTGGGTTAATACAGGTTTGAGCGATGGTTTTGCCCTGCGCTGGCTGCGCGCTTTTTATATTGCCTGGCCGATCGCTTTTATTTTAATTATGCTCGGCGCACCACGTTTACAAAAATTTGTCGCTAAACGCATTAAGTCCAATGCCTGATGGGTGTGCGTGGATCTGGCGCATGCAGCCTAGCCCGCTGCGTGCACCAGATCAAACACTTTAAATCTTACGCAAAATCACACTGCCAATTGAATAACCGGCGCCAAAAGAGCTCAACACACCAATGGCGCCAGCAGGCAAATCATCCTGGTGCAAGTGCAAAGCAATGACTGAGCCAGCCGAACTGGTATTAGCATAAGTATCCAAGATAACCGGCGCTTCAGCTGCCGTTGCATCACGACCGATGAGTTTACGGGTAATCAGCAAGTTCATATTTAAGTTGGCTTGGTGCAACCAAAAACGCTGTACGCTTTGCACATCAATTTGGTTATTTTCTAAATGCTCAGCAATTAATTTGGCAACCATTGGGCAGACATCGCGGAAAACCTTACGGCCTTCTTGGACAAACAGCTTGTCTGGCGCGCCGATACCGTCTTCAGCGCAACGGTTTAAATAGCCAAAGTTATTGCGGATATTGTTAGAGAACTGAGTCACCAGCTTAGTGCTGACCACTTCAAACTGGTGCTTGGAAACCGCCTGTTCTGCGTCTTCTATAATAACTGCAGTGCAGGCATCGCCGAAGATAAAGTGACTGTCACGATCGGTAAAATTGAGGTGGCCTGTGCAAATTTCAGGGTTAACCATCAAAATTGCGCGCGCTTGACCGGACTGAATTGCATTGACCGCAGCTTGAATACCGAATGTCGCAGAAGAGCAGGCCACATTCATGTCATACGCAAAGCCTTCAATGCCTAAAGCGGCCTGCACTTCAATGGCGACTGCTGGGTAAGCACGCTGCAAGTTTGAGCAGGCGACAATCACTCCATCAATGTCAGCTGCAGTACGACCTGCACGTTGCAATGCTTCTTTGGCTGCAACCATGGCCATTTCACAGAGAATGCCCCACTCATCGTTCGAGCGTTCTGGAATACTGGGCTTCATGCGCTGCGGATCTAAAATGCCCGCCTTATCAATCACAAAACGACTTTTAATACCCGATGCTTTTTCAATAAAGGCTGAACTCGATTCTGGTTTAGCTTCAATTGCACCACTGGCAATTTCTGCAGCATGCTCAGCATTGAACTGCTGTGACCACGCATTAAACGCCTCAACCAACTCATCATTGGAAATGCTTTGCGCAGGTGTAAATAGGCCTGTACCACTGATTACAACTTTCTTCACGGTCAATCCTCTGCATAAGCCGCGTAATATACGGCTGTGTCAACACTGCCCAATACCTGCAGGCAACACTTAATCAATTAAAAAACAGTATAAGCCAGCCTATCTAGGCTTGAGCACCTCTAGCGACCGAGCAATATGCCTATCGCAGGTATTATTAAATACTGCCGAATCTATACTAAAATCTGTTTGTGTTGGCTAATCAATAGTGACAACACGTAACTCTTTAGGCATCGAAAATGTCACATTTTCTGGTCGCCCTTCTAATTCTTCAGCCATCTGCGCGCCCCAGCTTTGCAGGCGATCAATCACACCTTGCACCAACACTTCCGGAGCAGAGGCGCCAGCTGTCACGCCAATTACAGAGTCAGCTGCAAACCAGCTAGCTTGCAAATCTTCTGCACCATCAACCAAGTAGGCTGGCGTACCCATGCGATCCGACAACTCGCGCAAGCGATTGGAGTTTGAGCTGTTGGGACTGCCGACCACGAGCACAACATTACAGGCGTCAGCTAATTGCTTGACTGCATCCTGGCGGTTCTGCGTGGCGTAACAAATATCATCTTTGCGCGGGCCGCTGATCGTTGGGAAACGCGCTTTTAAAGCATCAATCACCCGACTGGTGTCATCCATCGACAAGGTGGTCTGGGTGACAAAGGCCAAGCTTTCTGGTGCTTTAACCTGCAAGGTCGCCACATCCGCCTCATTTTCTACGAGGTAGATATGCCCACCATGGCGCTCATCATATTGCCCCATAGTGCCTTCTACTTCAGGATGACCGGCATGCCCAATCAGCACGCACTCGCGCCCTTCATTGCTATAACGCACCACTTCTAAGTGCACTTTAGTCACTAAGGGACAGGTCGCATCAAAAACTTTCAAACCTCGCCGATCGGCTTCGTCGCGTACTGCTTTGGACACACCGTGCGCACTAAAAATAACGATATTGTCATCCGGCACTTGATCCAGCTCTTCGACAAATACAGCACCACGCTCACGTAGGTCCTCCACTACAAACTTGTTGTGCACCACTTCATGGCGCACATAAATGGGCGGCTGAAAAACCTCTAACGCACGGT
>CAYLOI010000041.1:0-15989 GCA_964385265.1 uncultured Thiopseudomonas sp.
TCCTTCCAGTTACCTAAACTGGATGACGGCAGCGTATGGATTCAAGTAACGCCTGCTGGGCACTTTAGCCCTAGCGATGGCCGCATGCTCGATGTGCCGAGCTGGTATATCGACGCAACTACCGCTCAAGCAGTGATTGAGCGCGCCAAGCACCGTCATACCCCGCCCGTACTTGACTACGAACACCAAACCCTGAAGAAAGAAGAAAACGGCCAACCTGCACCTGCAGCTGGGCGCTTTCTTGAGCTTGAGTGGCGTGAGGACTCCGGTCTTTGGGGGCGTGTCGAACTCACAGCCCGTGCTCGCCAAATGATTGAAGACGGTGAGTACCTCTACTTCTCCCCAGTATTTAGCTACGCCACTGATGGACGCGTTCTTGCGTTACTCATGGGAGCGCTAACTAACGACCCGGCCATTGACGGGATGGAGCCATTAGCACGTCGTGCGGCTGCCACCTTTGGTCATTTTTCACATGAAGAGGAATCAAACGTGGATGAACTCTTAAAAGCTATCATTGCCGCCTTGGCATTGAAGCAAGACACCACACAAGAGCAAGCCATTGCTGCACTGACTGCATTAAAGCCATCACTGGCGGCCAGTCAAGAAGCCATGAGCAAGCTACGCCAAGCCTTTGGTCTGGATGAACAAGCGACCACTGAGCAGATTGCTGCCTGTGCCAGCCAACTAAAACAACAGCAAGTCGATCCTGCCAAGTTTATTCCTGTCGCTGCTGTGCAAGAGCTACAGGGTCAAGTCGCGGCATTAACCGCTCGTTTAAACGGTGGCGAAGTGGATGGCTTGGTGCAGGCTGCTTTGGCTGATGGCCGTTTACTGCCAGCACTGGAGCCTTGGGCCCGTGATCTTGGTAGTAAAGACGCGGCAGCGTTAAAAACCTATCTAGATACAGCCCCCGCCGTTGCCGCTTTAACAAGCATGCAAAGCCGTGGCGTACCCGATCCAAATAATCACAACTTAACCGCTGTTGAACTTGAAGCGGCAAAGTTAACGGGCTTAAGCGCTGCTGAATACGCCAAAGCGAAAGGAGTTTAACCGTGGCTATTATTACCCCTGCATTGATCCAAGGTTTAAAGACTGGTTTTCAAAAGCACTTTCAAGACGGCTTGGCTATTGTACCGAGCGAATACAGCAAGATTGCCACTGTGGTGCAGTCCACTACGGCCAGTAACACCTATGGCTGGTTAGGTCAGTTCCCAGGCTTTCGCGAATGGGTTGGTGATCGTGTCATTAACGACATGGCCGCGCATGGCTACAGCATCACTAATAAGCTGTGGGAATCAACGGTTGGTGTTAAACGCACCGACATTGAAGACGACAACATTGGCATTTATGCCCCCCTGTTTAATGAAGCGGGTCGTGCAGCGGCTGCGCTGCCTGATGAGCTGGTGTTTGACTTGCTGGGCAAAGGTGCTACGTCACTGTGTTATGACGGACAGAACTTCTTTGATACTGATCACCCAGTGTATCCAAGCGTGGACGGCACCGGCGTACCCGAAACGGTAAGCAATATTTACGCTCCAGCCTCTAATCCGGGGGCTGCTTGGTATTTACTCGACACCAGTCGAGCGCTAAAACCCATTATCTTCCAAGAGCGCGTGAAGCCTAACTTTACGGCGATGACAGATGAAAATGATGAAACGGTGTTTATGCGTGATGAGTTCCGCTATGGCATTCGAGCGCGTAGCAACGTCGGGTTTGGCTTCTGGCAAATGGCCGCGATGAGTACTGAGCAGTTAACTGCAGAGAACTTCGAAAAAGTCTATGACGCCATGCGTAGTCAAAAAGCCGATGGTGGCCGCCCGTTAAACATTCGTCCAACACTGTTAGTTGTGCCAACCAATTTGCGTGCCGCAGCTAAAAAGATTGTTGGCACAGCAACACTGGCAGGTGGCGGCGATAACCCGAACTTCGGCCTGGTCGACGTGCTCGACGTGGCTTGGTTGAACGCCTAAGTTTCATCACAGCCAAGGACGGCACTCTTAAAGAGGAACAGTCATGTCTGACGACAAAAAACAAAGCTCAGCAGCCAAGAAAGCTGCTGACGCTAAAGCCGCTAAGTCTGAGAAAGCTGCAGAGCAGCAGTCAATTGCTGAGGCTGTTGAGCAGCCAGTGGAAACAGTTGAATTGCCCGCTAATGAACCTGCAGCAGCTCCAGTCACGGAGCTTGATACAGGTGAAGCCCAACCAGGTCAGGCTGTTGAGTTGCAGCCAGTAGCCAACACTGAGCATGAGGAAGTAATCGTGATCGCTGTTGAAGTGCGCTCCACTTTGGAACGCCGCTGCCGTGCTGGTCATGTGTTTGGCTTTGAGCCTGTGCGTATTGAAGGCGATGCGTTAGACACGCTGGACTACGGCGCACTAGAGGCTGATCCATATTTGCATGTTGAGTACATCACCGGCACAGGTGACGCATGAATTACTGCACGTTAGATGACTTGGTTGAGCTGTACAGCGAGAAAACGCTGATTCAGTTAACGGATCGCGTTAATCGTCCGGCTCAAAACCTTGATGCCGCGTTAATTGAACGGGCCATTGAAGATGCTGAATCAGAAATTGATTTGCACTTAGAAGGTCGTTATCAATTACCGCTGCCTAGCGTGCCGCGCGTACTCAAGCGCATTGCCGGCTCTCTGGCCTATGCCAACTTGCATACCAACCTTGGCGACACCCATCCAGCATTACGCGCTGCTGAGCACAGCCGCCGAATGCTGAGTGGCATTGCTAAAGGCACGTTAAGTATTGGCCTCGATGTAACGGGTAATCCCGTACAGATTGCTAATACAGTGCAAATCAGCGCAGGCCGTAACGACTTCGGGGGCAACTGGTAATGGACGATTACTTATTTCTTGAAGACTTGCTGGTGGCACGCATTCAAGAGCAAGTAGCAGGTTTGGCGATTGTAGAAGGCATTGCTGATCTTGCCAGTATTGATCAAGCATCAATCGGTACACCAGCAGTATTCGTGGTGTACCTCGGTGATGTGATTGCTCAAGGTGCCGCGCACCAAGGTGGTTCACGAGCGATTCAAACCGTTACGCAAAACTGGGCAGTGGTTTTATGCGTGAGCTATGGCGACAGCACTGGCGATGGCTACGGTGCTCGCCGTATCGCTGGCCCGTTGCTCGGTGAACTGCTGAAAGCCTGTACCGGCTGGACGCCTGATGCTGGCGTGAAACCTCTATCACGCGCAGCACAACAAGCACCTGTCTCGTATGACGATGGCGTCTTTTACTACCCGTTGGTGTTCCAGGCCAACTTTGTTTATCCGAGGATAAAAACATGGCGACCCTAAGCGTAAAGCTGGTTAAGCCCCACACCCATGCAGGTCAACACTACCCAGCGGGTGCCGAGCTAACCGTACATGAAACCGATGCAACATTTTTACTGCGCGCTGGTGTGATTGAAAAGAAACCTGCCGCTAAAAGCACTCAGCAGAGTGCTGCACAGGAGACTAAAAATGTCTAAACAAGAAACGTATTTTTATGGTCAGGGCAAACTCAAGCTCGCCATTATTAAATCTGATGGCACCTTGCAGCCTTATGTCTGGGTGGGTGATGTTTCATCCCTAAAAGTAGGAATGAGCGAAGAAACTATCTCACACCGCGAAAGCTACTCAGGCAAAAAAGCCAAGGTGCGTGAGTTTGGTTATTCCGCTGAAGCCTCGGTCGAAGCGGTGCTGCACAGTATCGACACCGACAACCTTGCGTTGTTTACCGACGGTACCCAGACGCAAACCCCAGAAGGTACCGTCACTGCAGAAGCGTTGCCTGAAATTACCGTAGGTGATGAAGTTGTCTTGTCTCATCCAGGTGTTTCAGAAGTGGTCATCACCGACAGCACCAGCGTACCGGTTGTGGTGGAGGTGGAGCACTGCACGGTTGATCCAGCCTACGGCACCATTGTTTTTAATAGCTTGCCGGGAGCCGTTCAGCAGCCGCTTAACGTGGCATACAAGCATGTCGCTTCTAAACAGGTGGCATTTCTTAATACCACCAAGCGCCCAAGCGTGGCATTGCGCTACGAAGGTATCAACCTTGCAGAAAACGGCGCGCCGGTCATTGCCGAGTTTTATAAGTGCGCCCCTTCTTTACTGAGCGATCTGGCACTGATTACCGATGGTAATGATGTGGCCGGTATGCCGGTGACCTTCGGTGTGCTGCTGGATAGCTCCAAGCCAGCACTGGGTGCATTAGGTCAGTTTGGTCGCTTGATTCAGGTGGGCTAAGACATGAGCGATAAAGACGATGATTTAGCTGTGCTTTTCCCTGATGTGCAACTGCGCACTGGGGGGCAAGAGATCACGGTGCGTGAGCTGCGCTTTGCTCAGCAAATTCAGTTTAACGCTGAGCTGGCCGCTTTAGCGGATGAATTGTCACAAGCCGCAAACGTGTATGAAGCGAGTCCAGGAGCCATTAATACATTATTGGATGTGCTGATTAATCACTGGCCAAACCTAAAGCAATTAGTTGCAGCCAGCATTGAGCAGGACGTGACATGGATTGAAGCCTTAAGCGGTGATGAAGGCGAAGCATTGCTGATGACGTGGTGGACAGTGAATCGTGGTTTTTTCGTGCGCCGCCTGATGCGTCCCAATCTAGTCAAGGCGGCGCTGGCTGGGGACGCATCTTTGCTGCGCTCATCCAGTACGGACACGCAAGAAGCGAACTTAGAGACTACACCGCAAGACAGCTGATGCTGTACTACCAAGAAACAATCCTCGCAGAGAACCGCCAGCAAGCCCGTGACTTGCTGGCGACTAACCTAGGC
This sequence comes from uncultured Thiopseudomonas sp., assembly GCA_964385265.1. Classification (GTDB taxonomy): domain Bacteria; phylum Pseudomonadota; class Gammaproteobacteria; order Pseudomonadales; family Pseudomonadaceae; genus Denitrificimonas. Next base: position 4,786 of record CAYLOI010000041.1, read on the forward strand.
TTTGCCGGTGGCAAACAAGCCCAGCAAGCTTTAAAGAGCTTAAGTGATTAATTATGGCGGCTAACTCTCAACTCAATCTAGCTCTGCGTATTCAGGCTGATATGCAACAAGCTATCGACCAAACCAAGGTGTTTAGTCGTGAACTGGATGATGTTGGTCGTCAGTCAGGTCAAGCCGGGCAGCAACTTCAGGAGTTAGCCAATAGCGGCGCGCAAGCTGAGCAAACATTGGGGGGTGCGACCAGGCAACTTAAACAAATGGTGGCTGGCTTTGCCAGTCTTGCCGCCATTCGTGGTGCAGTCAAAATTGCGGATGACTATGTCACCATGGCCAACCGTATTGAGATGGCCACCTCAAGTACCGCTGAATACGAACTGGTACAGCGCCGGCTTTTAGAAACGGCGAACAATACTTATCGCCCACTAGCCGAGGCGCAAGAAGTCTATATTCGCACTGCTGATGCATTACGTAGCATGGGCGAAAACACCGAAAGTGTTCTTGATGTCACTGACAGTTTTAGCTATTTATTAGTAACCAATAATGCCAGCGTTGATAAGGCGGCTACGGCTTTAGGCGCTTATTCCAAGGCAATTCAGACCGGTAAACTCGACAGTCTTGGCTGGATCTCAATCATGACGGCCATGCCCACTGTTGTGGATGCTATTGCGGCATCCAGTGGTCGTGCCGCCGAAGAAGTGCGCAAGCTGGGTGTAGAAGGCAAACTCAGTATTCATGAGCTCAATAGCGCGCTAAAAGACTCTTTAGCAGCCAACAAAGATGCAGCCGATGGCATGTACACCACGGTGGCCGACTCTTACGTGCATTTGCAAAACGCTTTATCAGTTTATTTAGGTGAGGCCAACCGTAGTACTGCAGCCACCGCATTGATTGGCGACAGCATTGCGGTATTAGCTGACAACCTAGACGCCGTAGCGAATGTGGCATTGGTAGGCTTATCAGCTGCTACCGCTCGTTATGTTGTCAATCTAGGCATAGCCACCGTTGCAGCCACTAAAAACACTTTGGCGACCCGCGCCCAAGCAGCTTCTGAATTACAGTTAGCGCAAGCACAAGTCACCAGCTCCTTAGCAACGGCGAACGCTGCACGCGCTCAGGCAGGTTTAACCGTGAGCCATGCTCAGGCTAAAGTTGCCGTTGATGCTCATGCTGCCGCAGAGGTGCGATTGGCAGTTGCTAAACGCGCCGCCAGTGGCATAACCGCATTACTAGGCGGTCCTGTAGGTTTGGCAATGCTGGCTGCCTCTGCAGCGGCCTCGTTTTTACTGTTTAGAGACTCTGCCGTTGAAGTGCGCAGCTCGCTTAATGATTTGAACCAGCCCCTGAGTGAAGTTAAACAGAGCTTTGCTGATCTAGGTAAAACTGATCAGCTGGCTGAACTCGATAAGTTGAAAAACGAAATAAGCTCCACGCGCACAGAAACCCAGAAGCTAGCCTCCAGTTTGGTACTTGATGTCCAGTGGCAAAAGAACGGTCTATTTGGCATTGGTGCCGCCAGTGAAGGTGCCAAAGTTGCATTAGAGGAGGTGCGAAAAGCCGCTGCTGCTGCATCACGCGGAGCTAGTTACGATTTTGACCAAGCAGCAGAAGCTGTGCGTAATGCAACAGATATGTCCAGCAAGTACCGTTCTGAACTGTTGCTAGCTATGCAGCAGATCACACAGAAACAATCAAAAATAGAGGGGCTAAAGAACCGCACGCAGGAATTGACAAGAGCTACCCATGAAGCTGCGGATGGACTGAGTCAACTGAATGAAGCTTTGCGCACTGGTAGCGCTGATGGTGACACCTACCTTAAACGCTTGCGCCGTCAGGTTGAAGACATAAAGGATGCGAGTCGTGTAGGCCGCGCATCGCGTGATATTCGTGATACTCCCGAGCTGCATAACCTGCCTAAAGAGCAGCTTGATGAAATATTTACTTTAAACCAAGAGCTCGACAAGTTAGAAGCCGCTCGCAAAAAAAGCAGTAAAACGCCACGCAGCCGTTCCGACCAAGAAGCCAAGGCAACCGAAAGTTACATCAAACAACTCGAAAAACAAGCCGCCACCTTGGATATGACGACTGCACAGCTGCGCGAGTACGAACTGTCCGAGAAGAAGCTGACCGGTACATTGCTAGAACGCGCTCAAGCGGCACAGGCAACGATCGCAGCCAGTGAGCAACAAAAGCAATCCGCTGCCAACACTAAAGCCGCCACCGATTTACAGGTGCAATTGCTGCAAGCCTCTGGTCGTGAGACTGAGGCAGCACTGCTAGAAAGAGCCCAACGCTTCGCTGAAATCCAGCGTGACATGCTGAAAACAGGCAACGATGTTGGCTTGGAACTGGTGCAGCAGCTGATCCCTCTTGATGCGTTGCGTGTGCAGTTATCTGCGATGCAGACTGAGATCGACAAGGCGTTAAACACTCAACAGCGCCGTGAGCAAAGCATTGAAGCGCAGGTTAACTCTGGCCTGATTACTGAGATGGAGGGTCGCAAGCAACTGGTTGATCTGCACCGCCAGACAGCAGACGTACTTGAAAAGCAGCTTCCTCATCTACGCGAGATGGCCGCGATGCCGGGTGCTTTGGGTGAGCAAGCGCGGATCATGTTGGAGCAAACAGAAACCCAAATCGCAATGCTACTTACCACGACAAACAAACTGCAAAACGCTCTGCGCGATGGCCTGCAAAACGGTATTGCTGAGTCTTTATCAGGACTGGCCAAAGGCACCATGGATCTGCGCGATGCGATTAATGCACTACTGCAGTCCGTGGTCGATTCGATGGTGCAGATTGCTAGCCAGCAATTAGCTGAGCAAGCAACGTCTGGCTTGATGAGCATGGTTGGCAGCTTGGGCGGCATGTTTGGCGGCGGTGCTGGAGAAGCGGCCAATGCCGGAGCTGAGGCTGCTGGTGGTGCAGCAACTGCAGCGGCGATCACCTCAGCATCAACCGCCGGTGCCGCAGCTATGGGTACAGGTATCAGTAGTGCCGGCGGTATTGCTGCAACCAGTATGGCCACCGCTATCACCTCAGCGGGTACAGCGGCAGCCACTGCTATGGCAACTGCTATTGCATCAGCATCCGCTGGCAGTGCAGGCGCAGATGCTCTAGGTGCCGCCGCTAAAGTAGCAACGGTTGCGGCGGCTACTGGTGGTCATATTCGCGGCCCTGGCACAGGCACATCCGACTCAATTCCAGCGTGGCTATCAGATTACGAATTCGTCTCACGTGCAGCGGTTGTGAAGCAACCTGGTGCGCTGCCGTTCTTGCACGACTTTAACCAGCGAGGAATGCAAGCCTTACACGACTGGTCGCGACGTATTGCACACCATTCAACTGGTGGATTAGCAGGCATTCCTGCTCCCGCATTTCCAGCGCCTGCCTTGGGCATTTCCAACATTCAGGAGCCTGCTAAGAACATGAGTACCACACTGAATAACCAACAGGTGTTCAACTTGGTCGACTCTACCGAACGCATGAGCGAGGCGATGAAGACACCGCCGGGCGTTGAGGCATTAACCGTTGTGCTAAGCAATGATCCCGCTAAGTTTAGGCAGATTCTTGGAATTGACTAATGAAAAAATCAACCTTCATTAAGCCGTTCACGAGCCAGCAAACCAATAATGATATGTGCAGCATGCGCCACCTGATTGACATAAGTGTGCTGCAGAGCCGGTGCTATCAAAGCAAGCTGTTCCTGAGTCAGGAACAATTCTTCCGGGAAACTCACCTCGCTTTTCTTAAAGTCAAACAGGCTGTCGTGAAGAGGCTTATAACGCTGAACTACATCATGCGCCATCTTTGGGCTCAGCCCAGCATCCTTACAGACATTAACTATCCATTCTTCGATGCCTTCCCAAGACAAGTCGCGCTGAGGAAATTGAATAATTTCTGCCATATCGAGTTCCATTCAAAAAGGATTAACCATGCCGCATAAAATAGACTTTGTCGATAACAGCGGTGGTGTTCTAGCGCATTACAAAATGCTGGAAACCATCAAAGACTTTGCATCATTACACGGCTGGCAAGTACTGCGTTATAAAACCGACGTAGACAACCGCGAACTGATTTTGAAGGGTGTGGGCTATAGCGGTGCAGAAGAAATTTTTGTTGGCTTTCGCACCTACCAAAACGCAAGCGCGGACTATTACAACCTCGTTGCCGCCTGTTTTACCGGATATGTGCCGAGCAATACCTTTGATACCCAGCCGGGTGCTTATTTATCCGGAGTGCCCGCGCATAACCAGCGCATCGACTACTGGCTCACACTGAACCCGCAACGTATTGCCCTGGCAATGAAAGTCGGTACGCCCGTGTACGAAAGCTGCTACGTCGGCAAAATGCTGCCCTACGCACGACCTTCACAGTACCCATACCCGATGGTGTGCGCAGGTATGCTCAACAGTGTACCAGCGACGCGGTTTAGTGATCTAACCGCCAACCATTCCATAGGCTACAAAGGCAATAGCCCGCGCATGGCGCTACGTTCAAATGACGGTTGGCGTACTGTTTATGGCTATCCGTGGGGTAATGCTGCGATTGCTGGATCCACCCAGTTGCGCGATACAAACGGTGTTTATCATCTGTTGCCCATTGAACTACACGACAACACCGCCAACCTCTGGGGTGCGTTAGATGGCATTTTTTACATCAGTGGCTTTGACAATACCGTTGAAAACACACTGGTTTTGGAGGGTGTTACCTACGTGGTAATGCAAGACGTACACCGTACCAGCCACATTGACTACTACGCATTAAGGATGGATCAGTAATGGCTTATTACAGTGGTGTTGCGAATGATTTAGGTGCGCTGCGGCAGGCGTTGATTGATGCGTGTGTGGGTGAAGACTGGGTGTGGAATAGCTCAAATGAAGTTCTGTATAAAAACGGGGTTTTCTTCCATTTATCACAGTCTGGTAATTATTTACGACTGAGGGGGCGCACCTCGCTGATTAATGGTAACGCACCTAATACCGTGCAGGTAGGTGCGTTTACGGTGAGCGGTCAGAATGCTATGACGTTTCCTATTTCGTATGAGGTTTTCGTATTCGAAGCCGAAGTGTATTTAGTAATTAATTATAACGTAGAGTTTTATCAATACTTAGCGTTCGGGAGATCCACTATAAACGTCCCAGGCTCAGGATGTTGGTTTGCAGGTACGGCCGGAGGTGTAGATACTAATTACAGTAATGGAAATAGGATGACGGATTCTGGTGGTACTAGCATTGGCAGAACTCTGTGCGCTGGGATTATGTGGAGAAATTATATTGCAGGTATGAGGGCGGGAGATGAGTACGGGATACATTCAGATCTTGATGCTGGGGGCTGGGGGGCTGGGCGCGGCAATTTTGTTAGCTCAGCGGAGTCATTAGTACCGTTGCTACGCACTCAGCCCAACGTCTGGAACTCTGAAGCGATACTTTTGCCTGTTCGTGTTTATGGGCGACGACTTGAAGGAAAGATCTCCTTGATAGCAGACCTGCAACATATACGTATCACTCGCAATGATAACTTAGAACCAGGGCAAGTTATTGAAATTGGCTTTGAAAAATGGAAGGTCTTTCCATGTTACCGAAAGAACGCAGCCGTCCGTGACTCAACTGCTGAAGACTCAGGTACTTTTGCGCATGCTATTCGTTATGATGGCCCATAACTATGGCTGTTATTAGTGCTGCTCATGTATTCACTGCGCTGGGCGGTGTTATAAATCCATTGCTGTCATCTGGCTTGAATGGTTTTGGGTTTATCGAGCACCTGTACGAATCAGAAGCAACCCGCAGTCCAGGTGGTTCTGCCAGCATCAACAATCTGCCTGTTGATGCCAACCCAAGAGTTATTAACGGCTCACGCCAACGGGCTTATATTGATGATTATTACTACCGCGTCCACATCGCCCCACAGTCGATTGACCTAGGCAATGTCGTCTCCACACAAGCAGTCCCGCTGTTCGTCTGGAATGCTCACCTCACACCCAAAACTCTCAACGCCATCACAGGCACAGATGAAGGGCTGATTGTCGGTGGTCAACCCAACCCGCCACTGCACTATGCAGCACTGCAGGAGCGTGAATATCAACTGCAAGTGACACCGGACGGTCAGCCGGTACTTGATACCCGTGTGACGTTTGAATTCGGTACTGAACAGCCCGGTGTGCGTGTTACTGCTAACCGAATTATTGCCTGGTCGTTTGTACCGAACTGGACAGATTCGATTAATGAGTCACTAACGTGGGCTACCGATATTCTACAAAGCGAGTCACTGATTGAGCAGCGCCGCGCATTACGCCTAGCACCACGCCGTGAGTTTGAGGCGTCTAACTTTGCCGATGGCCGTGAGCGTCAATTGTTGGACTTAGCATTGTTTGGCTGGGGTGCACGCATCTGGTCATTACCGATTTGGCATGAAATCCAGTTGCTCAACGTTGCTGTACCCGCCGATAGCTTATTCATCAGCTGCGACACCCAGTATCTGGATTTTCGAGCCAACGGCTTAGCGCTGCTACGTGGTGAATCAGCATTAAATACCGAAGTGGTTGAGGTGTTGGCTGTGCTGCCTAACGGCTTACAGCTCAAGCGAGCCACTCAACAACATTGGCCAGAGTTATCACGTTTGTATCCAGCGCGTACAGCCCAGCTGATTGAAGCTCCGTCACTGATTCGCAAAACCGACAAGCTACAAGAGTTTGGGGTGCGCTTCCGTGTTGTTGAAAGCAATGATGTAACTGGGCAAATGCCTGTTAAAACATATCGTGACTATTCTGTTTTCGAGCAACGGCCAGAAGAATCAGACGATTTAACCGCCAGTTATGAAAGACTGCAAAAGACTCTGGATAGCGGTATGAGCCATCCTTTGGTTATGGATATTGGTGGCGCATCAGTGCCGGTGCAGTCATGGCGCAATGTGATGTATGGCCGTAAGCAACGCTATCTGTTTCGAGCGTTAATTTATGCGTTAAACGGCCGTCAAAAAGCCCTATGGGTGCCAACGTGGGCTGATGATTTAACGATCACGCAAATAGTGTCAGCCGGAGCTGCGGCGATAACGGTTGAAAACGTCGGCTACACCCGCTTTGCGAATGGTCGGACAGGACGCAAAGACATCCGTATTGAACTGCACAGCGGGCAGGTTTTTTACCGGCGAATTGTCGGTAGTGAAGAGTTAAACACCGAAGAAGAGCGGCTGGCGATTAACGAGCCACTTAACGTGCAGATTCAACCCAGTGAAGTCGCTCAAGTGTCGTGGCTGGCACTAATGCGATTAGATAGCGACACGGTAACCCTTGAGCATGTCACTGATAGCGAGGGTGTTGCCCGCAGTCAGTTGATTTTTAAGGGTGTACGCGACGATGACATTTCATAATGCTGAAACATCCATTAGTGACGGCAAACCGGTAAGGCTTTACGAGTTTAAGCGCGGCACCTCACGCTGGGGTTATAACAGCTCAGATCGTGATATCACTCATAACACTCAAGTGTATAAGTCGCTAGTCGGCGGTATCAGTGATTCCGGTGTAAAACAGACCGGCCAAGCCATCGCCGATGCATTAAAAATCACTGCACCTGCAGACTTGTCCGTAGCTCAGTTGTATCGGCAGGTTGCCCCTAGCAGCATCGTCACCGTCACCATTTACGCGCTGCATTACGGCATTGATGATTACGTCGTTGTGTACAGCGGCGAAGTGCGGGGTGTCCAATTTCTATTGGAAAAATGCACGCTCACATGCTCAGCACTATCTGAGCGCATGGAAATGACAGGTTTGCGATTGGGGTGGGAGCGCAGTTGCCCGCATGCACTGTATTCCACAGCATGTGGGGTTGACTCCAACGCGTATCGCAGCTCAGCCACCATACAAAGTATGGATGGTGCGGCGGTGTACAGCGGTGTCTTTCAGGCACAACCGGATGGCTATTATACCAGTGGTTTTATTGAGTGGATCTTGCCTGGTGGTGATGTTGAACGGCGCGGTATTCAGCAGCATATAGGCTCAAAACTGATACTTCTCAGTGGCACTGCAGGCTTAGTGCCGGGCGCGCAAATCAGGGTTTATCCCGGCTGTGACCAGACAGTTACAACATGTAAGCGCTTTACTAATTTACCCAACTACGGCGGCTTTCCCCATTTAGCAGGGCAATCACCGTACGGTCAAAATATTTTCTAAGAGGTATAACGCTGCCATGTGGGTACAAATAGCCATTTTAGTTGTTTCCATGGTGATCAGCTACGCAATGCGGCCCAAGCCCAAATCGCCCAAGCCTGCATCCATTGGTGATTTTGACATGCCGGTGGTTGAGGAAGGCACTGAGCAAGCCGTGTTTTTTGGCGACTGCTGGATCAGCGGCTGGCAAGTACTCAGTTACGGCAACTTACGCACATCTAAAGTGAAAACCAAGAGTGGTAAATGATGGCTGACTTTTTTATCACATTTGAGCATTTACATAGCATATCCGGGCTCAGTAGCCGCACTGGCTACTGTCATCGGGGCGCACGACAGTTGTGTCAACGCTACGGCATTGATTGGCAGCAGGTTGTCCGTGATGGTGGTGTGTGCAGCAGTGTTCTGCTTAAGACTAATGATGCATTGGCCATTCAGTTGGTTGAGCATGCGCAGCAGGTAGAAAATAATGGGCGGTAAGAAAAAAGTCACAATCGGCTACAAATACTATATGGGTATCCATATGGGCATCGGTCGTGGCCCCATTGATGAGCTGGTAGAAATCACTGCTGATAGTAAACATGTTTTTAAAGGTAGCGTTAAAAGCTCAACCAGCGTGAGCATACGAAAGTCAGGATTGTTTGGTGGTGATAAGGCCGAAGGTGGGATTGATGGGACGTTATGGACGCTGTTTGGTGAGCCTGATCAAACACCCCCGAGCCGCTTAGTTTCTATGTTGAAAGGCGATGTGCCGTCGTTTCGTGGAGTAGCTACGTTGTTTTTTGACGGCCAAGTGTCCGCGATGAATCCCTATATCAAACCGTGGAAACTGCGGGTAAGACGTATTCTAAAGGGCTGGTCAGGCGGGACTGCGTGGTACGCCGCTAAGGCCAATATCCAACTGCGTGACGGCGCAATTCATGCCATGAACCCCGCTCACATTATTTACCAATGCCTGACGGACCCAAATTGGGGTGGTGGTATTGCTAGTAGCCGCATCCATGATGCCAGTTTCAAAGCAGCCGCTGACACCTTGTATAACGAGGGGCTTGGCTTATGCATCCGCTGGTCACGCCAAGAGTCAGTATCTGATTTTATTCGCAGAGTGATTGATCATATCGGCGGTAGCTTTTATCAAAGTCGATTTGATGGGTTGCTGTACCTGAAGCTCTTGCGCAATGACTACGACCCAGAGTCCTTACCATTGTTTGATGAGGATACAGGTCTGCTCAGCATAGAAGAAGACGAAAACGTCGCCAGCTCAGGAGCTATAAACGAGGTTGTTGTCACGTGGGTCGATCCGTTAAGTGGCGGCGAGAGCCGTAACGCGCGTGAACGCAACTTGGCAGCCATTCAAGCCGATGGGCAGATTATCAGCGCTACATTAGATTACAGCGGTTTACCTACTGCTGATTTGGCCGGTCGTATTGCCGTGCGCGAGTTGGCCATGCGCAGCAGTGGCCTGAAGCGATTCAAGCTAAAACTGGATCGGCGCGGATGGCAACTAGAGCCAGATACCCCATTTCGCATACGCTCAAAGCGCCGTGGTATTAACAATTTAGTACTGCGCGCTGGGCGCATTGAAGATGGCACGCTGGATAAAGGTGAATTAACAATTACAGCGGTGCAAGATGTGTTTGGTATGCCAAGTACGAGCATGAGTACGCCACAACCACCACTATGGACGCCACCCGATCGTGAAGCTAAGCCTGTTACCACTGCTGTTGTATTTGAGCGCAGTTGGCGTGATCTGGCTATGACAACCGACCCCGCTAATTTAGATATAACGCCGCCATCAGCGTGCTACCTAGCGGTTGCTGCACAACAGCCAAACACCATGCACCGCGACTATCAGTTGCAAACACGTATTGGCAGTAGCGCGTGGCAAGAGCATGAGAACAGCAGCTTTACTAATACCGCAACATTGCTAATCGCCATCGACAGCACCACCACGGTATTACAAATTGATGCGTGGGATGAGCAGTTCAATGAGCTTGATGTCGGGGATGCTGTTTTATTGGGAAGTGAAATCCTACGGGTCGATGGTATTGATATAAGCAATCAACAGCTGACCGTTGGCCGTGGTTGTGTGGATACGCTGCCCACACACCATGCAACAGGCAGTGTGCTTTGGTTTATTGATGACAGCACTGCTGAAAGCAATGCAGAGTATGCGCCTAGCACAACAGTGCAAACACGACTCATAACACAAACCAATGAAGAGCAACTCAACCCTAACTTAGCACCTGTTTTGACATTGCAGATGCGCCAACGACAAGCACGCCCTTATCCACCTGGTCGTATTCGCATCAACAACAGCGTTGCGCCAACTGCCATCGAGGGCGACATCACATTGACCTGGGCGCACCGCGACCGTTTACTCCAAGCTGACCAACTCATTGATCACAACATGACAAGCATCGGCCCTGAGCCCGGCACTACTTACACCGCTCGACTATTACGCGCCAGTAATAACAGTGTTTTAACCACACAGACAGACATCGCAGCCAACACAGTAACTCTGGCAACAACCTATGAGGGTGAGGTGATTGTAGAGCTCTGGGCAGTACGTGATGGGCTAGAAAGCTGGCAGAAATGGCAGCATAAAATGATGCATACCAATCCAATTGAGGTACCGTAAAAAAAGTCGTGACGCCAGTATTCTTGGTGAGGTGTTTCCCTCTGATACTGGTTTTTATTATGAGCAAGATAATTTGGCACTATCAAAACAATCATATGACTGCATATGGTCCAGACGGTAAGCCGTTACGCAGCTGGCAATCCAATGAGTTCTTTGGCAGATTTTTTGTTGCGCTAGCAAACCAGAACTCTAGGTTGTCACGACAGCTACTCTGGCCATTACTTGAGGATAACGAATAAGGTAAGCATGGCAGCCGCAAGGCTGCCTTTTGCAAGACTTTTGTCACTATTGAAAAGATTATCTAAAGACAAATATCGCGCAAATCAGCGACAAATATCGCGCCGCGCTACACATATGCACGTGTCGTGTCGCATGGGTTCAGCCAATACCTAGGCTCAATGCGTG
>CAYLOI010000042.1:0-15895 GCA_964385265.1 uncultured Thiopseudomonas sp.
TGGGCCTCCACATATCCCGAACTTCAACCCGAAGGCACCCAGAAATTCGTGTCGACATGTGTGTGGATTTAAAACTTCACCTGACACAAATCAAGTAAAGCGGCGCGTTTTATACCATATTGAGAAAAAATAACCAAGTTATTAGGAAAATAATGTCGCTTAGCAGCGCACAGTCCGCCTGACAAGCCTCGCATATCATTTTGCCTTGCTCTATTATAAGCGCATGCTTACTGATCCTTTCCAGCGTTTAGGGCTTGACCGTGAAGTACTCACCGTTAGTCAACTAAACCAACGTGCGCGCCGCCTCCTTGAAGATGTTTTCCCTCAAGTTTGGGTTGAAGGCGAACTGTCGAATATTGCTCGACCGGCGTCAGGTCACGTGTATTTCACCCTAAAGGACCGCAATGCCCAAGTGCGCTGCGCGATTTTTAAACAACAAGCCAGTCGCGTGCGCGATCTGCTGCGTGACGGCTTGTTGGTACGCGTACGCGGGCGCGTTTCCTTATATGAAGGACGCGGCGACTACCAAATGATCCTCGACAGCGTCGAAGCCGCGGGTGATGGTGCTTTGCGCTTGGCTTTTGAGGCACTGAAAACAGCGCTGCAAGCCGAAGGGTTATTTGCTCAAGAACGCAAACAGACGCTGCCGCAATACCCGCAAAAGGTTGGAGTGATCACCTCAGCCTCTGGCGCAGTGCTGCATGACATTGTCAGCGTTTTTGCACGGCGTGCGCCGCATGTGCAACTGAGCCTGATTGCCACTGCAGTGCAAGGCCGTGATGCCACTGCACAAATTGTTCGTGCCTTAGCTTTAGCCGATAGTGCTCAATACGATGCATTGATTTTGGCACGTGGTGGCGGCTCACTAGAAGATCTTTGGTGTTTTAACGAAGAAGCCGTGGCACGCGCCATTGCCGCTTGCCAAACTCCAATTATCAGCGCCATAGGCCATGAGACTGATGTCTCTATCAGTGACTTTGTCGCGGATGTACGCGCACCTACGCCGTCTGCTGCAGCTGAATTGCTAGCACCAGATCGGTCTGAGTTACTGCAACAATTACATATCACTGAGCGCCGACTGGGTGTTCGGATCAATGAAGCACTAGCGCGCAAACGCATCCAGTTGCAACACTTGCGCCAGCGCTTACGCCACCCTAGAGAGCGATTGCAGCAACACACTCAGCGCTTAGATGACTTAAGCCTGCGCTTACAACGCGCCATGCAAGCCTCTTTACAACAGCGTCAGCAGGGCTTTAGCTATGCACAAACACGCTTAAACATTAAGCATCCTGCCGAAGCTTTAGCTACTCAACAGCAGCACCTGAGCAACTTGCAGCAGCGTTTACTGCGCGCCACTGAACTGCATCTTAAGCAGACCAAACAACATTTACACAGCGTGCTACAAACCTTGCACGTGATTAGCCCGCTGGCCACGCTAGATCGTGGCTACAGCATTCTCAGCAATCAGGATACGCAACAGATCATCCGCAGTGTGACAGCGGTGCAACCTGCGCAAACCCTGCAAGCACGCTTAGCTGATGGCTACTTAAGCCTGCAAGTAAAAAACATCAGCCCCACAAAGTGATCACATCGATCACCACAATTTTTAGTAAAATTTTATTCTAACTGCTAAGTTTTAGAAGTTATTGGAGCGCACTATGCAAGAAGAACTCACCTCATGGCTCGATTTATTTAATCAATACCCGCAACTGCAAACACTGATTGCTGTCCTCGGCTTACTGACTATCGCAATACTGGCTAACTGGCTGGTTAAGCATATTTTAGTACGTGGCTTTTACAGTGTATTAAGCCGTTTAGGTGGTACGCAAAAAAATGACTTTGGTGTGGTTAAGCGTTTATCACATATTGTCCCGGCCTTAATTATCTCGTCCAGTATCAGCATCGTACCGGGCCTGCCAGAAGCGGCAGTAACCGTGGTTCAAAATGTTGCCAGCGGCTTTATTATTTTGACCATTGCCTTAGCCTTAGGCGCCATCTTAGAGATTATTAATCTGCTCTATATGCGCCGCAGAAATGCGCACCTCAAACCGATTAAAGGCTACATCCAAGTCGTCAAAATTATTATTTATGCCATTGCGAGCATTTTAATTGTCGCCACCTTGATTGACCGCTCGCCACTGATTCTGCTCTCTGGTTTGGGTGCGATGGCTGCAGTGTTAATGTTAATTTTCCAAGACACACTGCTGTCCTTAGTCGCCAGCGTACAAATCTCCTCTGGCGATTTAATTCGCGTCGGCGACTGGGTTGAAATGCCACAGCTTAATGCTGACGGTGATGTGATTGATATCGCTCTGCACACAGTGAAAATTCAGAACTGGGATAAAACCATTACCACCATCCCAACCAAACGCTTTATCAGTGACTCCTTTATCAACTGGCGCGGTATGCAAGAAAGTGGTGGCCGCCGGATTAAACGTAGCTTATTTATTGACCAGCACAGCATCCATTTCTTAAGCCAAGAAGAGCTTGAGCACCTGAAGCGTTTTAACTTACTCGATGGTTATTTCGACAATAAAATCAGTGAATTGAACAAGTGGAATGAAACCCATGTTAAGTCGCGCAGTGGCGACACCTTAGACTCACGCAAGCTTACTAATATCGGCACATTTCGAGCCTACATTGATTTTTATATTCGCAACCACCCTGGCATCCATCAGCACGGTATGACTTTAATGGTGCGCCAATTAAGCCCTACTTCTGAAGGCTTACCCATAGAGATCTACTGCTTTACTAACACCGTAGCTTGGACTGAATACGAAGGCATTCAATCAGACATTTTTGATCACCTCCTCGCCATTGCTCCAGAATTTAACCTACGTGTGTACCAAGCGCCAAGCGGCTCAGATATGCGCGCATTGGGCCAACAATTCATCGCTAAACCCCAAAGCGATTAGAGCGCTGAATGGCTTGCCAAGGATGGCACGCTCGCGCCAAAAAACAGGTACACTAAGCGCCTTTAATTGACTGTTTAGCTGACCAAGGAGCAACGCAATGGGCTTACCTCGCTTAATTATACTGGGTATTATTATTGGCTTGGGCGTGTGGTTGTGGCGACGTTTTAACAACCGGTCAATCTCCAGCAAAAAGCCTGCAGTCGTCCACACCATGGTCTGTTGCGCCAATTGCCACGTGCACTTAGCAGAAAACCGCGCCATTCAAGATAAACAGCTGTGGTATTGCAGCACTGCACACCAACAGCAAGGGCCCAAAGCCCGTGACTAGCAACAACCTTGCCGTAACAGGTCAACAAGGGCAGCGCATCTTGCGCCTCTATCACCTGTACCGCTTATTAATTGGCTTTGCTTTAGTCCTGCTGATTTCTAGCGATATCGATGGTCATCTGCTGGATATTACTCATAGCCAATTGTTTCAATACGGCAGCTGGGTCTATCTGATTGTCAATATTATTGCTACTGCGAGCATGCACAATACGCAGCGTTTACTGCCCGTATTCGCCCTTGCATTATTTGATGTGGCACAACTGAGTTTAATTTTCTACGCCGCGGGCGGAACGCCTAGCGGTATCGGCAACCTGATCATTGTTGCTGTGGCTGTGGCCAATATTTTATTACGCGGCCGTATTGGTCTATTAATTGCGGCAATGGCTGCCACTGGCATTATTTATCTAACATTTTATTTAAGCCTGACTCATCCAGCAGCTAGCAATCAATATATGCATGCGGGCATTCTCGGTTCGCTGTGTTTTGCCGCAGCACTCTTTGTCCAAGACATCAGTCGCCGCCTGCGCGCCAGCGAATACTTAGCGCAACGTAGCGCTGATGCAGTAGCTAACTTAGAGGAACTTAATGCGCTGATTATTCAGCGCATGCGCACTGGCATTTTGGTGCTCGATGCTGATCTGCGCGTATTGCAAGTCAATCAGGCCGCCCTGAACATGATCGGCTGCGAGAAACTATTAGGGCGCATTCTTAGCCCGCACTTCCCTGCTTTAATAACCCGCTTAAAGCAGTGGCAGAGCAACCCATCTTTGCGCAGCAGTCCAATTCAATCCACGCTCAGCGGCACACAGCTACAAGCAAACTTTGCTCAGTTAGAAAATAACCACAGCCTGCAAATATTAGTTTTTTTAGAAGACAGCTCTCATCTTAACCAACAAGCCCAGCAACTCAAACTGGTCTCGTTAGGGCGCTTGACTGCAGGTATTGCTCACGAAATTCGCAACCCCTTGGGTGCGATCAGTCACGCTGCACAATTGCTGCACGAATCCACTCATCTCGATAGTTCTGACTTGCGCCTAACCCAAATTATTCAAGACCAATCACGGCGCATGAACACAGTGATTGAAAACGTTTTACAGCTATCAAGACAACGCCAAGCTGAGCCACAGTTGCTTGACTTAAAATACTGGCTGCACCGTTTTGTCAGCGAGTTTAGAGACAAAACCACACCCAATAGAATACTGCACCTAACCACTCAAGGGCGCAGTCTGCAAACTCGCATGGACCCGCACCAGTTGGATCAAGTACTGATGAACTTAGTCGAAAACGGCATGCGCTACAGCAGCAAACTCAATGCACAAAGCCAAGTTTGGCTCCACCTGTACCGTCACCCTGTAACAGATTTACCCACGCTAGAGATTCATGACGATGGCCCAGGCGTCGCCACTGAAGATCAACACAGCCTTTTTGAACCTTTTTTTACCACAGAAAATAAAGGCACAGGACTGGGCTTGTATATCTCTCGCGAGCTTTGTGAAAGCAATCAAGCCCATTTAGACTTTACTCCCCGTGAAAATGGTGGCAGTTGCTTTAGAATAACCTTTGCCCACTCGCATAAATTGAGCGCGTAACTATGAGCCAAAAAACAGCCCTGATCATTGATGACGAGCCAGATATTCGTGAGTTACTAGAGATCACTCTTGGTCGTATGAACCTGAACACACGTAGCGCCTGTAATGTCAAAGAAGCGTATCAGTGGTTGGCTCGTGAGCATTTCGATTTATGCTTAACCGATATGCGCCTGCCCGATGGTACGGGTTTAGATATCATTGAGTTCGTGCAGAAAAACTACAGCAATACACCTATCGCCATGATTACCGCCTACGGTTGTATTGAAACGGCTACGCAAGCACTCAAAGCCGGTGCTTTTGACTTTATTACCAAACCGGTTGACTTAGAACGCCTGCGTGAACTGGTCAGCAGTGCATTACGCTTAGGTGAAACTAAAACACCAGCCCAGATAACTGAAGGTCCCTTACTCGGACAGTCAGTCCCCATGCAAAAACTCCGCAGGAAAATTGATAAGCTCGCGCGCAGCCAAGCACCGGTCTATATCAGCGGCGAATCAGGTAGCGGAAAAGAGTTGGTGGCACGGCAAATTCACCTGCAAGGCGCGCGCGCCAAACAACCTTTTATTCCGGTTAACTGCGGCGCCATTCCGGCAGAGCTGATGGAAAGTGAATTTTTCGGGCATAAAAAAGGCAGTTTCAGCGGCGCTAATGAAGATAAACCAGGCTTATTTCAAGCCGCGCATGGCGGCACTTTATTTTTAGATGAAGTGGCTGACTTACCCTTATCCATGCAGGTTAAGTTGCTGCGCGCCCTTCAAGAAAAAGCTATTCGCCCAGTTGGCAGTCAACAAGAACAACTGGTTGATGTGCGCATTTTAAGCGCCACCCATAAAGACCTGAATAAAGAAGTGGCCGCTGAGCGTTTTCGCCAAGACCTGTATTACCGTCTCAATGTGATTGAGTTGGCAGTACCGCCTCTGCGCGAACGTCCAGAAGATATTAGCTTGCTCAGTGAGTCGATTCTGCAGCGCTTAAGCGCTGGCGGCCCAGCGGTTCATTTGCACGCTGAGGCGCTAAACAAACTGCAAGGCTATCGTTTCTCTGGCAATGTCCGTGAACTGGAAAATATGCTGGAGCGTGCTTACACCCTTGCCGAAGGCGAGTTTATTCACGCCGATGACCTGCAGTTTCAGCAGGCTGTATTGCATAAAAACGGCGACAACAACGTTGCCAAGTTAGCCTCAGCGCCTGCTGCAATACCAGCAGCTCAACCACTCGAGCGTGTCGACAACCTGGAAGACCACCTTGAAGACATTGAGCGTAAACTCATCACCCAAGCCCTTGAAGAAACGCGCTGGAACCGCACTGCCGCCGCTGAACGTCTTGGTTTGAGCTTTCGCTCATTGCGCTACCGCTTGAAAAAACTCGGTATTGATTAAAACGCCGCATCTTTTATCAACTCTTTGGAGATCGGCATGGCCGAACATGATTTTCGCTACACCTTACTCAACCCTCAGCACACGTTAACCGAGTGCCGCGCATTGGCTCCGGGACAATACCAAGTCACCGGGCAAGGCGGCTCCATTCAAGTGGGCGACACCTTGCAGGTCAGCCTCAAGGGCAGTAAGTCACTGAGCATGCGCTTACAGGTCAGCAAGGTTCGTCACCTGATCAACCCTCCTGGGCAATGGACAGCGGTGGCCACAGGGCCTGTATTTAAGGAGCTGGCCATCCATACCTGGCAAGTCAACTGTGATGGTTGCGGCAGCTTACTCGACTTGGAGTTCGCCGTGGACGCCAGCCTCGGTAAAGCAGCGCTTCAACCCGCTGCGGAACAGCGCCTACAAGAGCTCGGCTGGGAAAATCGCCATGGTCGGCATTTGTGCCGTGCCTGTCAGCAGACTGAAGCTTAATCTCATCGTTGGTTTAAACTAGGAGTCAGTTGATCATGCAAAAAACAGTATTTATCAGCTGCGCAATCGCTGTATTAAGTGCGTGCAGCAGCCTGCCTGAGACACAATTACAGCCCTTACAAAGCTACCAAGTCGAATGGATTGGTGAGCGCCCGCTGATTGATCGCAGCATGCTGACCCTGACCCTTGGCGATAACAACCAAGCGTCTGGATTAGCCGGCTGCAATAACTGGATGGCAGAGTACCAACTGAGTGGCGATAGATTGAGCCTGGATAAGATTGCCACAACCCGCAAACTCTGCGCGCTGGCCCTGATGGAACAAGAGCAGCGCTTTTTAGCTACTTTGGCCGCAGTACAACGTTGGGAATTTGCCGAGCATCAACAGTTGTTATTATGGCCAGAACAAGGCGCACCGATTAAGTTATGGCCTATTGAGCAACCTTAACACCTGCTCAAGCCTACACACATTGAGTACGAGTCAACAGCGTCAGCTTAAGGCTGACAGATGCGTAACAGCCAGAAGTCGCAGCGCTTAGCCAACAATGTTAAGCTTTTGCGCTTGATTGAATAGTCGGAGTTAGCATGTACAGCACGCCCAGTCAGGGTTTATTGGATTTTTTAAAACGCTCACCCAGCCCCTTTCATGCCACGCAAAGCATGGCTGAGGCGTTACAAGCCGCAGGCTATCAAGCCTTGGATGAGCGTGCAACATGGCAACTGCAGCCACAGGGACGTTACTACGTGACCCGTAACGACTCTTCAATCATTGCAATTAAGCTCGGTCAGCACGACCCCGTCCAGCATGGCATACGTATGGTCGGCGCACACACCGACAGCCCGTGCCTAAAAGTTAAGCCACAGCCTGAGTTAGCGCGCCATGGTTATTGGCAGTTAGGGGTTGAAGTTTATGGTGGCGTATTACTCAGCCCTTGGTTTGATCGCGACTTATCTTTGGCTGGCCGCGTTACCTTTAAGCACAACGAGCAACTGCAAAGCCGCTTAATCGATTTTAAACAGGCCATTGCCAGCATTCCAAGCTTAGCGATTCACCTCAATCGCGAAGCCAATAGCGGCTGGGCGATTAACGCGCAAACTGAATTGCCACCGGTTTTGGCGCAACTGCAAGGTGAGACGAAGCAAGATTTCAGAGCCCTATTGGCGGATCAACTGCAACGTGAGCACGCCATCAGCGATGCCTGCGTACTGGATTACGAGTTGTGTTTTTATGACAGCCAACCCGCCGCATTAATTGGTCTCAACCAAGACTTTATTGCCAGTGCGCGCTTAGACAACTTACTGTCTTGTTACAGCGGCTTACAAGCACTGTTAAACAGCAATGATCAGCATAGCCAAATCTTAGTGTGCACTGACCACGAAGAGGTCGGCTCTAATTCTGCGTGTGGCGCTGACGGCCCATTCCTTGAACAAGTACTGCGCCGCGTGCTCAACTCAGAAGAAGAATTTGTGCGCTGCATTCAGCACTCACTGCTGATTTCCGCGGATAACGCGCACGGTATTCATCCCAACTACGCCGATAAGCATGACGCTAATCACGGCCCACTGCTGAACCACGGCCCGGTAATTAAAGTGAATGCCAACCAGCGCTACGCCACCACCAGCGAAACCTCCAGCTTCTTTAAGCTGTTGTGCCAGCAAGCCGATATCCCTGTGCAAAGTTTTGTTACCCGCAGCGATCTAGGTTGCGGCTCAACCATTGGCCCGATTACCGCCAGTCAACTGGGCGTACAGACCATCGATATTGGCGTACCCACTTTTGCCATGCACTCGATTCGCGAGTTAGCAGGCAGCAAGGACTTAGGCTATTTGCTCAGTGCTTTACAGGCGTTTTATAACAGCCCACAACTGCCCTAACCGACTGCAGCATTGCTTATCTGCCGAGCACCTTTACTCGGCAGATAAGCCGTTACACCATCAAAGCATGATTATCCCAAAGCCCGGCTGGTAGATTCAGTGCCTGCATACGGATGCTATCGCTACGGCAATCATAGGCACGGCAACGCCCTACCCCGGTGGTCACCACAAAGCCGTCTGCACTGGCGACAACACCTGCGCAGTCAGGAAAAGGCGCATCGAGGCGTAACTCGGCACTGTCTAAATCCCAGATAAACATCCGCCCGCCACGTGGCGCAGTCATCGCCACTAGACGCAGCTCATTATGAATGGCCACACTGGCGGCGTACTGCTGCATTTTACTGCGCTGGGCTTCAGCTACGGGAAACACCTGAAAAGCTTGCTGCGGGCGCTTGATGGCAAGCAAATCAATGCGCTCAGTTAATGCACCTTGATATTGCTGCACGGCAATCACAGTCCCGTCATCGGCCACAGCCAAATGACGAATGCTGTTCATCGAATCGGCCAGTAACTCTTTACTTAAGAGTTCACCTTGAGTATTAATCAGCACTAAACTGGGCTCCATCGCATCGAGATTAAGCTCTTCACGACTGCCCGACTCAGTACGAATTCCGCCATTGGCCACCACTAAGGTTTTGCCATCGGGCAGCCAGAGCAATTGATGCGGCCCGACACCATGACTGGATAAATCATCGACACGCTGTAAGCGCTGCGCAGCATCCAACTGCCAGACGCCAATCACACCGCGCCCTGGCTCATCGGTATCATTTTCTGTGCTGTACAAGCGCGCGCCGCTTGAGTCAAACACCGCGTGCCCCTGAAAATGCCGATTGGCTGGGGTTACAAAGGTCTGTACTAAGCGTCCTGTTTGCAAATCAATTAAATAACTTTCAGTCGATGGCCTGCGCCCGGTAAACACCGCTAAGGGTAATGACGGATGCACGCAAATATCATGGCAACGGGCAGTGACTTGGGTAGCAAAGAGTTGCTCACCGGCTAAGCTATAACCCACGGCAAAATGCTCGCCTTGAGCATTATCGCGCGCTGACAACAGCACTGGTTGACGCTCCTGTGACCACCAACGCCACCCCAGCACAGCGCTGCCAGCCACAGCGGCCAGACTGGCCGCTAAAAATGTACGACGCTGCATACTTAGTCACCATCATGGGCATTAAAGCCCAGTTGCACACCCAGTGCGCGCGCTACATCTTTTTCATGCAGGCGGTGCAGGCGATCAAAGCTGTCATACAAGGCAAACAAGGCTTGGCGCTGCTGCTCATCTTGCAGTAATAGCGTTAATGGCTGTTTGAAAGCAACCAGCTCTTGCTGAGCTTGCAAATAAGCGGCATCAATCTGCTTAACCAGATCGGCATGTTCTGCCACTAACAGCGCGCGAATGGAATGCTGCTCTGCACCCTGCCAAATCGCTAAGGCACTGTCGATTTCAGCGGACACGTTGCTCAGTGAAGCCTGACTGCGCCATGACTGCGCTTGATAGGGCTGAGCAATATCTTTAATACTGCGACCCAAGGGTGTACCGAGCTTTTTCTTCAAACCATCGAGACTGATGACTTGTGCTTGCACAATCGCTGTCAGTGCTTCCAGTGGCTCAGCGTAGCGTTCATTCGGGAATGTGGTTAGCTGCGCCAGCATGCCTTGTTCGCCCTGCCACTGTGTGAGCACATCATTTGCCAGTTTTTGCTGATGCGCAGCGATGTTTTCTAGCAGTGGGCAGTAGCGTTGCTTTTGTGCCGCATCGGCCAGATCAAGCTCTGGATCAAACAGCACATACTCATAGGCGCTGAGGCCTTGCACAACCACACTGGCACGCTCGAGATTGGCTAAACTTGGCTCAGGGTTGGCTTTGAGAAACTGCTGCACTTGACGCGCCACTAAGTTTTTCTTATCTGGCCAAAACTGCACTTGCCAGGCCCGATTACCTTCATTCAATGGTCCAATCAATAATGGCTGTAACGCCGCCCAACTGTGCTGAGCCTGCAAGAAATCTTCGCGCGTTTGCGCAAGGTCTTGCTCACCCTGACAGAACGCTTGTGCACTACTCAGCAAGTTCTGATTACTGGCTTGCCAGTCTTGGTGTGCTCGGTAAATCACTTGCTCTGCTAAAGCGGCACTGGTTTGCTGATAGGGATCACCGCTGTTGCTGCAGGCCAACAAGCTGACACTGGCGAGCGCATAGATTACTTTTTTAAACATCGTTGGCACCTAAAGAGAATTAAGAAAAGCTAGCAAAGCGTCGCGCTCAGGCTGCGAGAACTGTAACACCTGCTGTTTAGATGCTTCTGCTTCGCCAGAATGCCAGAGCACGGCCTCCATTAGATTGCGTGCACGGCCATCATGTAGAAATCGCGTATGACCACTGACGGCCTCAGTCAAACCAATGCCCCACAAGGGTGGCGTACGCCAATCACGACCGCTGGCCAAAAACTCAGGACGCTGATCGGCTAAACCCTCACCCATATCATGCAGGAGTAAATCGCTATAAGGGAAAATCACTTGCTCGGCTAACTCAGGTTCAGCCGCATCTTTACGCGTGACAAAGCGTGGCGTGTGACAGCTCTGGCAATTGGCTTGCTGGAACAACTGCTTACCCTTTAATACCTCAGGGCTATCAGGGTTACGTCGTGCTGGCACGGCTAAGTTACGTGAGTAAAACAACACCTGCGCTTCAATCTTTGCATTAACCTCAGGCGCACCGCCGTCAGGTGCGGCGAGACAATCGGTTTGTTGCTCAGTGCAGGCACTGCCGCTGAGCAGCGGTGTCGATAAGCCCATATCATTGAAGAACGCATCGGCATTTTGCTGACGCATGCTCGGCTGCCCGGCTTTCCAACCAAAACGGCCCAGCGCCAAGGCTTGCGCCTCATGTGACCAGACCTGATTGGCGCGCCCACGAATACCATCGCCATTTAAATCATCAGGGTCTTGATTGGCTAACAGATCGTCCTCAGCAATGGCTTCGAGTAAACCCAAACCTATCATTGGCGGCGCCACCCGCGCCGACATCAGCACATTCGGGTGCATCGGCCCATAGCCTAAATCAGTAATTTGCACCTGCGGCTGTTGTAACTCGACCACGCTGCCATCGGCAAAGGTGACCGGTAGTGGCGTGTAACTGACGCGCACACGGCCCTCAGGGGCAACCCCTGGAATGGCCATGTCTTGCAGTTGTCCACCATAGGTTGGCTCTGGAACAATGCCTTTTTTCGCCAGCACCTGTGCATCTGCCTCGCTGGCTGGAATCGATAAACGCACCAGCATCGACACGGCATTCACCGCATCAGGTCCAGGCGGATGACCACGGCCATCTTTAATATGGCAATTTTGGCAGGCATTGGTATTGAACAACGGCCCTAAGCCATCACGTGATGTGGTGGTTGCGGGAGCGATCACCCATGGGCTGCGAAAGAAGCTATTGCCGACACTAAAATCCAAACGCCGAGTTGGCGCTAAATTAGCCGAGGGCAAAGAGAAAGCATTGGCATCAAATTTATTAACAGTCGTCGCGCCGCCAGGAAAACGCTCTTGTGGATCAAAGCCGCTTAGGTCTGTTGTGGTTTGCGCCATCGCCAAACCACTCAAACCCAGTAAACCTAACGTTAAAAAAACCTTCATGCCAGCAACCTAAAACATCGATAAAAATAAGAACGCCGACAAGTGTCGGCATTCATTGTGTAGTGCATTAAAAAGCTATTGCGAGTTAAAACGCATGATCAGCCGTATCCGGATTTAACTCTGTGATGCCTAAGGCTAATGCTGCTTGCTCAATGGCGGTGGTTTGTTCAACCAAGGCGGCAATCGAATCACGCACAATTTGCTGCCCGTCAGTATTTTCAGGGTCAATCATCTGATCAAAAGCCATGCCATTTTCCGCCGCATCCACCATCACCTGCAAGTTTTTTTCCGTTGCCGCTAACTTGCTTTGTAACAACTGGTCCGCGTTGGCATCTGCTGTTTGCACCAACTGGGCAATGCTTGGGCCGGTCAGGACAGTGCCATCCACTTTCTTATACTCACCCAAATAGACATTGCGCACACCTTTGGCATTGTAGAAATGCGAGTTATGGGTGTTATCACTGAAGCAGTCATGCTCATCTTCAGTAGAACTGGCTTCTAGCGCAACTTTCATCCGTTCGCCAGCTAACTCACCTAAACTCAAACTACCCATGCCAAAGAATGCTTTGCGTAAGCCTTTTTCAGCGCTGTCCGCCAGCAATTCAGTGCGGTAGTTGTCTGGATTAGCGGTTGCCCACTGCGCCGTCATCTGAGCGAGATCATCTACCAGTAACTCAGTGACAACTTTTAAATACTGACCGCGGCGTTCGCAGTTGCCACCCGTGCAGTTTTCATCGGTTAAATAATCGGTGTATGAACGCTCACCGGCTCCGGGCTGGGTGCTATTTAAATCCTGCCCCCAGAGCAAAAACTCAATGGCATGGTAACCCGTAGCAACGTTGGCTTCAGAGCCACCAAGTTCATTTAAACCGGCTAGTAATTCAGCCGTTAACTCACTGACATCAACTTTCTCTTCACCCACCTGAATGCTCTGGCTGGCAATAATATTGGCGGTTGCGCCGTCATTGCCTAACGCATATTGGTAATCGCCATCAACATAATCAATCAAGCCTTCATCCAAGGGCCAAGCGTTCATCTGTCCTTCCCATTCATCCACCAGGGCATTACCAAAACGAAACACTTCAGATTGCATATAAGGGACGCGTGCAGCTAACCAAGCGTCTTTGGCCGCTTGTTGGGTTTGCGCACTGGGCGCTGCGACGAAAGCATTGACCGCAACTTGCAAAGCTTGCGCGGTACTGTGCGCGTCTGCAAAGGTGGCATGGGCGATATCAGCGTAGTGACTGATCACTTGCTCACGGGTAATGGCTTGTGCATCTGCAGCTTGAGTTGTGGCTATAGTTGCCGCTGCAGGTGCTGGTGTCACTGCAGTAGCAGATGTGGTGGGCTCGCTATCACCACAGGCCGCTAGATTAATTGCCAAAGCCAACACGCTCAGATGAGCAAATGATAAAACACGCATTAAAGATATCCTTGGAGGGTTAAAGCAGAATTGATATTGATCAAAATCAGGAAACAATAATGCGAAAGATTAGCATTCAATGCAAAGGTTTTTTATCAAACAACTGCATTTAACTTAGCTGACAACCCATCCAGTCACTCAAAAGCCCATGTGCTACAGCACAGCAGTTTGCCTACAACTCAAGCAACAGGCCGAGCCACATGCTTTGCTGCTTTAATCGGCCAGTCGAGTTATTCATATTACGAAGCCGTTTTGTGGGCATAAAAAAACCCAACCGAAGCTGGGTTTTTTTATCAAAAGGTCACTTACTTACCGTATACAGGGTGCTTAGCACAGACTGCGAGTACTTTGGCGCGAACTGCATCGATCACAGAGGTATCACCCATGTTATCGAGAATGTCGCAAATCCAACCGGCCAACTCACGGCACTCTGCTTCTTTAAAGCCACGCGTGGTTACCGCAGGGGTACCAATACGCAGACCTGAGGTCACGAAAGGTGAACGTGGATCATTGGGTACAGAGTTTTTATTCACAGTGATAAAGGCTTCGCCTAATGCAGCATCGGCATCTTTACCCGTGATTTCTTGCTTGATCAGCGAAACTAAGAACAAGTGATTAAAAGTGCTGCCAGATATGACATCAAAGCCACGATCCATAAACACCTTAACCATCGCCTGTGCGTTTTTGATCACTTGCTCTTGGTATACCTTAAACTCAGGTTGCAATGCTTCTTTAAAGCAAATCGCTTTACCAGCAATCACGTGCTCAAGTGGACCACCTTGAGTGCCGGGGAACACTGCTGAGTTGAGTTTTTTCTCAATCACTTCGTTAGCACGCGCAAGAATCAAACCACCACGTGGGCCACGCAAGGTTTTGTGCGTAGTAGTGGTCACCACATCAGCGTATGGCACTGGGTTCGGGTAAATACCTGCAGCAACCAAACCAGCAACGTGGGCCATATCAACAAACAGGTAGGCGCCAACTTTGTCAGCAATTCCACGGAAGCGTGGGAAATCCAGCACCTGCGAGTACGCTGAGAAGCCAGCAATAATCATTTTTGGTTTGTGCTCTGAAGCCAAACGCTCAACTTCGTCGTAGTCGATCATGCCGGCATCATCAACACCGTACTGAATGGCGTTATAAAGCTTGCCTGAAGAGCTAACGCTTGAGCCGTGGGTCAAGTGACCACCGTGCGCCAAACTCATACCTAAGATGGTATCGCCCCCTTCTAATAAAGCTAAGAATACCGCTGCGTTTGCTTGTGAACCAGCATGGGGCTGAACGTTGGCGTAATCAGCACCAAACAGTTCTTTCGCGCGATCAATCGCCAACTGCTCGATAATATCGACGTACTCACAACCACCGTAGTAGCGCTTTCCTGGGTAGCCTTCGGCGTACTTATTGGTCAGCACAGAGCCTTGTGCCTCCATTACCGCAGGGCTGGTGTAGTTTTCAGATGCAATCAGCTCAATGTGCTCTTCTTGGCGCTGGGCTTCTTTCTCCATCGCATCAAAAAGTTCGGCGTCAAATCGGGCAATAGTCAAATCACGGCTGAACATAGCGGTCCTCATGGAATCAACAAGGCTAATAAAATAGATAAGAGCGGATTCTACATTATCTAAACGTTCATAGCACATGAAAGGCTATCACTCTGACAATAAGTCTTACTCACGCAGGTTTTATCACACAAAATCAACCTGCTCTGTTCCTCTCCCTCGTTAAGAACATCAGGCAGTATTTGTGTATATCGTGCTTGCTTATATGTTGATGATTAGAAGCATCTATATCATCTAAGTATGCCACGCCTGCCTTGATGATCCGAAATCAAAAGCATCAGGATTATCGACGTATGCCGCACCGTGCAAGTGCCGTTCTTCCCTCAACGGGTCTTCCTGACCCGATTCGGGCGCGCACCATCCATGGCGCGCTTGCCACGCCACCCGCACGGTACTCTTTGACCATCAGTATGCGTTGCCAGTCTTCTAAAAACATAAGTCAGCAAAGATCAGATCAATACACTTTGCTAATGTCTAAAATTACTTAAATAAATCCCACACTCAAGACACCATTTTTCTGAAAGTAAGTCAGCCCAGTCCTGAGTAAAAAATCTAAGCTGCTGGCAACCAAATAAAAGCCCAAGATAGAAAATTCTTCAGAAACGGATGAGCCTTATACAAATAGTGCTAACAGCGCCTTGGGTCAACGAGTGCTTCGGGGTTGGTGTGACGAGCGAGCCAGGGATGGCGAGCGCCGGAGTTGAACCCAGGATGGGTTCATCGACG
>CAYLOI010000043.1:0-15691 GCA_964385265.1 uncultured Thiopseudomonas sp.
ATGGCGCAGCGCCGGAGTTGAACCCTGGATGGGTTCATCGACGGACAAACACCAATTCCGAAGCACGGCACACTCCGTAAATCGAGCTATCATCTCTACATGCCGCACCATGCAATTGCCGACGGATCATATAAGCCCAAACTCAGTAGCATTATCGCAGCAAAACAAAGATCACACCCTAAGACGTAAAACGCCCCGCTGTTTAAGGCGAGGCGTAGTTGGGATCTGCTTTTACAGCAGATAATAGTTACATTGCAGCGCGGAAAATCGCAGCTACTTCTTTGTCATTCAAACGACGTGGATTGGTTGCCGCACAAACGTCTTGCTGCGCATGCTTAACCATAGTCTCAATATCTTCATCCTTCACACCTAACTCAGTTAGATTGCTCGGAATACCAACATCAGCCGACAAGCAACGAATGGCAACAATGGCCATTTCTGCTGCTTCACGCACAGCCAAACCATAGGTATTTTCACCTAAAGCCTCAGCAATGTCAGCGTAACGCTCTTGCGCTGCCATCAAGTTAGCTTCACACACGTGCGGTAGTAACAACGCGTTACACACACCATGCGGCAAGTCATACATGCCACCTAGCTGATGCGACATTGCATGCACATGGCCCAGCCCAGCGTTGTTAAACGCCATTCCAGCCAAGTATTGCGCATAAGCCATAC
Source organism: uncultured Thiopseudomonas sp. (assembly GCA_964385265.1). Taxonomy (GTDB): domain Bacteria; phylum Pseudomonadota; class Gammaproteobacteria; order Pseudomonadales; family Pseudomonadaceae; genus Denitrificimonas. Next base: position 676 of record CAYLOI010000043.1, read on the forward strand.
GATCACGCGCTTCCAGATCATCGCCACGCGCTACTGCCACTCGCAGGTATCGAGAAATCAAACGAATTGCCTGCAAAGCCACCGCATCGGTAATTGGATTAGCGCCAGTCGAAACATAGGCTTCTACCGCGTGGGTTAACGCATCCATACCGGTTGCAGCGGTTAACGAAGGCGGCATTTTAACCATCAACAATGGGTCATTAATGGCTAAATCCGGTGTTACACGCCAATCAACGATGGCCATTTTTACGTGGTTCGAAGTATTGGTAATAATCGTAAAGCGTGTGATTTCACTGGCGGTACCCGCAGTGGTATTGATCGCAATATACGGTGGCAAGCTGCATTTCGACTTATCAACACCTTCATAATCGGCAATCACACCACCATTGGAAACCACTAGACCAATGCCCTTGCAGCAGTCGTGCGCACTACCACCACCCAAGGAGATCAGCATATCGCACTGACCTTGCTTGTATGCATCAACGCCTTCTTCAACGTTTTTATCGGTCGGATTCGGGATGGTTTCGTCAAACACGACATAAGCAATATTTGCTTGGTCTAGCAGATCAGTTATTTGCTTGGTGTAGCCCAACTGAGTCATGCCTTTATCCGTCACGATCAATGGCTTCTTACCACCCAGCGATACCACGCGAGCGGCCAACTCAGTCAGCACATTAGCTCCAAATAACGATACGCTCGGCATGAAAAAACTTGCACTCTGGCTCATATTTAACTCCTTTCTGATGTGCCGTAACCTTGAGTCAACCGTTACGGTCTGGGTATTTAGTTATTAACATAGCATTTATTTGCAATGAGCGTGTTGACTCTGCTCAATACTATATGTGCTATCAAAACGCGCGCGCACTCAGTTGCAACTCAACAATCAAAGCATCGAGCATTATCTGGTGCATGCTGTGTTTTCTAGTGGGTTTAAAATCAAAAGCATCGGGATTATCTGCGTATGCCGCACCGTGCAAGTGCCGCTCTTCCCTCAACACGCCATCCTGGCGTGAATTCGGGCGCTGCGCCATCCATGGCGCGCTTGTCACGTCACCCGCACGGCGCTCATTGATCATCGGTATGTTTTGCTAGTCTTCTAAAAACACAAAAATACAAAGGCAAAACTCAGAGTTCAGAGTCCAAAACCCAAAATCCAGACCCCTAGGCGAAAAAGTACGTCTGCCAGACTGAAAACCTAAACGTAAAATTTTCAGAAATAAGCGAGCCCTACATCAATCGTGCTAACAGCGCCTTGGGTCAACGAGTACTTCGGGGTTGGTGTGATGAGCGAAGCTAGGGATGGCGCAGCGCCGGAGTTGAACCCTGGATGGGTTCATCGACGGACAAACACCAATTGCGAAGTACGGCATACACCCTAGCCACCAGCAAACCTAAAATAAAAAGCATCAAGCATTACCTACGTATGCCGCAAACCTCAATCAAGTAACACTCAAACTGTTACCCGCTCAGCGCCACAGGTAACACATAGCGTGACTCGCGGTAACACTTCACAAGAAATCATCGCTCAAACAAAACTCAAAACTTAAAAATAAAACATAAGCCATTGATTTAAAAGGAATTACAAAAACCTGGCACGCCATCTGCTTTGTATTAGGCACAACAACAATAAGAAACACCGAAAACACAATAAGAATAAGACGTAACGGCTCCAGCATAATAAAAACAACAGCACAGGAGACGCAGCTAACTGATTACTTTGCAGAGGATAATGATTGAAGCGCTATAGATGATCCGAGAATAACAAAACTGCATTGATGCAGCACCCGTATCAACTGAAAACGCAACAATTAGATCAGCATTCAAAGCAATCCGTTAACTTTTCACAGCTTAAATGAGCTGTAAAAAATAGCAGGCAGATAACAACAACAAAAATGCCGAGAATAACAAAAAAAACGCATACAAATATTTACGGGGAAGGCTCAAGCCTTCCCCGTAACCTTATTGATTAACCCTCTCGCTCTACTTATTCGCACTTCTGCAGCCTACCGATCCAACCACCTAAACTCGTTAAACATTTTCTTCGTTCACCTCGCACTCTAGCGGTGATAGAATCGCCAACCATGATGTCTTACTCACACTATAATAATTCTTTTCGTTTAATCGCACTGGCCGCACAGCACGCTTTGCCGCTGACTGTATTGCGCGCAGCGTTTATGAATTCCCCTTTTGTCGCGAGTCGCAAACAGGCCCCGCTATGCTGAAAAAGCTTTTTAATCCCTTTCGTCTTTCACGCCAGCGCAAAGGGCCCGAGCAACCTACCGTTTTGCAAGCTCACGAACACCGGCTCAGTTGCGCAGACTTTAGCCGCAACTCAGCCAATGTTGCTGTACGTTTACAGCAAGCTGATTTTCAAGCTTACTTAGTCGGCGGTTGCGTACGCGATGCATTATTAGGTGTTACTCCAAAAGATTTTGATGTCGCCACCAGCGCCACTCCCGAACAAGTGCGCAGCGAGTTTCGTAACTCACGTATTATTGGTCGACGCTTTAAGTTAGCTCATGTGCATTTTGGTCGTGAACTGATTGAGGTTGCGACTTTTCGCAGCAATCATTCACAAGAAGATGAAAGCAACAATAACGATCAGTCAGCACATGATGCCAGTGGTCGTATTTTGCGCGACAACGTTTACGGCAGCATGGAAGATGATGCGCAGCGTCGCGACTTCACCATGAACGCTCTGTACTTTGATGTCAGCAACGAAAAAATCTATGACTACAGCACAGGTTTTGCTGATATTAAACGCCGCTTAATTCGCCTGATCGGTGACCCAGAACAGCGCTACCTTGAAGACCCTGTGCGCATGCTGCGCGCCATACGCTTTGCCGCCAAATTGGATTTTGAGATTGAAGACAGCACCGCAGAACCGATTCGCCGTTTAGCGCACTTATTGGCCGATATCCCATCAGCACGTCTATACGAAGAAGTTCTAAAATTATTTCTCAGCGGTTACGCGCTGCGCACTTACGAGCTGCTACGCGAGTATGATTTATTTGCACAGTTGTTTCCTGGCACCGCTAAAGCACTGCTCAGGCACCCAGAGAATGTGGACCGTTTACTGCGTAATGCCTTTATAAATACAGACAAGCGGGTCAACATGGACCGCCCCGTCACCCCTGCATTTTTATTTGCTGCCTTGCTCTGGCCGTCACTGACAGTACGCGCCATCAGCCTACAAAATGACGGCATGCTGCCTTTGCCTGCTATGCAAGAGGCTGCACACCAAGTCTTACTGGAACAAGTGCAGCGTATTGCCGTACCTAAACGCTTTAGTATACCCACCCGAGAAATCTGGGATATGCAAGAGCGCTTACCGCGCCGCGCGGGTAAACGAGCCGATACCTTATTAGCGCACCCACGCTTTCGTGCTGCTTATGATTTTTTATTGTTGCGTGAAAGCGCTGGCGAAAATACGCAAAACCTGGGCAACTGGTGGACTGAATACCAAGATGCCAGCGACAGCCAGCGCCGCGAAATGATCAGCAACTTATCCAGCAAAAGCACCACAGCCCGCAAACGTCGGCGCAAGCCACGCACCAGCAAGCCAAACCACTTAGCTCCAGGTCACGACTAATGGAGCAGCTGTACATTGGTTTAGGCAGCAATTTAGCTGAGCCTGTACAACAACTGGACGCTGCGCTGCTGGCTTTGGCACAGCTGCCAGACACCCGCTTAGTCGCCACATCGGCCTATTACTCCAGCGCGCCATTGGGGCCCAGTGATCAGCCACGCTATACTAATGCGGTCGCGCACTTGGAAACCAGCCTAGCGCCGCATGCATTGCTTGATCACTTACAGGCCATTGAGCTGAGCCAAGGTCGACAGCGAAAAGCTGAACGTTGGGGTCCTCGCACACTGGATTTAGATATTTTATTATTTGGCGAGCGCATCATCGACGATGAACGTTTACGCGTGCCGCATTACCATATGCACGCACGGCCTTTTGTTTTACTGCCGTTGGCAGAGCTATGCCCCGCTGACTTCACCCTTGCCGACGGTCGCCAGCTAGCAAATTTATTGCACCACTGCCCAGTTGATCCAACACTGCAACGCTTGCCTGCAGCTCAGCAAGGCACGACTTAACAGGTCAATTCATATAGAAATGATTGACTTAAGCCCAAGCCATCAGGACTATAGCCACCTTGATAAGAGTACCCACAAGGTACTAAAGAGGACTCATTAAATGTCTGGCGTCACATTGACAACCCTATTCGATTTAAAACAACGCGGTGAGAAAATCACCATGCTGACTTGCTATGACGCAACTTTTGCGGCCACGGCCTGTGCGGCAGGCGTGGAAATTCTATTGATCGGTGACTCACTGGGCATGGTTTTACAGGGCCATGACAGCACGCTGCCGGTTTCAATTGATGATATGGCTTACCATACCGCTGCAGTAAAACGCGGCAACAAAGGTGCACTGATTCTCAGCGATCTCTCTTTTATGAGCAATGCCACCCTTGAGCAAACCTACCAAAGCTGCGCCAAGCTGATGCAAGCCGGCGCGCACATGGTCAAGATAGAAGGTGGTGTCTGGCTGGCAGAGACCGTCAGTTTATTAGCTCAGCGCGGCATCCCTACTTGCGTACACCTCGGCTTAACCCCGCAGTCCGTCAACGTATTTGGCGGTTACAAAGTGCAGGGCCGCGGCGAACAACAAGCGCAAAAAATGCTCAATGATGCCATTGCCCTTGAACAAGCAGGTGCAGCTCTACTGCTGTTAGAGTGCGTGCCAAGTGAATTGGCTGCTCGCATCAGTCAAGCTGTGCGTATCCCTGTGATTGGCATTGGTGCAGGCCCCAATACAGATGGTCAAGTGCTGGTGCTACACGACATGCTTGGCTTGTCGATCAGCGGTCGCACACCTAAATTTGTGCGTAACTTTATGCAGGGACAAGATAGTATTGGCGAGGCCATCAGCCTGTATTGTCGCTCGGTCAAAGACCAGTCATTCCCTGCTGCTGAGCATGAGTTTCGCGCATGAACAGCGTACATACGCTAGAACACTTGCGCGCGGCCATCACAGAGGCACGCAGCGCAGGCAAACGTATTGCCTTAGTGCCGACCATGGGTAATTTACATGCTGGGCATATCGCACTGATCAAACAAGCCATGGTTCGCGCTGACTTTGTGGTGGCCAGTATTTTTGTCAACCCGTTGCAGTTTGGTCCAAACGAAGACCTTGATAGCTACCCGCGCACTTTAGCCGCCGATCAAGAAAAACTGCTCGAGGCCGGCTGCAATCTGCTATTTAACCCAGACGCCCAAGTGATGTACCCCAACGGCATGGCCCAACACACCACCGTCAGTGTTCCTGGCGTTTCTGCCGGTTTATGTGGCGGCAGCCGTCCTGGGCATTTTGATGGTGTAGCCACGGTCGTCTGCAAACTGCTCAATATGGTTCAGCCTGACAGTGCTCTGTTTGGTGAAAAAGATTACCAACAGCTCGCCATCATCCGTAAAATGGTGGCTGACTTAAATATACCGGTGCAGATTATTGGCGCGCCCATTGTGCGTGATACAGATGGCCTCGCATTATCGTCCAGAAATGGGTATCTTAATGCGCAACAACGTGCCACTGCCCCTGTGTTACAGCAATGTATGCAAGCGCTTAAAGCACATATAATAAAAGGTGAGCGTGATTATCCAGCCCTTTTTGCGCAGTTCACTGCGGATCTACAAAGCGCTGGCTTTCGCCTCGACTATGTAGAGCTACGTGACGCCAACAGCCTAGAAGCGGCTGACGCAGAGAGTGCTCAGCTGGTCTTATTAGCCGCAGCCTATCTCGGCACAACACGCCTAATCGACAATCTGATCTTTGATCTGTAATAACGACAGACGCTGAGCACTGCCGCTAATCCCGACAGCGCTGCGCCGAGTCAAAGAGGACAACACCATGCAAACCATTATGCTCAAAGCAAAACTGCACCGAGCAATTACCACCCACGCCGTCGTTGATTACGAAGGTTCTTGCGCCATTGATGGCGACTGGTTGGATATGTCAGGGATTCGTGAATACGAGCAAATTGATATTTACAACGTCACCAATGGTGAGCGTTTTACCACTTACGCTATTCGTGGCGAAGCCGGTTCGCAGATTATTTCTGTTAACGGTGCGGCTGCGCATAAAGCTGCAGTGGGTGATGTATTGATTATTTGCGCTTACTGCCACTATGAAGAGAGCGAGTTGGCCACTCATGCGCCCCGCTTACTTTATATGGGTAAAGACGGCTCTTTGAGCCACAGCAGCAATGCAATTCCTGTGCAGCTGGCTTAAGCTGTCTGCTTTAAATATGGGTGGAGATCTCCACCCATATTCTTACACTAAGTAGGCCGGTTTCATGACCCACTACCAACACCCTCTTGATGCCGCCCAGCGTCCCGCGTGGCAAGAGTTACTCAAGCAACGCCAAGCCATGCAAGACTTTCGCATGCAAGATGCGTTCGCCGCAGATCCGCAGCGTTTCCAGAAATTTTCGTTAAACCACGATGGTCTACTCTTGGACTTCTCGAAAAACCTGCTAGATGAAACCACGCTAAAGCTTTTGATGCAGCTGGCTGAGCAAAGCCAACTGCAAGGTGCAATCCAAGCGTTATTCAATGGCGAACCACTTAATGCCTCCGAGCAGCGGCCGGCCTTGCACACAGCACTGCGCCGCCCAATTGGTGACAGCTTAGTGGTCGATGGAGAGGATTTAATCCCTCTGATTCACGATGTGCTCAATAGCATGACGGAACTGGTCAACCGCATTCACAATGGCTTGTGGCGCGGCTACAGTGAAAAGCCTATTACACACATCGTTAATATCGGTATCGGCGGCTCATTTTTAGGCCCACAATTGGTCTCCGAGGCCCTACTGCCCTTTGCTCAGCAAGGTGTGCATTGTCACTTTTTGGCCAATATTGATGGCAGTGAGTTTCATGAACTGAGCAATAGCCTCAATGCACAAACCACCTTATTTATTGTGTCGAGCAAGTCATTTAGCACACTCGAAACTTTAAAAAATGCACAAGCAGCACGCAGTTGGTACTTGGCCCAAGGCGGCACTGAAGCAGGCCTGCACCGTCACTTTATTGCCGTGTCGAGCAATATTGAAGCTGCTGTGGATTTTGGTATTGCCCCAGAAAATATCTTACCCATTTGGGACTGGGTCGGTGGCCGTTATTCTTTATGGTCAGCGATTGGTTTACCGATTGCACTATCCATCGGCATGTCTAATTTCAAAGAATTATTGGCCGGTGCGTGGAGCATGGATCAGCATTTCCAAGAAGCTCCCTTTGCGCAAAATATGCCTGTAATCATGGCCATGCTCGGCATCTGGTACAGCAACTTTTGGCAGGCGCAAAGCCACGCTATTTTGCCCTATGACCATTACCTGCGTAACTTCACCCAGCATTTACAACAGCTGGATATGGAGTCCAATGGTAAACATGTGCGCCAAGACGGCGCAGCATTAAACTATTCAAGTGGCGCAGTGATTTGGGGCGGCGTTGGTTGTAATGGTCAACATGCCTATCATCAGCTACTGCATCAAGGCACTTTATTGGTTCCGGCGGATTTCATTGTGCCGGTGGTCAGCCATAATCAAATTGCCGATCACCAGCAATGGCTGTATGCCAACTGCTTATCGCAAAGCCAAGCTTTAATGCAAGGCAAAAGCCGCGCGCAAGCCACACAAGAGCTGCGCGACAAAGGCTTAGATGAGATTGAAGTACAGCGCTTAGCGCCGCATAAAGAAATTCCTGGCAACCGCCCCAGCAACACCTTAGTTTTGGAACGCATTTGTCCACGAAGGCTCGGTGCATTAATCGCCCTGTATGAGCATAAAGTCTTTGTGCAAAGCGTAATCTGGGGCACCAACGCTTTCGACCAATGGGGCGTTGAGCTAGGTAAAGCGTTAGGAGAAAGCGTTTATCAGCGCCTTACCGGCCAAGCGCCGATCAATAACACTGACGCCTCGACTCAAGGTTTAATCAATTTTTTTAGAAACCGCCATCGCGGTTAAGCTGCAGTGCACTGCGCCGTGATTTAAAGAATTTTTTAAGTCATCGTGACCTACAATAAAATTTGGTGCATGATCAGAGTTTACTCAGCCCTTAATAAAAGGAAGTTTATTATGCATGAAGTCGTTATTGTTGCAGCTACACGCACCGCTGTTGGCAGCTTTCAAGGCAGTTTAGCCAGTATGCCCGCTCCCCAACTCGGTGCAGTCGTTGTACGCCGCCTACTGGAACAAACCGGTGTTGCTGCTGATCAGGTTGATGAGTTAATTTTTGGCCAAGTGCTCACTGCTGGCAGCGGCCAAAACCCAGCACGGCAAACAGCTATTCACGCCGGCTTACCGGCTGGCATGCCATCTTTTACCCTCAATAAAGTCTGCGGTTCAGGCCTTAAGGCTCTGCATTTGGCAGCTCAAGCCATTCGCTGCGGTGATGCCGAAGTGGTAATCGCCGGCGGTCAAGAAAACATGAGCTTGGCACCCTATGTGATGCCAGGCGTGCGCACAGGTTTACGGATGGGCCACGGCAAAGTGGTCGACAGCATGATCGAAGACGGCCTGTGGGATGCGTTTAATGATATTCATATGGGTATCACTGCAGAAAATCTCGTAGAAAAATACAACTTAAGCCGCGAGCAGCAAGATGCCTTTGCTGCCGCCTCACAAGCCAAAGCAGCAGCCGCCATTGCTGCCGGTCGCTTTGTTGATGAAATCACGCCAGTGAGCATTCCGCAGCGCAAAGGTGATCCAATTATTTTTGACACCGATGAGCAACCTCGCGCCAGCAGCACTGCTGAAGCTTTGGCTAAACTGCGCCCTGCCTTTAAAAAAGATGGCTCAGTCACTGCAGGTAATGCTTCAACCATCAATGACGGCGCTGCAGCTGTGATGCTGATGAGTGCCGAAAAGGCCAAAGCCCTTGGCATTCCAGTGCTAGCACGCATTGCTGCTTACGCCAACGCCGGGGTAGAGCCAACCATTATGGGCATTGGCCCAGTCGCGGCAACGCAAAAATGCTTAAGCAAAGCTGGCTGGACTATCGCTGACCTCGACCTGATTGAAGCCAACGAAGCTTTTGCTGCGCAGGCATTGAGCGTCAACCAAGAGTTGGGCTGGGATACCGACAAGGTCAACGTCAATGGTGGCGCTATTGCAATCGGTCACCCGATTGGTGCATCGGGCTGTCGCATTTTGGTCACGCTGCTGCACGAAATGCTGCGTCGCGATGCCAAAAAAGGCCTCGCTACTTTATGCATTGGTGGCGGTCAAGGTGTTGCCTTGGCCATTGAGCGCTAAGCTCGTTTAAGTGTGGATGGCGTTGCTTGGTTCTCTGCGTCAAGCAACGCCAAAACATCAATTGCTAGGCCACTGCAGGCAAAAAACTATAGATCCGTAACATCCTCCTACTGCTTTACTCCGATTTTGCTTACACTGTAGGTACAACGGTTTGAGGATCTGCAGTCATGTCCAAAGGTTTAAAGCGCCTTATTATTACCCTGATAAGCAGCCTTGCAGTTTATAGCTGGTTAGGTTTTTTATTACTCCCCAGTATTGCTTTGCAGGTAATTAACCAGCAACTGGGTATTTATGCCACGAGTCCTGCCCATTTACAGCGCTTGGAATTTAACCCTTTTACCCTTGAGCTTTCTGCTTGGGGTTTGCACATTGGCGACGCCGGCGATGAGCAACTTAGCTTGCAGCACCTGTATGGCAAATTAGACAGCGACAGCCTATGGACGAAAACCCTGCACCTCAATGCTGTGCAACTGCAACAGCCCAAAGCACAGATTATTTTTAATAAAACCGGCGAGCTGAATCTTGCCCAACTCTTTACTCTGCCTGCCGCTCCTGATCAGCCTGAGCAATCCGAGAGTGCACCTCTAGCGCTACTGATTGACCAACTACAATTGCAACAAGGCAGCGCGCGTTTTAATGATCAGCGCCAAAATGAGCCTGTTGATGTCAGTTTTGATGATTTAAACATTACTTTAAACAGTTTCGACACTCGTCCCTCCAGCAGCAGCGAACTGCAATTAACTGCGCAAGCCAGCGACGGTACACAACTGCAATGGCAAGGTCAGTTCAGTATTAGTCCTCTAGCCTCACAGGGTCATTTACAGATGCAGGATGCACAGCTGAAAAGCTGGTGGCCTTACGTACATGAACACTTCTCCGCACAACTAAACGATGGCCGCTTAAGCCTCGACACCCGTTACACGCTAGAATTGAGCCCAAGCCTACAATTTAAAGCCAGCCAACTCAGCGCAGAACTGGCCTCACTCGTCTTGCTGCAAACTACACAGCCTCTCGCACGCCTCGCTAAACTGCGTGTTAGCGATAGCGCATTTGACTTGGCCGGGCAAAAACTGCACATAGGTACAGTTAGCAGCTCAAAACTTGAAGCCTGGGCTGAGATTGATCAAAACGGCGCACTCAACTGGCAAAAACTCTTACCCAGTACCACCACACAACAGCCCGCAACCGAGCCTGCCGCCAGCAGCACAGACAGCGCTGCTTGGCACATAACCGTCAAGCAAGCTGACTTAAGCCAGCAGCAATTTCATCTCACTGACAACAGCCGCAGCGAACCCGTTGCGCTCAATCTTTCTGATTTTAATTTACAGGTTAAAGATTTTGACAGCCAAGCCAGCAGTCCATTTAATGCTGAGCTGAGCACTAAAGTTGGCGAGCAAGGCACCCTCAGCAGCAGTGCAAGCGTGTTACTGCAGCCGCTTAAAGTCGATATGACGCTCAATAGCAGCGATCTTGACTTACGCCCTGCGCAAGCTTGGATCAGCCCTTACGCGCATGTAGAGCTGCGCAGCGGTTTGCTTAATAGCGCACTCAAACTGCAAATCAGCGACCTCGACAATTTACAGCTGGTGCTGCAAGGTGATGCAGCGCTCAATCAACTGCATGTGCGCGACAGCCTGCGCCAGCGTGACCTGTTGAAGTGGCAAACAGTAGACATCAACAGCATTCAATATAGCTTGCAGCAGCAAAAACTCGCGATTGACAACATCGCCCTGCAGCAACCCTATGTGCGCTTTATCATCAATGAAAATCTCACCACCAATATCAGCGAGCTGTTAATCCCTCAGCCGCAATCGCCAGCGACCGAGGCTGCCAGCAATAGCCCTGAGTTTGCCCTGCATATCGGCGGCATTGATATCAATGACGGCTCGGCCAACTTTGCTGACTTTAGTCTGACACCTAACTTTGCCACCGCCATTCAACAGCTCAATGGCCAAATTGGTACGCTGGATAATCAAACCAATAGCGTTGCCAAAGTGAATATTCAGGGCAATGTGGATCGTTATGCGCCAGTCACCATCAAAGGCAGCCTGATGCCCTTTGATCCATTGAAACAGCTTGATATTGCCACAGCATTTAAGCATGTGGAGCTGACCACACTAACGCCCTACTCGGGTAAGTTTGCTGGCTACCGGATTCAAAAAGGTCGTTTGAATTTAGACCTGCACTATCAAATCAATGACGGCAAACTCAACGCAAGCAATCAGTTACTGCTGGAGCAGTTGCAACTGGGCGAGCGTGTCGACAGCCCTGACGCGGTCGATTTGCCCGTGCGCTTAGCCATTGCCTTACTCAAAGACAGCAAGGGACAAATTGCCCTAAGCCTACCGGTGCAAGGTGATCTGAATAACCCAGAATTTAAAGTCGCGCCGATTATCTGGCAAACCTTACGTAACCTGCTAACCCGCGCAGTGTCCGCACCTTTTAATTTTATCGCAGGCTTAGCCAGTGGCAGTGCTGCTGAGCTTAATGAGGTGGTGTTTTCACCCGGCGAATTTGTCGTCAATGCCGATGCAGCAAAGGGTTTAGACACACTGGCAAAGGCGCTCAAAGAGCGTCCACAACTGCGCTTAGAAATCGAAGGTGGCAGCAATGCTGAATTGGATGGCCCACCCTTGGCGCAAATGCGTTTAACCAGAGCCTACCAAAACGCTTGGTACAGTATTTTGCAGCGCCGTGGCAACAAAATAGATGCCAGCAAGGAAACTATTGAGGTACCAGACAGCGAAAAACCAGCTTTGCTCGAGGGCATTTATCGCAGTCAACTTAAGCAACAACCGCCGGCGCAATGGGCTGATTTGAAAAGAGACCAGCGTGCACAACAGATGCATGAAGCCGTACTGCACAGCTACGCGCAAAGCCCTGTCGGTTTACGCCGTTTAGCGCAAGCACGCGCCAACAGCATTAAAGAATATTTAATTGAGCAGGCACAATTGGACGCACAGCGTGTCTATTTAGTAGATGTCAGTGAAGGTAAAGCCAGCGCTGATAGCGGTGTGATCAGCACGCTGCACTTAGGGAGTATGTAATGAAATACTTAAGCGGTTTTGTCTTGTGTCTTGCGCTCAGCCTGTTCAGTGCCGGCGCAATGGCCAGTACCTTTCGCTGCGGCACACAATTGGTCAGTTTGGGCGAGCGCTCTTTTCAAGTCTTACGCAAGTGCGGAGAACCCGTAGCTCGTGAAGCAGTGGGTTACACTTTAGGTGAGTACAACCGTCAGGAATTACCCATTGAAGAATGGGTGTATGGCCCTCACAGCGGCATGCTGTACTTTTTGCGTTTTATCGGTGGCCGCTTGGTCAGCATTGATAGTCTGCGCAGCCAATAAACTGCACGCCAGTCCATCCTCCTGATCTACGCACAGCGCCGCCGCTGCTTCTAAAAGCCCGCGAACTGTCACAGCAAAGCGCTGCCTGTCAGCCACAATCAATTAACAATGAGTGAAATATCTATGCTGCGTTCTGTCGTATTAATGTTATTGCTGCTGGGTTGGAGCACAGTGTCCTTTGCCTCATCAACTTTTCGCTGCAATAGCGCACTGGTCAGCCTCGGCGCGAGCATGCAAGAGGTGCGCAACAAGTGTGGCGAGCCAGTGGCCAAGGAAGACTTAGGCTTTAAGCAAGTGATCAATCAATACGGCCATAGCCATCAAGTGTATGTGGCTGAATGGCTGTACGGTCCTAAGGGTGGTATGTACTATTTTTTACGCTTTGAAGGCGGCGATTTATCCAAGATTTCAAGCACACGCTAAGCCTGCTAGTAAGTCGCCTCAGCCAGTGATTCAGCAGGTTCTGGACACACACCCAAGCTTTGCAGAGCAGTCACTACCTCGGCCAGCGGCAGCCCAACAACAGCACTGTAGCTGCCAGAAATAGCACTGACAAACACGCCACCTTTACTTTGTATACCGTAACCACCGGCTTTGTCCTGTTGCTCACCGGTGTACCAGTACCAGTCCACTTCTTTGCTGGTAATGGATCTAAAGAACACCGTGGTATTAACCCGCTGCACGCGTATTTGCTGGGCTGTTTTAATTGCAAAAGCAGTCATAACTGTATGCGAACGCCCTGACAGCGCACGTAGCATCTGTCCAGCTTGGTTTTGATCACTGGGTTTACCAAGAATGTCATCTTCTAACACAACAATGGTATCAGCAGCTAAAACGATAGCGCTTTCATCCTCTTGCACTGCTTTAAAACCCGCCTCAGCTTTTTCTTTAGCGAGGCGCTCAACATAAGCAGTGGGTAGCTCTTTAGCGCGCTGGCTTTCGTCTACAGCGATATCAAGTATGGAAAAATTGATATCCGTTTGTGCTAATAGTTCGCGGCGTCTAGGCGATGTGGAAGCTAAGTACAGCGTCATACGTTGTTAAACCTGTGTATTCGAATCGTTGAGTTTCAATTTGAACAGCGCTGCAGCATCAATGTCATTGTCGTCATTGCTTGAGTGAGCGCTGTTAGGATGTAGCTGGCTTGCAAATATACATGAATCTATTCTTCATATGCTTTATTGTCTTTTCGCTCACTGCCATTGCGCTTTTGCCAGCAATTCCTTGAGCAAAACCTATGGAACCAGGGTAACCGATAAAACCATAACCGATGATAGCAGAGATCGGCCCTAGCTTTTAACTCTAACTGTGCTGCAATGAACCGAGTAGATCACTCTTTCATCAGTTTTTTGCACATCTGCGGCATACCTTGATTGGTCGGTATTGTAAGTTTATTGAGAGGTATTTAATGGAACTTGTCGTAATTTTGGTGGATGTGCAAAATATTTATTATACGGTGCGCCAAGGTTTTGCCGCGAGTTTTGATTACAACCAGTTTTGGCGCGAGGTCACTGCTGGGCGCGAAGTGGTCAAAGCCATTGCCTATGCCACCGAACGTGGTGATCCTAAGCAACAGCAATTTCAAAACATTTTGCGTGCGATCGGCTTTGAGGTGAAATTAAAACCCTATGTCGAACGCAGTGACGGCAGTCGCAAAGGCGATTGGGATGTGGGAATAACTGTGGACGCGATGGAGTTTGCCGGCTTGGCAGATACTGTAGTTTTAGCATCTGGTGACGGCGATTTTGATGTTTTAGTGGAGCGGATGCAGGCATTGCATGGGATTAAGGTTGAGGTGTTTGGTGTTGCCGACTTTACTGCGTTTTCATTAATTCGTGCTGCAACAAAATTCACCGCAATCGACGGCAAATTATTACTTAAGCGTGCGAGCTAAAGTGCTGTGCTAAGTCTGCTAAAAAAGACTCCACAGGATGACAAAAGCTGCATGCGCTTGCTCAGTTGCACGCTCAATATTAAGCTTCAAATTGGCCACAAGGGAACATTTAATGGCCAACCTGACTCTATGCCTAGGCATTTGACAGCACCTTCGGTGCGCTCGCCAGCAATGGCAGTTGCTGCCATACAGAATACGTAATGAGGACACTATGCGTAAATCAATGCTTAAACCTGTTGTAGCCAGCACTCTCAGTGCCTTACTTATTTTTGAATTATCCGGTTGTGGCACGGTGATTTATCCCGATCGCCGCGGGCAAGCCAGCGGTTCTATCGACCCTACCGTGGTAATTATGAACGGCATTGGTCTGCTGTTTTGGGTCATACCAGGTTTAGTGGCTTTTGCCATTGACTTTGCCACGGGGGCAATTTACTTACCCTCTGGGCGTTATGCTGTTGCGCC
>CAYLOI010000044.1:0-525 GCA_964385265.1 uncultured Thiopseudomonas sp.
GGGCCCTATATGAGCCCGATTCCGATTAATGCCAGTATGGGTATGGTGTTGTCATTGGCCATCGCCTTTACCCTGACGCCGTGGTTGGCGCGTTTATGGCTGAAGCATTCGACAACTGAGCCGACTGAGCAGACAGCTCAAAAAACCAGTCGCCTATCCGCCTTTTTAACGCGTTTATTTGAAGGCATCTTTAAACCGTTTTTAGATTCGCGGCGTGGCACCCTCAATCGTTTTTTCTTAGGCCTTGGCGTGATGGCGCTGATTGGCTTGTCCATGCTGCTGCCTGTGTCTGGCTTGGTACTGTTGAAAATGCTGCCATTTGATAACAAATCTGAGTTTCAGATTATCGTTGATATGCCGGCTGGCACGCCTTTAGAGCAAACTTCGGCGGTACTAGGTGAGTTGGGTGCGTATTTAGCCACAGTGCCAGAAGTCACTCATTATCAAAGCTATGCAGGTACCGCAGCACCAATCAACTTTAATGGTTTGGTACGACAGTATTATCTGCGCAGCAACAGCGAAAGT
>CAYLOI010000044.1:592-1154 GCA_964385265.1 uncultured Thiopseudomonas sp.
ACAAGAGATTGGTCGCCGCTTTAATGCCAATATAAAGATTGTCGAAGTACCGCCCGGTCCGCCTGTGCATGCACCTGTGGTGGCTGAAATTTACGGGCCAACTGCAGAGGGTCGCCAAGCCGTGGGTGATGCGGTACGTGCGGTGTTTGCTGAGGTTGAAGGTATGGTTGATATTGACGACAGTGCCATTGCTGATGCGCCACGTAAGTTATTGCTGATTGATCGGCACAAAGCCAGTCAATTGGGTGTGACTCAGGCTGATATTGTCAGCACCTTGCGTGCTGGTTTGCATGGTGAGTCTGCCACTTGGCTGCATGATGGCAGCAAGTACCCAGTATCGGCGTACCTGCAATTAAGCCCTGAGTTGCACGGTGATTTGCCAACATTGCTGCAGCTTAAAGTGCGCACTGCTAGCAATGATCTAGTGGCGATTGCCGAACTGGTGACCATTACCGACACTCTACAAGAGCAGCCGATTTATCATAAAGATTTACTGCCCGTGCACTATGTGATGGCCGATATGGCGGGTGAAGTGGATAGCCCTTTGTATGGCATTTTTGCT
>CAYLOI010000044.1:1296-15428 GCA_964385265.1 uncultured Thiopseudomonas sp.
GGGGATTTTGCTGATTTACTTGCTGGTGGTCGCGCACTTTTCATCCTACTTAACTCCGTTGGTGATTATGGCACCGATACCATTGACCATTATTGGGGTGATGCCAGGCCATGCCTTGCTCGGAGCGCAGTTCACCGCAACCAGTATGATCGGCATGATCGCGCTGGCTGGAATTATTGTACGCAACTCAATCTTGCTGGTGGATTTTATTAACTTGGAAGTTAAAGCGGGGCGCTCGTTAGAGCAGGCGGTGGTCAACTCAGCGATTACCCGTGCGCAACCCATTATCCTGACGGGATTGGCGGCCATGCTTGGCGCGTTCTTTATTCTGGATGACCCGATTTTTAATGGTTTAGCTATTTCACTGATCTTTGGTGTGCTGGTGTCGACCGTGCTGACCTTAGTGGTGATTCCATTGCTGTATTACGCAGCCTATCGCAACAAGCCTCATGTTCTTAATAAAATAGGAGAATCCTCATGACCTCATGGCAAGTGGTGCGCACAGTCGCAGGTCTTTTTATTGTGCTGTCGGTCGCTTTTGGCGCGCCGGCGAGTCCGTTTTTTATCAGTCAATGGTGGCTGGCTTTTACCCTGTTTGTCGGGGCGAATGTGTTACAGAGCGGTTTAAGTAAATGGTGCTTGATGGAAACCATGCTGCGCAAAATTGGGATTAAACCCGGCTGTTAAGGAGTTGCGAGCCATGCCTCGATTGACCTGCAAAAGTAAGCGTTGTGCACTGGGCACACTCTTGGTTGCTGTGTTGTGGCACAGCGCCAGTGTTGCCCAGCCTTTGGATCTGGTGGAGACGTGGCGTTTAGCGCTGAGTCATGATCCTGAGTACCGAGCCGAGCAAGCTGCGCTGGAGGCTGGTGGCGAGCAGCGCAACTTGGCGCGCAGTTTATGGCTGCCGACTATAGGTGCCAGTGCGACAGCAGGGCGAGCTGGTCATACGTCGAGCACACAGGGTGCGCAGTTTGTTACTCCGGATATGCGCTCTGAAGATGTTGAGTTTAATACCTCGATTCGTGGCGGTAATCTAAGCAGTTATGCGCTAGGGATTAAGCAGCCTCTGTTAAATCGCGCACGCTTGGCTGAAAGTCGTCAGTTGCGGCTGAATGCTGAAGTGGCTGACTTGCAGTGGCAGTCGGCGCAGCAAAATCTCATGTTGAAAGTCGCGCAGCGTTATTTCGCGGTGGTTTTGGCGCGAGAAAAGGTCGGCTTTCTAAACCAGCAGCAGCGTCAAGTTGAATTGATTGAGCAAGAAACCCAAGCGCGTTTTGAGCTGGGCGATCGCCCCGTGACCGATACCTATGAAGCCTTAGCCGATGCACAAGGTTTGCAGGCTCGGCTGCTGGCTGCGCAGATGCAAGAGGACTTGGCGGTGGCAGATTTTACTGATCTGACTCTGCAAACACCCAATAACTTGCTGAGTGTGCCGCTGTCAGCCCCTTTGCCAGCGCCTCAGCTTGATCCGCTAACGGATTGGTTAGCGCAAACAGTGCAGCTTAACCCCATGCTGCAAATGCATAACAAAGGCGTCAGCATTGCGGCCGAGCAGGTTGCGCAATATTCCAGTTGGAGTAGCCCGACCGTCGATTTAATTGGTCAACTGGGTTACGAAAAACTGGATGGCAGCGGCCGTTATGGTGCGGCTTTGAATAAAGCTGATGATTGGATGGTTGGCGTGCAGCTTAATGTGCCGATTTTTACTGGTGGTTATCGCAGTGCTAAACATCGACAAGCCTTGCATCTACAGGATCAAAATCTTGCTCAAGGTGATATGTTGCGTCAGCAGGTCAAGCAACAAACCCGTGCCGCTTGGTTAGGTGTGCAGGTTAATGGTCAGCAAATCACGGCGTTGCAAAAAGCCTTAAAGGCCAGTCAGGAACGTCTCGCGGCAACACGTTTAGGCCATGAATTGGGTGATAACACCACTTTAGAGCGCTTAGATGCTGAAAATGCCGTGGCACAGATGCAGCTTGAGTTGTTGAGCGCCAAGGTGTCGTTGATTGTTCATCAGTTAGAATTAGCCGCCTTGGTTGGCGGTTTAGATGAAGGGCACTTGTTACAAGCCAATATGTATTTGCAGGTGCGCTAGCAAGGCTGTCAGTTCAATACATAAACCCGCTGTGTGCGGGTTTTTTAATGAGAGTCGTTTCTATTGGCTTCCTATGTTTTTGATCAAGCAAGCACTGCGCTGAACGTCGTAAACTCATAGGCAAATATCAGGCTAAGACGCTTATAGCGTTTTATAAATATGCATATGTAGCGCTTAGTTAATATGAACTGAGGCGCTACAAGAGGAGAGATACCATGTTTGCTGAGCATTATGTACTGATTAAAAATATACATATCAGCTTGGTGCTGCTGAGTGGCAGCTTATTTGTGCTTCGCGGTTTGTGGGTTTTATTAATGGGCAGTGGTAGGGCATTACAAAAAAAGGTCAATCGCCTCAGTTATGTGGTTGATACTTGCTTGCTGTTGGCTGCGGTGCTGCTGTTGATTGCTCTGGATTATGCACCGCTCGCCGCCGCCTGGCTGCAAGTTAAATTGATTCTGTTAGTGCTGTATGTGGTGTTGGGTGTGTTCGCTTTTCGTAATAAGTACAGCATGCCGGTGCGTTGGTTAGCTTACACAGCAGCGCTGGCGTGTTTTGCGCTGATGTACTATTCGGCGCGTTTACATCAGCCGCTGGCCGGGCTATTGAGCTAGGTGTGCGCTGACCCTGTTAATCATCATCCTGTTGCGGCTGGTATGGCAGCAACAAGGTGGCATCATCTGCTGGTGCTTGGTTATAGAAACCTTTTGGCGCCTTGCCTTTTAAGTACCAAGCAAAAGCAATGATTTCAGCAATAGTTTGATAGAGCGATTCAGGAATGGCATCGCCTAATTCCAAGCGTGCCAGCAAACGTACCAGATCCGCGTTTTCGTAAATTGGTACATCGTTTTCGCGGGCGATTTGCAGGATTTCTTCAGCCAGTGCATCGTTGCCCTTAGCGGTTAAATTGGGTGCGTTGTCGCCATCATATTTTAAGGCAACGGCTTGCCTTTCAGTGGTTTTACTCATGCTAAATCATCAATCCAACGCTGTTGTAAGCTGGTTTTTTCACCTTGCGGTGGCGCACCTTGGTGACAGCTTAGGTCTTTTACGGTCAGACCGATAGCCAGTAAACGTTCGCGTAAGTGCCCCAGTTCATGGTCAATTAAATTGGCAGTAGCGCTATTTTGTGCCCACAGTTGGCTGGAAATACTGCCGCCTTGCAAGCTGGCTTGAATGTGCAGTGGGCCTAGAGGTTCTAAATCAAAGCTCAGATCAATTTTCCAAACCGGAGTTGCCGGTTCACCTGATTTCTTTTGCGCAGGCTCTTCATGCTGAAATTTAACTTGCAGTGGAACGATAGTGTGCAAATCACGGGTGGGGATTTCCATTTGCCATACGGTTATCTGAGTTCCCTCGCTGTTGGTATGAGTTTGCCCAAGGCTGGAAAGTTGATGAGTTTGCAAGCGTGATACTGCAGCAGCAGCTAAACGTAGGAGTGAGCCTAGGTCATTGGGGTTGTCCAGTGCTTGCAATAAACGTGTTGGTAATGGAAAGCGCAGTGCTTGCTCGCGCAGTTGTGCTTGGTTGCTGCCCAGCAACTGATCACGCAATAAGCCGGGTAAAGCCTGTGATAACAATGTGCTTTGTGATGCAGCCAGGGTGGGGTTGCTATTGGGGAGCATGGGCATGATTTGCGTAATTAAGCGTAATAAATTGGCCTTTATATCTTGATTGGCATTTTCTGATGCGCCGCTAAGCAAGCGGTTTTCCAGTTGCGCGCCACTGTTTGTAAGCGCCAGTGCCAGTTTTTTGGGGTCTAGTATTTGGCTGAACTCTGGCATACCGCCCAGTAATTGCTGCAGAGTTCTCTGCGCGTCTGGCGAAAGATTACCTGGTGATATAGTATTCAGACCCTGAAACAGTTGGCTTAAGGAACCTTGCTGGCTGAATTGTTTTTGCAATTCCTGATTAATGGCTAAGGGTTCAAGGCGAGTGCTTAATGGTTGAAACGTCAGTTGCTGCGCGCTGTCGATGCGGGCATTAAGCAGGCTGTTGAGTGGTAGCGATTTAGGGCTATCAATCTGTAACTGCTGCCCAGCTAGTGCATTGTTGTTGATGCTAACTATGACTTTAAAACCGCCCTGAGGATTGGGCGTGACTTGAACGACCTTGGCTTCGAGCAAGCTGCCAGGGGTTAAGAGAGCGGTATCAATACGTGTAGCAATTGCGGCTTGGCCGGTGGGTATTAAGCTAAAGGCCAGTTGCTGTGCTGACAAGGCGGTTACATTAAGTATATGACCGGGTGTCAAAGCTTGGTTGCTCTGTACTTCAATGTTGCGTTGTTGGCCATTTGGTAGAGATAAGCGCAATAGCACTTGAAACGCCTGCTGCGCTTCACGTAAAGCCAGTACCTGTGCTTGCGCTGAGTCGCCAATATTGAGTTGCTTTGGCAAGTTGCTTTGCAGCTGTAAAATAGGGTTAGCGGCTGGCGCAGCAGGGCGTTGCACACTAGGGATGCTCGGAGAAGGGCGGGAAGAGGGTATTTCACTGGCCATTTCGATTGCAACCTATTGTAAATGCTTTGTAAATGCCTGCCGCGCAGGCTGTGCAGCTGTGTATAATTGCGACTCATTATAGTGTCTGCTGGGCAGTATAGCTGCTCTGTAAAATTGACTTGAACCTTTTTTCACAAGGCGATGTGTTTGTGACCGATGCTTATCTTGAAACTGTTGACTTAGCCTGTGAGCGTGATTGGCGGCTGTTGTTTGAGCATCTGCAGGTCAGTGTCAGGCCAAAGGATATGTTGCAGGTCAGCGGTCCCAACGGCAGTGGCAAAACCAGTTTGTTGCGTTTGATGTCTGGGTTGATGCGCCCTACGCACGGTGATGTGTTGATTAAAGGTGTCAGTATTCATCAGCAGCGCAATGCGTTAGTTTCTAATTTATTGTGGCTGGGGCATGCGGCCGGCATCAAAGGCTTGCTGACCGCAGAAGAAAACCTGATGTGGTTATCTGCGCTGCACCATGGTGCAAATCGCGAGCAGATCTGGCAAGCGCTGGCTGCAGTGGGTTTAGCCGGTTTTGAAGATGTGCCTTGTCATACTCTGTCCGCAGGGCAGCAGCGTCGGGTCGGTTTAGCGCGTTTATACCTCGACGCTCCGGCATTGTGGATCTTAGATGAGCCTTTTACTGCGCTAGATAAACAGGCGGTGACTCAGTTGGAGTTGCATTTGGCAGCGCATTGCGACAAGGGGGGTATGGTTATTTTGACCACACACCATCCTTTACAAAACGTTCCCAACACTTTCCGAGAACTTGATTTAGGGCAGGCGCAGTTATGAGTAATGTCTTTACTCTGATGTTGCTGCGTGAAACGCGACTGATGTTTCGTCGCCCAGCAGAGTTGGTTAATCCATTGGTGTTTTTTGCAATTGTAATTGCTTTATTTCCGCTGGCAGTTGGACCTGAGACGCAGTTGCTGCAAACCTTATCACCGGGTTTGCTCTGGGTGGCAGCGTTGCTGGCGGTGTTGTTGTCTTTGGATGGTTTGTTTCGTAGCGATTTTGAGGATGGTTCATTAGAGCAGTGGGTCGTTTCGCCGCATCCTTTAGTGGTTTTGGTTCTTGCTAAGGTGTTGGCACACTGGCTGTATTGCGGTTTGGCTTTGGTCATGTTGTCACCTTTATTAGCTTTGATGCTGGGTATGCCTGCAGAAAAAATACCTACGCTATTGTTGTCATTGCTGCTGGGTACGCCAGTGCTGAGTTTGCTTGGAGCCGTGGGTGCAGCGTTGACCGTTGGCTTGAAACGCGGTGGGATTTTATTGGCGCTATTGATTTTACCGTTATATATCCCTGTATTGATTTTAGGCAGTGGTGTGATTCAAGCGGCCTTACAAGGTTTGCCCACTATAGGGTATTTATTATGGATGGCGAGTTTGACTATGTTGACCGTGACCTTAGCGCCCTTTGCAATTGCTGCGGGCTTGCGCATCAGCGTTGGTGAATAAAAGCAGAGTGAATTAAACCGTATATGTGACAGCAAGCTGTATAAATACATAGATACCTGTCATGTGCCGTATAACTGATATTGAATAACTGTGAGTATCTCGATGAATTGGACGTGGTTTCATAAGCTCGGCTCGCCCAAATGGTTTTACGAAATCAGTGGTCGTTGGTTGCCTTGGTTGAGCGTCAGTGCCGCGCTATTGATGTTGGCTGGCGCTGTTTTAGGTTTAGCCTTCGCACCACCTGATTACCAGCAAGGCAATAGTTTTCGTATTATTTATATCCACGTTCCAGCTGCTTTTTTAGCGCAATCCACCTACATCTCTCTGGCGGTTGCCGGTGTGGTAGGGCTGGTCTGGAAAATGAAAATTGCTGATGTGGCGCTGCAGCAAGCGGCACCTATTGGTGCCTGGATGACTGTTATCGCTCTGATTACCGGTGCGGTGTGGGGTAAGCCGACTTGGGGCGCTTGGTGGGTGTGGGATGCACGCCTGACCGCAATGTTAATTTTATTGTTTCTGTATTTCGGAATTATTGCGCTTGGGCACGCCATCACTAACCGTGACAGTGCAGCAAAAGCCTGTGCCATTTTAGCCATTGTTGGGGTTGTTAATATTCCCATCATCAAGTACTCGGTAGACTGGTGGAATACTTTGCACCAGCCCGCCACATTCAAGATTACAGAGAAGCCGGCAATGCCAATGGAGATGTGGTTGCCACTGTTAATCATGACGATTGGCTTCTATTGCTTTTTTGCTGCTGTCTTACTGATGCGCATGCGCACTGAAGTATTGCGGCGCGAGTCGCGTACGCGCTGGGCGCAAGCTGAGGTAGCACGGCAGATCGGGAGAAATCTATGAGTTTTAATTCGTTTTCTGAGTTTTTAGCGATGGGCAATCACGGTATTTATGTGTGGTCATCCTATGGCATCAGCGGCGCAATTTTATTGTTGAATGTGGTGTTACCTTTACTGGCCCGTCAACGTTATTTAAAGAATGAGGCGCGTCGTTTGCGCCGGGAGGCTCAACAGTGAATCCGATTCGTAAAAAACGTTTAATTATTATTGGGGCGATTTTATTGGGTGTCGTCGCGACTGTCGGGCTGGGGCTGATGGCGCTGCAACAAAACATCAACCTCTTTTATACACCAACGCAAATTGCTAACGGTGAAGCACCAGAAGGCACGCGTATTCGTGCTGGTGGCTTGGTTAAAGAAGGCTCGCTGACGCGCAGTGAAGACTCGCTGACAGTCGACTTTATTGTCACCGACGGCGATGCTGATACCGGTATTCAATATCGTGGAATTTTGCCGGACTTGTTCCGTGAAGGTCAGGGTATTGTTGCTTTAGGCCGTTTAAATGAGGTTGGAGTCTTGGTTGCTGATGAGATTCTGGCCAAGCACGATGAAAACTATATGCCGCCTGAGGTCAGCAGTGCCTTAGAAAAAACCGGCATGCTACAACATTACGAAGATGGCCAAAAGGAAGCAGGAAAATGAGTAACGCGGCGTTGTATGTGCCGGAGTTGGGTCAGCTAGCTTTGATCCTTGCCCTATGTTTTGCGGCTGTGCAGTCGTTTTTCCCATTAGTCGGCGCTTGGCGCGGCGACCACAAATGGATGAGCTTAGGCCAGCCGGCAGCTTGGGGGCAGTTTCTATTTTTGCTGTTTGCTTTCGGCTGTTTGACCTGGTCATTTATGACCGATGACTTCTCGGTGGCTTACGCTGCCTCCAACTCTAACAGTGCGCTGCCTTGGTTCTATAAGTTCAGTGCAGTGTGGGGTGCGCATGAGGGATCCTTGCTGCTGTGGACCCTGATCTTAGCCGGCTGGACCTTTGCTGTAGCGATTTTTTCACGCCAGTTGCCTGAAGAAATGCTCGCACGTGTGCTGGCCATTATGGGCATGATCAGCGTCGGCTTCTTGCTGTTCTTGATTATGACCTCCAACCCCTTTGAGCGTTTATTGCCACAAATGCCGGTTGATGGTCGTGATCTTAATCCGCTGCTACAAGACTTTGGTTTGGTGGTG
Source organism: uncultured Thiopseudomonas sp. (assembly GCA_964385265.1). GTDB lineage: Bacteria > Pseudomonadota > Gammaproteobacteria > Pseudomonadales > Pseudomonadaceae > Denitrificimonas. Next base: position 9,371 of record CAYLOI010000044.1, read on the forward strand.
CATCCACCGATGCTGTACATGGGCTATGTGGGTTTTTCTGTAGCCTTTGCCTTTGCTATTGCCGCCTTGCTTGGCGGCAAGTTGGATGCGGCCTGGGCTCGCTGGTCACGTCCGTGGACATTGGTGGCATGGGCATTTCTCGGTATAGGCATTGCGCTCGGTTCGTGGTGGGCGTACTACGAGCTCGGTTGGGGCGGCTGGTGGTTCTGGGACCCGGTTGAAAACGCTTCCTTTATGCCTTGGCTAGTGGGTACTGCGCTGATTCACTCATTGGCAGTAACCGAAAAACGTGGCGTCTTTAAAAACTGGACAGTATTGCTGGCGATTGCCGCTTTCTCCCTGAGTTTGTTAGGCGCGTTCTTGGTTCGTTCCGGCGTGTTGACCTCAGTGCATGCTTTTGCTGCGGACCCCGAGCGTGGCGTCTTTCTCTTAATCTTCTTATTAGTGGTGGTCAGTGCTTCCTTGACCTTGTTTGTGATCCGCGCACCTGCGGTAAAAAGCAAAGTGGGCTTTGGTTTCTGGTCAAAAGAAACACTGCTGCTGATCAATAATATTATTTTAGTGGTTGCCACCGCGATGGTGCTACTGGGTACCTTGTATCCACTGATTCTTGACTCATTAAGCGGCGCTAAGTTGTCTGTTGGTCCACCGTACTTTAATGCTTTATTCGTACCCTTAATGGCGATCTTAATGTTTGCGATGGCCGTGGGTGTGATCACGCGCTGGAAAAATACTCCGGGCCAGTGGCTGATCAAAATGCTGGGCCCTGTGTTGTTGCTCAGTGCGGCAGTCAGTGTGGCTGGTAGCCTGCTTTACCGTGACTTTAATATTGCTGTACTGGCCTTATTCTTCCTCTGTGCTTGGGTAATACTGGCTGGCCTGCGCGATATCCTTGATAAAACACGCCACAAAGGCCTGTTGAGAGGTATGGCTTCGCTGACTCGCAGTTACTGGGGTATGCAGTTGGGGCACATAGGTATGGTGTTTATGGCTGTGGGCGTAGTGTTATCCAGCCAATACAGCGATGAGCGTGACTTGAAAATGGCGCCAGGTGACTCTTTAGAGATGGCGGGCTACCGTTTTGTCTTTGAAGGTGCTGAGCACTACGAAGGGCCGAATTTTATTTCGGATAAGGGCAGTGTTCGAGTCTTTGAAAATGATCGTGAGATTGCTTTATTGCACCCTGAAAAGCGTCTGTATGTGGTGCAGCAAATGCCGATGACTGAGGCGGGTATCGATGCGGGTTTCACCCGTGACTTGTATGTCGCTATGGGTGAGCCGTTAGAAAATGGTGCATGGGCAATACGCGTACACATTAAACCGTTTGTGCGTTGGATCTGGCTGGGTGCTTTATTGACTGGTCTAGGTGGATTCTTGTCGGCTATGGATCGTCGCTACCGCGTCAAAGTCACGAAAAAAGTGAGAGATACCTTGAATCTGTCTGATAAGGGGGAAACTGCACATGTCTAAAGCACGTATGTTTGCCGTAATCGGCATACTCTTGGGTGTGGTGTTGTTTGCTGCGATGGCGCTGTTTGGCATCAAAAATGATCCAAGCGAACTGCCCTCTGCCTTAATCGGCAAACCCTTCCCAGAGTTTTCTACCGGATCGCTGGATGATCCCGGTACAGTGATTACACGCAAGGATTTATTAGGCCGCGCAGCATTGGTTAACGTTTGGGCGACCTGGTGTGTCTCCTGCAAAGTTGAGCATCCGGTGCTCAACGACTTGGCCAAGCAAGGTGTGGTCATCCACGGTATCAACTACAAAGACAGCACCCCTGATGCGCAGCGTTGGCTAGAGGACTTTTTAAATCCCTATCAGCTCAACATCAGTGACCCTAAAGGTACCCTAGGTTTAGATCTGGGTGTCTATGGCGCGCCCGAGACCTTTATCATTGATAAGCAGGGCATTATTCGCCATAAATTTGTTGGCGTTGTGGATAAGCGCGTATGGCGTGAAAAGTTAGCCCCTATTTATCAGGAGTTAGTTGACCAATGAAACGCTTTATTTATGCTCTTGGCTTAACCCTTGCTTGTCTTGGTTCCGCACAGGCCTCGATCGATACCTACGAGTTTTCCAGTCAAGCTGAGCGCGATCGCTACCGCACGCTGGTTGAAGAGTTGCGCTGTCCTAAATGTCAGAACCAAAATATTGCTGACTCTGATGCACCTATTGCTATGGATATGCGTGATGAGATCTTTAAGAAACTTGAAGACGGTCAAAGCAATGATGAGATTGTTGGGTTTCTGGTTGATCGCTACGGTGATTTTGTTCGCTACAAGCCACCGGTTAACAAAAGTACACTGATTCTTTGGTATGGCCCTGCTGCGTTCTTAGCCTTTGGTTTTGTGATGGTGGCGATCATTGTGATACGCCGTCGCCGTTCAACGCATACAAGACAAGATGAGCAAAAGCTGTCGAGTGATGAAAGAAATCGCTTGGCAGATATTCTTAAGCACGATAAGTAGGATACCCCATCGTTATGACACAGTTTTGGATTTACGCGACGCTGCTATTGCTGGCAGCATTGCTTTTGTTGCTCTGGCCGGTGCTGCGCGGTCGTAAAGACCAAGCCGAAGAAGACCGTACCGCGCTTAATATCGCCTTATACGAAGAACATATTGCGGAGTTAGAAGCGCAACACGCCAGCGGTGCGCTATCTGCTGAGCAGCTTGCCGAAGGGCGTTTGGAAGCCGACCGCGAGTTGCTGGATGATACCGATGTGGGGCGTCCTAGACAGAGCGTTAACCTAGGTAATGCTTTGCCTTTGATTGCAGCCTTGTTGTTACCTATTGCAGGTTTAGGCTTGTATTTACATTGGGGTGCCAGCGATAAAGTTGCCTTGACCCTCAGCCTTGCCGAGCAGCCTAAAACCGTTGAAGAAATGATTCAGCGTTTGGAAGAGACTGTGCGTGTGCAGCCAGAGTCGGTTGATGCTTGGTACTTTTTAGCACGCACCTATATGGGTGAAAAGCGCCCTAAAGATGCTGCCAATGCTTATCAACGCACCATTGAGTTAGTTGGACGTCAACCCGACTTGCTTGGCCAGTGGGCGCAAGCACTGTACTTTGCCGGTGGCAATCAGTGGACGGCCAATATCCAAAGCTTGGTTGACGAAGCCTTGAGTCAGGATCCCAACGAAGCAACCAGTTTAGGTTTGATTGGGATCGCTGCGTTTGAAGCTCAGCGTTTCCAGGATGCGATTGATGCTTGGACGCAGTTGTTGCATGGTATGGATCCGCAAGATACATCCTATCAAGCGATCCAGACCGGTATTGAACGTGCACGCAATGCGCTCGCTGAAACACCAGCACCTGTGGCTGAAGCGAACTCTGCTGTGGATATTGCGCCTGATACAGCAGCGGCCGTCAATGATTTCAAACTGCTGATTGATATCAGTATTAGCGATGAGCTGGCCAAACAAGCACCAGCAACAGCTACTGTGTTTGTCTTTGCTCGTCCTGAAAGCGGCCCTCCGATGCCATTGGCCGCTCAGCGCTTAACGGTTGCTGATTTACCCGCTAGTATCGCGCTAACCGATGCTGACTCATTGCTGCCGGATTTAAAGCTGTCCAGTATTGGCCGCTTAAAGCTGCAAGCCAGTGTTTCCAGCAGTGGTGATGCTATGCAAGCACAGTGGAGCAGCGAAGCTGTATTGGTTGATGCTACTGAAGAAAACGTTAAGCATGCTTTGTTGATTGATCAAAAAAACTAAGCCTGCGTTGATGTTGTATATGAAGCCGCTTATCTGTTAATACAGAAAGCGGCTTCGTTATGTTTGCCTGTTAAAAATGTCATTCAATCTATGAGTAGTGAGCATGACTCGAAAACTTTTGACCTCTGAAGGTTATAAAAAACTTAAAGATGAACTGGAGTATTTGCTGCGCAAGCATCGGCCTGAAATTACTGAGATTGTATCTTGGGCGGCCAGTCTCGGAGATCGCTCTGAAAATGCAGACTGTAGTTTATAACCCCTTAAAGCATACTTTTTTATAGAATTACCTTGTAAATCAATAGCTTAGTAATAGTATGATATACTATCAGTGTGTACTAAATCATATTCTGTTACGAATTAGTCCCCGGTTTTTTTGAAAAACTGCAACACCACACATCTAATGATGTATTACTACTAGCTCTATTTGTCAACAATATATGAATTTTTAGGTATGTCTGAAAAAAATTATAAAATAGTAATTAATAGTGACTTAGAAGATTTTATTCCGAATTTGTTTAATGATTACTGGAGTTTCTTAGACTTTAACAATCTTAAATATAGATACACCTCTAGCAGCATACAAGAGAAGTATGGGTTGGCAGCAAGTGTTTATTATAAGGCTGTTAGGAGTAGTGGTTATTTAGAGTTCAAAGAGTTAATGGATTGTGGAAAGTGCTACGCTAATATAAAAATATACAATCGGAACGAAATTTTTCAATTAATAAAAAAGAGATCGCATTCCGAGTTGTTTTGTAAAAAATGCTTCTCTGCTGAGTTTAATAATATATGCAAATTATTAGTAAAGGAGTTTTCAGATCAGCTCCCTTTAGAAGTGAGTGCTGAGAAGTCAATGCCTCTGCAGGACCTTAGTTACTTAGAGAAGATTTTTTTATATACTCTTTTGACCCAGGCTAGCTGTGAGAACGAGGTTTATATTGATGAGTATGTGTGGAATAATTTCCAAGCTTTAGAAGCTGTTGGAATGGAAGAATTAATTGAAAGTATTTTTAATAAAAAATATATTTATATAAGAAAATATGATTGCAAACTGTTAGAGACACAAGAAAAAATCAGAGAAATAAATAGGCGTTATTCAAACTATCTAGATTCAGATATAGGAAAAGATATTGATTGTATTTTAGATGTAGACTTATCCGCTAATCTTTTTATTAATATTCCTAGTGAATATAATGATTTAGCTTCTTGGGTAAGAAGCCTTTATCATCAAATAACTAGTTCTGCTCTGAGTTTGACTGACTGTAAGGAGATTGAGCACTTTGTTAAAACTAAACGGCTGATGGAAGTTTATGATTTGCTAGATTCTGTTTGTCAAAAAAATGTCATACCTGTTAATAAAGACAATGCTTTGGAGCTTGAGCTTTTACGTATGACAAGTAATTACGGATTAAATTACTGCTATTCAATTCTTTCCTATCAAGCAAGCAAAACAGCATCTGTGTTGCATGTAATGAGTTCGAGCTGCACGCCTAACTATAATTTTATAAAAGTTCATATTTATCGTAAAAAGATATCTTCATTTTTAGACCATCTTGAATCTAAAGATGAAAACCCAAAATATCCTAAAGCTCTTCCGGTAGAATGGAGCACATCTGAAATTGAGCTGTTTGTTAGTATGCATATTATTAAAAATTACCAAAAGTGGGAGAAATTTACTCCAAATGAAATTATAGAGTCTTGGTTGTCTGTTCTGGAAGTTGAACATTAGTAAGAGATAATAAAACTTCAATAATGCTTTGAGTAGATGGCCTAATTAACTATGCCACTACAGACCGCTATTATAGAGAGGCATACCAGACAAGTGACAAGAATAGATGATGCAGTAGAGAAAGTTTTAAAAGCCGAGCCACAGTTGACGCGACTGGAGGCTATTAAGCTAATTTCTAATAAAAGCGATAAAAATCGAACTAAAAAGCTATACGATGCTAAAAAGAAACGAGCCCAAAGAAGAAAAATAAAAGGTAAGCCAGCAAAAGGAAGTGTCAGAACAGTGTCTGGTGGGGCTGTTTCACCGCGGTAGATTATAAACGCCAACACACTCACAGTGCTATGCTGTACATTGCTCAGCCATCCCTTTCCCGCTATGCTCAACCCCATTTTTACCTGCAAGCAGCCACCTGCTTAGCACTCGCTGATTCTCTAGCTTGGAGCTGAGTGTGTGGCTGTTTTGTCTGCCACACATGGAACCCAATCAATGAGCCACAAAGTCACCCTGCAACAACTCGAATCGTTTTTATGGGAAGCCGCTGATATTTTGCGCGGTAACATGGATGCCTCTGAATTTAAAGATTACATCTTCGGCATGATGTTCTTAAAGCGTC
>CAYLOI010000045.1:0-15293 GCA_964385265.1 uncultured Thiopseudomonas sp.
CACGAATATACGCCTCTGTCATCGTTACGGTTGTGTGCCCAAGCTGATCTCTAGCTCTCTTAACCATAGGTTGATCGTCCGTGTTAAAGGACTTGGTACGCCTGAAGGTGGCCCCATCTGCTGCCCGCCATAAAGTAGGCAAAAAAACCGTTGAAGCGGTCTTGTATGTTGTGAGATTGCAAGTCGTTCGTGTGAATATTTTAAAACCACTTTCCATTTGTATCTAAATGGATACAATAAGCATATGAACTACCTTATCCAAAAAACGAAAGATTTTGATCGCTGGCATCATTCCCTGCGAGATTTGCGCGCAAAAGTTGCAGTTGCTCGTCGCATTGATCGTGCAGCGCATGGGAATTTAGGTGATAACAAATCCGTTGGAGAAGGTGTTTCGGAGTTAAGGATTGATGTCGGAGCAGGCTATCGTGTGTATTACACAATGCGGCGCGAGGTGGTGATTATTCTCTTGGCAGGTGGTGATAAGTCGAGCCAAGCGTCCGACATAAAGAAGGCCAAATCGTTGGCGCAGGAGGTATAGCATGAGTGTTCAATTAACTAGCTTTGACTTAGCAGATATTTTAGATAGCGATGAAGCTATTGCAGAATACCTGTCACAAGTCTTAGCCGATGGAGATAGCGACGAGTTACTTCGCGCGATTGGCTATATTGCTAAAGCGCAGGGTATGGCGAAAATTGCCCAAGATGCTGGGCTTAGCCGCGAGAGTCTTTATAAGTCTTTTGCTGTAGGTGCTAAGCCACGTTTTGATACTGTGCTCAAGGTCATTCAGGCGCTTAATATAGAGCTGAAAGCACAGCCTGCACATTGAGTAAATAGAGCGGAATTCTTTTCCAATATTATTTTAGACCCCGCTCTAAGCGGGTTTTTTATGTCTGCAGAAAAGTGCCAGCGCTCAGGCTGGCAGCTCGCGTCAATTAATAATCATCAAAGTCTTCCGCATTAGTCCGCGCCACGCGTTCGCGTTCTTCGCTGAGTACGGCTTGGATATCGGCCATGACTGAGTCGATATCGGCTGGTGTGTCGGATTCGATAAACTCGCCGCTCAGCACCGTATTCATGTCTAGGCGGCCTTCTTTGTACAGGCTCCACATTTCCGCGCTGTAACGGGTGTCGCGCAGTTCGGGTGCGAATTGTGAATAGTAGTTGGAAATATTGCTGACATCGCGGTGCAGCATAAAAAACGCATTGTTATTGGCAGCCGCATCGACGGCTTGCGGTAGATCGATAATTACTGGGCCGTGTTCGTCGACCAACACATTAAACTCAGATAAGTCACCATGAATTAGGCCGATGCAGAGCATGCGCTTGATCGCTTCCATCAAGATTGCGTGGTCTGTGCGTGCTTGCTCGGCATCTAAGGTGACATCATTCAGACGCGGTGCGACTTGGCCGTCGGGTAGGGTGACTAAATCCATCAGCAACACGCCATCAAAACAGCCGTAGGGCTGCGGCACGCGTATATCGGCGGCAGCGAGACGGTAGAGGGCATCCACTTCAGCGTTCTGCCAAGCGTCTTCAGTTTGTTCACGGCCAAATTTAGAGCCTTTTTCCATAGCACGGGTGCGACGGCTGTTGCCGGTTTTGCGGCCTTCTCGATACAGCGAGGCTTTTTTAAAGCTGCGCTTGTCGGCGTCCTTATAGACTTTGGCACAACGGATCTGATCGCCACAGCGCACCACGTACACGGCGGCTTCTTTACCATTCATCAGGGGGCGTAACACCTCGTCAATCAGCCCATCTTCAACGAGAGGGATTAGGCGTGCAGGGGTTTTCATAGGGCTCCCAAATAAATAATGATATGAAATCAACAGTAAATGCTTAAAAACTGTTGATCAAGCGCTGGGCATCAATCGCAGCGCGCCAAGTATAACCAGCTTGGCACGAGATATTGTCAATCGATGAGGAAATGTGCTGCAAATATTTATCTAAGGCGATTTGGCGCAGGCTTATTGCGCGGTGATGATGTTGCCTGCATGTAAGCCGCATTCTTTTTGCGTGGCTTCTTCCCACCACCAGCGGCCTTCGCGTTCGTGTTGGTTGGGCAGGACAGGGCGGGTGCAGGGTTCACAGCCAATACTGATAAAGCCGCGCTCATGCAAACTGTTGTAGGGCAGCTCCAGCATGCGGATATAGGCCCAAACATCTTCGCTGCTCATCTGTGCCAGTGGATTAAACTTATACAGCGGCTGTTCTGCTGTAGAGAAGGCTGCATCAAGCTCAACGGCAGCGACATTGCTGCGCGTGCCCGGGCTTTGATCGCGGCGTTGGCCGGTGGCCCAGGCTTTGACTGTGCTGAGTTTGCGCTTCAGTGGAGCAATCTTGCGCACGCCGCAGCATTCACTGTGGCCATCTCTATAGAAGCTGAATAAGCCTTTTTCGCGAACTAAGTCTTGCACCTGTTGTGCGTCAGGCGAGAGCACTTCGATGCTGATTTTATAATGCTCACGCACTTTTTCAATAAACTGGTAGGTTTCTGGATGCAAGCGGCCGGTATCTAAGCTAAAGACTTTAACCTGCGGATTGATTTTCCACGCCATATCTAGCAGTACCACATCTTCTGCACCACTAAAAGACAGCCATAACTCATCACCGAAAGCGGCAAAAGCATGCTTGAGAATCTCTTTTGGTGAAGCGTCGGCGCAATCAGCGATCAGTTGCTGAAGGTCAATTGAAGCAGTCATGCTCGATTCCTAATAGACGATGTCGATGTTTAGATGCACACATACTAGCAAACCCAGCGGCACGATTAGAATGAATAAAAACCGTTATGCTTATGCTTTATGGGTATACAGGGCGTGAATAGACATCTTAATCTTGCATGGTCTAGGTTGAGCGGCTAAAGTGCCTCTTTTTATGTGATGAGGAATTGCTGTGGAAATCGCCTGCCTTGACCTTGAGGGTGTATTGGTTCCAGAAATCTGGATTGCCTTTGCAGAAAAAACGGGTATCGAATCATTACGCGCGACCACACGTGATATCCCTGATTACGATGTGCTGATGAAGCAACGTCTGCGTATTTTGGATGAGCACGGTTTAACCTTAAACGACATCCAAGAAGTGATCGCCACGCTCAAGCCTTTAGACGGCGCGGTGGAGTTTGTGAATTGGTTGCGTGAGCGTTTCCAAGTCATTATTTTATCCGATACGTTTTATGAGTTTTCCCAGCCATTGATGCGCCAACTGGGTTTTCCAACCTTGCTCTGCCACAAACTGGTGACTGATGAAAACGGCCGTGTGGTTGACTATCAGTTGCGTCAAAAAGACCCTAAGCGTCAATCAGTGCTGGCGTTGAAAACCCTGTACTACCGCATTATTGCTGCCGGTGATTCGTATAACGACACCACTATGTTGGGTGAAGCGGATGCGGGCATCTTATTCCACGCGCCAGACAACGTGATTGAGCAGTTCCCGCAGTTCCCTGCAGTGCATACCTTTGATGATCTGAAAAAAGAGTTCATTAAAGCTTCCAACCGTCAGCTCAGCCTGTAACGCTTTCAGTTCGGGTTGTTTAGCTGGTGCGGCTTGATCGCGCAGTCTAAGCAGCCCAGACGCTCTCTATTTCACACCTAGATACAGAACCCGTTAGGCTTTGTGCTGCTCTCAGGTCTTAAATGAGCATTTTATTCGTGATGTTCACCCCTACGGGGCCGTGCTAAAGCACGTTCAATCTAAAGATTGTGAGCTGGTTTTTAACAACGTCCTGACAGCGCAGGTAATTATTAAGTGCTTCCTTAGGCTTTGTGCTGCTTTCTGTACTGCCCCGGCGTGACGCCTGCTCTACCTTTAAAAAACCTGAAAAATGAGCGCGGCTCAATAAAGCCCAATTGCTCGGCAATGCTGTGCAATGGTTTTTGCGTGCCGCTCAGTTGAGTTTTGGCCTGAGCAAAACGTACTTCATCAAGCAGTTGTTGATAACTGCTGCCGGCTTCCTGTAAGCGCCGCTGCAAGGTGCGCAGTGATAGAGCGCAATGTTGCGCCACGTCTTCTTGGCGCGGTACACGGCTAGCTAAAATCTCTGCGATGGCCTGACTCACTTGTGCGGTAATAGACAGTTGCGTCGGTGCTTGCAGCTGATTGAGTAGACTACTGGCGTGCTGCTCTAAGGTCTGTAACAGCATCGAGTCGGCTTGGCGTACGGGCAGTTGCAAGTAGCTCGCTGGAATCAGCAAAGCATTGTGTGCTTGATTAAACGCCACTGGGCAGGCGAAGAGTGCTTGGTAATCTTCCACAGTGGTGCCGCTGGGTTGCGGGTGGGCAAAGCTGACTTTTAACGGTGCGCTGGCATCATCGACCAACCATTGCGCGTAAAGCAGCCAAGCGGCTAAGACATTTTCACTCAGATGTTGACGCAGTAACGGCGCTTGATGTTGGCAATGCCAGGTCAATTCAATGGCGCTGCCACGAGTTTGTAGTTGCGTGGTGCCGCTGTCGCTGACCAGCTTTTCAAAGGGAATAATACGGTCTAAGGCATCGCCTAAGGTGGCGCAGTTCATGGTGATATAACCCAGTACATGCCAAGACGCAGGCTGCACGTGGCGCGCCGCGTTTAAACCAAACAACGGCTGTGGTCGCTGCGCTAATAAATGGCTTAATAATTCTTCGAAGGCCTGTAAAGACACGCGGCTATTGCTGTCTTTTAGCTGTTCTGAACTGATCTGTGCCGCAGCTAATGCAGTGTTGGTATCCAGTTGCTGATCCTCGGCATAGTCTAAATAACGCCAAAGCGCTGCAACAGAAGTGGTGCCAAGTGTGTGCATAGGTGTTTTCACATGATTATTTAGTGGTTTTATCCTAATCGCAGTTGGCGTAATTGGCTACTCGTGCGGTGAAATCTGACCTCGGTTTGTCTTTCTAACAGCGCTATGCTCAGTTTAAAGTCAATTGAGTAAAGACGTCATTGATTAAGAGCGTCTCTACGAGGAGCGTAGCAACGTGGTAGTCCACAGATACTCGTCTCTGCGAGGTCGTAGGCCGAAGCAGTCCATATACTGTGTGATTTGCAAGGTGGATTGCTTGGCTGCGCGCGCAAAGACGTGGCAGTATTTTCTTAAGACCAGCACATGACAATAATAAAGGTTGAGGTGGCTATGCGACGTTGGAACGGATGGGGCGACAGCGCTACAACAATGGAACTGCCAGCACAGGGCACAGAGTTTTTACAGCGCTTGGTTGGTCGTGGTCAGGTACTGCCTGATGCCAGCTTAGACGAGGTGATGGCTCAGGTTCCGCCTTCACGTCTACCGGCGCACTCGCTGGTCAGCGTCGATGCCGAAACGCGGGTGCGCCATGCGCGCGGGCAAAGCTTGCCGGATTGGTTGGCAATGCGCAGCGGTGATTTTGGTGTATTCCCTGATGGTGTGGCCTTTCCAGAATCAGCAGCTGATATTCGGCAGTTATTAGCCTGGGCGGCGACGGAAAATATCGTGGTGATCGCCTATGGTGGCGGTACCTCGGTAGCCGGTCATATCAATCCGCAAGCCGATACAAGACCGGTGCTGACCGTCTCTTTGGCGCGGATGAATCAGTTGCAGGATCTGGATGAAGACAGCCTTATTGCCACTTTTGGCCCGGGTGCGAATGGCCCGCAAGTGGAAAATCAATTGCGCGCGCGCGGTTATACCTTGGGGCATTTTCCGCAGTCGTGGGAGCTGTCGACCTTAGGTGGCTGGGTCGCCAGTCGTTCCAGTGGTCAGCAATCGCTGCGTTATGGTCGTATTGAGCAGTTGTTTGCTGGCGGCGAAATAGAAACTTTTGCTGGAACCTGGTCGTTGCCCTGTTATCCAGCCTCGGCGGCAGGTCCTGATTTACGTGAATGGGTGATGGGCTCGGAAGGGCGTTTCGGTATTATTTCGCAAGTGAAAGTGCGGGTGAGCCGCTTGCCCGATGATGAGCGTTTTTATGGCGTGTTTCTGCCGTCTTGGCAGCAGGCGCAAGCGGCGATGCGTGAGTTGAGTCAGGCGCGCATTCCGCTGTCGATGTTGCGTTTATCCAATGCGTTGGAGACCACGACGCAATTGGCGCTGGCCGGTCATCCGCACATGATTGGCGTACTGGAACGTTACTTAACCTTGCGTGGTTGCAGTGAAGGTAAATGCTTACTGGCCTTTGGCGTGACCGGTGATCGCCGGCAAAATGCGCTGTCGCTGCGCCAAGCGAAGCGTCGTTTAAACAAACATGGCGCGGTGTTTACCGGACGTTTTCTGGGCAATAAGTGGCAGCAAGGCCGTTTTCGTTTCCCGTATTTGCGCGAAGCCCTATGGAAGGCTGGTTATGTAGTGGACACCTTAGAAACCGCCACGCAATGGGGCAATGTGCAGTCATTGATGGACAAGGTTGAGCAAAGCTTGCGTGACGGTCTAGCCGAGCAGGGGCAGCGGGTGCATGTGTTCTCACACTTGTCCCATGTCTATGGGCAAGGCTCGAGCATTTACACCACCTATGTGTTTGCCTGTGGTAAGGACTACGCACAAACACTGGCAAACTGGCGCAAGCTTAAAACCCTCGCCAGTCAAACCATTGCCGACCATCAAGGCACCATCAGTCATCAGCATGGCGTAGGGCGTGATCATGCGCCTTGGTTGGCGCAAGAAAAAGGTGAGCTGGGCATGGCTGCGATTCAGGCGGTGGTGGAGCGTTTGGATCCACAGCAACAGCTGGCACCCGGTGTGCTGCTGATGGATAAGCACCATGACTAGTGCAACCACACAGCACGTCAATTGGACGCAGGCATGGCGTGACCAGGTGCTGCCTGAGTTGGCTGCGCAGACTTGGGATTTGATTGTGATTGGTGGTGGCATCACTGGCGCTGGAGTGATTCGCGAAGCGGCGAAGCGTGGCTGGCGTTGCTTGTTAGTGGAGCAGCGGGACTTTGCTTGGGGTACATCGAGCCGTTCTTCAAAAATGGTGCACGGTGGTTTGCGCTATATCAGCCAAGGTGAGTTGGCGTTAACCCGTGATAGCGTGCGTGAACGTCAGCTATTGCTTGATAACGAAGCCGGTTTGGTTGAGCCACTGCCATTTTTATACCCACATTATCAGGGTGAGTTTCCCGGACGCTGGGTGTTTTCTTGGGTATTGCGTCTGTACGATGGTTTTGCTGGGCAATCTTTGCAACAGTTTCATCCACCGTGGCAAGTGCCGATGGTGGCGGCGGGTTTACAGCACGAGCATTTGCAGGGGGCCAGCCAGTTCCAAGATGCGCTGACTGACGATGCGCGCTTAGTCATGCATGTGCTGGCAGAAGCTCGTGCGCTAGGTGCCTGTGTGGTGAGTCATCTGCGCGTGCTTGAGCGTTTATACAGCGACGATAATGCCGCCGCTGCAGGGGATGTTGAGCAACGTGTCAGTGGTGTGCGTATTGAAGACACTTTGACCGGGGCGAAGTTTGATTTGACCTGTAAAGCGCTGGCGCAAGCCACCGGAGTGTGGACCGATGCGGCAGGGCTAAGCAAGCAGCAGCATGACATTCGCCCGCTGCGCGGCAGTCACTTGCTCATACCCAGTTGGCGTTTGCCGGTCAGTCAATCGGTGAGTTTTAAGCACCCCATTGATAAGCGTTTAATGTTCATCTTCCCGTGGGAAGGTGCCACGGTGATTGGCACCACTGATATTGATCATAAGGATGATCTCAAGCAAGAAGCAGCAATCAGCCAAGCTGAAGTGGACTATCTTCTGGCCGGTTGCGCCAAGGTCTTTCCCAGTGCGCAGATCAGCGCAGAGGATGTGCTATCGACCTGGTCTGGGGTGCGCCCGATTGTGGTGAAAACCACCGGAGAAGCGCATAAACCTTCGGATGAATCACGCGAGCACATGCTCTGGATCGAGCCGGGTTGCGTCAGTCTATCTGGTGGCAAGCTCACCACTTTTCGTTTGCTGGCGTTAGAAATGCTGCAAGCCTGCACGCTATTTAATGGTTGTTCGATGCAAGAAACTGCGCAAGCGCAAAGTCTGTCGGCACCGCGTCCAGCGAGTGATTGCTTAGCAGGATTATCCAGTAGCGTGCAGCGTCGTCTCTATGGCCGTTATCGCGCTAATTGGCCAGAGTTTTGTGCCGTGTTGAGTGAAGTGGGCATGCAACAGGTCAGCACTACACCGATTTACTGGGCTGAATTGGCTTTTGCTTGCGAGCATGAGTTAGTGATTCATTTGGATGATTTATTGCTCCGCCGTACGCGCCTCGGTTTATTGTTGGCTCAGGGTGCTGTGGCGGTGCTTGAGCAGGTGCGTGAACTGTGTCAGCCGCGTTTAGCCTGGGATGACCAGCGTTGGGCTGAGGAGCTGCAGCGATATTTAAGTATTTATCAGCAGTTTTATAGTCTGCCCAGTGCTGCAGTGGTGGGTTTATGAGCGCAGAGCAGGCGGTAAATAATTCGACAAAAGACTATGTGCTGAGCATTGATAACGGCACGCAAAGTGTTCGTGCCATGCTGTTTGATGCAGCAGGTCACCTGCATGCTTTAAGCCGAATCGAAATTGAACCTTATGTCTCAGCGCAACCCGGCTGGGCGGAACAAGAAGCCGATTACTATTGGCAAGCAGTGGGGCAGGCCTGTCAGCAACTCTGGCAGCAGGTCAGTATTGATAAAACACAGATTAAAGGCGTTAGCGTCACTACCCAGCGCGGCACTGTAGTGCATGTGGATCAGCAAGGGCAGGCCTTACGTCCAGCGATGGTGTGGTTGGATCAGCGCTTGGCTGATGTCAACACGCCTTTACCTAATCCTTGGCGCAGCCTGTTTAAGCTGGTGGGCGCGGCCAGTATTGTCGATTACTTTCGCGCTCAAGCGGAAATCAATTGGGTCGCCCAGCATCAGCCAGAAATTCACGCCCAAACCCACAAAGTATTGCTTCTATCTGGCTATTTAAATTACCAATTGAGTGGGCGCTTTGTGGAATCCGTGGCCAGCTGTGTCGGCTATTTGCCTTTTGATTATAAAAAGCTGCGCTGGGCCGCAAAAGCTGACTGGAAATGGCACGCTTTAGTGGTGCGCCGTGAACAACTGCCCGAGCTGATTACGCCCGGTGAATTGCTCGGCCACGCGCATGCTGCAGCCAGTGTGCATACAGGACTGCCCGAAGGTTTACCCATCATTGCCGCAGCGGCGGATAAAGCCTGTGAGGTTTTAGGTGCGGGCGCAGTGGATGAAAGCATTGCCTGTTTATCCTATGGCACCACCGCCACCATCAACACCACGCGCAGTAAATATCTGGAAGTGACGCGCTTGATTCCGGCGTATCCGGCGGCAATTCCGCAGCACTTCACCACCGAAGTGATGATTTATCGCGGTTTTTGGATGGTCAGTTGGTTTAAACGTGAGTTTGGCCTGCGTGAGCAGCAGCGCGCTGAGGGTTTGGGCGTCAGTGTTGAGTCGTTATTTGAAGAACTCATAGAGCAAGTGCCGGCCGGATCCATGGGCTTGATGCTGCAGCCGTATTGGTCACCGGGTGTGCGTGAGCCGGGGCTGGATGCCAAAGGTGCAATTATTGGTTTTGGTGATGTACACACCCGCGCGCATATTTATCGGGCGATTTTAGAAGGCCTGGCCTATGGTTTACGTCAGGGCAAAGAACAAATCGAAAAACGCAGTGGCGTAACAATTGAGCGCTTACGTGTATCCGGTGGAGGCTCGCAAAGTGATGCGATTTTGCAAATCACCGCGGATATTTTCGGTCTGCCGGTTGAGCGCCCACACACCATTGAAACCTCCGGCTTGGGCGCAGCGATTGCTTGTATGGTGGGTGTCGGTTTGCAGCCTGATTTTGCCACTGCAGTGCAACATATGACCCGTGCAGGTGACGTATTTCATCCCAGTCAGCACAATCACGCGTTGTACGATAAACTCTACCGCGAGGTCTACTGCAAAATGTATCGCCGCTTGCAGCCGCTGTATCAGCATATTCGGCGCATCACGGGTTACCCTAAGTAGGCTGTAGTTTGCGTATCGGTTGTTTATGCTTTTCCTGAGCTGGCCGATAGCAACGTATCTTATTTTTTAAAGGTGGTTTATCGATGGCCAGTATTCTTGATAGTGTTGATCAGCGCACGCAGCTTGTAGGTGAAAACCGCCTAGAAATTTTGATGTTTCGTTTGCATGGCCGTCAGCTGTTTGCGATTAACGTGTTTAAAGTGCAAGAAGTGGTGCGCTTGCCTGCGTTAACGCTAATGCCGCAGCGCCATCCGCACATGTGTGGGGTGATCACTTTGCGCGGCAAAACCATTCCGGTGATTGATTTAGCCCAAGCCATCGGCATGCGCCCCTTGGTGCAAAATAAAAACAGCACCGTGATTGTTACCGAATACAACCGCTCCATCCAAGCCTTTTTGATTGGCAGTGTCGAGCGCATTGTTAACCTAAACTGGGAAGCGGTACAGCCACCGCCACGTACTGCCGGCCGTCAGCATTATTTGACTGCGATTACTCATGTTGATGATGCGATTGTAGAAATCATAGATGTGGAAAAAGTCTTGGCTGAAATTGTGCCAATGAACACCAAAATTTCTGCAGAAAAACTCAGCAATCCACTATTGGCTAAGGCGCGTGGCCGTGAAGTATTAATTATTGATGACTCCAATGTAGCGATGCACCAACTCACCGAAGCGCTATCGCAGCTTGGCATTACCGTGCATCAAAGCACTGACGGTCTTAAAGGTTTGCAGCAATTGCAGCAATGGGCTGATCAGGGTGAGGTGCTGACCGACAAGCTATTAATGGTGTTTACTGATGCGGAAATGCCAGAAATGGATGGTTATCGCCTGACCACCGAAATTCGTAATGATCCGCGTATGCGTGATCTGTATGTGGTGATGCACACCTCATTGTCGGGTAGTTTTAACGCAGCTATGGTCGAAAAAGTGGGCTGTGATAACTTCTTGTCGAAATTTCAGCCAGATCGTTTAGCCGATGTGATTCACGAGCGCTTGTTAGTGGATGAGGCCTAATTGCTACGCTACTGAATACGCATAACTCGCCGCGGCAGTCTTGAGCGGCTGCTGCAGCATTAAAACACCCGCTTATGTTATTTAAACAGGCATAATAGGCTTCTTTAAATGCTGAATTAAGGTGTACAGGCATGGCGTTGATTGGAGATATGAATACCCTACAGGTTATTCGACAGGCTGATTTTGGCGTGTATTTGGATGGCGGCCCGGATGGGGATATTCTTTTACCTCGGCGTGAAATGCCTAAAGGCGAGCCTTGTGAAGATGAAGACTGGGTCAATGTCTTTGTCTATCACGACAGTGAAGACCGCATCATTGCCACCAGCCGTAAGCCAACGATTAAAGTGGGTGAGTTTGCCAGCCTAAAAGTGATTGATATCAACCGCATTGGCTTGTTTTTAGATTGGGGCTTAAATAAAGATTTACTGCTGCCGCATTCTGAAGAAAAACGCCCACTGCAAGAAGGCGATTACTGTGTGGTGCACGCCTATATTGATGAGCGTACCAAACGCATTACTGCCACTGCGCACTTAGACCGTTTCCTCGATAAAACTCCAGCCAATTATACAGTCGGTGAAGAAGTGGATTTGCTGATTGTAGAGCCGACTGATTTAGGCTTTAAAGCCATTATCAACGGTAAACACTGGGGCCTGATTCATAAAAACGAAGCCTTTAAGTTTTTGCGTGGTGGCATGCAAGAGCGTGGTTTTATCCGCGAAATTCGTGACGATGGCTTGATTAACCTAAGCCTACAGCCACAAGGGCGCGAGCTGCGTGACAGTTTGAGTGAAGCTATTTTGGCTCAATTAGATGCCAATAACGGCCGCTTGCCGCTTAGTGATAAAAGCCCTGCGAGCGAGATTGCTGAGATGTTTGGTGTCAGCAAAGGTAACTTTAAAAAAGCCATTGGTGGTCTGTATAAACACGGAATCATTCGAATCCTGCCAGATGCTATTGAGCTGGTTTAGTACTGTTGTAATGAGGCCAAGATGCGCATTGTTTATGGAATAGTCATTGCTGCCTTATGTGCCGCTGTGTTGCTCGGCGTACAAAAATGGCGCGGTCCAATATTGCCTGCACTCAGCGTTGAGCTGATGCCGCTTGAGCTGCGCATTGTTGCCAGTGGTGAGGTGCGCTATCAGTCGTTAGCACGTATTGGTAGTGAGATTACTGGCACCGTAATTGCGCGTCATGTGCGTGAAGGAGATCTGGTTAATACTGGCGACTTGCTGATTGAACTTAACCCAGAAGAATTGCAATCGCGCTTAGCACAGGCGCAGACCCTGTTGCAGCAACTGCGTGAAGTTAATCGACCGCAAGCGCAAGCTGCTTTAATTGAGGCGCGTGATAACTTACGTCAAGTCAGCCGCGAAGCGCGCCGCCGTGAAACCTTAGCCAAGCAAGGTATGATCCCTATTGAACAGGCTGAACAAGCGCAGCGTTTAGAACTCAATGCTAAAACCGCCTTAACCCGTGCGCAATTGTCGGCTGACTCTTTAGCAGAGGGCAGTACGGAAGAGCGCTTATTGCAGCAGCGCATTGCCAGTGCTGAAGCAGAGCTGGCGAAGACCCGCATCTATGCACCTTTTGCTGGACGCGTACAAACCCGCAATGTAGAGCCAGGTGATTTAGTCCAGCCGAGTAAGGTGCTGTTAGAAATTGCCCGCAGTGATGGTCTGGATCGTGACGGTGTGGCCAGCGACGGCTTGGAAGTCGTAGTGGCACTGGATGAGAAAAACTTTGCCCCCTTGCAGCTACAACAACCGGTGCAGCTGATTGCCGATGCCTGGCCAGAGCAAACGGTGCCAGGTGTGGTCAGTTTTATTGCTCCAGCTGTGGATAGCGGACGCGGCACCATTGATGTGCATATCAGTTTGCTGGCCGATGATAACAAACAGCACAACACGTTTTTACAAGGCATGACGGTGTCGGCCAATATTATTGCCGCTGAGCGCGAGCGCACTTTGGTTTTACCCAATGACTATCTGCTGTTCAACTCCGCAGGGCAGGCGCAGGTTCTGCTCTGGCAAGATGGCGAGGTTAGTGCGCTTAATGTGCAGTTGGGTTTACGCAATATGACCCACAGCGAAATTCTTTCCGGTCTTGCTGAAGGTGATGTGGTGGTGCAAGCTGGCAAGGCCACCGACGGCCAGCGTGCTCGCGTGCGCTTTGAGCAGGCGCAGCATGTCATTCGTTAGTAATTTAGCCCGCTGGCGTGATTCCTTGTGGATTGAGTGGCGCATCGCTCTACGCTTTTTAGCCGATAACCCGCTGCAAACCCTGTTAATCAGTGTGGCGATTTCTGTTGGTGCGGCGGTTATCGTGTTTATTACCGCGCTGATGACCGGCCTGCAAGATAACGTAATCAATAAAACCCTCGGCACTCAGGCCCATATTCGTATTGAAGCGACGCGCCAACACAATAATTTATCCGCAAGCCCAGAAGGACAGTATGTCTGGGCGCTGGAAAGCCCTCGGGCGCAACGTCTGCAGACCATTAATAACTGGCAAGAGGTGCGTGATGTGCTGGATCAATACAGCGTACTCAATACGGTATCGCCGCTTATTTCCGGTCCTGCCTTTGCTCAGAAAGGCAGCGCGCGCGCTTCTATCGCTTTGATGGGGATTGATCCTGAGCGTTACGACGGCATTATTGAGTTGGAGGAGTATCTGCGCGAAGGGCGCTTCAGGGTTGGCGCTAGTAATGTGTTAATTGGCCATCAGTTGGCTGAAGACTTGGGCCTGCGTACTGGTGATAAGCTGCGTTTGGATGCCGGTGATAACCGCCAAGCAGTAATGGATGTGGCCGGTGTTTTTGAATTGGGCGTGCGCGAACTGGACAGCCGTTATGTCTACACCGATCTGAAACAAGCGCAAACCTTGTTGAATTTGCCCGGCGGTGTAACAGTTTTAGAGTTGAAAATCACCGATATTTTCCAAGCGCAATACTGGGCGCAGCGTCTGGCTCAATTAACTGGGTTGCATGTGCAAAGTTGGATGGAAAGCAACGGTCAACTGCTCAATGCGTTGCGCTCGCAAACCATGACCACGCAAATGATACGGGTGTTTGTCGCACTCTCAGTGGCCTTTGGTATTGCCAGTGTGTTGGCGGTGAGTGTGGTGCAGCGCACCCGTGAAATTGGTATTTTGCGTGCGATGGGTAGCTCGCAGCAGCAAATTTTACGCGTATTTTTATTGCAAGGTGGGCTGCTTGGTTTGGCTGGCTCGCTGCTCGGGGTGCTAGTCGGCTATAGCTTGGTGCAGGTCTTTAATGGTATTGAGGATCGCTTATTCTTAATCCGCCTTGAGCCATCCATGTTGCTATCCGCCATTGCGATTGCTACTGCTGCCGGTGTGGTGGCGGCGATGGTGCCAGCACGGCGCGCGGCACAGTATGATCCGGCGGTGGCGATCCGCTATGTCTAAGCCTGATGTGTTAAGCCAAGCTGGCGAGCAACGGGTGGTGTTGCAACTGGATCAGCTCAACAAGATCTTTAACGCGGACACGCCGCTAGAAAACCATGTCTTGCATGATATTTCTTTGCAGGTCAGTCGTGGTGAGTTAGTGGCGTTGGTGGGGACTTCTGGCTCAGGCAAAAGTACCTTGCTGAATGTGATGGGGTTGCTGGATGTGTCTTCGTCGGGCGAACTGCGTATTCAAGGGCACTTAGTGCAAGGTATGACTGAGCAACAGCGTACGCAATTGCGCAGTGAGTCGATTGGTTTTGTCTTTCAGTTTCACCATCTGATCAGTGCTTTTAGTGTGCTGGATAATGTCTTGATGCCGCTGATGTTGCGCTACGGTAAGCCTTCAGCAGAGCAGGTTGAATATGCCGAATATTTGTTGAGTGAAGTCGGGTTGGCCAGTTTTATGCGCCAATCCACCAATCGATTATCTGGTGGTCAGCAGCAGCGGGTGGCGATTGCGCGGGCCTTGGTGACGCGACCTGCGCTGGTGTTTGCTGATGAGCCAACCGGTAACCTGGATACGCAAACGGCGGATGAGGTGTTTAGTCTGTTTGAGCGTTTTAACGTTGAACACCAATGTGCCATTGTGATAGTGACGCATGATCCGCGTTTAAGTGCGCGCTGCCCACGCACCATTCGTCTGAGGGATGGGCGTATTGTTTATGATGGCGCTTCAGCCGATTTACCCAGTTTGTTTGCGAGTCCATTATAAGGTTGCTGTTGTTGTCATTGGAGCGCAGGCGGATCGCCTGCAAGGTTAAACTGTAGACCTTGTGTATGTGGTTGGGTGGTTAACATTGTGCGTGTGGCGTACTGCGCTAAGTCTGTTCTTCCCTCAACGAGCCCATCCGGGGCTCGATTCGGGCG
>CAYLOI010000046.1:0-14978 GCA_964385265.1 uncultured Thiopseudomonas sp.
AAGCAGGGCATTTAGTTAATCTGGAAATTGACTTAATTGCCCGCTACCTTGAGCGTTTATTACAAGGTGAGCATGCCGCTGAACCCACCAGTCGCGCGATTACTGCAGATTTTTTAGCAGAGCATGGCTTTATGCGTTCTTAATTGAAGGGTTATTCCGTGTCACTAAATACTATTGAAGACATTGTTGCAGATATTCGCGCCGGTAAAATGGTCATCTTAATGGATGACGAAGACCGCGAAAATGAAGGTGATTTAATTATCGCCTCTGAGTGCGTGACTGCCGAACATATTAATTTTATGGCCAAGCATGCGCGCGGCTTAATCTGTATGCCGATGAGTGTTGAGCGCTGCGAGCGTTTAGGTTTGCCGTTAATGGCGCAACACAATGGTTCAGGTTTTGGTACTAAATTTACCGTATCCATCGAAGCGGCTGAAGGTGTGACCACCGGTATCTCAGCAGCAGACCGGGCGCGTACGGTACAAGCGGCTGCTGCTAAAGATGCGGTCGCTGCTGATATTGTTAGCCCTGGGCATATTTTTCCATTAATGGCGCAAGCAGGCGGTGTTTTAGCCCGTGCCGGGCATACCGAAGCGGCCTGTGATTTGGCCCGCCTTGGTGGTTTTGAGCCGACTGGGGTGATTTGCGAAATCATGAATGATGACGGCACCATGGCGCGCCGTCCTGAACTGGAAGTCTTTGCCCAAGAACATGGCATTAAAATTGGCACCATTGCTGACTTGATTCATTACCGCATGATTCATGAGCGCACCATTGAGCGCGTCTCCACCCAGGTGTTAGACAGCGAGTTAGGCAAGTTTAACTTAGTCACTTACCGTGAATCGACTGTGGGTGATGTCCATTTAGCTCTGACTTTAGGTACCATTAGCCCAGAAGAGCCAACCTTGGTGCGCGTACATAATATGGATCCATTGCGCGATCTGTTTATGGTCAAGCAAAACCAGCGTTGGAGCTTGCGTGCAGCCATGGCTGAAGTGGCGAAAGCCGGCAGTGGCGTGGTGTTGTTATTGGGTAATCAAATGACCGGCTCCAGTTTGCTGGCGCATTTAGAGCGCCAATTGGGTGCTGATGGCGATGCCAAAGCCACTAAAACCTCAGGTACTTATAGTACGGTTGGTGCCGGCTCGCAGATTTTACGTGATCTGGGTGTGCGCAAAATGCGTTTATTAAGTACGCCGATGCGTTTTAATGCCATATCCGGATTCGACTTAGAAGTTGTAGAATACCTGCAACCGCAGGATTAACTGTTACTGGAGCAGCAGCAAGCGCTGCTCCTTCGCTCTTTATTAGGATGGAAAAAACATGACCTTGAAGACAATCGAAGGTACCTTTATTGCCCCACAAGGCAAGTTTGCGCTGGTTGTTGGCCGTTTCAACAGCTTTGTTGTAGAAAGCTTGGTTGAAGGCGCAATTGATACATTAGTACGCCACGGTGTGAGCAAAGATAATATTACCGTGATCCGTGCGCCGGGTGCTTTTGAGCTGCCTTTAGTTGCGCAGAAAGTCGCTGAGCGTAAAGAATACGCAGCCATTATTGCTTTGGGTGCTGTGATTCGTGGCGGTACACCACACTTTGAATATGTGTCAGGCGAGTGCACCAAAGGTTTAGCCATGGTCTCCATGCAGTTTGGTTTGCCAGTTGCCTTTGGTGTGTTGACAGTTGATTCAATTGAACAAGCCATTGAGCGCTCAGGCACCAAAGCCGGTAACAAAGGTGTTGAAGCTGCGACTTCAGCACTGGAAATGGTCAGTCTGCTTGCGCAGCTGGAGGCCAAGTGAGCTTAAATAACGACGATTGTCGTGATAATCCACCAGCGCGTGCGAAGGGACGCATCGCTATGCGTCGTGTTGCGCGTACTTTGGCCATGCAAGCTTTGTATCAGTGGCATGTGGCTGGGCAAAACCTCAATGAAATTGAAGCGCAGTTTCGCATCGACAATGATTTCGAGGGGGTTGATGGTGTGTATTTCAATGAGATTTTACGCGGTGTGCCGGGTAAGAAAAGTGAAATTGACGCACTGATTGAACCGCTACTGGATCGCCCCATGCACGAGCTGGACCCGGTTGAATGGGCGATTTTACGCTTATCCACTTGGGAGCTCAGTACGCGTATTGATGTGCCCTACCGTGTGGTGATCAACGAAGGCATTGAGCTGGCTAAAACCTTTGGTGCGACCGATGGCCATAAGTATGTCAATGGTGTGCTGGATAAGTTAGCCCTGCGTTTGCGCGGAGCAGAAATACGTGACGCTAAACTCAATAAAAACTAAGTCGATGCTGCGCTCGCTCAGTTTAAATAAGGTGAGTGCTGCTTGATGAATGAATTTGAGTTGATTCAACATTTTTTCACCCGCTCTGCCTGTGCGCAGGGCGGTGAAAATATCTCTTTAGGTATTGGTGATGATTGCGCACTGCTGCAGATGCCTGCAGGTCAGAGCTGTGCAGTATCGACCGATACCTTGGTCAGTGGTATCCACTTTCCTGATAACGCCCCCGCATTTTTACTCGGCCAGCGCGCTTTAGCCGTAGCGGTCAGTGATCTTGCGGCAATGGGTGCGACGCCGATTGGTTTTACCTTAGCCATTACCTTGCCGCAGATTGATGCTGTGTGGCTGCAAGCCTTTAGTCAAGGTTTGAGCACCATGGCGCAGCGCTGTGCAATAGGTTTAGTCGGTGGTGATACCACCCGTGGACCTTTGGCCATGACCGTTACCGTGATGGGCGCAGTGCCTAAACAACAGGCGTTATTACGCTCCGCTGCGCAAGTGGGTGATCTGCTCTGCGTCAGTGGCCCACTCGGCGCTGCCGCTGCTGCCGTGCCTGTGGTACTGGGCCAGATTGCTCCAGAGACGCTGGCTGCAGACACTCTAGAGCAACTGTTAGCGGCCTATTGGTCGCCACAGCCACAACTGCAATTGGGTCAGTATCTGCGCGGCAAAGCGCACGCTGCCTTGGATATTTCTGATGGTTTGTTAGCCGATTGCGGGCATATCGCCAAAGCCTCTAATCTGTGTTTACAGATTCAGCAAGCAAAAGTGCCTGTGGCTGCTGCTGCGCGCCAATTGCTGGGAGATGCTGCTGGGCTAGAGTACGCGCTCAGTGGCGGTGATGACTATCAGTTAGCCTTTACTCTTGCCATAGATGAATTAACACTGTTACAACAGCACTTTCCTAGCGTACAGGTCATTGGCCAAGTCAGTGTGGGCAGTGGGGTGCAATTGCTGGATGATTTAGGTCAGCCTGTGGTTCAGCAGCGCAGTGGTTACCAGCATTTTAATTAAGGAATCTATGAGCCATGCACGCAGCTAAAGTGTGGAGCAATGTCTGGCATTTTTTAGCCTTTGGTTTTGGAACTGGTCTGGCTAAAAAAGCGCCGGGCACTTGGGGCGCCTTAGCTGGCTTAGCGCTGATGCCGCTGCTGCATCTGCTGCCCTTGTGGCTGGGTTTAGTGGTGATTGGATTGGCCAGTGTGTTTGGCATCTGGTTGTGTGGCCATGTGGCTGATGATCTGGGTGTGCATGATCATGGCGGCATTGTTTGGGACGAAATCGTTGGGATTTGGATCACCTTGATCATGCTGCCCAATACATGGCAGTGGTGGTTGCTGGGTTTTGTTCTGTTTCGCATCTTAGACATTATTAAGCCGTGGCCGATTTCATGGCTGGATCGCCATGTCGGCGGTGGTTTAGGCATCATGCTTGATGATATGTTGGCAGGGCTGATTGCAGCAGGGCTTTTGTATGTTTTGTGGTGGGCCGACCTGTCACTACTAGCAGGTTAAGGAGAGGCGTTTATGAAAGTAGCCCAATTTATAGCAGGTCTGTTTTTCCTGTCTTTTAGCCTGAGCGCGATGGCGCAAAGCAACGTACGGGTGGTCGGCTTGTTTCCCAATGCTGCAGTGTTAAGTATTGATGGTCAACGTACCTTGGTTAAAGCAGGGCAAACTGGGCCTCAAGGGGTCAAAGTGATCAGTGCTGACAGCCGCTCAGCCGTATTGAGCATTGATGGTGTCCACAGCACTCACACCCTCAGTCGCGATTATGGCAGCGGTGGTTTTGCTACCCCAGAAAAACGCCGTTTGACCATTAGCAAAGGTGCTGCTGGGCACTATTGGGTTACCGGCTCTGTGAATGGCAACACTGTGCCTTTTATGGTGGATACCGGTGCCAGTACCATTGCTATGAATGCCGAGCAGGCGCGACGTTTAGGGTTGGACTTTAAAAACACAGGCACACCGGTGACAGTCAGTACTGCCAGTGGCACTGAGCAAGCATGGCGGATCTACCTCAATAGCGTTAAGTTAGGTGCGATTGAAGTGTTAGGCGTGGATGCCATGGTGCTCGATAGCCAGTTTCCACTGGATGTGCTGTTGGGTATGAGCTTTTTAAGTCGAGTCAGTTGGCGCGAAGAGCAGGGCGCTTTGATTGTTGAAGCTAAACACTAGCTTTGCGCTTTTTATCGAGCCTACGCTTGCCTGAATAAATAGCCCATCTTTGTGTACGACTGCTGGACAGTTTTTCTTCTTGGGTAGATAGGCTACTATCCAACTTCTTTGTTTTTGATAAGCGATCATTCTGTATGTATTGTCCTTTTTGTGGTGCCAATGATACCAAGGTGATTGACTCGCGTTTAGTCGCCAATGGCGACCAAGTGCGGCGTCGTCGCGAATGTTTGCTGTGTGAAGAGCGCTTCACCACCTTTGAAACGGCAGACTTAATTTTGCCGCGCCTGATCAAGCAGGACGGCAGCCGCCAACCCTTTGATGAAGATAAATTCCGTGCTGGCATGCTGCGCGCTCTGGAAAAACGCCCGGTCAGCTTGGAGCGTTTAGAGGAAGCTGTGGCGCGGATTAAGCGTAAATTGCGTGCCGCCGGTGAGCGCGAAGTGCAGTCGCTGGTGGTTGGTGAGTTGGTGATGAATGAGCTCAAACAGCTGGATGAAGTAGCCTATATTCGTTTTGCTTCGGTGTACCGTCGTTTTCAAGATCTGGATGAGTTTCGCAAAGAAATTGATCTAATGTCGCGCAGCGCCACACTTGACAGTGATCCGGTAGACGAATGAGCGATCAGTTGTATATGGCACAGGCCTTGCGTCTGGCTGAGCAAGGCCTGTACAGCACCCATCCCAACCCGCGCGTGGGTTGTGTGATTGTTATTGATCAGCAGGTGGTCGGCCAGGGCTGGCATCGACGTGCCGGTGAGCCACATGCTGAAGTGCATGCTTTACGCCAAGCGGGTGCTCGCGCCAAAGGCGCTACCGCCTATGTCACCTTAGAGCCGTGCAGTCATCATGGCCTTACTCCGCCTTGTGCTGAAGCCTTAGTGCAGGCTGGTGTGCGCCGCGTGGTGGTAGCTATGCAAGACCCTAATCCACAGGTGGCTGGGCGTGGCATTGCGCATTTGCGTGCACAGGGCATCCAAGTTGATCTGCTCAGTGGAGAACTGACTGGCGCGGCGCGTGAATTAAATTGTGGTTTTGTTAAACGCATGGAACAGGGCTTGCCATTTGTCCGTTTAAAACTGGCAATGAGCTTAGATGGGCGTACAGCCATGGCCAGTGGCGAAAGCCAATGGATTACCGGCCCAGCGGCGCGAGCTGATGTGCAGAGTTTGCGCGCCCGTTCCAGTGCCATTATGACTGGCGCTGACACGGTAATGAGCGACAATGCGCGCCTCACCGTGCGTGCGCAAGAATTGCCGCTCAGTCCTGAGTTGCGTGATTTAGCCTTATCGCGTCCACCACTGCGTATTGTCATTGATGGACGCTTGCGTGTGCCAACTGACCTAGCGTTTTTTAGCGCTGGGCCAGTTTTAGTGGCCACTTATCAAACTCCACCGGCAAATACCGCCAGCATTGAATACATTCAACTGCCTGAGAATGATGGGCATGTTGACTTGCAAGCTTTGCTGCAGGTGCTGGCGCAGCGCGGCGTCAATGAGTTGATGGTTGAAGCAGGGCAGCAATTAGCCGGTGCTTTTGTCCAGGCTGGTTTAGTCGATGAGCTCTATATTTATATGGCTGGAGTGCTGCTTGGCTCAACGGCGCAACCACTCATGCAGTTGCCGATTGCAACCATGTCTGCCGCTGTGCGCTTACAAATTGTTGAGATGCGCGCTATCGCCGATGATTGGCGAATCATTGCGCGTCCAGTGCTGAATGCTTAAGCCTGTTTAGAAAAGCTGTCGCTGGCGATCAGGCTGCTTAACTCGGCAAATAACTCATCAGCTTCTTCAGTTGAGCAGTCTTCCCCATAGCGTTTGCGTAAGCCAAAGTCGCTGAGGGTGATATGTTGAGTTGGCTCAACCGAGTGTCGCTCTAGGCAAGCTTTGACGCAATGCAAATGGCAGCCATCGATGGCCAAGATAGGTCGAGCAGACTGTGCTTTTTTAACTAAAGATTTAACATCACCGCCGACACCGGCGATGCACGACATTTCGGCGATGCCGGCGCGATCAAGGCGCACTGCAAGGGTATTGGCCAGTTGCGCAACGTTTGAGCAACCAGAGCAGGAATAAATCAAAGGTGTTTGCGTGCGGGACATGCTCAACCTCCGCTGTCCGGAATGTGGAGAAGCAGTGTTGCATAGGATAAAAAAATGCGCCTTGATGGCTATCAAGGCGCATAAGGTCCAGTAGGCTTAACTACTGATTCAAGATGTAGCGCTAAAAATTAAACGACGCGCCAAACATCACAAATTGACACGTACCCGGGAAGGTTGTTGGTCATTGCAATGCAAGCGCGCCATCTGCAGTATTCAAGAAGCACCTCGGTTATGGCTTGATGCAGGTCAATGAGGGCTGTGACAAATTGCCACACAGCGACATATCAGCGCTCAACGCGTTGAGATATCAGCGGCTGAACGCAGTAACAACTGCCTTATAGCATGCTGCCAAGCTCGGCTTCTAAAGCTGCGCGCACACAGTACAAAACCCCTTCTTCAATCTGCGGAGTAAATTGCTCGGCAATACTGGCCACGCTGGGTAACGCGCCGTCACCTTGCAAGAATGCATCTTGAATATCGCCGAGTAACTCTTCAGGTAAGTCCAGTGCCTGCTCCAAACTTAATAAGTTGCCGCTAATGGCTTGCGCCATCAGGCTGTAGACATTTTTTAGACTGCATTGCATTTGTTGTGCAATTTGTTCAGGGGTCATCCCGCTGCGCGCCAGCGTCACCAATTCATGACGTAGATCTTGGCTGCTCGGTGCAGCTTGCACGGCTGGGCTGTCTGTCTGGTTAAGCACGCGAAGAAATGCAGCACCGTAACGCTCAAGCTTGCGCGCACCGACGCCACTGATCTGAGCCATATCGTCGAGATCTTCCGGTTGTTCACGCAGCATGTCCAACAGTGTTGAGTCGGGGAAAATCACATAAGGCGGTACACTGTGCTCTTCTGCCAACTGACGTCGCAGTGTACGCAAGGCTTCCCACACTTCGCGCTCATGGCTGCGCACCAGCTGGCTGGCTTGGCTGCTTCGTGGTGCTTTAGTTTGTGGCGTCAGTTCACGGCGCAGTAATAAGGTGGTTTCGCCACGCAATAACGGCCGGCAGCTTTCGGAGAGGCGCAGACCACCAAAGCCTTCAACATCCACATCAATTAAGCTGCGCGCGACCAATTGGCGAAACAAGGAGCGCCACTGATGGTCATTGAGTGCCTTACCAATACCAAACACGCTCAAATGCTGATGGCCAAGGGCGCGCACCCGATCATTTTCACGGCCTTGCAGGACATCGGATAAGTAACCGACACCATAGCGTTGCCCGGTGCGATGAATGGCTGATAACGCTTGGCGCGCGGCTTCTGTGCCATCCCAGGTTTCAATGGTGTCGATGCAATTATCACAGTGACCGCAGGGTTGTGGCATATCCTCATCAAAATAGGCCAGTAATGCTTGGCGGCGGCAGCGGGTTTCTTCACAGAGCGCGAGCATTGCCTCTAGCTTGTGCTGCTCAACCCGCTTATGGCGTTCGTCGCCCTCGGAGTTGCTGAGCATTTGCTTAAGCATCAATACGTCTTGTAAGCCATACACCATCCACGCATCTGCGGGCAGACCATCACGTCCGGCGCGGCCAGTTTCTTGGTAGTAGGCTTCTAAAGATTTAGGCAGGTCTAGGTGGGCGACAAAACGTACGTTGGATTTATCAATGCCCATACCAAAGGCAATGGTCGCTACCATAATCAGACCTTCTTCATTGAGAAAGCGTTTTTGGTTAAAGGCACGCAGGTCGCTATCAAGACCGGCGTGGTAGGGCAGTGCGGGAAAGCCTTTGCTGCTGAGGAACTCTGCGGTCGAATCAACGCTTTTGCGCGACAAACAATAAATGATGCCCGCGTCACCTTTGCGTTGCGCTAAGAAATCCAGCAGCTGCTTGCGTGGATTATCTTTTGGCGTGATGCGGTAAAAAATATTGGGTCGATCAAAACTTGAGAGAAAACATTCAGCGTGTTGTAGGTGTAAACGATTGATGATTTCTGCACGGGTACGCTTATCAGCTGTCGCCGTTAGCGCAATGCGTGGCACCTCTGGGAATAGTTCAGCAAGTTGGCCCAGCTTCAGGTATTCAGGGCGGAAGTCATGCCCCCACTGCGAGACACAGTGTGCTTCATCAATGGCAAATAAACTGATTTGCAAGTGCTGTAAAAAAGCCAGCATGCGCGGTTGCACCAAACGCTCTGGCGCTAAATACAGCAGCTTAATTTCTTGGCGGCGCAAACGCTCAGCAATATCGCGCTGTTGCTCGTGACTCATCGATGAATTAAGCGCAGCTGCTGGTATTCCGAGCTCTTCAAGACTGGCCACTTGATCTTGCATCAGAGCAATCAGCGGCGACACCACCACGGTTAATCCATCAAGTAACAGGGCGGGCAGTTGATAACATAATGATTTGCCGCCACCGGTCGGCATCAGCACCAGTGCATCTTTTCCTGTGCAGATGCGCTCTATAATTGCCGACTGCTGACCGCGAAACGCATCATAGCCAAAAACACTTTTTAGCGTCTGTAACGCCTGATTTTGCATGCCATTCTCCAAATCCAGCTGCGCATTATACGCGTAAATCAGCGCAGGACTGCATCTTTAGCTGTAGATATGCCTAACAGAGCGTCAAGGCCTAGCTGTTATGGCCGAGCTGGACTACAATCAAGGTTCAATTCATTTTTATGGTAATCACGCATGTCTCTCGCTGAGCAACAGACCCGCCTGCAAGCTTTCCTCGATGCTGACGAACTGCATGACGAGGCGCTTGATTATATTGCTGCGCACGGTTATTTGACCGCGCTGTCTATTTGTACTGAAAAAGTGCCGGCTGAGGAGTGGATTGATGCACTGTTTTCCGAACCACCACACTACCGTGACGAAGCTGAAGAAGCTGATATTAAAGCAGGATTGCTGCAGCTAAAAGCTCAGATTGAGCGCCAGCTGGCCAGTGATGACGATATGGCGCTGCCCTGTGAATTGAGTTTAGGCGATGAGCCCGATGACTCTGATTTGCGTGGCTGGTGTGTCGGCTTTATGGAAGGCGTGTTCTTGCGTGAAGACGTTTGGTTTGAAGACGCAGAAGATGAAGTCAGTGAGTTGCTATTACCGATTATGGTCGCGTCCGGTCTGTTTGATGAGCAGCCCGACTTTGCTGAAATTGCCAAGGATCATGATTTAGTCGACAGCATGATTGAGCAAATTCCTGAAGTGCTGACAACGCTGTTTTTGTTGTGCTTGGAGCCTGAAGAAAAACCAGTGCTGCTCAAGCCGCGGCACTAAACGCTCGCCATGCATGAACCACAGCAGCGTCAGGCCCGTAGTCTTACGCTGCGTTACTTGCTGTTTGCCTGCGGTTGTCTAAGTGTTGTTTTGGGTGTGATTGGTATTTTTTTGCCGGTATTGCCCACTACACCTTTTTTATTACTAGCTGCTGCGTGTTTTGCGCGCAGCTCTAAGCGCTTTTATCTGTGGTTGGTTATGCATCCTCGGCTTGGCCCCTGGGTGCGAGATTATCTGGATGGCCAAGGCTTGCCGCTGCGCGGCAAGATCTGGGCGCTCGTTTTGATGTGGGCCAGCATCAGTTTTTCTATGTGGATAGTGCCTTTATTTTGGGTGCGGATCTTTATGCTGGTCAGTGCCGTCTGCGTGACTGTTTATATTCTTAAACAGAAAACCCGCGCTCTATAAATCCCCGCTTTACAAAAGTAGGCAGATCTTATTGCTGAATAAATAGCCTATGGCACAGCAATCTCGCAGGCATTGAGCATATCGCACAGACGAATCAGCGGTAAGCCGACCAAGCTGGTGGCATCGCTGCCCTCAGTTGACTGAAATAAACTCACGCCTAGCCCTTCTGATTTAAAACTGCCAGCACAATCAAAAGGTTGCTCAGCTGCTATATAACGCTGAATTTGTGCTGCGCTGAGGCTGCGAAAATGCACAGTAAAGGGCACTAGATCTACTTGCTCAGTCCCTGTGCGGGTATCGATTACCGCTAGCCCTGTTAAAAAAACCACACTGCGCCCGCTGGCTGCACTCAGTTGCTGTGTAGCACCTTGTGCATGCAATGGTTTGCCGATAATGCGGCCGTCTAGCACTGCCACCTGATCTGAGCCAATAATAATATGCTGCGCAAAGTGCTCAGCTAGCGCACGAGCTTTATTTAAGGCTAAGCGCTGCACCAAAGCCTGCGCTGATTCGTTGGCGCGAGGGCTTTCATCAATGTCAGGGCTGTGACAGGTGAAGGGTAGCTGCAAGCGTGTCAGCAATTCCCGGCGGTAGCTTGAGCTGGAGGCTAATACAAGCGGCGGTAAAAATGATGACATAACGACTCCTAAGTAAGTACTGGATAATGTTAACGAGGTCGTCAGGGCTAGGCAAAAATCAGCGAAACCGCAGTTTACAGGTGGTAAATGAGCATTTTGAGCTGATTTTTAACAACGTTCTGACAATCTAGGTCATTACTCAGTGTTTCCGTAAATAAGGGCGACAGTTTAACGCAACAGCTTCGCGGACGCTGTCGCGAAGCGCAGGATCGGTTATACTCTGGCGATTCGAGTAACAACCGCTGTGCAACAGTTTATTAATCGCTGAGCTTAATGCTAAACGCTCACTGTTGCCGCACCATGCTGAGGGCTTTGTATGTTCGACAATTTATCCGATCGCCTTGCGCAGACGCTACGCCATGTCACTGGTAAAGCACGTTTGAGCGAAGACAATATCAAAGATACCTTACGTGAAGTGCGCATGGCGTTACTTGAGGCGGATGTTGCCTTACCGGTGGTCAAAGATTTTGTTAATGCAGTACGTGACCGTGCGGTAGGTGTTGAGGTTTCGCGCAGTTTATCGCCCGGCCAAGCCTTTATTAAGATTGTCCAGGCGGAACTGGAAAGCGTCATGGGTGCAGCCAACGAAGATTTGGCACTCAATGCAGCGCCGCCGGCCGTGATCCTAATGGCCGGTTTGCAAGGTGTGGGTAAAACCACCACCGTGGGTAAGTTGGCGCGCTTCTTAAAAGAGCGCAAAAAGAAAAGTGTGATGGTGGTTTCTGCCGACGTTTACCGCCCTGCAGCAATTAAGCAGCTACAAACCTTGGCTGGCGAAGTGGGGGTGACCTTCTTTCCGTCCGATATCAGCCAAAAACCGCAAGACATTGCGCTAGCAGCCATTAAAGAAGCCAAGCTTAAATTTATTGATGTGGTATTGGTGGATACCGCCGGTCGCTTAGCGGTTGATAGCGAAATGATGGCGGAAATCAAACAATTGCATGCGGCGATCAACCCGGTTGAGACGCTGTTTGTGGTTGATGCCATGACCGGTCAGGACGCGGCCAATACTGCAAAAGCCTTTAATGATGCCTTACCGTTAACCGGTGTGGTGCTAACCAAGGTCGATGGTGATGCGCGTGGTGGTGCGGCGCTGTCGGTGCGCGCCATCACGGGTAAGCCAATCAAATTCTTGGGTATGGGTGAAAAAAGTGACGCCCTAGAGCCATTCCACCCCGATCGCATTGCCTCACGTATTTTGGGTATGGGTGATGTGCTTAGCTTAATTGAGCAAGCTGAGCAGACAGTTGATAAGGCTAAAGCTGAAAAGCTGACTAAAAAGCTGAAGAAAGGTAAAGGCTTTGATCTGGAAGATTTCCGTGATCAGTTGCAGCAGATGAATAAAATGGGCGGCATGGGCGGCCTGCTAGAGAAAATGCCGAACATGGGCGGTATGAATTTAGCGCAAATGGGTGGCGCACAAGGCGCAGCTGAGAAACAGTTTAAGCAGATGGAGTCGATCATTAATTCAATGACCCCAGCTGAGCGCCGTGATCCTGATATTATCAGTGGTTCGCGTCGCCGCCGGATTGCCATGGGTTCTGGTACGCAAGTGCAGGACGTTGGACGTCTGATTAAACAGCATAAACAGATGCAAAAAATGATGAAGAAATTCACTACCAAGGGCGGCATGAGCAAGATGATGCGTGGCCTTGGTGGAATGATGCCTGGGGCAGGCGGGATGCCCAAGATGTAAACACGCACTTGTAGTGCAAAATAGCCCTATGCAACGGGGCAGATAAACCTTAGAATATGCGGCCTTTCGGGCCATGCATGTCTTTGGTTCGTATTGTTTGTAATAATCTTAAAGGAAAAAACTTTAATGGTAACTATTCGTTTAGCTCGTGGTGGCTCTAAAAAGCGCCCTTTCTACCATCTGACAGTGGCTGACAGCCGTAAAGCTCGTGATGGTCGTTTCGTAGAGCGCATTGGTTTCTTCAACCCAGTTGCAACTGGTGGTGAAGTACGTTTGTCTGTAGACCAAGAGCGCGCTAACTACTGGATAAGCCAAGGTGCACAGCCTTCAGAGCGCGTTGCGCAATTGTTGAAAAAAGCTGCCACTGTTGAAGCTACTGCTTAATTGGCTATGAGTAAAACGCCCCCAGCAGCAGATGACTTGGTCGTTCTCGGCAAAGTCGGTGCGGTACATGGTGTGCGTGGTGAGGTAAAGGTACATTCTTTTACTGAGCCAATGGAAAATATACTTGACTATCCGGTCTGGCAATTGCGCCGTGACAATGAGATTAAGCAAGTAAAGTTGGCCAGCGGACGTTTACAGGGTAAAGCGCTTGCAGCAAAAATTGAAGGCTTAGACGATCGTGAAATTGCACGAACATTGACCGGCTATGAAATTTGTGTGTTGCGCAGTG
Organism: uncultured Thiopseudomonas sp.; assembly: GCA_964385265.1. Lineage (GTDB taxonomy): Bacteria > Pseudomonadota > Gammaproteobacteria > Pseudomonadales > Pseudomonadaceae > Denitrificimonas. Next base: position 13,193 of record CAYLOI010000046.1, read on the forward strand.
AATTGCCTGAGTTAGCCGAAGATGAGTTGTACTGGCATCAACTACAAGGTTTAAAGGTGATCAATCAAGACCAGCAGTTGTTTGGGATTGTTGACCATTTACTTGAGACTGGCGCGAATGATGTATTGGTTGTTAAGCCTTGTGCTGACAGCATCGATGATCAAGAGCGTTTGCTGCCGTATACGCAGCATTGTGTACAGTCGGTGGATTTGACAGCAGGCGAGATGCATGTCGAATGGGATGCGGATTTTTAATGAGTAAATGCTTTGCGCGTTGACGTTATTAGCCTCTTTCCTGAGATGTTTGCTGCGATTACCGAGTATGGCATTACCAGTCGTGCAGTAACGCAAGGGTTGTTAGAGCTTAATTGCTGGAACCCCCGTAGCTTTACTGAAGATCGACACCAAACAGTGGATGACCGACCTTTTGGCGGTGGTCCAGGCATGGTGATGAAGATCAAGCCTCTTGAGGATGCATTAGCTGCGGCTAAGCAATCCATAGGAGGGCCGGCAAAGGTTATTTACCTGTCGCCGCAAGGCCGTCAGCTCAATCAAGCCGCGGTCAGCGAGTTAGCAACCCAGGATAATTTAATTCTGATTGCAGGTCGCTATGAAGGCATTGACGAGCGTTTTATTGAAACCTACGTCGATGAAGAGTGGTCAATTGGTGACTATGTGTTGTCTGGTGGTGAACTGCCGGCAATGGTGCTGATTGATGCTGTAACGCGGTTGCTGCCTGGGGCATTAAACCATGCAGATTCCGCGCAAGAAGATTCATTTAGTGATGGTCTTCTCGACTGCCCGCATTACACGCGACCGGTTAGGTATGCAGGCAAAGATGTTCCTGAGGTGCTACTGAGTGGTAACCATGAACATATCCGGCGCTGGCGATTGCAACAAGCCTTAGGGCGTACTGCAGAGCGTCGCGCTGATCTTCTGGATAGCCGCTCGCTTTCTGGAGAAGAGAAAATGCTGTTGGACGAATATTTTGCCCAACAGAACGATAGTTAATTAACGTATCGATGGTAAATCATAAGGATTTGCCTTCAGGAGCATAGAATGACGAACAAAATTATTCTTCAGCTTGAAGCTGAACAAATGTCTAAAGAAATTCCAGTATTTGCCGCCGGTGATACTGTAGTTATTCAAGTAAAAGTACGTGAAGGTGATCGCCAGCGTTTACAGGCCTACGAGGGTGTTGTCATTGCTAAGCGTAACCGTGGTATTAACAGTGCGTTCACTGTTCGTAAAATTTCTAGCGGCGTAGGCGTTGAGCGTACGTTCCAAACTTACAGCCCACTGATTGACAGCATTACTGTTAAGCGTCGTGGTGATGTGCGTAAGGCGAAACTGTACTACTTGCGTGCTCTGTCTGGTAAAGCAGCGCGTATTAAAGAAAAATTGGCACGTTAATTCGTCCAATGTTTCAAAACAAGGCAGCCTACGGGCTGCTTTGTTGTTTCTAGGCTATAAGTTTTAAGCTGCAAGGTGCGCGTAACTCTTAAAGCATTTTTCTTATGAATAGTACGATGCATGCCGTGCTTCGGAATTGGTGTTTGTCCGTCGATGAACCCATCCTGGGTTCAACTCCGGCGCTCGCCATCCTTGGCTCGCTTGTCACACCAACCCCGAAGCACTCATTGACCAGCGGCGCTGTTAGCATAATTGATATAGGGCTCGTCTGATTCTGAAGGTTTTATTGGTGTTAGCAGAAGAGTGGAGAGTGTGATGTATGCCGTGCTTCGGAATTGGTGTTTGTCCGTCGATGAACCCATCCAGGGTTCAAC
>CAYLOI010000047.1:0-14741 GCA_964385265.1 uncultured Thiopseudomonas sp.
TCGATGAACCCATCCAGGGTTCAACTCCGGCGCTGCGCCATCCATGGCTTCGCTTGTCACACCAACTCCGAAGCACTCGTTGATCCAAGGCGCTGTTAGGACTATTTGCATAGGGCTCATTTTTTTTTGAGAGTTTTGTATCTATGTTTTGTGTTTGGGGTTCGGATTTTGAGTTCTAGAGTTCTAGAGTTCTAGAGTTTGGCTTTGGCTTTATAGCTTTATGTTTTTAGAAGGCTGGCAAACCCTGCTAATGCTCAACGAGCACCTTGCGGGTGACGTGGCAAGCGCGCCATGGATGGCGTAGCGCCCGAATTGAGTCCGGGATGGACTCATTGAGGGAAGAGCGGCACTTGCACGGTGCGGCATACGCAGATAATCCCGATGCTTTTGATTTTAAGTCCACTGGAGTGCGCTATACGCAGATAATCCTGATGCTTTTGATTCCAAATCCACTAGAGTTCGGCATACGTAGATAATCCCGATGCTTTTGATTCCGCATACATAATTAGGCATGGCATATATCAATAAAACTCGGCGTTAAGTTTTATGCTGTTTGGAACTTTGCAGGCTGTATGCGTATCATGCCCGTCATAAACTTCATGTAATGATATTCACTCGCAGGCGAGGATCATTTTGTGTTTTTTTTCTTTTTCGCGTGGGGAATATATGCATTTTCAGTCATCAAAACTCTGGGTTAGCCTGATCTTAGGTAATGCCTTACTGGTTACGGCAGGTGCGGCACAGAGTAAGCCTTATCAATTCGAGCAAGTCACGGTACTCGGACAAGCGCAGGAAACAGAAGTATTTAAGAATCCGGCGTCGGTCACTGTGATTGATCGCGAAACGCTTGATAAAAGTGCAGGGCAGTCGGTGGCCAGTTATCTGCGTAATGTGCCGGGCGTGCAGATTATTGAGGATGGCGTTGAGCGCATTTCTATTCGCGGTGAGAATTCACGCCGCGTGGCTATTTTTATCGATGGTCAGAAACTCACTGATCACACCGAGTACGGGCAGCCATTGCTGATTGATCCGACTTCGATTGAACGCATTGAAGTGCTGCGCGGCTCCTCCTCTGTGGTTTCCGGTGGTCGCGCGATTGGTGGGGTGGTGAACATCGTTACTAAAAAAGGCGCGGATAAGCCTTTAGAGATCAGCACCCAAGCCGGTTATTTCTCAGCGACTAAAGGCTATCGTGCTTCTACCGCGTTGTCTGGCAGTCAGGCAGGTTTTGATTACCGCTTAGGCGTATCACGTTCTGAGTTGAATGACCGCGCCACACCTAAAGGGCGCTTAAAGCCGTCATCCATTGACGATAGCAATATCTCAGCACATTTAGGCTATCAAGCTGGGCCGCATTACTTGGCGGCAAAAGTTCAGCGCTATGATGTGGCTGCGAAGATGTATTGGAAGCAGGATGGTTTTGCAACTGATTTACCCAAGCGTGAGTTGAATAAAGTGGGCTTGTTTTATCAGGGTGATCAGCTGACGGAAACTTTAGAAAAACTCAAAATTGATGTGTATCGGCAAACGGTTGATCGTATTTTTGATAACGATGTGACTGTTCGGACACCTAAAATAACTCGCAATATTAATTCGTTGTCGGATGACGAGCAAATTACTTACGGTCTAAACACCCAAGCTGAGTTATCGCTGATTGATGGGCACAGCACAGTCGTTGGTTTTGAGTATGAACAAGACCGCCTTAAAGCGAGTAAAGTCAGACTGGTAACATTAACACCTTTGCCGCCTTTAAGTTCTCCAGCAGAATATTCATATGATGATGCCAGTATTGATACCGTCTCGATTTTTGCCCAGCACACAGTCCCCTTGGCTGAAGACCTAACAGCCAGCTTTGGTGCCCGCCATTATTATGTAAAAGCCAAGCATGATAAGTCATTTATAAAAAACATTGCCCAGCCGCGTAGCGATAACTCCGATAACCATACTGTAGGCGCCATGAGTTTAGTGTGGCAGGCCAATGACGATTTAGTACTGCGCACCAACCTCTCGCAAGGTTATGTATACCCCACGCTGACTCAGATGTTTTTAACGACTTCAGGAGGTGGTGGTACAAAAATTGGCTATGCTGACTTGAAGCCTGAGAAGTCGACTACCTTTGAGTTGGGGGCTCGCTACGACACCAGCGAATTACTCTTGGATGCCACGCTATTTTATAGCCGCTCAAAAGACTATATCGATGCGATATCATTCGTTGGTGAAAAAGATCTGTATTATCGCAACGCTGATAAAGCCAAAAGCTACGGTATTGAGTTAGCAGTAGAGAAAAGCTTTCAAGACAGTAACTTCACCCCCTATACCACAGCCACTTTAATGCGCCGCCAGATCACTACCACTAAGCTCGATAGATACGGCAAGAGTTACAGCTACAGCAGCTACGACAGCGGCACGCCCAGCGTATTTGGCCGAGTGGGTTTGAAACATACCAGCCATTGGCAAGCCTTTGAGCGTGAAGCTGACCTGTTTATGCAGGGCGCAACATCAGCAAAAAACGTCAGCAAGCCAAACAGTGAATCCTATGAGGCGGATGGCTACGCCACCTTAAATCTGCGCTTGAGTATGAGTACAGAAAACAGCAGCAGCTTTGGGGTTGAACTCAATAACTTAACCAACAAAACCTACCGCCCGATTGATGAGCAGCTTTACGGTGCGAAACGTAGCGCCAATGTTTTTGCAACCTACACTTTCTAAGGTCACACCGTTGCGACGTTGAATGTAGGGTCGCAACGGTAAGCGGGCTTTACTCAGGCAGTTGAGTGTTTTGCATCTGCCGGCAGTGGTTTAAAAACCTGTTGAGCTGCGGCGATAGAATTTTATTGCGCTGGTAAATCAAAAAGAAACGACGGGTGAGTTTTGGCAGTGGCGTGTTGATTTCTACCAGCTCGCCACGGCTTAAAAAACGCGCGACAATCGTGCGAGATAAACAGGCTAAACCTAAGCCGGCAGCGGCGGCATGCTTAATTGCCTCTGAATTACTGAACTGGGCGGCAGGACGCAACTGATGCAGGTGCGGTAGTAACACCTGCTCAACCGCTTCTTGGGTGCCGGAGCCCGGCTCACGTAATAACCACAGCGCATTTTGTAAATCGGCCAGCGCCACTTGACGTTTTGCCTGGCCTTGCAAAATAGGGTGGTTGGCGGCGCAGACAATCACCAACTCGTCTTCGAGCCACGGCTCAACCTGCAGGTCAGGTTCATGACAGGGGCCTTCAATGATGCCCATATCCACTTCAAAATGCGCTACCGCGGTGGCGGTCGCCGCACTGTTAGCGATCATCACTCGTGGGCAGTGTTGTTTGCTCTGTAAAGCATGATTGGCCAGAAGTTTGGGTAGCAAATAAATACCAATCGTGGTGCTGGCGCCGATGTGTAAACCTGCGCCCGCTGTATCGCTGGAATTGAATTGCTGCTCAATAGTGTTGGCAGCATCGAGCATTTGTCGTGCTTGCGGTAGCAATAAACGGCCATTGTCGTTGAGTACTAAGCGCTTACCAACACGATCAAACAGATCCACGGTCAGGATGCTCTCCAGCTCTTTTAATGCGGCGCTGGTGGCAGATTGTGACAGTGCAATAGCTTGCGCTGCCGCTGCGGTGCTACCGGATAAAGCAATGGCAGTGAAAATATGCAATTGGCGCAAAGTGATTTGCATGTTGATGCCTCTGATAAACGCAATTGATCAACCTGTTATAGCGTTTGATTATACCTATATAATTCGTTTTATTGTTTGAACGCTGATCCATAGACTATTTGCCATCGGGTGCTGGTGCAGACCTTTTGCAATAGTGAGAGCGTTTAAAATGTTAGCGTTAACTAAACAGATTGATCTTAAACATGCGGGCCTGCCTAAATGGTTGCAGTTACGGGCCGATTTAATTCTTGGTTTGCTCTTGTGCGCTGTGTTGTCTGCAGGCGCGATGCTATTAGATCGCGTAACTTGGTTTCAGGCTCATGGCTTATCAGCGTTAACTTTAGCCATTGTGCTGGGCTTTATTGTGGGTAATAGCGTCTTTCCGACAGTGGCGCGCTCTTGTAGTCCTGGGGTGAACTATGCAAAGCAATACCTGCTGCGCTTGGGCATCATTTTGTATGGCTTTCGCTTAACCTTCCAAGATATAAGTTATGTGGGTTTAACCGGTGTATTGATTGATGCATTGGTGCTGAGCAGTACTTTTAGTTTGGCGGTGCTGCTGGGTATTCGCCTGTTTAAGCTGGAGCGTGGCACTGCCATGTTGATTGGGATTGGTAGCTCTATTTGTGGTGCTGCAGCGATTATGGCTGCTGAGCCGGTACTCAAGGCGCGGGCTGAGCAAGTCACTGTGGCGGTCGCGACGGTAGTGGTGTTCGGTACTATCGCCATCTTTGTCTATCCGCTGCTATACAGTTTAAATGTGCACTGGCAGTTACTGGATGTCACAGATTTTGCGTATGGCTTATTTGTTGGCTCTACTGTGCATGAAGTGGCACAAGTCGTGGCTGCGGGTGCCGCCATTAGCCCAACAGCAGCTGATACTGCGGTGATTGCGAAAATGGTACGAGTGATGATGCTGGCGCCGTTCTTGATTGCTCTGGCGGTATATCTGGCGCGTGCTAGCGGTGCGAAAACAGCTAAGCAAGAGCAAGGTCAGGCAAAAGGGGTTTTAACTGGCGTTAGCGTGCCTTGGTTTGCTTTTATCTTTGTCGCGGTGGCTGGCTTTAATTCTTTGCAGTGGCTGCCGCAGACGGCAATCGTACATATTGCTCAGGTGGATACTGCGCTGTTAGCTATGGCGATGGCAGGACTGGGTTTAACCACTGATGTCAAAGCCATTCGCCGTGCTGGATTTAAACCTTTAGTGTTGGCCAGTATCTTGTTTGTTTGGTTGATAATCGCTGGTGGTACGCTGAATTATGCAGTCACCGCATTGTTTGCTTAATCCCGAAGCTGCAACTTTAAATCAACCACGCACTGCGGCGTCGCTTAAACGCTGGCAGTGCATGGTTTTAAAGTGCTTGAGCGTGGTTTTGCTGACTCATCGATAGTGCAGCAAAACCATTACAGTTCATCGCACACATGGCTGGCATTGAGTGCGTCCAGATCAAAATCATCTTGCAATCCTGGTACGCCCGGCAGTGCGCTGCCTATTTGTGCCATACAGTTTTGCATCGCTTGAAAGTTGCTATCTTTTTGCATTTTTATCGCGTAATCCATGGCTATGTCTTGAGCCTGCTGGCGCTGACCTGCTTGGCACAAGTGCTCAATTTTATTGGCTAGGGCCTCGCCACTTTTAGCCAGGCTGTCTAAGTAGCTGGCATCAACATTTTCAGCGATACAGCGTTGCATTTGTAGCATGCCCTGCATCATCTGCTCATGCTCGTTTGCCAGAGTCAGGGCGCTGGTCACACTCAGCATACAAAATGTGACGGCTAGGGTTAGAGGTTTCAACATAGCGGTACTCCTTGGCTGCGGATGTCTTAGAGAATAGGTTAACTGTGTTGGTTTGCCTATCAGTCGTTAGCCCCGTACCTGATGCCTCGTCTGCATTATTGCGAGTGGATAGCAGCAAGCGCTGGCAGATTCTGGCATTACATTGCGTTAGCTGTATATAATGCCAGTTATTATTGGTGGCGTATAACGCGCACCTTTTACTGATAAGGAATAGCTGTGATTGGATACCTGCGTGGCACATTATTAGAAAAACAACCGCCCTATGTGCTGCTGGATGTGAATGGCGTCGGCTATGAATTGGAAGTGCCGATGACGACTTTATTTCAATTGCCGGCGGTCGGTGAGCCATTGGTGCTGCATACGCACTTGGTGGTACGTGAAGATGCGCAGTTGTTGTACGGTTTTTTTGCTAAGCGCGACCGGGCTTTATTTCGAGAGCTGATCCGCCTAAATGGCGTGGGACCTAAGCTGGCGCTGGCGTTAATGTCAGGGATGAGCGTTGATGAGCTGGTTCAGTGTGTGCACGCCGAAGACACCAGTCGCTTGATGAAGGTGCCGGGCGTGGGTAAGAAAACGGCTGATCGACTACTGGTTGAACTAAAAGATCGCTTTAAAAACTGGGACAGCACGCCGCTCGCTGGGCAAACTGCAATGGAACCGGCAGGGCTTTCTACAGTCACAGACGCGCACAGTGCAGAAAAAGATGCGGTCAGTGCATTGATTGGTTTAGGCTTTAAACCTGCTGAAGCCAGTCGTGCTGTCAGTGCTGTCGCTGAAGACGGGCTGAGCAGTGAAGACTTAATTCGTCGCGCGCTGAAAGGCATGGCGTAATTGCGCCACATTATATTGGATAACTGCAGTTTATGATTGAAGCTGATCGCCTGATTGATGCGACACCCCGAGAGCGTGAAGAGCATATTGACCGAGCGATTCGCCCGCTGAGTCTGGCCGAATACATTGGTCAGCCCAGTGTGCGTGAGCAGATGGCTTTGTTTATGGAGGCTGCGCGCAACCGCCACGAAGCGCTTGATCACACCTTGATTTTTGGCCCGCCTGGTCTGGGTAAAACCACCTTGGCCAATATTATTGCGCAAGAAATGAATGTATCGCTGAAAAGCACCTCCGGTCCGGTGCTGGAACGGCCTGGTGATTTAGCAGCGTTGCTGACCAATCTAGAAGAAGGCGATGTGCTGTTTATTGATGAAATCCATCGCCTGCCGCCGATTGTGGAAGAAGTTCTGTACCCAGCTATGGAAGACTTTCAATTGGATATTATGATCGGTGAAGGGCCAGCAGCACGGTCGATTAAACTGGATTTGCCTGCTTTTACCTTAGTGGGCGCCACCACGCGCGCCGGTATGCTAACCAATCCATTGCGCGATCGTTTTGGCATTGTGCAGCGCTTAGAGTTTTACAATGACACCGATTTAACCACCATTGTCACGCGCTCAGGCGGTATTTTAAATATGCCTATCGAGCAGGAGGGCGCCTATGAAATTGCCCGACGCTCACGCGGCACGCCACGCATTGCCAATCGCTTGTTACGCCGAGTGCGTGATTTCGCGCAAGTGCGTGGCACCGGTCAGATCACGCAAATGATTGCCAACCAAGCGCTGAATTTGTTGGACATTGACGAGCACGGTTTTGATCATCAAGACCGGCGTTTATTGCTCGCCATGATTGAAAAATTTGATGGTGGCCCCGTCGGTATCGACAGTTTAGCGGCGGCGATCAGTGAAGAGCGGCATACCATTGAGGATGTGTTAGAGCCTTATTTAATTCAGCAGGGTTTTATCATGCGTACTCCACGCGGACGGGTGGTTACGCGCCATGCTTATCTGCATTTTGGTCTGAATCTGCCAGAGCGTTTGCTCGATCCGACGTTATTAGAGCGATATAACGAGCAAGAGTGAAATATACCTGCGATTTCTATTGGCAATGACACGAGGTAGTATTAAAGTATGCGCGCATTAACAACAGCACCCCAGTTTACTTTTCCTTGTCGTGCCTACTACGAGGATACGGATGCAGGCGGCATCGTCTATTACGTGAATTACCTAAAATTCATGGAGCGTGCACGCACTGAACGTTTGCGTCATTTAGGCTTTTCTCAAGCGCAAATGGCCAACGAAAACCTACTGTTTGTTGTGCATTCCTCGCAAGCACGTTATCACGCTCCAGCTCGTTTAGACGATGAGTTGGCTGTGAGTGTGCAGGTGGAAGTGTTAAAACGAGCCAGCTTGAAATTTTATCAGCAAGTACGTCGAGTCAGTGATGATCGTTTGCTCTGTGAGGGGCGCTTCACTGTGGCTTGTGTGCGTGCAGATACCTTAAAACCTCGGGCGATGCCCGAATTGTTATATGCGGCATTTGATGCCGATGTGCAAGACTTTGCAGGAGAATAAGCGTGCAAGCAAATGCTGTTGATCAGATGTCAATGTGGAGCTTAATCAGTAACGCCAGCTTGGTCGTTCAGTTTGTTATGCTGATTTTAGTGGGTGCCTCAATCGCTTCTTGGGTGATGATCTTTCAGCGTAGCCAGCTGCTGCGTGCGGCGCGCAATAGCTTAAATGTCTTTGAAGATCGTTTTTGGTCGGGTGTGGATTTATCTAAGCTGTATCGTCAAGTCAACAGCAATCCAGATTTGGACTCGGGTGTTGAACAGGTTTTTCGCGCCGGTTTTAAAGAGTTCTCCCGTTTAAGTCAGCAGCAAAATGCCAATCCAGAATCAGTAATGGATGGAGTGGCGCGTTCAATGCGCGTCGCGATTTCCCATGAAGAAGAAAGGCTTGAGCAAAGTCTGCCATTTTTGGCCACTGTTGGCTCAACCAGTCCCTATATTGGCTTATTTGGTACGGTGTGGGGCATTATGAACTCGTTCCGCGGCTTGGCTCAGGTTCAGCAAGCGACATTGGCCACTGTTGCGCCAGGGATTGCCGAGGCCTTGATTGCCACTGCAATTGGTTTGTTTGCGGCAATTCCGGCGGTGATTGCTTACAACCGTTTTGCTGCGCGTGGTGAAAACCTAATTGCCCGTTACTACACCTTTGCTGATGAGTTCCAAGCCATTTTGCATCGTAAAGTCCACTCTAAAGAGGATTAAGGTGCCCCATGCATAGAGCTAGAATTCGTAATCGGCGCAAACCCGTTGCAGAAATGAACGTGGTGCCCTATATCGACGTGATGCTGGTGCTGTTGGTGATCTTTATGGTCACCGCGCCGATGCTTAACCAAGGTGTAAAAGTAGATTTGCCACAGGTCAGCAGTGAAGTGTTGCCGCAAGACAATAACTCGATTGTGCTGACCATCTCGATCAAGGCTGATAAAAGCTTTTACTGGAATACCAGTACCGAAGTGGATGTTGATACTGAACAAGATAAAGCGGTCGAATTAGCGCAGATGGTCAATGCGGCGCGCGCTATTTTGGGCGCTAATGCGGCGCAAGGTAAAAAAGTGCAGGTGTATGTCCGTGCTGATAAAACGGTGGATTACGGCAGCGTGATGGCCGCTATGGGTGGCCTGCAACAGGCTGGCGTCAGCGATGTTGGCTTAATCACTGAGGCACCTTAATGCGACCGCATGACCGTTCTCCTTCGGAAAAGATTTTTTGGCCGGTGGTGTGGGCTGTGGGCTTGCACGCCATGCTGTTTGCCTTCTTATTTGTCAGTTTTGCGCACACGCCTGATTTGCCACCAGCCCGACCAGTGATTAAAGCCACGCTGTATCAACTGCAATCACAAAGTCAGGCAACCACGCAAACCAATCAGAAAATTGCTGGTGAGGCTGCGAAAACCTCTGCGCCAACCTATGAAGTGGAGCAACTCGCGCAAAAGAAGCTTGAACAAGAGCGTTTAGCTGCTTTGGCACAAAAAGCTGCGCAAGCACAAGCAGACGCTGCTGCCCGTAGCGCGCAAGCGCGTAAGGATGCTGAGCAAAAAGCTGCAGAGGCGCAAAAGAAGGCACAAGCCACTAAAGAAGATCAAGCCAAAAAAGCAGCTGAAAAACTTAAGCAGGCTGAATTGGCAAAATTGAAAGCTGCCGAAGATGCTAAGAAAAAGGCCGCTGAAGACGCTAAGAAAAAAGCTGCAGATGCAGCCAAGCAGAAAGCTGCTGAAGAAGCAAAGAAGAAGGCTGCAGCGGATGCTGCGAAGAAAAAAGCGGCTGATGATGCAAAAAACAAAGCCGAAGCTGAGAAGAAAAAACGTGCTGCCGATGAAGCTGCCAAGCAACGTAAGGCGCAAGAGGAGGCACGTAAAGCTATCGAAGATAAAAAAGCCGGTGCTTTAGCTGAGCTATTATCTGAGGACACGCAATATCAGCAAACTGTGGCTGATACACAAGGCTCACAAGTAGCGGGTAACTTGGATGACTTGATTATTCGTTTAGTAAGCGAGCAGTGGGTGCGACCGCCGTCTGCGCGCAATGGCATGGCGGTGACGGTACTGATTGAGATGTTACCGGATGGAACCATTACCAATGCGAGTGTCACACGCAGTAGTGGTGATCCCGCATTTGATGCTTCGGCAGTTGCCGCAGTACGTAATGTTGGTCGCATCCGTGAAATGCAACAATTAGACAGTAAAACGTTTAATGCTTTATACCGTAGCCGCAGGGCGGTATTTAAACCAGAGGATTTGAGTCTGTGAATATGTTGAAACGATGGTTGTTATTCAGTGTGCTGCTGTGCGTAAGCGCTGTGCAGGCTGCTGATCCTTTATTAATATCCGGCGGTAGTGATCGAGCGATTCCGATTGCTGTCGTACCCTTTGGTTGGCAAGGTGCGAGCGCACTGCCTGAAGATATGGCGCAGATTATCGGTAATGATTTGCGTAATTCAGGCACTTTTCAGCCCATTGCACAACAAAATATGATCAGCCAGCCCGCGCAAGCCAGCGAAGTGATTTTCCGCGACTGGAGTGCGGTTGGCGCGCAGTACGTCTTGGTGGGTAAAATTACACCGGATGCTGGCCGCTTGCAGGTCAATTATGCCGTGCTCAATGTCAGCACTGAACAAGTCATGCTCAGTGGCTCGGTGTCTGGTTCAGTGCAGCAGTTGCGCGACTTGGCTCACCATATTGCTGATCAGTCCTATGAAAAACTGACTGGGGTGAAAGGTGCCTTTTCGACGCGCTTGTTGTATGTCACAGCTGAACGATTCTCGGCCAGCAATACGCGTTACACTTTGCAGCGCGCAGACTATGACGGCGCACGCGCAGTTACCTTGCTACAATCGCGCGAGCCAATTCTGTCGCCATCGTTTGCGCCGGATGGCAAGCGTATTGCTTATGTATCCTTTGAGCAAAAGCGTCCGCGTATTTTTGTACAGAACATTGAGACGGGTCACCGTGAGCAAATTACTAACTATGAAGGCTTAAATGGTGCGCCGGCATGGTCACCAGATGGTCAGCGTTTAGCTTTTGTTTTATCGCGCGATGGCAATCCGGAAATTTATGTAATGGATATGGGTTCACGCCAAGTGCGGCGTGTCACTAATCATGCGGCGATTGATACCGAGCCTTTTTGGGGTAAAGATGGCCAGAGTATTTACTTCACTTCAGACCGTTCCGGTAAACCACAAATTTACCGCATGAACGTCAATGGTGGAGCGGCGGAGCGGGTCACCTTTATCGGAAACTACAACGCCAACCCAAAATTATCAGCGGATGAAAAAACGCTGGTGATGATTCATCGACAAGACGGATACACCGTGTTTAAGGTGGCTGCGCAAGACTTGCAACGTGGCAATTTGCGCATCCTCTCTGAGACAAGTTTAGATGAGTCACCTACTGTTGCACCTAATGGAACAATGGTAATCTATGCGACCCAAAACCAGGGCAAGGGTGTCCTGATACTTGCATCTATCAATGGGCGGGTGCGGCTCCCACTACCTAGCATACAAGGCGAAGTCAGAGAGCCTTCATGGTCCCCTTATTTACACTGATTATGGGTTGTTTATAAAACACTTAACCTATGTGGTTTTTTTGGAGCTTTAAAAAATGCAAATGCTTAAATTCGGTAAACTTGCTGCTTTATCATTGGCCTTGGCAGTGGCTGTGGGTTGTTCCTCAAAAGGTGGTGATGCCAGCGGTGAAGGCGCAATTGATCCGAATGCTGGTTACGGTGCTGATAGCGGTGTTATCGATGGCAGCATGGATGGCCGTTTGGGTGAAGAAGCCGCATTGCGTGCGATCACTACGTTCTACTTTGAATTTGACAGCTCAGACCTGAAAGTTGAAGCCATGCGCGCGCTTGATGTGCACGCACGTGACTTACAAAATAATGGTGCACGCGTAGTCTTAGAAGGTCATGCCGATGAGCGTGGTACTCGTGAGTACAACATGGCTCTGGGTGAGCGTCGTGCTAAAGCTGTACAGCGCTACTTAGTTCTGCAAGGTGTTTCACCTGCACAGCTTGAGCCAGTTTCTTATGGTGAAGAGCGTCCAAGCGTGATTGGTCATGACGAAAGTGCATGGTCACAAAACCGTCGCGTTGAACTGCGCAAGTAATAGGTAATACATATGATCCGTTCTACCCTGATAACGTTGGCCTTCAGCCTGCCAGTTTTGGCCAGTGCTGCTATCCCCGTCACTGATCGCTCAGCATATGATCAAACCTATGCTGGCTCAGATCAGGGTATGAACGGCACAGTGACTGCAGGCGGTGCTTCGGCGCCGCCTTCAGCCCAAGCTCAGTTGTTTATGCAGCTGCAACAAATGCAGCAAGAAATTGCCATATTGCGTGGCTTGCTTGAAGAACAACAATATGAGCTGAGTCAATTACGCCAAGAAAACCTTGAGCGTTACCAAACATTAGACAGTCGCATTAATGCAAGTGGCGCTGCACCCAGTGCAGGCCAGCCTACTGCGACTGCTGATTCTGCCGCTGCAGCTACTCCACCGGTAGCGCAAGACAGCACAGCAGAAGCTGATCCTGAGAAGGAAAAGCTCTTTTATGATGCTTCTTTTGATTTAATTAAAGCGCGTGATTTCGAAAAAGCACAGCAAGCTTTTAGTGCTTTTTTACGCAGATACCCAAATAGCCAATATGCGGGTAATGCACAGTATTGGTTGGGTGAGGTGCATTTGGTCCAAGGTGACTTGCAGGCTGCAGGCAAGGCCTTTGCACAGGTCAGCCATAACTACCCTGAGCACAATAAAGTGCCAGATTCTTTATACAAGTTAGCTGATGTTGAGCGCCGTTTAGGCAATGTTGATAAGGCGCGGGTTATTATGCAACAAGTGGTTGCAGAGTATCCCAACAGCTCAGCAGCACAGTTAGCGCAACAAGATCTAAGAAAGCTCTAACACACTGTTTCGAACAGTACGTTCTTGCTAGATGCTTGAGCGTACTGAGCAGTGCTTCACTTCGAAGCGAAGAGGTGCTGTTGCTTTGTTGTTGCGGCCAGCCGCACCCATCATGCAGAGCATCATTGGCACAGTCACGCATGTGTATACGCGGCAGACTGAAATCTAGATTTTTATGATTTTCGCTTAAACGCTTAAAGCGCTATCCAGCCTAAACGCAATGAACGATATGCAGCATCGCGTGTTTGCTCTGCACGCTTGCCTGCAAATTTTGAGTAAGGCTGCTATCATTCGGCTTTGCAGTTAGGGAGAGGTAATATGTTCAGTATTTACTGCTATCAGGCTGATAGGCAGGTCTGACATATGGAATCTGTGAAAGTTGTCAATTGCGTAAGCAAGGCTTTGTAAGCGCATGTATTAATGATCCAATGCGATATATTTGACAAAAATGAAATTTATGCTTGATCTGGGCTGAAAAAAACGTATTATGCGCACCCCATCCGGGTCGTTAGCTCAGTGGTAGAGCAGTTGGCTTTTAACCAATTGGTCGTAGGTTCGAATCCCACACGACCCACCAACTTCTCTCTTCGCATCATTTTATTGTCAGTATTGCGTTGCATCTCAATTAGATCAATAAGCAATACACTTGTTAACATTGCGCCTGTGTGCGCTGTGAGGACTGGCATCAATGACGCAAATTTCTGAACGTATTTTAGTTCAAGCACACTTGGCAGCGAAGCAGGTTGAAGTCCTGACGCCTGAGCAAGAAGCACATTACTTTGAACGTATTATTGCTGAGCTGAAAGCTCAAAATGCAGTGTTAGTTGCGCATTATTATTGCGATCCTGTGATCCAGGAGCTGGCTGAGAAAAGTGGCGGCTGTGTTGCTGACTCGCTAGAAATGGCGCGTTTTGGTAGTGAGCACAGTGCGCAAACCTTAGTGGTTGCCGGTGTGCGCTTTATGGGTGAAACCGCAAAAATTCTTAATCCTGAAAAACGTATTTTAATGCCAACTTTAGAGGCAACCTGTTCTTTAGATTTGGGTTGCCCGGTAAAAGAGTTTTCGGCTTTCTGTGATGAGCATCCTGAGCGTACTGTAGTGGTGTATGCCAATACTTCGGCGGCGGTTAAAGCACGAGCAGACTGGGTGGTGACATCCAGCTGTGCTTTAGAAATTGTTGAAAGTCTGATGGATAACGGCGAGAAAATTCTGTGGGCACCGGATGAGCATTTAGGCCGTTATATTCAACGTGAAACCGGAGCAGATATGCTGCTTTGGGAAGGCTCTTGTATTGTTCATGAAGAGTTTAAAGCGACCCAGTTAGCGGCTATGAAGTCCTTGTATCCAGAGGCGGCAGTATTGGCGCACCCTGAGTCGCCAACTGCGGTGCTTGAGTTGGCTGATGTGATTGGGTCAACGACGCAACTGATTAAAGCGAGTCAAGATTTGCCTAATGAGCAATTTATTGTGGCAACCGATCGCGGTATTTTCTATAAAATGCAGCAGTTGAGTCCTAATAAGAGTTTTATTGAGGCGCCGACTGCAGGTGAGGGTGCGGCATGCCGCAGCTGTGCCAACTGTCCGTGGATGGCGATGAATACGTTGGAGGCGTTGTTACTGAGTTTGCAAAATGGTGACAATGAAATCACGGTTGATCCAGCCATTATTCCTAAAGCGGTGCGTCCTTTGCAGCGTATGTTGGACTTTACTCGCGATGCGCAAATTAAGCTGGCGGGTAATGCCTAGGACTTGTTTATTGGTTGCAGGCTGAGGCCTGCGACCAGTTTAGGCGGTAATCGAAAGCATTAAGTACTATATTGCGCCTGTTTCAGTTTCTATTAATTTTCAATCAAAAGCACCAAGCATTATCTACGTATACCGTACCGTGCCAGTGCCGCTCTTCCCTCAATACACTACTTCCGAAGTACGTATATGCTGCAACTGCCCGTAAACCTAAAATAAAAAGCATCAAGCATTATCTGCGTATGCC
>CAYLOI010000048.1:0-14673 GCA_964385265.1 uncultured Thiopseudomonas sp.
TGGATGGCGTAGCGCCGGAGTTGAACCCAGGATGGGTTCATCGACGGAAAAACAGCAATAGCGCAGTACGCCTTACGCAAAAACTCACAGTTAGCACGGCTTAAATGCCACTCTAGCTGCTCAGAACAATGCATCAGACTCAAAGTAATCTCTATAATTCAGAAAATTACTTAGCCAAATAACGCATGCCTTGCTCGAGGCCTTCCACGGTCAAGGGGTACATTTGATCATCGATCAGTTCGCGAATAATGCTGGTGGATGCGGTGTAATCCCAGGTGTGTTTGGGGTAAGGATTGATCCAGATGATTTTTTTAAACTTTTGCTTAAAACGCTGCATCCACACATAGCCCGGCTCTTCATTCCAGTGCTCAACGCTGCCGCCAGCTTGGGTTACCTCGTAGGGTGCCATCGCGGCATCGCTGACAAAAATAACTTTATAGTCCGCACCGTATTTGTGCAGCACGTCTTGGGTAGAGGTACGCTCACTGCTACGGCGTAAATTGTTTTTCCAAACCGACTCATAAATAAAGTTATGGAAATAATAATACTCCATATGCTTAAACTCAGTTTTACAGGCAGAAAACAATTCCTCACAGACTTTGACGTGAGCATCCATCGAGCCGCCAATATCAAACAAAATCAGCAGCTTTACCGTGTTACGCCGCTCGGGGCGCATCTGAATATTGAGCAAGCCACCATCGCGTGCGGTGTGATCAATGGTGCCACTGAGATCAAACTCATCCTCAGCGCCTTGGCGAGCAAATTTGCGCAGACGACGCAGTGCTACCTTGATATTGCGCGTACCCAGTTCGACTTGATCATCGAGATTCTTGTACTCGCGCTGATCCCAGACTTTAACCGCTTTACCTTGGCGCTTACCGTCTTCACCTAAACGAAAACCTTCAGGATTGTAGCCGCCAGAACCAAAGGGGCTGGTACCGCCAGTGCCAATCCACTTATTACCACCCTGGTGCTTACCCTTTTGCTCTTCGAGACGTTGTTTAAAGGCTTCAATCAGCTTATCAAGACCACCGAGCGATTCGATTTGCGCACGCTCTTCATCACTTAATGAGCGCTCAAATTCACGGCGTAGCCATTCGTCAGGAATCAGCGCCTCAATATGCTGATCAAGGTTTTCAATGCCTTTAAAGTACGCAGCAAAGGCACGGTCAAACTTATCGTAATGACGCTCATCTTTAACCAGAATCGCCCGCGCTACATAGTAAAACTCATCCATGTCAGCAAACACCACGTTGTGTTTGAGCGCATTGATTAAGTCCAGCAATTCGCGCACGGAAACCGGCACCTTGGCAGCGCGCATTTCATTAAATAAGTTCAGCAGCATGGCTACAAACCTCTTAGGTAAAAGGTGCAGCGGGATGCTTGATACAGTTTCAAGACGATCCCGTGCAGCACATGGTGTTAGCGGTTGGTGCGGCGGCTCATAAAGGCTAAGCGCTCAAGTAGCATGACATCTTGCTCGTTTTTCACTAACGCACCAGCCAGCGGCGGAATAGCTTTGGTTACATCGCGTTCACGCAAAGCAGCTTCGCTGATATTGTCGGCCATCAACAGTTTTAGCCAATCAACCAGCTCACTGGTGGAAGGCTTTTTCTTTAAGCCGGGGACTTTACGCACATCGAAAAATACATCCAGCGCTTCGCTCACCAACGATTGACTGATGTTGGGGTAGTGCACGTCAACAATTTTCTGCAGGGTGTTGCGGTCTGGGAAGGCAATGTAATGGAAGAAGCAGCGACGTAAGAAAGCATCCGGCAGTTCTTTTTCGTTATTGGAGGTGATGATGATAATCGGGCGGTGTTTGGCCTTAATAGTTTCATCGGTCTCGTAAACGTAGAACTCCATTTTGTCGATTTCTTGTAACAGATCGTTGGGAAACTCGATATCGGCTTTGTCGATTTCATCAATCAGTAGAATTACACGCTCATCGGACTCAAAGGCTTCCCATAATTTACCTTTGTTGATGTAGTTGCGCACATCATGAACTTTGTCGGCATTGAGTTGTGAGTCACGCAAGCGGCTGACCGCATCGTACTCATACAGGCCTTGGTGCGCTTTGGTGGTGGATTTAATGTGCCAGGTAATCAGGCGTGCACCAAAGGATTGGGCCAATTGCTCGGCCAGCATAGTTTTACCGGTGCCCGGCTCGCCTTTAACCAATAAAGGACGCTCTAGGGTGATGGCAGCATTAACCGCCAGTTTTAGATCATCAGTGGCAACGTAGGATTGAGTACCGGAAAATTTCATATAAAACCTCAGCAAAACCAGCGTGTTATTGTTTTATGCACCGAGTGTAAATGGCGCTAAATGGGGCTTACTATACCTTGCTCATCTTATGTTTGTGAACGAAAAGGCTTTTTCAGTCATTATGTGTGCGATATTTGCTTTAAATCAGACTGGACGCTAAGCGCGCTGGGCTTTAGGCTCACAATAATAAAACCATGATTAGCTGAGGATTCTTCAATGAGCCGTATTTATGTCGACAATGCGCAGAGTGTAGGTAATACACCTTTAGTGCAAATCAACCGTTTGGGCCCAAAAGGCGTCACCATTCTGGCAAAAATCGAGTCACGCAACCCTGCGGGCTCAGTTAAGTGCCGCATCGGTGTTGGTATGGTACAAGCCGCTGAAGCCTCTGGAGCGCTCAAGCCCGGAGTGACCATGGTTGAGCCCACTTCAGGTAACACAGGTATTGGTTTAGCCTTTGTCGCAGCAGCACGCGGTTACAAGCTGATCTTAACCATGCCGTCGTCCATGAGCTTGGAGCGCCGTAAAGTTCTTAAAGCTTTGGGTGCCGAGTTGGTGCTGACTGAACCGGCTAAAGGCATGAAGGGCGCGATTGAAAAAGCCCATGAAATTGCTGCAAGTGATCCGACTAAATATCTGGTGCTGCAACAATTTGATAACCCAGCCAACCCAGATGCACACGAGAAAACTACAGGTCCAGAAATCTGGCGCGATACCGATGGTGCTATTGATGTGTTAGTTAGCGGTATCGGGACTGGTGGCACTCTAACTGGAGTCTCACGCTATATTAAAAATACCTGTGGCAAGCCAATCTTATCGGTCGGTGTTGAGCCGGCAGGCTCACCGGTCATTACCCAGTTGTTGGCTGGGCAAGCGCTCAGCCCAGCGCCACATAAAATCCAAGGGCTGGGTGCAGGTTTTATCCCCAAAAACCTTGATATGAGCATGCTTGACCAAGTTGAGTTGGTGACTGATGAAGAATCCAAGCAGATGGCGCTACGCTTAATGCGTGAAGAAGGTATTTTGTGTGGAATCTCTTGTGGCGCTGCGATGGCTGCAGCGGTGCGCTTGGCGGAGCATCCGAATATGCAAGGCAAAACCATCGTGGTAGTTCTGCCTGACTCGGGTGAGCGTTATTTATCCAGTATGCTGTTCGATGATTTATTTACCGAGCAGGAATTGGCTCAGTAATATCGATGTTATGTTGATAACCTGGATGCGGATGGCCGTTTGCAGGTAGGCTGTAGATCAATTGATGGAGTATTTTCAATGGCTATTGATTGCCCGTCTGTTGCCATCGCGCGACAGATTTTAGATAGTTTTGATGACTATCGTGAGCAGTTTCGTCAGATCACTAATCTAGGTCGTGAGCGCTTTGAAAAAGCTCAGTGGCAAGAGATTCAAGATGCATCTGCAGCGCGTATTCAGTTGTATAAAATACGCGCTAATTTAGCCCGTGATGAGCTTTTAGCTGCGTACGGTGCAGAGGTGTTGCTCAATATTGAGTGTTGGCCGCAAATCAAGCAGTCCTATATTGGCCAAATTGATTTACGTCTAGATGATGAACTGTCAGAAACCTGGTTTAACTCGATTTTCAACAGCTTATTTAGCCATGATTTGATCACTGATGAGTGCATGTTTGTCCACAGTACTCGGCCTGCATTGCGTGAGCACGATGCGCCAATGCAGATTCGCACCTATCGTCCGCACGGTGATTTAGCTGCCACTTTGCGACAAATCAGCGAAGACTATCGATTTTCTGTGCCCTATGTTGATCAAGAGGCTGACTTGGCGCGCCTTGAAGAGCAGTTGCGTGCCAATTTGCCGGACTGGGTGTGCAAAGACCCAGAATTATGTATTGAGCTGTACAGTTCGCGTTTATACCGTAATAAAGGTGCGTATTTGGTCGGTCGCGTGTTTACGCAGGATGAGCAGTGGCCGTTAGTGATACCTGTGCTTAATCGTGAAGGCCAGGGCATCCGCATGGATGCAGTGATTATTGATGAAGCCGAAGTATCAATTATCTTCTCCTTTACCCGCTCCTACTTTATGGTGCGTGTCGCCTATCCTGCAGAGTTTATTAGCTTCTTGCGCCGAATCTTGCCGCGCAAGCATATTTCCGAGCTGTACACTTCGATAGGTTTTTACAAGCAAGGTAAGTCAGAGTTTTACCGTGCGTTGATTGAGCACTTGCAGACCACTGACGATAAGTTCGTCATGGCCGATGGTGTGCGTGGCATGGTGATGAGTGTGTTTACTCTGCCAGGCTTTAATACTGTATTTAAAATCATCAAAGACCGTTTTTCACCGTCAAAAAGCGTGACACGCGAGACAGTGATTGACCGCTACCGCATGGTGAAGTATGTCGACCGAGTTGGCCGCTTAGCGGATACCCAAGAGTTTGCTGATTTTCGTTTTCCTGTGGCTAAATTTGACCCTGAGTGCTTGCGCGAGCTGTTAGATGTTGCCCCGTCCACCGTTGAAGTGCAGGGCGATGAGGTATTGATTCGACACTGCTGGACTGAGCGGCGCATGATACCGCTGAATATTTACCTAGACTCGGCCAATGAGCAGCAAGTCCTTGATGCCTTAGACGAGTATGGCTTGGCGATCAAGCAACTGGCTGCGGCTAATATTTTCCCTGGTGATATGCTGCTGAAAAACTTTGGCGTCACCCGCCATGGTCGTGTGGTGTTTTACGATTACGATGAAATCAGTTATTTAACCGAAGTTAATTTTCGCGATATTCCTGAACCGCGTTTTCCAGAAGATGAAATGTCTGCCGAGCCTTGGTATTCGGTGGGTCCGCATGATGTCTTTCCAGAAGAATTCCCGCGCTTTTTGTTTACCGATAGAAAACAGCGCAAGCTGTTTAAAGAGATGCATGGTGATTTATTTACCGCCTCGTATTGGCGAAGTCTGCAAGATGCTATTCGTGAGGGTAAAGTCATTGATGTCTATCCGTATAAACGCAAAGACATGGAGTAATTGAACTGCTGATGAGTGGCTGTATTAGGTTTACGTGTTTAGCCATTGAGAAGCCAAACGTTGCGCGGTATAATACCGCGCTTCCATTTTTCCCGTTCGGGAGCGTGCAAATATGCTGCGTATCAGCCAAGAAGCTCTGACCTTTGATGATGTATTGTTAACCCCCGGTTACTCCGAAGTGTTACCAAAAGATGTCAGCTTAAAAACCCGTCTTACTCGTGGTATTGAACTCAATATCCCACTGTTGTCCGCTGCAATGGACACCGTAACTGAAGCTCGCTTGGCCATTGCTATGGCGCAAGAAGGCGGCATCGGTATTATTCATAAAAACATGACAGTCGAACAGCAAGCGACCGAAGTGCGCAAAGTTAAGCGCCACGAAACCGCAATCGTGCATGATCCTGTCACTGTCACCCCAGACATGAAAATCTTTAACCTGCTCAAGCGTGCGGATGAACTGGGTTTCTCCGGCTTTCCCGTGCTTGATTCAGACCAACAGTTAGTAGGTATCGTAACCGGTCGTGACCTGCGTTATACACCCAATGCTGGCGATACAGTTGCAGCGATTATGACGCCAAAAGAGCAACTGGTAACTGTGCAAGAAGGCACAGGTCTCGAAGAGATTAAAACTAAACTGTATGAGCACCGCATTGAAAAAATGCTAGTGGTCAACGATAAATTCCAGTTGCGTGGCATGGTCACCTTTCGCGATATTGAAAAAGCTAAAAGCTACCCCTTTGCCTCGAAAGACCAACAAGGCCGTTTACGTGTTGGTGCTGCGGTTGGTACCGGTGCAGACACTGAAGAGCGTATCACTGCATTAGCTGCAGCAGGTATTGATGTGATTGTGGTGGATACTGCACACGGCCACTCTAAAGGTGTTTTAGATCGCGTGCGCTGGGTGAAAGAGAATTTCCCTGAAGTGCAAGTGATTGGCGGCAACATCGCCACTGGCGAAGCAGCGTTAGCACTGGTTGAAGCCGGCGCTGATGCGGTTAAAGTCGGTATTGGCCCAGGCTCGATTTGCACCACGCGTATCGTTGCCGGTGTTGGCGTGCCGCAGATTTCTGCGATTGCTAACGTGTCTGCGGCGCTGCAAGGCACTGGTGTGCCTATGATTGCGGATGGTGGTATTCGCTTCTCTGGCGACTTATCCAAAGCGATAGTGGCGGGTGCGGATGCGGTGATGATGGGTTCAATGTTTGCCGGTACTGAAGAGTCACCGGGTGAAATTGAACTGTTCCAAGGCCGTTCCTACAAGTCCTACCGTGGTATGGGCTCGCTCGGCGCCATGGCGCAAGCGCAGGGTTCATCGGATCGTTACTTCCAAGACACCAGCGGTGGTACAGAGAAGCTCGTGCCAGAGGGCATTGAAGGTCGCGTACCTTATAAAGGTGCGATGGCAGCCATTGTTCACCAGTTAATGGGTGGCTTGCGTGCTTCAATGGGCTACACCGGTTGTGCCACTATTGAAGAAATGCGCACTAAACCTGAGTTTGTCCGCATTACAGGTGCTGGGATGGCAGAATCACATGTACATGATGTACAGATCACCAAAGAAGCTCCGAACTATCGAGTCAGCTAAGCTGAGCTCGTATTCGTTAGACAAACCGCCGTACTGAGGCGGTTTGTCCTTTCATACGTTTATAAACCGTTATTGAGATTTATCCCATGGCTGCTCAAGATATTCATGCTCACCGCATCTTAGTTTTAGATTTCGGCTCACAATACACGCAGCTGATCGCACGCCGTATTCGTGGCATTGGCGTGTTCTGCGAAATTCACCCCTTTGATGTCAGTGAAGATGTGATTCGTGCGTTTAATCCACGCGGAATTATCTTGTCGGGTGGCCCTGAGTCTGTGCATGTGAATAGCAGCCCGCGCGCGCCACAGTTGGTCTTTGATCTGGGTATTCCTTTGCTCGGCGTGTGCTACGGCATGCAGACTATGGCGCAGCAGCTAGGTGGTCAGGTGCAAGGCTCTAACGTGCGCGAGTTCGGTGCTGCGCGGGTCAATGTGGTGGCTGACAATCCTTTGCTAGACGGTTTGCGTGATGCTGCTACTGCTGCCTCGCCAAGCGGGCTGGATGTGTGGATGAGCCATGGCGATAAAGTCACGGCTTTGCCTGATGGCTTTACTACGATTGCCAGCACTGACAGCTGCCCAATCGCCGCTATGGCTGATGTGGTGCGCCAATACTACGGTGTACAATTCCATCCAGAAGTCACGCATACCAAGCAAGGTGCTGAGATTCTCAGCCGCTTTGTGTTGGATATCTGCGCCTGTGCAGCGCTATGGACGCCGGCCAATATTGTTGATGATGCGATTGCTACGGTGCGTGCACAGGTGGGTGAGCGTAAAGTCTTGCTCGGTTTGTCTGGCGGTGTTGACTCCTCGGTGGTTGCTGCGTTGTTGCATAAAGCCATTGGCAGTCAGTTGACCTGTGTGTTTGTCGATCATGGCTTGCTACGCTTGCATGAGGGTGATCAAGTCATGCGCATGTTCGCCGATAACATGGGCGTTAAAGTGATCCGTGTCGATGCTGAGCAGCGTTATTTAGATTTGCTTAAAGGTGTCACTGATCCAGAAGCCAAGCGCAAAATTATTGGCCGTACTTTTATCGAAGTTTTTGATGAAGAAGCCAGTAAGTTAGAAGGCATTGATTTTCTTGCGCAAGGGACAATTTACCCTGATGTGATTGAATCAGCAGCCATCAAGGGCGGTAAAGCCCATGTGATCAAATCACACCACAACGTCGGTGGCTTGCCGGAAGATATGAAGTTCCAGTTGGTTGAGCCGCTGCGCGAATTATTTAAAGACGAAGTGCGCAAGCTCGGTGTGGAGTTGGGTCTGCCGCACGATATGGTTTATCGTCATCCGTTCCCAGGCCCAGGCCTTGGTGTGCGCATTCTAGGTGAAGTGACCAAAGAGTATGCAGACTTGCTGCGTCAAGCAGATCACATTTTTATCGAAGAGCTACGTAAATCCGGTTGGTACGATAAAACCAGTCAAGCCTTCACCGTATTCTTGCCGGTTAAATCAGTTGGAGTGGTCGGTGATGCACGTCGTTATGCCTGGGTGGTGTCACTGCGCGCGGTAGAAACCATCGACTTTATGACCGCACGTTGGGCGCATTTGCCTTACGAGTTACTGGAAACAGTTTCAGGGCGGATCATCAATGAAATCGAAGGCATTTCTCGCGTGGTGTACGATGTCTCAAGCAAACCGCCAGCGACCATTGAGTGGGAATAAGTCCATTGCAATAATCGCAAACGGCTAAATTGTAAAGCGGCGAGTCTCAGTGATGGGGTTCGCCGTTTTTATGTCTGGAGGATGCCATGTCAGCGCATGAAGGTTCAGACGCGCAGGACGAGTTGTTTATGCGCGAAGCACTGCGTTTAGCAGAGCAGGGTGCTGCATTAGGTGAAGTGCCGGTAGGCGCTGTGCTGGTGCAAGACGGTGAGATTATCGGGCGCGGCTTTAACCGTCCAATCAGTTTAAATGACCCCAGTGCACATGCTGAGGTGCAGGCCATTCGTGCTGCTGCCGCGTATCTGCAAAACTATCGACTGCCCGACACCACCCTGTATGTCACTTTAGAGCCCTGTCATATGTGTGCAGGTTTAATTGTGCATGCGCGCATTGCTCGGGTGGTATTTGCCGCCAGTGAGCCGCGGGCTGGTGCAGTGGCAAGCCAGGGCTGCTTTTTTTCCCAGGCGTTCTTGAACCATAGGGTTGAGATTAGCGCTGGCGTGTTAGCGCAGGAGTCTGCGCAGCTGCTAAAGGCTTTTTTTAAAGCACGTCGCGCGGTAAAAACTACTGGGCTGTAGTCGCAGGATCGATTGCCTCTGATGCGCCGTCGTTGGGGGTAAAGCCGGGAATGTGAGTCGTGCCGCTGACAATGCTGGTGCCTTCAATTTGCGGCTGAGTGACCCAAGTTAAAATATCGTAGTAGCGACGAATATTATTGACGAAATGCACCGGTTCACCGCCGCGTGCATAACCATAGCGGGTTTTGCTGTACCACTGTTTTTGCGCCAAACGCGGCAAAATGGTTTTTACATCCAGCCATTTATTGGGATCGAGCCCTTCGGCGGCGGTCAGTTTGCGCGCGTCTTCAAGGTGACCCATACCAACGTTGTAGGAGGCGAGGGCAAACCACAGGCGATCTGCCTCATAGATACTAGCGGGTAACTGTGCGATCAGTTGAGAAATGTAACGTGCGCCACCTTGGATGCTTTGTTGAGGGTCAAGGCGATTGCTAACGCCCATGGCTTTGGCCGTGCGTTGGGTTAGCATCATCAAACCACGTACACCTGTTTTTGACGTGGCAGTGGGTAGCCAGTGTGATTCTTGATAGCCCATTGCCGCTAACAAACGCCAGTCTATGTTGTGTTTTTTAGCCGCATCGCGAAATGCCGCTTCATAGTTGGGCAGGCGTTGCTGCAAGTGCCGAGCAAAGGCATAAGCACCAACATAGCCGAGCGTGTCAACATGGCCATAATAACGTTCAGTCAGGTTTTGCAGTAAGCCTGATTGTTTAGCCTGAGCTAAAAAACGATTGATTTCATTAAGCAAACTGACATCGTCACCGGCGGCAATAGCCCAGCGTTGCTGATGGCTGTCTTGCAAGGTAAACGCAACACGGATATTAGGAAAGTAGACTTGGTTCATCGCCACTTGATTGGAGTTGACCAAGGTCAGGTCTATCTGTTGCTCGTCAACCATACGCAGTAAATCGACACTTTCAACTTGATCTGAAACGTCATAACTCAGCTCTGGCAGCTTTGCCTTTAGAGTGTTGAGGTCGCTGGCGTGAATACTGCCTTTAAGCACCAGCAAGCTTTTGCCAACTAAATGCTCCGGCTGCTTGGGACGCGGGTTGTTAGTGTTATAAATAACTTGCGAAGATACTTCTAAATAGGGATCGGAGAAGCGTGTGTGGGTTGCTCGCTCGGGGCTTGAGGTTAAGGCTGCGGCGGCTAATACAGGTCCGTCTGCAGTACCTAGGCGGGCAAATAGCTGTTCAATGTTGTCAGCTGTTTCGATTTTTAACTCAACGCCGAGCTGATTAGCAAAGCGCTTAACCAGTTCGTATTCAAAGCCGGTATCGCCATTGCGATCTTGAAAGTAGGTGGAAGGACTGTTGCGAGTGATGACATGCAAAACGCCTTGCTCTTTAATGCGTTCAAGAGTTGTGGGAGGCTTGCCACAACCATTGAGCATAACGAGCAAACTGGCTGCGCAACACAAGAGAAGGCAGCGAAGCGAAGTAAAGGATGGAAAATGCATGCGCGCATTATACGCAAATGCCGGTTGCTGCAGCAAAGAAAAGCAGCGCAGTGCTGGCTGGGTTAATCCTAGATAGTGCCTGACGCACCTGATAAAAGGGCAAATGATAGATTTGGATGGTTATTTATTGCTATGAGCACTAGAATATGCGCCCATTTCATACAACTTTTGAGGCTGTCACGACGATGCTGATCTTGCGCGGCGCTCCTGCCCTTTCTGCTTTTCGCCACGAGAAACTTTTTGAACAGTTATGCCAAAAAGTCCCCTCTGTCAGCGGTTTGTACGCTGAGTTTGCTCATTTCATTGAGGTTTCAGCTGCATTAAGCAGTGAAGAAGGCCAAGTCCTTAGTCGTTTGCTCAAGTATGGCCCAAGTGTGCCTAGCCAAGAGCCTAGCGGACGCCTGTTTTTAGTGGTGCCGCGTTTTGGCACAATCTCACCATGGTCCAGTAAAGCAACGGATATTGCCAAAAACTGTGGACTTGAAAAAGTACAGCGCATTGAGCGCGGCATGGCCTATTACATCACCGGTGATTACAGTGATGCTGATGCGCAGTTAATTGCTGCTGCGTTGCACGATCGCATGACCCAGTTGGTGTTGGGCACAATGGAAGAGGCATCAGCGTTATTCAGTCATGCACAGCCGCGTCCGTTAGCGGTAATTGATGTTTTGCAGGGTGGTATCGAGAGCCTAGAAAAAGCCAATATTGAGCTTGGTTTGGCACTGGCTGAAGATGAAATCGAATACCTCGATAACAGCTTTAAAAAGTTAGGTCGCAATCCGCATGACATTGAATTGATGATGTTTGCTCAGGCTAACTCTGAGCATTGCCGGCATAAAATTTTTAACGCCAGCTGGGATGTTGATGGCCAGGCGCAAGAAAAGTCCTTGTTTGCGATGATCAAGAACACCTTTGCGATGAACAGTGAAGGCGTGTTGTCAGCTTATAAAGATAACGCTTCAGTGATTGAAGGCTTTACTGCAGGACGTTTCTTTCCCGACCCTGTCAGCGGCGAGTATGCTGCGCATCAAGAACCCATTCATATCTTGATGAAAGTTGAAACCCACAACCACCCGACCGCGATTGCTCCTTTCCCAGGCGCTTCTACTGGTTCTGGTGGTGAGATTCGTGATGAAGGTGCGACTGGTCGTGGCTCTAAGCCTAAAGCAGGTTTGACTGGATTTACTGTTTCGAACCTGAATATTCCAGGCTACATTCAGCCGTGGGAAGTGCCTTACGGCAAGCCAGAGCGCATTGTCAATGCACTGGACATCATGCTTGAAGGCCCGCTGGGTGGCGCGGCGTTTAATAATGAGTTCGGCCGTCCAGCAATTACCGGCTACTTCCGCACCTTTGAACAAGCAATTGATACCCCGCGCGGTGAAGAAGTACGCGGTTACCACAAGCCGATTATGTTAGCAGGTGGTTTAGGTAATATCCGTGCTGAGCATGTACAAAAAGATGATATCGCGGTTGGCAGCAAGCTGATTGTGCTTGGTGGCCCAGCCATGTTGATTGGTTTGGGCGGTGGTGCAGCCTCATCCATGGCCACTGGTGCTTCATCGGCTGATTTAGACTTTGCATCAGTGCAGCGTGAAAACCCAGAAATGGAGCGTCGCTGCCAAGAAGTAATCGACCGTTGCTGGCAGCTGGGTGATGAGAACCCGATTAGCTTTATCCATGATGTGGGTGCTGGCGGTTTATCCAATGCTTTCCCTGAGTTGGTCAATGACGCAGGGCGTGGCGGCATTTTTAACTTGCGCAATATTCCCAATGACGAGCCGGGCATGAGTCCGCTGGAAATTTGGTGCAATGAGTCGCAAGAGCGCTATGTGATGGCAGTTAAGCCAGAAAATCTTGAGCGTTTTGCTGCTATTTGTGAACGTGAACGTTGCCCCTTTGCAGTGGTCGGTGAGGCCACTGAAGAGCGTCATTTGATCGTGGCGGACAGTCACTTTGATAACAAGCCGGTGGATATGCCGCTGGATGTATTGCTTGGTAAACCACCACGCATGCACCGCAGTGTCACTCGCGAAGAAGAATTGAGCGATAGCTTTGCTGATGCGCAGTACAGCCTTAAAGATGCGGTTGAACGTATTTTGCGCCACCCTGCAGTGGGCAGTAAAAGCTTCTTAATCACCATTGGCGACCGCAGTGTCACAGGTTTAGTGGCCCGCGATCAGTTCGTCGGTCCATGGCAAGTGCCAGTGGCAGATTGCGCGGTAACCGCCAGCAGTTTTGATGCTTACGTCGGTGAAGCTATGGCCATGGGTGAGCGCACACCGCTAGCCGTGTTGGACGCACCAGCCTCAGGCCGGATGGCCGTGGGTGAGGCGGTGACTAACCTCGCGGCAGCACGCATTAACAAGATTTCTGATATTCGCTTATCAGCAAACTGGATGGCTGCCACCGGTCACCCAGGTGAAGACGCGCGTTTGTACGATACTGTACAAGCGGTTGGTATGGAGCTGTGTCCTGCGTTGGGAATTACTATCCCCGTGGGTAAAGACTCCATGTCGATGAAAACCAGCTGGCAGGACGAAGGTGCTGATAAGTCGGTTACTTCACCATTATCTTTGGTGATTACCGGTTTTGCTCCAGTGCCGGATATCCGTCAAACGCTAACCCCGCAGTTGCGTCTAGATAAAGGCGATAGCACGCTGGTGTTGATTGACCTAGGCCGTGGGCAAAACCGTTTAGGCGTTTCCATTTTCGCTCAGGTGTACAGCCAAGTCGGTCAGCAAACGCCTGATGTCGACAGCGCTGAAGATCTAAAAGCCTTCTTCAGCACGATCCAAAGCCTCAATGCACAGCAGCGTTTGCTGGCTTACCACGACCGCTCTGATGGTGGTTTGCTGACCACGGTACTGGAAATGGCTTTTGCCGGTCATTGTGGTTTGGATATCAATCTTGATGGATTGAATATTGCTGCTGATCAAGTTAATGCCGCCTTGCTCAATGAAGAGCTGGGTGCTGTGATTCAAGTCTTGAACAGTGATCTTGATGCTGTTGTTGCTGCATTTGCGCAAGCAGGCTTAGCTGAGTGCGTCAGTGTGATTGGTCGTCCGTTGGCCGGCGATGCAGTGAAAGTCAGCTTGGCCGGTCAAAGCGTATTTAACGGTGAGCGCCGTTTATTGCAGCGCATGTGGACTGAAACCAGCTATCAAGTGCAGCGTCTGCGTGATAACGCTGAATGTGCTGAGCAAGAGTTTGAGACACTACTGGATCAAGACAATCCAGGTTTGTCAGCACAACTGACCTACGATATCAATTTAGATATCAGTGCGCCCTATATCAAAAAAGGCCTGCGCCCACGCGTTGCCGTACTGCGCGAGCAGGGCGTCAATGGTCACGTGGAAATGGCCGCTGCCTTTGATCGTGCCGGTTTTGCTGCAGTTGATGTGCATATGAGCGATGTGCTGGAAGGGCGTATTGACCTAGAAACCTTCAAAGGTCTAGTGGCGTGCGGTGGTTTCTCTTACGGTGACGTCTTGGGTGCTGGTGAAGGTTGGGCTAAATCCATTCTGTTCCATAACCGTGCGCGTGATGCCTTTGCGCAGTTCTTTGAGCGGGATGACAGCTTCACCCTAGGCGTGTGCAATGGTTGTCAAATGCTGTCTAATCTTAATGAGCTGATCCCCGGCTCTGAGTTCTGGCCGCGTTTTGTCCGTAACCAGTCCGAGCAGTTTGATGCGCGGGTGGCAATGGTGGAAGTGCAAGAGTCTGCTTCGATATTCTTGCAGGGCATGGCCGGTTCACGCATGCCTGTAGCCGTTGCGCATGGCGAGGGACGTGCCGAATACAGCAGTGCTGAGGCCTTGCTGGACTCTGATGTGTCAGGCTGTGTCAGCCTGCGCTATGTGGATAACTACGGCAAAGTTACTGAGCGCTACCCCGCCAACCCGAACGGTTCGGCCAAGGGTATTACCGGCTTAACCAACCGTGATGGTCGAGTGACTATTATGATGCCGCACCCTGAGCGTTTATTCCGTGCCGTGCAAAACTCTTGGCACCCGGATGAGTGGCAAGATGATGGTGCATGGTTGCGTATGTTCCGTAATGCGCGAGTGTGGGTTGATTAAGTTAGTTTGTTAGTCCCAACAACGCCGCTGCATGTCAGCGGCG
>CAYLOI010000049.1:0-14507 GCA_964385265.1 uncultured Thiopseudomonas sp.
CCGCTTGGCAATCGTTGTGACCGCCTTGCTTGAGAACGGTGCGTATATTAGTCAGGGGCGTGTCACGTGTCAAGCTCGGTTCTGAAAATATTTTAGCAGTACTGATGGATACCGGTGGCACGGCCACTAAATACCATGGCTCGGGCAATTGTACAGGCTGTAGTTTTTCCCCTACACCTTGGGCGAATGCCGCGCGACCCATGACAAACACCGGTACATCAGCACCCAAGCTTAAGCCCATTTGCGCAAGTCTTGCTAAAGACAGTTGTGTACGCCACAGATGGTTAAGGCCGACAAGGGTGGTGGCAGCATTTGAACTGCCGCCGCCGATACCACCGCCCACCGGGAGTTTTTTATCCAGCCAAATATCTGCACCTTGGCTGCTGTTGCTTTGGGTTTGCAGCAAGCGTGCAGCTCGGACGATTAGGTTATCGTCGTGGGCGACGCCAGCAATATGTGTGTGTAGAACAATCTGACCATCTGCACGTGCAGAAAAATGCAGGGTGTCGGCATAGTCTAAAAACTGAAAGAGGGTTTCCAGTAAGTGGTAACCGTCGGTTCGGCGTCCGACGATATGCAGCATCAAGTTCAGTTTGGCGGGGGCCGGCAGGCTCAGTTGTGCTGTGCTGGATGGGGCTGGGTTAAATTGTGCGTGCTGTTGAGAGTTATCTGTAAAGGTGTGAGGCATGGTTTACTGACCCAGTTGCCGAGCTTGCCATTGCTTGATGACAAGGGTGATATTCAGACCTGCGCCGCTGAGCTTGATACGCTCGGGCAGTTGTAAGCCGTTTTCGTTACGGTAGCTTAAATATTCAACCAGCCACTGATCCTGCTCAAGCGTGGCCAGCAGACTGTCGTCATTGAGCTGGACTCGACTTTTACTCTGTGGTGCGGGCAAGCCGCGCACCCACCAGAGCAAGTGCTCGACCGGCAGGCTCCAGCCCAGCTGCTGCTGCATTAGCGCTTCAGCCGTGGTAGCGGTGAAAGTGCCGCGGTTGGCGATTTCTAAGCTCACCGCGCCTTGACGTCCGGTGAGGCGGGTTGAGCCTTGGCCGAGTGGGCCAGAAAGGCTGATGTCAAAATAATCTTGGCGTTGCAGCCAAAATAAAATGGCGCTGCCGGATTCTTGCTCGCTGCGAATACCGAGCTTGCCGTTAATTTGCCATGCATCGATTGGCGTAATCTGCTGTTTATGGGCTTGCCATGAGCTGGCTTGCCCGCTGCCAGTCAGCTGTTCCTTGGCCGAAAACTGGCTGCAGCCACTTAAAACCAACAGCATGCTGAGCGCGGCCAAACTTAAAAAACGCATGGGTTACAGATCCTTTTCGGTCAGACGCTGCAGGGTTTCCAGCAGCACAGTGCTGTTGGGCTGAGATTCAAGCGCTTGGTTCCAAATGCGCCGTGCTTCTTTGTGCTTGCCCATTTGCCACAACACTTCACCTAAGTGTGCGGCGACTTCTGCATCGGGGTAGGCGCTATAGGCCTCGCGCAGTAAACGCTCAGCGGAGACTAGATCACCGAGGCGGTAATAGACCCAGCCTAAGCTGTCGGTAATGGCGGCGTCATTGGGTTCAAGCTGATGTGCCTGCTCAATCAGTTGGCGCGCTTCTTCCAAGCGCTCGGTACGGTCAGCCAAGGTGTAACCAAGTGCATTAAGTGCCATGGCATTATCGGGGTCACGCTGAATGATCAGGCGCAGGTCAGTTTCAAGCTGGGCGAGGTCATTACGTTTATCAGCAACCATAGCGCGCGTATAAAGCAGGCTGGAATCATCTTGGTAATGCTTTAACGCTTGATTGATCCGCAGCCACGCCGTGTCCACATGCTCGTTGCTAGCCAAGCTTTCTGTTTCAATTAAATACAGCTGGATAGCTAATTCAGGATTGAGCATGCGCTGTATTTCAAAGTGCGTAGTGTTGTCGCTGAGGCGCTCGTTAGCCAATAAAAGACTGCTGCTGCGTTGCTGCGCGGCCAAGTAGTTATCGCCAGGCTGCACTGCGTTATAGGCCGATAACGCTTGCTCTATATCGTCTAGCTCTTGAAAAACACGGCCCAGATTATACTGCGCTGCATCGGTATAGCTGCCGCGCCCGATAAGCTCTTCAAGGTACACTTGCGCCTCTAGCCAAGCCTCTAAATCCATATTGATCAGTGCAAGAGAGAAGCGCAGATCATCGTCATCGGGCGATTGCTGCAGCAGTTCGATAAACTCTGCGCGCGCCTCTTCCAGCTGGTTAAGATCGATCAACTGCCGTGCGTAGGCCATCCGTAGGCGGTTATCGTTGGGTTGTTTTTTTAAAGCACTGCGCAGTAAGGGCAGGGCTTCTTCACCGCGATTGAGTTGGTTGAGTAAGCGTGCGCGCAATAATGTTGTGGCGGCGACTGCGTATTTCTTAGGTTGCGCTTCAAGTAACTGCAAGGCTTCTGCGCTGCGTTCATCTTGGTTGAGCAAAATAGCTTTGCTAAAAATCAGCTGCTGGTTATGTGGTTGTTTGGCAATCAGGCGGTCAAAACTTTGTAGCAGAGCTTGGCGTGTTTTTTGATCTGAGCGCACTGCAGATAAAGCCAGGAAGTCGAATTGGGTGTCACCGTTTGCCAGCAGTACGGTCTCCATGCGCTGCATGGCCTCATCGTAGCGTTTGGCTTGGGCCAGCTGAATGGCGGCCGAGCGCTGCGCTTCTAGATTGTCCGGTGCAGCATTGGCCCAAATCAGCGCACTGTTAAGTGCGCGTTGTTCGTCACCCATATACTCGGCGATGCGCAGCGCGCGCTCAGCCACGCCGGGGTCGCCGGTGGCTTGCGCTTGCAAGCTGTAATTGTCTGAGGCGATGTCGAAACGATCGCGTTGCCCCGCAATCTCTGCGGTTAGCAGGCTGATTAAGGTCTCAGTGCTAAAGTCGGCGCTGGAATCAGCTTGAGCTGATTGTGTTGGCATAGGTGTCTCAACGGCAATAGTTGATACACTATTGTCCGATGTCAAGATTTGACAGCCGGATAATATGAAGCTGATTGAGATAAGGCTAAAATATTTATTCATAAGTACAGGACAAGACAAGTTAGAATGGTTGCATCATGACACAAGCAGATAAATCGCGCGCGTCAGTCTAAAGGCAACGCTTTGCTTGGGTGCTTAAACAGTGACAGTTTTTGCATGTGATAGTCTAAAATATATTCTTTTTCTTACACTTAGTGTTGTCTTTTGTTTGGGGAGGTTGTTCTGAAGGCTTTGAAGTAGGACAATTGCCCGCTTTAAATACCTTTAGCGACGATGCATGGCTTTTATAGCACTTGGAATTAATCATACGACGGCATCTGTGGCGGTCCGCGAGCGCGTGGCGTTTAACCCTGAGCAATTAGCTGAGGCGTTACGCCAGCTGTGCCAAGTCGTGGGCAGTCGAGAAGCTGCGATTTTGTCGACCTGTAACCGCAGCGAACTCTATCTAGAGATGGAGACTGTGCAGCCGCGCGCGGTACTGGATTGGTTGGCGCAGTTCCATGGCGTACCAGCTGAAGATTTGCACGCCTGTGCCTACGTGCATCAGGATGATCAAGCCATTCAGCATATGATGCGGGTGGCCTGTGGTTTAGATTCTTTAGTGCTCGGTGAGCCGCAAATTCTTGGGCAAATTAAAACAGCCTACGCAGTGGCGCGTGAAGCGGGAACCTTGGGACCATTACTGGGGCGCTTGTTCCAAGCCACGTTTAGTACCGCAAAAACTGTGCGTACTGATACGGCTATTGGTGAGAATCCAGTCTCAGTGGCCTTTGCTGCGGTTAGTTTAGCTAAACAGATTTTTACCGATCTGAGCCAAAGCCAAGCTTTATTGGTCGGTGCTGGTGAAACCATTACCTTGGTGGCGCGCCACTTACATGAGCAAGGTGTGCGTAATATTGTCGTGGCCAACCGCACCTTAGAGCGTGCCACCCTGCTGGCTAACGAGTTTGATGGCCAGGCGATAGTGTTGTCGGATATTCCTGATGCGCTGGTGCACAGTGATATTGTGATCAGTTCCACTGCCAGCCAACTGCCGATTTTGGGTAAAGGTGCGGTCGAGCGCGCATTAAAGCTGCGCAAGCATAAGCCGATCTTTATGGTTGATATTGCTGTGCCGCGTGATATTGAGCCGCAAGTGGGCGAGCTTGATGATGTGTATTTGTACAGCGTGGATGACCTGCATGAAGTGGTCACGGAAAACTTAAAGAGCCGTCAAGGTGCAGCCAAAGCAGCAGAAGAGTTGGTGGTGCAGGGCACAGCTGACTTTATGCAGCGTCTGCGTGAGCTGGAGGCTGTTGATGTGCTGCGCGCCTATCGCCAACAAGGCGAGCGCTTACGTGATGAAGAGTTAGCGCGCGCCCAGCGCTCTTTAGCCAATGGCACTTCACCAGAAGATGCGTTGGCAGCGCTTGCGCGCGGCTTAACCAATAAGCTGCTGCATGCGCCCAGTGTGCAATTAAAACGTTTATCTGCTGATGGTCGGTGTGAAGCGCTGGCGGTTGCGCAGGAATTATTTGGTTTAACCACAGGTGACACGAATTAATGAAAGCGTCGTTAGTCAATCGTTTAGACCGTCTGCAAGAACGCTTTGAGGAGCTCACAGCGCTGCTAGGCGATGCACAGGTGATCACTGATCAAAATAAATACCGCAGCTATTCTAAAGAATATGCTGAGGTTGAGCCTGTGGTGATGACCTTTCAAACCTGGCGCAAAACCAGCAGTGACCTTGAGGAAGCGCAAGCTTTACTCAAGGACAGCGATCCTGATGTGCGTGAAATGGCGGTTGAAGAAGTGGCCGAGTGCCGTGCTGCTTTAGAGACGATTGAAGCTGAGTTGCAACGCTTGATGTTGCCCAAAGACCCCAATGATAGCCGCAACGTATTCCTTGAAGTGCGTGCTGGCACCGGTGGCGACGAAGCAGCAATTTTCTCTGGCGATTTATTTCGTATGTATTTGCGTTATGCCGAACGTCAAGGCTGGCGCGTTGAAGTGTTGTCTGAGCACGGTGGTGAACACGGCGGCTTTAAAGAAGTGATTGCCCGTGTTGAGGGCGATAATGTCTATGGTCGCCTCAAGTTTGAGTCAGGTGCACACCGTGTACAACGCGTCCCTGAAACAGAATCGCAAGGCCGTGTACATACGTCTGCCTGCACCGTGGTGGTGTTGCCGGAGCCTGATGAGCAAGATGCGATTGAAATCAATCCGGCTGATTTGCGTGTGGATACCTACCGTGCCTCGGGTGCTGGTGGTCAGCACGTGAATAAAACTGACTCTGCAGTGCGTATTACCCACTTGCCCAGCGGTATTGTGGTTGAGTGTCAAGAAGAGCGCTCGCAGCATAAAAACCGTGCCCGTGCCATGGGGTGGTTGGCGGCGCGTTTGGAAGATCAGCAAACCAGCGCTGCAGCACAAGAAATGTCAGATACGCGTAAATCCTTGGTCGGCAGTGGTGATCGCTCGGAGCGCATTCGCACCTATAACTTCCCGCAGGGGCGAGTGACTGACCATCGCATTAACTTAACTCTGTATTCGTTAGCGGATGTGATTAGCGGCAGTTTAGAGCAGATTATTGATCCGCTGCTGCTTGAGTATCAGGCCGATCAGCTTGCTGCGTTAGGCGATTAAGTTTGATGATGCGCATTGATCAGTTGTTAGCCCATGCAACACAGATTGATTCGCCCACTGCACAACTGGATGCTGAGTTGCTGCTTGCCTATGTGCTTGATAAGCCGCGCAGTTATCTGTTTACCTGGCCAGAGAAAACACTCAGCGAGGCGCAAACAGAGGCTTATATGGCACTGCTTGCGCGTCGTCAAGGTGGCGAGCCGATTGCCTATTTGTTAGGACGACAGGGTTTCTGGACGCTAGATTTGCAAGTGGCCGAACACACCTTAATTCCCCGTGCCGATAGCGAACTCTTGGTGGAGGCTGCTTTACAGTTGGCGCACGCCAGCAGCCCATTGCAGGTTTTAGATTTGGGCACCGGCACCGGTGCCTTAGCGCTTGCGCTGGCCAGCGAGCGGCCGCAATGGAGCGTAACCGGTGTTGATCGGATTGAATCAGCAGTAGCGTTAGCGCAAAGTAATCAGCAGCAGTTGCAGCTCAGTAATGTGCAGTTTTTGCACAGCCATTGGTTCAGTGCGCTGGCTGGTCAGCGTTATGATCTTATTCTCAGTAATCCGCCCTATATCGCCGACAGTGATCCACATTTAGAGCAAGGCGATCTACGCTTTGAGCCACTCAGCGCTTTAGTTTCAGGTGCCGATGGTTTGGATGATTTGCGGTTGATTATTGTCCAAGCGCCAAGCTATTTAACTGCTGATGGTTGGTTATTGCTGGAGCATGGCTATGATCAGGCCGGTGCTGTAAGTGCGTTGCTGCAACAAGCTGGCTTTGTTGAGATTAGCAGCCAGCGTGATTTGGGCGGTCATGAACGAGTGACTTTAGGCCGTCTGCCATCCTACCCCTAGGTTGTTATTGTCCATGTTAAATGATGAAGAATTACTGCGTTACAGTCGCCAGATCCTGTTAAAGCAAGTGGATGTGGCTGGACAGTTGCGCTTAAAAAACAGCAAGGTTTTGATTGTTGGTTTAGGTGGGCTGGGCTCGCCGGTGGCGCTGTACTTGGCCGCTGCTGGTGTCGGTGAATTGTATCTGGCTGATTTTGATACGCTTGATCTGTCCAACTTACAGCGCCAGATTGTGCATGACAGCGCCGCCTTAGGCACTTTAAAAGTGCAGTCGGCGCAGGCACGTTTGCAGGGGCTTAATCCGCACATTGCGGTGCATGCCCTTGAGTCTAAGTTGGATGCTGAAAATTTGCCGGCGCTGCTGCAATCGGTTGATCTGGTCTTGGACTGCACGGATAATTTCACTATTCGCGGCCAACTGAATGCCGCCTGCTTTGCTAGCAACACTGTATTGGTCAGTGGTGCTGCGATTCGTGGTGAAGGGCAGGTCAGCGTCTATGACCCAAGCAATGCCCAGAGCCCGTGCTACCACTGTGTGTTCGGTGATGGTGCCGAAGAAGGCTTAACCTGTAGTGAGGCTGGTGTGTTGGGACCCTTGGTTGGTTTAATCGGCAGTTTACAGGCACTGGAAGCACTGAAAATTCTTGCCGGGTTTGGTCAGCCCTTGATTGGTCGGTTGCTCCTGGTGGATGCACTGAGCAGTCGTTTTCGAGAGCTGAAAGTGCGTCGTGATCCGCACTGCGTGGTGTGTGGCGCACGCCATGGATAAACAGGCTGCCATTGGTGTGTTTGATTCAGGTTTAGGCGGTATTTCAGTACTGCAGGCCATCCGTAATCTATTGCCAGCCGAATCCTTGATTTATATCGCTGATAGCGCCCATGTGCCCTATGGTGAACAAACACCTGAATTTATTGTGCAGCGCAGTCTTGCCATCAGTGAGTTTTTGTTGGCGCACCCGGTCAAAGCCATTGTGGTCGCTTGTAATACTGCCACTGCTGCGGCTGTGGGCGAGTTACGCCAACGTTGGCCGGATGTGCTGTTTGTCGGTATGGAGCCTGCGGTAAAGCCTGCAGTGCTGGCTTCGCAGTCGGGCAAGATTGGTGTGTTAGCTACCACTGGCACTTTACGCAGTGCACGTTTTGCCGCGCTGCTGGAGCGCTTTGCTAGTGATGTTGAGGTGGTAACCCAGCCCTGTCCGGGGCTGGTTGAGTTGGTTGAAGCAGGCGAGCTCGACAGTGGAGTCACTCAGGCATTATTAAATAGCTATGTCGCGCCGTTGTTGCAGGCCGGTTGCGATACCTTGATTTTAGGTTGCACGCATTACCCGCTGCTCAAACCTTTATTGCAGCGCATGGTGCCAGAGCATGTGCAGTTAATTGACACTGGCGATGCGGTGGCGCGACGTTTGCATAGTGAGCTTGATAAGCGTGGATTATTGGCTGATACACAGCAGCCGCTAGAGCGCTTTTACGGCAGTGGTGATACCTGTGCAACAGAGCGCACCTTGGCCATGCTCTGGCCCACTGCGCAACAGGTTACCGCGCTTGGTTTTTAGCGTGGACGTTGTCTATTGCTAATGGGCCGCACGAGTCGGCTGATTAGGTTAGCGTCGCTGTTGCTGATCCTCTAATGGCCTAAGCTACTCAATGTCATGGTTATCAATTCTTCATAGCTGAGGGCGATATGCAAATCATCACACAACTGGCTGAACAACTAGGTCAGCAACTACTCAAGCACAATGCCTTTGTTAGTACCGCTGAATCCTGCACGGGCGGCGGTATCGCTGAGGCAATCACCCGAATAGCAGGCAGCTCGGCTTGGTTTGAGGTGGGTTTTGTGACCTATTCTAATCGTCAAAAAATGCGCGTGCTGCAGATTGCCGAGGCTGATTTGCTGCGTGACGGTGCGGTCAGTCAGTCGGTTGTTGAAGGTATGGCGCGTGGTGCTCAGCAGCTATCTGGCGCGCAGTACGCAGTGGCGGTCAGCGGTGTGGCTGGGCCCGCTGGCGGCAGTCTAGAGAAGCCGGTGGGTACGGTGTGGTTGGCTTGGGCGCAAGGCACGCAGGTGCAATCTGCTTGCTGGCTCTTTGCCGGCGATCGACAGGCCGTTCGTCAGCAAACCGTGCAGGCCGCTTTGGCTGGTCTAATCTGCGTAATGGAAGGGCGTGCGGCAAATGACTGGCAGCGATGGCTAAAGAAACATTTGCCTAATCAATAAAGACTGTGGATAATGCTGGTTAACTATCCAGTATTCAGGGCGCAGCCCAATTGTTATTTGAGGATTTATGATGGACGAGAATAAGAAAAAAGCGTTAACGGCTGCGCTTGGTCAAATTGAACGTCAGTTTGGTAAAGGTGCAGTCATGCGCATGGGTGATCACGAGCGGGTGGCTATCCCAGCAATCTCTACCGGCTCTTTAGGCCTTGATATTGCTTTGGGCATAGGCGGTTTGCCAAAGGGCCGTATTGTTGAGATTTATGGTCCTGAATCATCCGGTAAAACCACGCTGACTCTGTCAGTGATTGCTGAAGCGCAAAAAGTCGGTGCCACCTGTGCCTTTATCGATGCTGAGCATGCGTTAGATCCAGAGTATGCAAGCAAACTCGGCGTCAATGTTGATGACTTATATGTTTCTCAGCCGGATACCGGTGAGCAAGCGTTGGAAATTGCCGATATGTTAGTGCGCTCCAATGCTATGGATGTGATAGTGATCGACTCCGTAGCTGCCTTGGTGCCTAAAGCTGAAATTGAAGGTGATATGGGTGATACCCACGTTGGTTTGCAGGCGCGCTTAATGAGTCAAGCGCTGCGTAAAATCACCGGTAACATTAAAAATGCCAACTGCTTAGTGATTTTTATTAACCAGATTCGCATGAAAATTGGCGTAATGTTCGGTAGCCCTGAAACCACCACCGGTGGTAATGCACTGAAATTTTACTCATCAGTGCGCTTAGATATTCGTCGTATTGGTGCAGTAAAAGAAGGTGATGAAATCACCGGCAACGAAACACGAGTTAAGGTAGTCAAGAATAAAGTTGCTGCTCCCTTCCGTCAGGCTGAGTTCCAGATTCTGTATGGCAAGGGTATTTACCGTAATGGTGAGATCATTGATTTGGGGGTGCAGCAGGGCCTGATTGAAAAATCAGGTGCGTGGTACAGCCATAAAGGTGAGCGCATGGGGCAGGGTAAAGCCAATTCCGCCCGTTACTTAGAAGAAAATCCAGAGATCTGCCAAGCAATTGAGCAGCAGATTCGTGATCAGCTGCTGGCGCCAACGCCAAGTAATAACAAACAGCCTGTAACTGCTGTTGCTGAGGACGCTGCAGAGTAGGCAGCATAAGGATGTAAGTATATAAAACGGCATGGTGCAGCGCATTCATGCCGTTTTTTTGTGAGGCAACGATGTTAGAGACCCCAGTTTCTATTCGCCGAGCTGCGATGAACTTATTGGCGCGACGTGAGCATGGCTATGTTGAGTTGGCACGCAAGCTGCGCCAGCGTGGTGCCGAAGCAGAGATGATCGATGTTGAGTTGCAACGCTTAGCTGATGACGGCTTGCTCTCAGAAGAGCGCTATGTAGAAAGCTATATTCGTAGTCGCGCCAATGCCGGGCGTGGACCTATGCGTATACGCGAAGAGCTCGCACAGCGCGGGTTAGCGCGAGAATTGGTGGAGCGTGCTTTGGCTGAGGCTGTGATTGATTGGCAGGCGCAGATGGAAGATTTATGGCAGCGCCGCTTTTCTGGTCAGATTATTGATTTAAAAGATAAAGCTAAACAAAGTCGATTTTTGGCACAGCGTGGCTATGCTGTTGACGATATTCGGCGCTTGCTGGATGGACAAAGCTTTCAAGGTTTGGGTGACTGAGGCGCCTTAGCTAGCGCTGCCTGTTTAGCCTGTTAGCCAAGTTTTTATAGTTTTGCTGCTGATAGAAGCTAGTAGCTAACTGTGCACGCAGATTTGGTGCACTCTAGCCGCTTAGTCCTGCTGTTGTATCGGACTAAGCGGCATCTCTTGTGATGCTTAAGCGCGCAATTGCTTGCTGATTACCTCAAGCGCTTGCTCAATGGCAATATGCTGGCTCTCAGAATCACGACGGCCTTTGTATTCTAAAGTACCTTCTTTTAAGCTGCGCTCACTGATAACAATCCGTTGTGGGATGCCGATCAATTCCATGTCTGCGAACTTCACTCCTGGGCTGGTTTTCTTATCGCGGTCATCTAAAAGAACGTCAAAGCCAGCTGCCGTTAGCTCTGCGTAGAGCTTGTCGGTTGCTTCCTGTACTTCCGGCTTGTCGTACTTCATTGGCACAATCGCTACATCAAAAGGTGCTAAAGCTGCAGGCCAAATAATACCGTTGTCATCGTAGTTTTGTTCGATCGCTGCAGCAACAACGCGTGACACACCAATACCGTAGCAGCCCATGGTTAAGGTGGCTGGCTTGCCGTCTTCACCCATCACAGTGCAGTTCATTGATTCGCTGTACTTGGTGCCCAGTTGGAAAATATGACCCACTTCAATCCCACGCTTAATTTCCAAAGTACCTTGACCGTCGGGGCTTGGGTCGCCGGCCAACACATTGCGTAGATCGGCGACTTCAGGCAGGGCTAAGTCGCGCTCCCAGTTCAAGCCAAACCAGTGCTTGTCTTCTTGGTTGGCACCGGCAGCAAAGTCGCTCATCAAAGCAACAGAGCGATCAATGATGCAAGCAATAGCCAAATCTTTCGGGCCTAAGGAGCCAGGGTAAGCGCCGCAGGCATCAAATATTTCTGCGTCACCGGCAAATTCGAGAGGGCTAGCAACCAGTGGGTGATTGGCTGCCTTGATTTCATTTAAGGTATGGTCACCGCGCACAATCAGTGCCACTAAAGTATTTTCTTTAGCGCCGCGTACAATCAGCGTTTTAATAGTTTTTTCGACAGTAATCGAGAATGTCGTGCATAGCTCTTCAATGGTTTTGGTGTTGGGTGTATCGACTAAGCGCAACTCTTCAGTGGCCTCAGCACGGCTGCTCTCGCGTGGTAGCGCTTCGGCTTTTTCGATATTGGCCGCGTAGTTCGATACGGTACTAAAAGCGATATCGTCTTCACCAGACGCTGCGAGAACGTGAAACTCATGCGAACCGGTACCGCCGATTGAGCCAGTATCCGCTTCTACCGGGCGAAAGTTTAAGCCCAAGCGAGTGAAAATATTGGTATAGGCTTGGTGCATGCGATCGTAGGTTTCTTGCAGCGATGCTTGGCTGGTATGAAAAGAATAGGCATCTTTCATAATAAATTCACGGCCACGCATTAAACCGAAGCGCGGGCGAATCTCATCGCGAAACTTAGTCTGGATCTGGTAAAAATTAATCGGTAGCTGCCGATAGCTGCTCAGCTCGTTACGGGCTAAGTCAGTGATCACTTCTTCATGGGTTGGGCCCACACAGAACTCGCGCTGATGCCGATCTTTCAAGCGCAGCAGCTCTGGACCGTATTCTTCCCAGCGCCCCGATTCTTGCCAGAGTTCAGCAGGTTGAATGGCGGGCATTAATACTTCTAAGGCACCTGCAGCATTCATTTCTTCGCGCACCACTGCTTCTGCTTTACGCAGTACACGTAAACCCAGCGGCAGCCAAGTGTATAAGCCTGAGGCTAAGCGGCGGATCATGCCGGCGCGCAACATCAGTTGGTGGCTGATAACAACCGCATCGGCCGGTGTTTCTTTTAACGTGGAAAGCAAATACTGACTGGTACGCATGGCGAATATCTACACTAAAAAGATGAAAGGAGGGCGCTATTGTAGCGCATTTGTTTGCATGGCGTGTTAGTGAGCGATCAGGGTGAAATATTATTCAGGCCTGCTTGAAGCGAACTTTAGCGTGCTGCTGAAAACAAGAAACCCAGCCGAGGCTGGGTTTCTTGAATGATGCGAGTTTACCGCTTAGGCATTATAAAATGCTTAGTGGGTACTCAACAATCAGACGAACTTCGTTAGTGTCAGCTACACCGTTAAAGGCATCGCTTGCAGCATCGTTAGCACGGTAGGTGGCTTGACGGATGCGGAAGGATAGGTCTTTAGCTACGCCGCTCTGCAGAACGTATTTGGCTTCGATATCGCGCTCCCAGTTTTTACCGTTGTTACGAGTACCTTGCCAGTTTTCAATGTTAGTACCACGTACATAGCGGGTCATAAAGCTCAGGCCAGGTACGCCATAGGCGCCCATATCCAAGTCATAGCGTGCTTGGTAAGACTTCTCACCTTTTTTGTGGAAGTCGGTGTACTGCACGCTGTTAGCTAGATAAACAGCATTGCCACCGTCATAACCGTAGATGTAAGGTGTGCCGCCAGTTACACGCTGATGAGCAACAGTAACAGTGTGTGCATCTAAGAAGCTGTAGGCTGCTGCCAAGCTCCAGATGTTGTTCTTGCTGCTTCTGTCGCCGCGGGGCTCATCCTTGAGGTTGAACTTCGAGTTATACATATTAAAGTCGAAGTTCAAGTTCTGTGCGTTTGCCAATGGCAGATTGTAGTTGACATTGGTGTAATGCTTTTTAATTTCGGTGCGGCCAAAGAAGCCTTGATTTTTATGGCCGAGATCTGCGTCAGAGTAGTAGTAAGCAAGGCTTAGGTCGTCGTTGAAGTTATAACGGCCACCCACTAAGTCTAATGAACGTAGGCTTCCTACAGGAATACCATCAAAAGATTGAACCACACTGTCATGGTAGGTTTGCTCTTGTGCTGTTAAAGCAGTGAAGTGACCCGCATGCAGCTCAAGGTTTTCAATTTCGTTGCTGGTGACTAAGAAACCAGTTGCAGTTTCTGGCAATAGACGAGCGTCATCAGTTGACAGAACAGGTAAGTCTACAAACTGCTCACCGTATTTTACTACTGTGTTAGACAAACGTGCTTTAACTGCACCGCCAGCTTGGCTGTAGTTGTCTTGTGCTTTACCTGAACGGCCATCGGTAGGGAACATATTCATGCCGTGAGTACCACCGCCTGAATCCAGCTTGATACCTTGTAAACCAAAGGCATCAACACCAAAACCAACTGTACCTTGAGTAAAGCCTGACTCGTAAATAGCTTTTAAGCCTAAGCCAGTTTCTTCATTGTAGCTGTTACGGCTGCTACCAGTGTCGTTACGGAAGTCACGGTTCATGTAAAGAACACGCGCATGCGCATCAAGCGTGCTGTCTTCA
Organism: uncultured Thiopseudomonas sp.; assembly: GCA_964385265.1. Taxonomy (GTDB): domain Bacteria; phylum Pseudomonadota; class Gammaproteobacteria; order Pseudomonadales; family Pseudomonadaceae; genus Denitrificimonas. The sequence goes on from CAYLOI010000049.1 coordinate 13,648, forward strand.
ATAAAACCATTCGACTCAGACTGCTGACTAGCGACTGCCATTTGTGTGCTTGCGGCGGCTACTGCTAAGGCAATAACGCTCAACTTAATCATTTGCATAAATAATGCTCCTAGATTGTTTTTTGATGATTGTTTTGCCCGCAAAAAGTTTGCCGGCAGGGCTGACTCTATTTGATGGCGCATAGTGTAGATGTTTTTTCTTGGTGTTGCGAGCTTCTACTGTGATCTATTCAGTAACCATTCAGGAATCTGCGTAATTTTAAGCTGCCTATTTAATAAGTGTTTATAGTAACGCTACGAATGAACTATTCGAATTGATTTGAGGCAAAAAGGGGCTTTTAGCTATGTTTGAACTAGATAATCGGTTAGTCAATGACACTGTGGTTGTGGCTGATTGTGCTTTGTGTCGTGTCTTGTTGATGAATGACAGTCGCTATCCTTGGCTGATTTTAGTGCCACGTGTTGCCTCTGTTTCTGAGGTGTTTGAATTAACTGCAGAGCAGCAGCAACAGCTTTGGCAGGAAACCAGTGCTATTGCACAGCGACTAAAAAATGAATTCCAAGCGGATAAAATAAATATTGCCACATTGGGTAATGTGGTTAAGCAGTTGCATATGCATGTAGTCGTACGTATGCAAGACGATGCTGCTTGGCCTGCGCCGGTGTGGGGTAATGGCGTGGCGCAGCCTTATTCAGCTGGTGCACTGACGCAGATATGTTTGCGTATGCGCAGCGCTTTAGCGCCGCTGGATTTATTAGCTGTACAGGTGGATTTATGAGTTTAGATGCGCGTATTGCCGAATTAGAGATGCGTCAGGCCTTTCAGGATGACACCATTCAGGCGCTCAATGATGTGATTGT
>CAYLOI010000050.1:0-14241 GCA_964385265.1 uncultured Thiopseudomonas sp.
CAGTTGCTCTACCAACTGAGCTATACCGGCAATGGCGGCCATTATATAGATTACAAACAGCTTGTAAACCTTTTCTGTAATTATTTTTAAAGCGAGCAAATTCAAGCAGTTACTCAGGCTTAACGAAACCTTATAGCACTCAGTAAGCACTGTGTACCGGGCGGCTTATTGCGCCCTGTGCGCGAGCATTAACAAGTTGCGCGGTGTCAGTTCGCTTACACAAAACTCACCCAATTCCACATTAAAGCCGCGTTCCTGTAAAAACAGGGCTTGATCAAGTACCAGCCACAACTCCAATGGCCGTCGAAACACACTGCGCATCAACTCCAGGTTGCGTACCTGAGCCAAACGCTGCCAGCCCTGCGCTTCCAACGCTTGCCAGTTTTGCTCAGGCACATTGGCTAAGTTTTTTAACACCGCCAAATCCTTGCACCACTGGGCAAAGGGTTTGTGAAACCAACTCGCTGCTAAAGGTGGGGTCGGCAGGTAGTCGTCGCTACCACGCAGCTTGCGCTGCAAAATATCAAAGGCTAAGCGCCAAGCCATGGATTGATCACGTAAACGGCGCTCACGGGTTGTTGCGGTAAAAGTCGCCGTTAGTGGCAACCCAAGGTCATCACGATTGAGCCGCAGCATTGACGCTTGAGCATAGGTAGACAGCGGCTGATAAAACTCCGCCTGTATGCGGTTATAACAACAAGGCACTAAAGCTAAGGCTTTCGCCCTTTGCGCACTCACTTGCTGTACCAGATGGGTATGTAAATCACCGCAGGCATGCAAGGCAATCACCGCACCGGCTTGCTGCAGCGGCGCAGCACTGTCAGCGCTCAGCACATCACAGAGTGTATGTTGCGCATGCGCTAAGTATTTGCGACTGATGGCTTGGCCGCTACTGATCAGCTCTGGATTAAACTCCAAGCACTCAAGTTTGGCATCGGGCCAAGCCAAATAACGCCCCAAGTGCCCCTTACCCGCACACCAATCCAGCCAATGCTGCACCTCGGTAAAAGGCTGCTTTGCGGTGCCGTGCATGGCACGGGCTAAGGCTTCGATCTGTTGCCATTTACGCTCAGCAATACCGCTGCGCATACGCGACGGACGCTCACGCACATCAGCAGGCGTGAAGTGGCCAATGCGCGAGAGCTGAGCAGACTGTTGCGCCCAAGCAAGATAAGGTTGCGGCGCCGCCACAGTAGCGAGCTGAGTATGGCAGGCTTCCGCATCAGCTAGACTACGCGCGCGCAGCCAAGCGGCAAGCTCAGGATATTCAGCTTCCCAATTTAACTCTTGCTGAATAAAAGGTTTTTCCCGCCAAATACTCTGCTGCGCCAGTAGAAAAGCATCCAGCGCGAAAAAACGTTCACGCAATCCATCACCGCTCAGTAGCGGCGCATCAGGCGTTAGCACTTACCTACCCTGCAACGCATCCACGCGTAGTTTGCGTTCTAACCAGCGAAACACCTGCACCAAAATAAAGGTCATCACTAAATAGAACAGACCGGCAGCAAAGAAAATCTCTACCGGTAAATAGGTGCGAGCAATAATGGTACGCGCCATACCGGTCAACTCCAGCAAGGTGATGGTGCTGGCCAATGAACTGGCTTTGAGCATCAAAATCACTTCGTTACTGTAAGCCGGCAAGCCAATACGCGCAGCTCGCGGCAAAATAATATGCCACATGGTTTGTGCCCGACTCATACCCAATGAACGTGCTGCTTCCACTTCACCTGGCGGCACCGCTTGAATAGCGCCACGAATAATTTCAGCAATGTAGGCCGCTGTATGCATGGTCATCGCAATCAGAGCGCACCAATAGGGGTCGCGCAAGTACGGCCATAGCGGTCCTTGTTTAACCGCATCAAACTGTGCCAAACCGTAATAGACTAAAAACAACTGCAGCAACAAGGGTGTGCCACGGAAAAAGAAAATATAGCTAAAAGGTAAAGCTCTCACATACCAATGCCGAGATGCTCGCGCCATACCCAAAGGAATCGCAATCAACAAACCGACGACAACCGCAATCGCCACCAATTCTAAGGTTAAATAAGCGCCTTCCAATAACTTTGGCAGCCACTTAACAATCACATCCCATTTCATGCTGCGCTCCTTACAAAGCCGCGATTAGCGCGTTTTTCGAAGAGGTGCAAAATCAGCATGCTCAGAACCGTGAGAGCAAGATAGATAAAGGCAGCGACCATAAAGAAAGTGAACGGCTGCTTAGACGAAGTCACCGCAACTTGCGCACTGCGCATCACTTCATCGAGCCCAACCACTGATACCAGCGCAGTATCTTTCATTAAAATCATAAATAAATTGCCTAAACCCGGCAGCGCAATGCGCCACATTTGCGGCAGGACCAGACGAAATAAAATACGCGGACGCGAGAGTCCTAGTGCCAAACCTGCTTCGCGATGGCCGCGGGGAATGGCGAGTAAAGCACCACGAAACACTTCGGTAGCATAAGCGCCAAAGCACAAACCTAGTGCCAGCACGCCAGCGGAAAACGCACTGAGTTCCAGCTCAGGATAACCAATGGCTTCACCCAGCTCACGAACAAAACCGACTGAGCCATAATAAATCAATAAAACCCACAGCAGCTCAGGAACACCACGCACCATGGTGGAATAGGCATCACCTAGCCAGCGTAATGGACGATAGGGGGAGGTCTTGGCTAAAGCACCACCCAAGCCTAGGCACAAACCTAAAGCCAGTGAGCACAAAGCCAGTTTAATTGTTATCCAAGTACCAGCTAGAAGTGCTGGACCAAAACCATAGAGTTCAAAATTCATCAGGAATACTTGTTAGGCAATTGCAAAGTAAAACCGCCACAACTGAGGTGGCGGTTTTACGCAGCGCGGGCTTAAAATTAATACACGTTAAAGGGGAAGTACTTATCATTGATGGTTTTATAAGTACCGTCTTCAACAATTTCTTTCAGGGCTACGTTTAAACGCTCACGTAACTCATCATTGCCTTTACGCAGCGCGATACCGATTTTATCGTTATCAAACACGGGCTCACCTTTGAACTCATAGTCAGCACCGGCTTCACTTTTCAGCCATTCCCAGTTGACAAACTTATCCGCCAGCACGCCATCTAAACGACCTGAGGCTAAATCAAGGTAAGCATTTTCATTGGTATCGTAGAGCTTGATATCAATGGCTTTACCGTAGTTATCTTCCAACCAGTTACCCGCAATAGTGGCACGCTGCGCACCAATGACTTTGCCTTTTAAACTTTTCGCATCAATTTCAAAATTACTGCTCTTAGGGGCAATAAACTGCAAACCATTGGTGTAGTACGGATCAGTAAAATCGACCGCTTGCTGGCGCTCTTCAGTGATGGACATGGATGCCGCTAAGAAATCAAATTTCTTAGCGTTTAACGCAGGAATAATACCATCCCAGTCTGAGGTAACCACACTGCACTCAACTTTCATTTTTTCACAGAGTGCATGAGCAATGTCGAGGTCAAAGCCCACCACTTCACCACTGGAGTCAATCAGGTTAAATGGTGGGTAGGCACCTTCAGTACCAATTTTCAGTTTTTCTGCGGCAAAGCTGGCTGTGGCAAATGACAGGCTAGCTGCTGCGACTAAGAGTATTTTTTTATATTTTTTCATAGTTGTTGCCTCAATTATTATGACTGGACATAAATTGCTTACACCGCTCTGACTGCGGATTATCAAACACCTGCTCAGGTGTCCCCTGCTCTTCAACTAAACCTTTATGCAAAAACACAATTTCACTCGACACCTGCCGAGCAAAACTCATTTCGTGAGTAACCAGCAGCATCGTACGGCCTTCATCAGCCAGCGCACGAATAACGCCCAGCACTTCTTGCACCATTTCTGGGTCTAATGCAGAAGTGGGCTCATCAAATAAAATCACTTTTGGCTTCATCGCTAGCGTACGTGCAATCGCTGCACGCTGCTGTTGACCACCGGACAGCTGATTTGGATACACATGACGCTTATCGGCAATCCCTACTTTAGCCAGCAAGGTTTCCGCCGTAGCAATGGCTTCGTCTTTACTCAAGCCCAATACGCGACGCGGTGCTTCAATAATATTATCGAGCACGCTCATGTGTGGCCACAAGTTGAAGTTTTGAAAAACAAAGCCAACTTGCGTGCGCAGACGATTGATCTGCTGACTATTTGCCGCAACCAGCTGACCTTCTCGATCAGTTTTGAGTTGTAACTCTTCGCCAGAAAAGAAGATTTTTCCGCGATGCGGATTTTCTAACAAATTAATGCAACGTAGAAAGGTTGATTTACCTGAGCCAGAAGAGCCCAAAATAGAAATCACATCGCCGTCATTGGCGGTTAAAGAAATGCCTTTTAAAACCTCTAAATCGCCGTAGCGTTTATGTAAATCACGTATTTCTAGGGCAGCAATGGCCTCAGCCATAAAGGCTCCTCTCTCAACAAAAGGGCATACTTGAAGCAGTGATGCGCCTTGGAAATGCTATGCACCAATACACAAATAAACACCTTTGTATTTAAAGCGACTGGACGAGCTATTTAATAATGCTGCGATAGTGCCAGTTTTAGCCTCGATTGGAAAGCAAAAGGCCACTCAAATCACTGCTCAGCCTCAGCTGGCTTAATCGTCTTGGGCGACAATCTAAGGCTGCGCAAACTGCGCTTAACACTTTTCAGATGGTTGACCAAAGACGGGCCACGCGCCATGGCGACGCCCATCGCCAACACATCAATCACCACCAAGTGGGCAATGCGCGAAGTTAAAGGCGTGTAAATCTCAGTGTCTTCTTGTACATCAATGGCTAAGTGGATCGTTGCCAGCTCGGCCAAGGGTGTATTACTGGGGCATAAGGTAATTAAAATCGCCCCAGTTTCACGCACTAAATTGGCAGTAGTGAGTAAATCTTTAGAACGCCCCGATTGCGAAATACAGATGGCCACATCGCTGGGCTGCAAGGTCACTGCTGACATCGCTTGCATATGCGGATCGCTATAGGCAGCGGCCGTAAGCAGCAAACGAAAAAACTTATGCTGGGCATCTGCAGCTACTGCACCCGAGGCACCAAAACCATAAAACTCAACACGCTGAGCTTTGGCCATCAACGCAATCGCTTGCTCTAGCGCCTGCACATTCAGATGTTCACGCACTTCAATCAGAGTATGCAAGGTGGTATCAAAAATTTTCAAAGCGTAGTCAGTTACTGCATCATCTTCACTGATGGCAAACTGTCCAAAACTAGCACCGGCAGCCAAGCTTTGCGCCAACTGCAACTTCAAGTCTTGGAAGCCTTGGCAACCGATCGCACGACAAAAACGCACGATGGTGGGCTCACTGACGCCGACTACAGCGGCCAAATCAGACATTGAACTGTGCATCACCGCTGCCGGATCAGATAAAACGTACTGAGCGACTTTAACTTCTGATTTTCGTAATGTTTCAAGGCTTTGCACGATATGCTGTAACAAATTCACAATGTTAGACTCGATTAGCGTATGCCACAGTTATGTAGCGGTTTTGTAGTTATACTACACCAGCTATTTATTCGCACCCTTTTCCCATAGGAGAGCAATCTTGAGCATGCCTTGTGACATGTTAGTGTTTGGTGGCACCGGTGATTTAGCCCTGCATAAATTACTGCCGGCGCTCTATCATTTGCACCGTGAGCAGCGCCTACCTGTCAGCATGCGCATCATCGGCATCTCACGAAAACTGCTGGCTCGCGAACACTATATTGAACTAGCCGAACGTCATTGCCGTGCGAAAATCGAAGCTAAAGACTTTACTGAAGCAACTTGGCGCAGCTTCAGTCAGCGCCTTGAATACTTTACGATGAATGCGGAGCAGACAGCAGATTTTAGTCGACTCGGCCACTTCCTAGCCGCCAATAAGCAGCGCTGCTACATTTACTACCTCGCCACTGCTCCACAGCTGTTTGCAAGCATCGCCTCCAACCTGGCTTTAGCCGGCCTTACTGGCGCAAACACTCGAATTGTCATTGAAAAGCCTATTGGTCATTCACTGCAATCGGCACTGGCGATCAATCATGCAATTGGTGCAGCCTTTAGTGAGCCGCAAGTATTTCGTATTGATCACTACCTGGGCAAAGAAACAGTGCAAAACCTGATGGCTTTACGCTTTGCCAATGCTTTGTTTGAGCCAGTTTGGCGCTCCGCGCATATTGATCATGTGCAGATTAGCGTGACCGAAACGCTCGGTGTGGAAAACCGCGGAGCCTATTATGATCACGCTGGCGCAATGCGCGATATGTTGCAAAACCACTTACTGCAACTACTCTGCCTGGTAGCAATGGAGGCACCAGTACGTTTTGATGCGGACTCGGTGCGCAATGAAAAGTTAAAAATCTTACAAGCACTGAAACCGATCAGCGGCCTGGATGTGCAAGATAAAACCGTGCGCGGTCAATACAGCGCAGGCCAGATAGGTCAACACAGCGCGCCAGCCTATTACTTTGAAAAAGATGTGGATAATGACAGTGACACCGAAACCTTTGTTGCCATCGAAGTGGAAATCGACAACTGGCGCTGGGCTGGCGTGCCATTTTACTTGCGCACGGGTAAACGTATGGCGAAAAAGACTTCTGAAATTGTCATTCAGTTTAAACCCGTACCACACAGCTTATTCAGCGACAGCCAAGCCAATCACTTATTGATTCGTTTGCAACCAGAAGAGCGGATCAGCATTGAACTGATGGCTAAGACGCCGGGTAAAGGCATGCATCTGGAGCCGGTCGAACTGGAGATTAATTTTGCTAAAGCGTTTCAGGACAACCGCCGCTGGGAAGCCTATGAGCGCTTACTGCTGGATGTGATTGAAAACGACCCCACTCTCTTTATGCGCCGCGATGAGGTGGAAGCAGCATGGCAGTGGGTCGACCCTATCCTCAAAGGCTGGGAGCAACACTATCAACGCCCTCGCCCTTACTCTGCTGGCTCAAGCGGGCCAGAGCAGGCGCATAGTTTGCTAGAGAAGTATGATCGAGCTTGGCATGAGTAACCCAAACTTAAGCCTACCCGAGTTATAGAGCAAAAACCCAGCGGCATCTATGTAAGTTGGGCGTTTGCACGGCATAAAAAAAACCGCTCACAAGGAGCGGTTTTTATCAACACAAGTCAGCTATTACAGCTTAGGACCAGCATTTTTGATTGCTTCTGAGACTTCAAATTTCTTGAAGTTTTCAACAAACTTAGCTGCTAACTCTTGTGCGGCTGCATCGTATGCGGCTTTATCTGACCACGTATTACGTGGGTTGAGCAAGTTGCTGTCAACGCCTGGGACTGCTTTTGGTACATCTAAGTTGATCACGGGTAAGTGCTCAGTTTCTGCACCCACTAGCGTTCCACCTTGAATCGCAGCAATCACTGCACGGGTCGTTGGAATATTGAAACGCTGACCCACACCGTAACCACCGCCAGTCCAACCCGTGTTAACCAAGTACACTTTAGAGCCGAAACCTTGGATACGCTTAATCAGCAGATCAGCATACTCACCAGCAGGGCGTGGGAAGAAAGGAGCACCAAAGCAGGTGGAGAAAGTTGACTTGATGCCTGAGCCTGAACCCATTTCGGTTGAACCAACCAAAGCGGTGTAGCCTGACAAGAAGTGGTAAGCCGCTTGCTCGTTATTCAAGATGGACACCGGAGGCAGTACGCCAGTCAGGTCACAGGTCAAGAAAATAACAGCATTTGGCTCGCCGGCGCGGTTAGCTAATACACGCTTTTCAACGTTCTCTAGCGGGTAGGCGGCACGGGTGTTTTGCGTCAAGCTATCATCAGCGTAGTCAGGCACACGCTGCTCATTTAGTACAACGTTCTCCAGAACGGCACCAAACTTAATCGCTTTCCAAATTACTGGTTCGTTTTTCTCAGACAAATCGATGCATTTTGCATAGCAACCGCCTTCGATGTTGAACACAGTGCCAACACCCCAACCGTGCTCGTCGTCACCAATCAGGTAACGGCTCTCATCAGCTGACAGTGTGGTTTTACCGGTACCAGACAAACCAAAGAATAAAGTGGTATCGCCATCTTCACCGACGTTGGCAGCGCAGTGCATTGGCAGCACATCGTGCGCTGGCAACAGGAAGTTCTGTACCGAGAACATAGATTTTTTCATTTCACCAGCGTAACGCATGCCCGCTAGCAACACTTTTTTAGCCGCAAAGTTAATCATCACGCAACCATCAGAGTTGGTACCGTCACGCTCAGGTACGCACTCAAAGAAGGGCGCGTTGATGATCTGCCACTGATCTTTGCTCGAGGGGTTAAATGTCTCTGGAGTAATGAACAAGCAACGGCCGAACAGGTTATGCCAAGCCGTGGTTGTGGTCATTTTCACTGGCAAGTAATGTGTCGGGTCAGAACCCACATGTACATGCGATACAAAACTTTCACGCTCTGCAACGTAGGCTTCAACACGCGTCCACAATGCATCAAAGATAGCAGGTGCAATTGGGCGGTTAATCGGACCCCAAGCAATCTGAGCGTCGGTGCTGGGCTCCTGCACAATATAACGATCAGCCGGTGAACGACCGGTACGATGACCTGTTTCAACAACCAGTGAGCCATTTACAGCTAAGTTACCTTCGCCACGGCGAACAGCTTCTTCAATTAATTGAGCAGCACTAATATCGGTATACACAGTGGTTTTTGCTTGCGACATGAGATCCCCAACGGCCTGAGCCGAATCCTCTAGAAGTTTTGTAGTGCTAAAGCCGAAGCACTACACGGTAAAAAGTGCCCGCGATTATGCCAGAGTTATGCAATTAATGCACTGTATTTGATGAATCAGGCGCAGCCTGTTCAGCAAACATGTGCATCACATCATCTTCATTAAACAAATACGTTTGATTACAGAACTGACAATCAATCTCAATAGTGCCTGTTTTTTCAGCCAGCAACAACTGCAGATCAGCCAAACCCAGACTCAGTAAGGCATGTGCCGAGCGCTCGCGCGTACAGCTGCAGTGAAACTTCACATCAGTCGTGGCAAATAAACGCAGTTCTTCATCATGGTACAAGCGGTGCAAAATTGTTTCGTTATCTAAACCCAGCAGCTCTTCAGCACTGAGTGTTGCCGCTAATGCGACCACATGCTGCCAACTGGCTTCACGCTCCTCAGGGTCAGGCAAGCGATCAGCTGGCAATTGTTGCAACAACATGCCACGCGCACGCTGGCCATCGGCATACAACCAAAAACGTGTTGGCAACTGCGCAGAGTTAATAAAATAACTGGTAAAGCAATCGGCCAAAGTCTCACCATCTAACGCAACCAAACCTTGATAGCGCTGACCATCGCGAGGATCAACGGTAATCGCTAATACACCTTCAGGCATCAATTCTTGCAGGCTAGCACCACTACTAATCTGTTCGCTGTCATAGCGAGCAATGGCGCGTAACTCACGCTCACTTGAACACTCAACCATCAACCACGGCACTGCGCCCTTGGAGCGTGCCTGCAAAACCAATAACCCATCAAACTTTAACGTATTAATCAGCAAAGCCGCAGCAGCCATTAGCTCACCGAGCAAGGTCGCAACCGGCTCAGGATAGGTATGCTTAGCCAATACATGGGCATAGCTTTCTTCTAAGCTGGCCAGTTCACCACGCACATCAGTGCTTTCAAAAATAAAGCGCTGAGTAAAATCAAAATCTGCCATACAACACCCACAAAAAAAATATCGGCTTAGTATAAACCGTGAATAAAAAATTAACGTATTTAGATCCGTCGTACCGTTTTCAAGCTGCGCACAGCAGAGCGGGCTACTGATCTTTAAAGCGATGAATCTGCCGGCGCTGCTTTTTGGTCGGCCGACCATCAGTTTGGATACCTAGCGCACCCGCCTTACGCAACTCTGCCGCCTTCTCGCGCGCGGCAATACTGTCGTCTGTTTCGCGATACAACAACTGCGCTTGCGCTGCGCCACGGCGCACAGCGCTTAACTGTTCTATTACCACTGTACGCTCAGCATAGCCGGCACGAATCACCAACTCATCGCCCACTTTAGGTTCTTTCGATGGCTTACAACGCTCGCCTCGGCAATGCACCTTACCGCCTTCAATGGCTTCTTTAGCTAATGCGCGGGTTTTATAAAAACGCGCGGCCCAAAGCCATTTATCCAAGCGAACTTTGTCTTGCTGTGCATCACTCATGTTGTACTTTCATCCTGTGTTATTGCTCAGTGCTGTACTGCTCATGGATATCACCTACAGTAATTGGCAAACAGACCGTCGCCTCAAGTCCACCACCAGCACGATTGTGTAACTCCACATTGCCGCCATGCTGCGCAGCAATGCGCTGCACGATGGCCAAACCTAAGCCAGCACCTTGCCCACCACGCGCTTGATCGCCACGAATAAACGGATTAAACATACGCTGCAGGTCTTCTGGATTAACCCCGTCACCACGGTCCAGCACACTGATGGCGACATAGGGCACGTCTTCGTCGTGCACCACCGAGGCTGCCACTTCAACACCCTGCCCGCCATAGCGCAAAGCATTTTCTAATAAATTAACCAACATGCGCTTGATTGATACACGCCGCAACGGTAACGAGGGCATAGCCTCTAAACAGACGCGTATTTCATGCCCCTGTTGGCTAAATGGGGCCACCACCGAATTAATCAACTCACTCAGATCACAGGTTTCCATCGGCTCATCACGACCATCGCGGATAAAGGCTAAGAACTGATCCAAGATGGCATTCATATCTTCAATGTCGCGCACCATATCGCTGGTCAGTTCATTATCACTGTCCAGCAGTTCCAGTGATAAACGCAGACGCGTCAGCGGTGTACGCAAGTCATGCGAGACTCCGGCCAACATCAGTTCACGCTCACGCCCGGCTTGCTCAACGTCATCGGTCATCTGATTAAAGGCGCGATAGACTTCAGCCATCTCACTGGCGGTATCCACATCCACCGGCAAGCGCACACTGCGCCCTTGACCAAACAGCCGTGCAGCAATGACTAAACGTTTCAGTGGCGCACTGAGCTGGCTAACAAAGATCCAAGCCGCGCCTGTGGACAGCAGACCGATACCTAGAAACCATGCCACTAAATTCCACACCCGTTGCCCGCGCAAGGGGTGCGGATATAAAGGGACACGAATCCAATCGGGCCCTAACTCAGGCGCATGCACCCACAACGACGGCGGATTTTGTGCGCGAATTTGCACACGGGTATCTTCACCCAACTCAGTGCGCATTTGCTCAGAAAAAATATCGCTGTACGGCCAATGCTGCTCGCCAATGGGCACATCATCTTCGGCCACCAACTGCAAGCCCGCCGCTTTAGCAATTGCTGCGCGCTCACTGAGCGGCGACGCCCAATAGGCGCGCAAAGTCAGCGCAGCACCATGACTGTATTGGCGGTCAACCAACACGTCCTCATTGAGCATCAAGTAAATCAGGGTCAAAGCTTTCGAAAAAAGCACCGCCAGCAACACCATCCACAGGGTGCGGGCAAAAAAACTTTGCGGATAAAAAAGGGATGTCTTCATTTATTACCATCGGGTACAAACACGTAACCCACACCCCACACGGTTTGAATATAACGCGGTTTAGACGGGTCCGGTTCAATCATGCGGCGCAAGCGCGAGACCTGCACATCAATCGAACGCTCTAACGCATCCCATTCGCGACCACGTGCCAAGCTCATCAACTTATCGCGGGTTAAGGGCTCGCGTGGATGCTCAACCAAGGCTTTTAATACGGCGAACTCACCGGTGGTGAGCATGTGCACCTGATCATCCTTGCGCAGTTCGCGCGTGGCCAAGGACAGACTGTAATCACCAAAGGTGACGCTGGCCTCTTCACTACCGGGTGCGCCGGGCACGCTGGTGCTCTGGCGGCGTAACACCGCTTTAATCCGTGCCAATAACTCACGCGGATTAAATGGCTTAGCTAAATAATCATCCGCCCCCAGCTCTAAACCATGGATACGACTGGCTTCATCACCTTTAGCAGTCAACATAATAATAGGCACTTGATTGTTGCCCTCGCGCAGGCGCCGGCAGATCGACAAGCCGTCTTCACCGGGCATCATTAAATCCAGCACCACTAAATTAAACAACTCGCGCGCCAGCATACGGTCCATCTGCTCGGCATTTTCTACGCCGCGCACACGGAAACCCTGCTCGCTTAAAAAGCGTTCAAGTAAGCGACGTAAGCGTTCATCATCATCGACGATGAGGATTTTTTCACCTTCAGCTACGCTCATGCTTTATCTACCTATTGAATGTCTATATAGAGCAGCTAGTATGCCGTAATCATCATCTAGATGCGTACAGGGCATTGTTAGCAAATTTTTCTTCAGCCTGCGCAGTGCTGGCTTGCTGGGTGATTTGCCCTATAATTAATCTTTTAATGCAGGCTTGGCCTGCTTTTTTGACTGACTCAGGTAGTTCATGGATAGCATAAGTACTCGTATCGCCACAGAACTGGGTGTTCGCCCACAGCAAGTGACCGCCACTATTGCCTTGCTCGATGAAGGCGCGACCGTACCCTTTATTGCGCGCTACCGTAAAGAAATCACCGGTAGCTTAGACGATACCCAACTGCGCAACCTCGAAGAACGCTTACGCTATTTACGTGAACTCGACGAGCGCCGCGCATCCATTCTGGCGTCTATTGATGAGCAAGGTAAATTGACCCCTGAACTGCAGCATGTCATTCAACAAGCTGACACCAAAACCCGCTTAGAAGACCTGTATTTACCCTATAAAAAGAAGCGCCGCACCAAAGGTCAAATTGCTTTAGAAGCCGGCTTAGGCGAGTTAGCCGATTTACTGTTTAATGACCCCAGTCACGACCCGCAGACTGAGGCGGCGCGCTTTATTAATGCGGACAACGGCTTTGTCGATGAAAAGGCTGTCTTAGAAGGCGCAAAATACATCCTGATGGAGCGCTTTGCCGAAGACGCTACTTTATTAGAACACTTACGTAGCATGCTGCAGCGCGATGCCTTATTGCGCGCACGGGTGGTTAAAGGTAAAGAACAGGACGGTGCCAAGTTCAGCGATTACTTTGAGCATGACGAGCGTTTTAGAAGCGTACCTTCGCACCGCGCCTTGGCCATCTTTCGTGGCCGCAATGAAGGTTTTCTTACTGCCAGCTTAATTCTGGGTGATGAAACGCCCGGCAGTATGCACCCCTGTGAAGTGGTAATTGCCGAGCATTTTGCGATTAAAAATACGGGCCGCCCTGCCGATGCATGGTTGGCCGAAGTGGTGCGCTGGACATGGCGGGTAAAACTCTCCAGCCATCTAGAAACCGATTTATTTGGCCAGTTGCGTGAAGCCTCTGAAACAGAAGCCATTAATGTTTTTGCCCGTAACCTGCATGACTTGTTACTGGCTGCTCCGGCTGGCCCACGCTGTACTTTAGGTATTGACCCAGGTTTGCGCACCGGCTGCAAAATTGCTGTGGTCGATGCCACCGGTAAAGTGCTCGACACTGCCACCGTCTATCCGCATGTACCGCACAACAAGTGGGATGCAAGCCTCGCCACTTTGGCGCAGCTGTGCAAAAAGCATCAGGTGCATTTGATTGCCATCGGCAATGGTACCGGTAGCCGCGAGTCAGACCGCCTTGCGATTGAGTTGGTAAAGCTGCTGCCTGAACTGCGTATGAGCAAGGTGATGGTCAGCGAGGCCGGCGCTTCGGTCTATTCAGCCTCAGCCTTAGCCGCGCAAGAGTTCCCTGATCTGGATGTATCGCTGCGCGGCGCTGTTTCTATTGCCCGCCGCTTGCAAGATCCGCTGGCTGAGTTGGTAAAAATCGACCCGAAAGCCATTGGCGTCGGTCAATATCAGCATGATGTGTCGCAAACACAATTAGCCCGCTCACTGGATGCCGTGGTGGAAGACTGTGTGAACGCAGTCGGGGTTGATGTGAATACAGCTTCTGACGCCCTGCTCGCGCGCATTTCTGGCCTCAACAGTACACTGGCAAAGAATATCGTGGCTTTTCGTGACGAGCACGGCGCTTTTAGCAGTCGCGCAGCACTGAAAAAAGTCCCGCGTTTGGGTGAAAAGACTTTTGAGCTGGCTGCGGGTTTCTTGCGCGTGATGAACGGTAAAAACCCACTGGATGCCTCCGCTGTGCACCCTGAAACCTACCCGCTGGTCACCCGTATTGCGCAAGACACCCAGCGTGACATTCGCTCATTGATTGGCGATTCAGCTTTTTTAAAGCAGCTGGACCCCAAGCGGTTCACCGATGACACCTATGGTTTGCCGA
>CAYLOI010000051.1:0-13647 GCA_964385265.1 uncultured Thiopseudomonas sp.
ATTACAGGCAGCTTAAATTCTACAAATGAGCACTGTGGGAAATGGGGGGATTACATTATCATTCTATACCTCTTAAGGTTTCTCTAACCTCATCCAGCGTAGGTTTAATATAAACAAGGCAGGACAGTGGGCTTTTGTGATGCATCGCTTTTTGTATTTCTACTTGAGTCAAACCAGCATCTCTTAAGCGAAAGCCGTATGCATGCCTGTGACCATGCTCTGTGGTGCCTAAACTATGCGCACAAGTAAGGCCAATGCGCTCTACAGCATTCCTATGCAGGCGCTGAAAGTTCTTTATTGTTTCTGGAGCTCCTGTGGAATTTGTAAAAGCGAAGGGATGTGGCTTCGCTCTTGGCGGCTCAACTCTCTGGAATTTTAAATAGTTAGTCCATACAAGCATAAAGTCATAAGCTTTATTTGGCGGGTTAAATACGACCTCAAAGTAGCCTTTCTTAGAGGTTAAAAGTGGTGTCTTCCATCCGGCATACAGTCTTTCTGAAAAAAGGTAATTGTTTCTAGGTTTATAAGCTGTTTTTGCTAGTAAATACTCGCGCCGATTTTTAAAGCTATTATCAGGTGAAGCACCAATTACTGGATGATAGACACGAACCAATGCTTCTTTATGATGATTGGGATGCAGTGTTATATCCGATACATAAATATGAAAAATTTCACTTTTGCGAAGACCTCCATAATTCATTAGCATTGTTATGGCTTGTGATTTATAGTCAATCTTTCCGTTCTTCTCAAATCCTAAATAAAGAAGTCTTTCAAGATGATCTTCTGGAAATCGTGTTGCGTATTCATAATCAAATTTATTTTCTAAGTGATTGCCAACTAAACGAACTAGTTTTTGCTGGTCTTTTTCCTTGCTTTTATTGGTTAAGTGATTTAGAAAAACGTTTGCTTTTTTATGATAATAAGCACACCAATTCATACGCTCTTCATAGCTTGTTGCTTTACGAAATGGATTTATTCGATTGTTTTCGTAATCATTTTGACTAGCAAGATAGTCTGTATAATTTGTTATATGGAATAAAATATTATTAGCGTCGGTTATGGTGCGAGCCCGCCAATATAAATTCAGTGGGTCTTGAAAGCTCCTCATATCTATCGTTCCAGAAACTAATGCTTCTGTGAAAGATTTTAAAACTTGAGTGGCGCTACTTATATTTGGAACAGAATTTATGTACTTGAGTAGTAACTGCAAAGCAAAGCTGGATCGTTCTTTCCAAGCCTCACTTTTTGCGTTGTGCCATGCCAAGTATCTAAGGTGTGAGATCAAAACACCTCTTTCTGTAAGGATTGCCGGAAGCTCATAGACTTGTCGGCTCGCACAATCTTTGTAATTTGTGTAAATTTTCTTGACGTAGGCCATATAATATTTAGTACGTAGTATGAGGTTTTATCTGTGATTCTCATCAGAAACTGTTCAGTTGTCAACGGTTAAATCTTGATAATAGTATGCTTTCAAGTGGGGTTATAATATCAGTACAATAAGCGTAAATTGCGCGAAATTGATCGCAGAATCAGACATTTAACCAAGCTCTTTGAAGTTGCGGAAATGGTTGAATACAGCCCTGTGCAAGAAGGCAAAGTCTATTTTGGTGCATGGTGTGAGCTTGAGGATGATGAGGGTCAAACCATTAGGTTTCGCATCGTCGGAGATGAAGAGATTTTTGCCAATAACGACTACATCTCACTCAAGTCGCCGATGGCTAAAGCCTGTTTAGGTAAGGCGCTTGATGATGAGGTCTCGGTGCGAACCCCGAGCGGAGATATGCATTGGTATGTGACTAAGATTGAGTACAAGGTTGACAGTCAACTGTCGAGCAGTGCTGACCTAGATGAGTAGGTGGTTAAGTTTATGTTAGGTATCACTAAACGAGTTGCTGTGTAATTGCTCTTGCAGCGCTGTGCAATAATTGCCATAGCGCTAACCTAGTAGGCATGTGAACCACGGTCATTGTGAAATAGCGAGTGGTTGGCTTTATGCTGAGGCGTATACTTATGCACTAGGTTGGTTTGTATAACCAATATTTTTCGAATTATTTTAAAGCAGACAGTACTCCTATGACAGGCCATAACTACGTTTTAAAAACAGTATTTGCCGCGAGCTTGCTTTCTGCTTCGCTCACAGTGTTTGCGCAAAACCCAACGCTGCAACCTATCAGTACTCATTTTGCTCGCACCCAGACAGATATAAGTTTGGAGCTTACGGCACATAGTTTTTCTGATGTTGAGTTGGGTGAGGCGGATAATTTCGATGGTTATAGTGCGGCATTTGAACTCACTGCGCCGTTTGCCACGGATAAGCAAATACGGTTTTCAGTACCTTTTTACACCAAGGGTGATGCGGACTGGAAAACAGACGGGCGGGCGATTGATATTGATGGCTATGGCGGTGTGTTTGATTACGCAACCCTGCAGTTTGAACAGCAAACACACTTTGCTGAAGAGTCGGGCTTTAATCTGGCCTATAGCCTAGGTGGTGGTATGCGCACAGCTGTGCTGGATACTACCGTCAATGATTATTACAACCATACCGGTAAAATTGTTTTACTTGGTATTAAAATGGACAAGGATCTCCAGGGTGGTGAGACTCAGTTACTGCTGAATGCGGGGGTTCGTTATTACTTTGATGCGGATGACCTACATCCGCGCGATATCGATAACTGGGCGTGGGCTGATGTCAAAGGCGCAGTTATTTTCAAACCCTGGGGTTAATATATACGACCGGCACTTGAGTTGACCTACTTAGGTGGCTTTAATGATTTTAACGCGGTGTCCTTGATTCCGGAGCTGATTATTCAGGTTGCTGACAATGCCTCTCTAAAAGTCGGGGGTATTTTAGGCCTGACCAGTGATGGTAATCAGAGTGGTGTTACCAGTCAGCTCTCCTTCAGTTTCTAGGGTGCTAATTTAAAACCCGTGGCACAACTCAGCTGAGGTTGAGCCTGAATAGACTGAAGAAGATTTTAAATATCCAACCAGTGTATGCACAGATATTGTGTGCCTCAGAGCATGGTAGCCAGATAAACGTCTGCTTGGCTAGATCAGTGTTTGTAGCCGAGGATAGAGCTTATTGCAGTCATAACGTGGCACTGGCTCTCAGGTTTTACTGGTAACCTTGGCTTGATTCATTTTTATAGCTTGTGCGCGTAAATCACCTCACAGCAACCCATTCCAAAAACACACCACTAGACTGAGATAGCATGAAGCCATTAACTAAGCTTGCGAGCGCCACTATTCCTAACAATGGCGGTGAGTTGACCCTGTTTCGCCGCGAAGATGAGTTTTCTATTCGACTGTCCGGTGTGCGCGGGGAGCTTATGAATAGCCGTGTTTTCAATTCCGAAGAGGAGTTGGCCAAGCTCGGCTGTGCGCATATTCAAAACACAGACAATGCGCAAGTATTAGTGGGTGGCTTAGGTATGGGCTATACCTTGGCGGCAGCACTGAAGTGTGTCAATGCAAACTCAAGGGTGACTGTGGCCGAGCTTATTCCGGAGGTGGTGGAATGGAATCAAGGCCCGCTCGGTGACTGCGCAGGCAATCCCTTGGCCGATCAGCGTTGCCAAATACGCTTGGGTGATATTGCAGAATTGATAAAGTTACAGCAGGCAGATTTTGATGCCATTTTGCTGGATGTTGATAATGGCCCAGAAGGCATTACCCATAGCGATAATAATTGGCTGTATTCCACCAGTGGTTTAGAAGCCTTATATAACAGCCTGCGTCCTGAAGGTATGCTGGCCGTCTGGTCTGCTGGTGCAGACTCGCTTTTTCCTATTCAACTCAAAAAAGCAGGGTTTGCAGTGACAGTACGTACCGTGCGTGCGAGACCTGGTAAAGGCAGCCGCCACACCATCTTTCTAGCGAAAAAGCCGTGGCGCTAAGCCGTTGTTAGTCCACCTTTAAAGGTTGCTAGGCTCGGTCGTTATTGTGTTGTGCTCGGCGGCCGAGTTATCTCTACATTTACCGCAGTGCAGCCTATGACTTATATCAAATAAGAACCGCATACTGCACTCCGTTTGTAACAGCCTTATATAAGCCTGAAAATTTTTCCGTGTTTGCAGGGTTAAAATTTTAATCATTAACTTAAAGACAAGTTAGTCTGCCACTGCGTGAATAATTCCAATAACAAACTGCACATCTATTGTGCTATTTCTATGGCTCGTACTACGCCACCCTCTGGATCGCTGCACGCTCGCTTGTTTTGCGCCGAAATTGGCTTGAGTGAATCTTTACAGCTGTCTGAAGATACTGCCGTTGCTGGTCTGCTGCATTTTGTCTGGTTGCCACAAGCGCCAGTATAATTATGGGAACACCTTCCCATAATAGACATAAATAAGTGCATTTACTTTGACCTAAATTGATTTGTTAGAGCTTTAGGGGTAGTTTCAAAGTTGTACATTTTAGCGCTGATAGTTGGCTGGATAGCGAGCAATTCAGCCCCGCTATTGTTAAAAACTTTGGAGTACTAATAGCGCCGTTATAATTTAATAATGCTGTAAAACAGATCAATTAAATACAAAGGAAAGCATGATGAAATCAGTAATTAGCAGAGCACTATTGGCGATGGCCTGCGTACTTGCATTTGGTCTTACTGCGCAAGCGCAAGCTAATGAAAAAGAACGCGGCGCTGAGGGTGCTAACTCCGAAGAAGCAACTGTTTTGTATGTGTCGGTCAAGCGAGGCAGTAACCGTAAAGATGGCAGTAAATCGACACCGCTTAAAGACCTGCAGAAGGCTATTGATGTTGCGCCTGAGGGAGCGATTATTCGTGTTGCTGAAGGCAATTATCTGGGCAGTTTAGATCAGGGCTGGGTCAAGGTTGATAAATACGTTTCTATTGTCGGCGGTTATTCCGATGACTTTTCCCAGCGTGACCCCTTAACCTTTCGCACCACAATACGCCCAGGTGTTGAGCAGATTATGACCTCGGGCAATCAGGGCTTGATGGATATTCGCGTGGTCGGCAAACGCGACGGCGTAGTACTGATCGATGGTATTGTGTTTGATCGCGGGCAAATTAACAGATACGTAGCGCCTTTGTATGACAACCCAGTGGCTGCTGCGCCTGAAGGTACCGAAACTGGGCGTATTGTCGTGGTCGGGGAGTCTCCAACAGCGCCTATGCTGCAGCCAGTGGGTATGACCAGCGCCTTTCAGCTGATCAGTGGTGAGGCGGAAGGCAATATCACTATCCGTAACAGTCTATTTCTTAATGGCTACCACTTCGGCATCCAAATGGCGATTAAGGGCGGGCATCTCGATGTTTACAATAATGTGTTTGTAGCCAACCGCATGGCTGCCAGCGAAGTACGTGGCGGCTTGGGTCAACCCAATACATCGTCAATTGCTTTTCATAACAACACAGTGTTATTTACTTGGAGCCGCACCAAGAGTATGGAAGATATGGGGTTTGGCTTTCGCTATATGACCGGTATTGATGCGGATGTGTATAACAATATCTTTGGCACCAGCAACTATGGTGCGCTGGACCGCTCGTATGTGGATTCAGATAAGTCAAAGGAAGCAAAGCGCGTCACTTCCGCTTGGAATAACTTGTTTTTCGGCAACCGTAACGGTGATCTAGTATTGCCATCGGGTGGCGGCGGCTGGACCTATGTCTTGGCTAAAAATTTTGAAGATGTGGATCAGTTGACTCAGTACGAAAACAATCGCGAGATGAATGAAGCTGAAGTGAATGCTATCAGTCAAAAAATCGATACAGCCTATCTGAAAGGCTTTATCGGTATAACAGGTTCGCAAACCTCGTCGTTCAACCCCAATTCCTCAATTAATCAATTTAGAAGTGCATTGGGCATGAATATGCAAGGCACAGAAACCGTGCGCACCTCTATGTACGGCAACCGTTACCCCTATGAGAAAGCATTCGAGCTGTTTGGTGCTATAGACGGCTACGGAGCGCAGGCAATTAAATAAGAACATTGCCCTAGCCGCTGCAACACAGCGTAGTTCTGGCGTTGCAGTGGCTTAGCTTTCAAAAAATTATACGCCCTAAAGCGGGTGCCTTGGCTTCAAGTGCAGCACCGCTTAGGCAGGATCTATCTGCTTATGCTCTATATGTCTAACCTGATTGGCTGTACATAAATAAATGCATGGGAGTAGTCTGAAGAGCAACGGTTAACTTAAGGCATATGCATGCCTTGCTGTGTATCTAGCACGCTTAACTGGACGCTATACCTTACCTACATTGCATAGGTGGCTCTGGGATGAAAAACACGCCAAAAAAATCCGACAGTGCAACCCCCACTATGCTGACCAATATACTCACTGAACTGGCTGATCTGTCGCCTGCGTATTTTGGCATGGTGATGGCTACAGGTATTGTGTCACTGGCGGCGTATCTGCTGGATATGCATTTAATTGCAAGAGCGTTGTTGCTGCTCAATATGGTTGTCTACGCAGTGCTGGTGCTGTTGAATCTGCTGCGCATGCTGCGATATCCGCGCCGTTTTTTTGGCGACATGATTGATCATTTGCGTGGGCCTGGCTTCTTCGCCGTTGTCGCTGCAACTGGTATTCTTGCTGCACAATTCGTCTTGCTCAAGGCTAATTACCGCGCAGGCACAGTGCTATGGGTCGTTGCTCTGCTGCTCTGGGTCGGACTGACTTACACGATATTTGCTGGCTTTACGGTCAAACAAAAGAAACCGACCCTTGATAAAGGAATCAGCGGTGCTTGGCTGCTTGCCGTGGTAGCGACCCAGTCAATCGCAGTGTTAAGTGCGTTGCTCTCGGTGCATGTCAGTCAGCCAATAAAGTTGGAAATGAACTTTCTCGCGTTATCAATGTGGCTCTGGGGTGGGATGCTCTATATTTGGATGATGTCGCTGATTTTTTACCGCTACACTTTCTTCCCGCTTTCCCCTGGTGATCTTTCGCCACCGTATTGGATCAATATGGGCGCTATGGCGATATCAACCTTAGCCGGCTCGCTGCTGATCATTAATGTGGCAGATGCGCCGTATTTGAGCTCGTTGCTACCTTTTATCAAAGGCTTCACGGTCTTTTATTGGGCGACAGGTACTTGGTGGATACCCATGTTGGTGATTCTGGCTGTGTGGCGCCATATTTATAAGCGTTTCCCAATGAAATATGACCCTTTGTACTGGGGTGCGGTTTTTCCGTTAGGTATGTATTCGGTCAGCACCCATCGTATGAGTGAGGCCATGGGGTTTGATTTTCTTTGGTTTTTGCCACCAACTTTTTTATACATCGCCTTGGCTGCATGGATAACAACTTTTATTGGTTTTAGTCTAGATTTGCAGTGCCGTATCAGTCGATTACGACTGTAAGTATTGAGGCTATGAATAGCGCAACAGTTGATCGCATCGTTATATTTTTACGCAGGTAAAAATGGCATTACCAGAATGCTGATCCCAAGGGATGATTTTTTCATAGTCATGCTCAAAGATATGAATGTCGAAGTACGGCTGCAAAACCTCAATTAACTCTGCAAAACTAAAAGCAACCATTGGGTGTTCATCGTGCCAGATCTGGGTGTCTGCAATATTTGCTTTTTCAATGCTGACTTTGAGTGACTTTTTCTCGCCGCAACCTGAGTAGTTCCACGCAGAACTGAAGGTGAAGAGGTTATCCTCTTGCTGAGTGCTATGTTTGGCAAACAAAGCGTTGTTGATTTTGTTTTTATCCACTGCGTTAAAGCAGAACACACCGCCGATTTTTAATGCGCGATGTACGCTGGCGATGCAGTTTTTTAGTTTTTCAAGGCCAGCACTGTAATGGATCGAATACAAAAAACAGGTGATTAAATCCAGTGTTTCAGTGACTTTGAATTCGCTCATATCCTGTAAGGAGAATTGGGCTTCAGGGCAGCGGGCCTTTGCTCTATCGAGCATGGGCTGATTGATATCAAGGCCGCTGCTCTGGTAGCCAAAGCCAATGAAATGCTGCACATGCGGGCCTGTACCACAGGCTAAATCAAGATGGGTCTTGCCGTCGTTACCGAAGATCTGCTGCAGCCTGCGAATACTGTTGCTTTGCGCTTGGTAGTCGATGTCGGCACACATTAAATCGTAATAGCCAGAAAGGTCGGTATAAAGTGCGTTGACGGACATATGGGCCTAACTTTTATCAAGAGTATTTTGGGTGGCGCATAGTAAGCCAATCGCCAAGCTTTGCGAAGTGGCCAAGCGATTAGGCTGCAGTCAGTCGTGATTAAGCCTGCTTAAACCCTGTGTTCGTGCGCACCTGCTGCTATACAGATGCAATTCAGTACTCAGTTCTCACGCAAAATCTGCAATGGACTGCTGTGTAACACCTGGCGGGTGCCGAGCATGCCCACTGCGGTAATCAGCAGTGCACCAATAATCGGTAACAGGATCAACCAAGGGTGTGGCTGCCAAACTAAGTTAAAGGCAAAGCGGTAAAGAATATAGCTGCTGATTTCACAGCCGAGCCAAGCCAAAATCCCGCTGCTAGCACCAATCAAAGCAAACTCATTGCGTTGTGATTGCACCAATAGTTTGCGCGAAGCGCCCAGTGCGCGCAGCAGTGCGCCTTGTTTGACACGCTCGGTTAGAGTGCTGTGTAAACCTGCAACCAATACGGTGACACCAGCGGCCAAGACAAATAGTAAGATCAGCTCAATGGCTAAGGTCACTTGCGCAAGAATATCGCGCAATTGGCGCAGTACCGCATCGACTTGCAAAATGCTCACGCTGGGAAAGCTTTTAGCCAAATCAATGCGCTGTTGCTCAGCATTGTCTGGCAAATAAAAACTGGTCATATAGGTGTGCGCGACATTGCCCATCTGCTGCGGATCAAAAATTACAAAAAAGTTGGGCTGCATGCTGTTCCAGTCCACCGTACGCAGGCTGCTGATTTGTGCAGGGTAATCCGTACCGCCGATATGAAAGGTCAGCTGGTCGCCGACAGTGACGCCAAGCTCTTTAGCAATATCACTTTCTAGCGAGACCTGGTAGAGCGTGTCGCTCGCTGCAGTTACTTGACTGCTGGGCCACCAATTGCCGGCGATGACTTGATTGTCTTTGGGTAATTGGTCGGTCCAGGTGAGGTTCAGATCGCGCTGTAAGGTGCGCATCACGCGAGCCTCTGGATCAATCAGTTCGGTTGCCGCTTGCCCGTTGATCTGGGTTAAACGTCCTAGAATTACCGGGTAGAGCGGTGCAGCATTGCTGCTGATGCTGCTCAGCGTGCTGCTGAAGTCTGCTTGCTGGTCCGGCAGGATATTAATCGCGAAGTGGTTGGGTGCTTGTTCTGGTAATTGCGCTTGCCAGTTATCCAACAGCTCGCTACGCAACAATACAATTAACGCCATAGATAGCAGAATTAAAGCAAAAGCCATAATTTGTCCAACGCTGTTGAGCGGATAGCGCAATAAATGGCCCAGACTTAAGCGCCAGGCTAAACTGCGTTTCGCCAGCCAAAAGCGTAGACTTTTCAAGCCGAAAAACAGCCCTGCACCGAGCACCGCAGCAGCACCACCACCACCTAAAAGTAAGGCGCTGGTGAGGCGTACATCCAAGTTCAACTGCCACATCAATGCCGCCAGTGCGAACAACACGCTGCCATATAACAGCCAAGTGGCCGGTGCCACGGGCAGCAAATCACGACGCAAGACGCGTAATGGCGCAATGCGTCCCAAGGCAATTAACGGCGGTAAAGCAAAACCGGCGAGCATCACCATGCTAGTAGCAATGCCGGTGACAAAAGGCTTTAAACTGCCGGCAGGGATGTCGTCAGGTAATAAATCTGCGAGTAACTCAAACAGCGCAAATTGCGCAAACCAACCGATGAGAGTACCCAAGAGGCTGGCCAGCAGTGCCAGTATTAATAATTGCAGGCAAAACAACCAAAGGGTGTGGCGGCGTGATAAGCCAAAGCAACGCATCAAAGCTGCTTGATCAAAGCGCTGACGAGCAAAGCGGTTGGCGGATAAAGCCACAGCCACTGCGGCCAGTAAAATGGCGGCTAAGCTGGCAAGGTTGAGATAACTGGCTGCACGCTCAAGCGCGCTACTGACTTGCTGATTGCCATCCTCCAAGCCTTCAATGCGCTGGTGAGGCAGTAAGTTCTTTTCTAGGGTGCTGCGCAAGTTGTCTATGGCTTTTGCATCCCCACTCCACAATTGTCGATAGCTGACGCGGCTGCCAGGCTGCAGCACATTGGTCGCGGGCAAGTCGGCAAGGTTGATCATCGCCCGTGGAGTAAAGCTCAGGAGGTTGCCGGTGCGGTCCGGCTCATAAGTGATGATGCGGCTGACTTTAAAGTTTGCCGCGCCTATTTCGACGCTATCACCCAGCTCTAGGGCTAAACTGTTGAGCAGTTCAGCATCGAGCCAGACTTCACCAGGCTGGGGACGCCCGCCACTGATTTCATTTGCGTGAAGCTGCTCAGTGCTGCGCAATTCACCGCGCAGCGGGTAGTGATCATCAACAGCTTTAACGCTGGCCAGCTGAATGCCGTGCTCAGTAGCGAGCATGCTGGCAAATTGTAAGGTTTGCGCGCTGTTTAAGTTGCTATTGTCAACTGAGGCCAGTTGCTCAGGCAACGCTTGCTCACTGCCGGCTAAGATCAAGTCAGCAGCAAGAAATTCTCCAGCGCTGAGTTGCATGGCGCCTTGCAAGCGTTCAGCAAAATGGCCGATGGTGCTGCTGCTGGCAACGGCAATGACTAAGGCAAAGAATAAAATGCGCAACTCGGAGGTGCGCTGCTCACGCAGCAGTTGTTTGCCGGCCAGTTTGCATAGACCCCGTACTGTCAGTTGCATATTGACTCCACTTGACGGCCACCTTCTAGACGTAAGTGTTGCTGGCAGCGCGCGGCGAGTCGTTCATCGTGGGTGACTAAAACCAGGGTGGTACCCAACTCCTTATTCATTTCAAACATCAGGTCGCTGATGCTTGCACCGGTCTGGCTGTCCAGATTACCAGTGGGCTCATCAGCAAAGAGCACGTCGGGCTCAGTGGCAAAAGCACGGGCGAGGGCGACACGTTGTTGCTCACCGCCGGAAAGTAAGTTGACTGGATGGCGTAAACGACTTTCTAAGCCGACACGAATCAGCAGTTCGCTGGCGCGTTGCTTGGGATTGGCGTGGCCGGCCAGTTCTAGGGGTAACATGACGTTTTCTAATGCATTTAAACTGTCGAGCAGTAAAAAAGCTTGGAAGACAAAGCCCACATGCTTCGCGCGTACTGCTGCACGCTGATCTTCATCGAGGCTGTTAAGGTTATGCCCAGCGAGTTGCACTTCACCGCTGCTGGCTAGGTCTAAGCCGGCCAGCAGGCCTAGTAAAGTTGATTTGCCTGAGCCGGAACGACCTATAATAGCCAGCGAGTCGCCTTGCTCAAGACTGAGCGAGACAGCGTCAAGAATGGTCAGCTGGCCTTCTGATGAGGGCACCTTTTTGCTAAGCTGTCGGGCGCTAAGAATAGTATTAATCATGAGGGTTCCAATGCGTCAATGGATAGCAACGATATGCTTAATTGTGCTGTGCTCTACGGCCCAGGCGCAAGCCGCAACTATTTTGGTGGTGGGGGATAGTATCAGTGCTGCCTACGGACTGGAAACCGAACAGGGTTGGGTGGCTTTATTACAACAGCGATTGCAAGAGGCTGATGCTGAAATTACAGTGGTGAATGCCTCAATCAGCGGGGAAACAACT
The DNA here is from genome assembly GCA_964385265.1 of uncultured Thiopseudomonas sp. Lineage (GTDB taxonomy): Bacteria > Pseudomonadota > Gammaproteobacteria > Pseudomonadales > Pseudomonadaceae > Denitrificimonas. Next base: position 11,681 of record CAYLOI010000051.1, read on the forward strand.
GGCGGTGGTTTAGCACGTTTTCCTGATTTACTGGCGCAGCACCAGCCTGAGTATGTGATTATTGAGTTGGGCGGTAATGATGGCCTGCGTGGTTTGCCGATTGCTCATATGACAGCCAACCTCACCACTATGGTGCGCAAGGCCAAGGAGCAAGATGCTGCTGTACTCTTATTGGGCATGCGCTTACCGAGTAATTATGGCCAGCGTTATACCGAGGCGTTTTATAACGTCTATCAAGGCATCGCTGAGCAAGAACAGGTCGCGCTGGTGGATTTCTTTTTAGAAGGTGTTGGCGCGGTCGATGGCATGATGCAAGCCGATGGTGTGCATCCTACCCAGCTGGCCCAGCCGCTGTTATTAGACAATGCCTGGCAAGGCTTAGCAGCACTACTGCCGCTTGATACAAATATGCATTTTGCGCAGTAGAACAATTTTCCGTGGGTACTGTTACATCATGCGATTATGGGCTAATGTAGCGCCCGATTTTAGGGGCTCTAGATGGCACGTTTAATGTGGTCTTTACATGCGTATCAGATTTTTTTGCCGGATGAGCAAATGGATCTATTCGCCTGTCAAAAAGAGCATATGCATGCAGTGACTCGCCAGCTAGAACTCGGTAGTCAATCTGATCGAACGCTCTGCGGCAGCTTGCTACCTGCGCAGCCGCACTGGCAAGCACTGGAACGGCAACTGTTGCGCAACGCCTATTTTTGTCCGCAGTGTCGCGATGTGATTCAAGCGCAACGCAAGCACGCCAAGCCTGGTTGGCAATGCGCATAATGGTGAGTGCTTAAGCACTTAAGATCTCGTACTATAGACACGCATGTACTTAAAATTTTATCGGTAGGGTTACTCTAATGTTGTTAAATATATTAACGCTGAAGTCGTTGCGCGCGTATTGCCTTGCGCTGCTCTGTGCTGCGCCTTTTGCGTCAGCGATTGAGTTGCCGTTACCGGCCCCCGGCGATGATGTGGTCGGTGCGGTGCAAGTGATCCAAGCCCGCTATGAAGATACCTTTGCTGATTTAGGTAAGACCCATGACTTAGGCTATTTAGAAATGGTCGCCGCCAATCCAGGTGTGGATGCGTGGTTGCCCGGTGCAGGTACGGAAATTATTCTGCCGACACGCTATATTTTGCCGCCAGGTCCGCGCGAAGGCGTGGTGATTAACTTAGCTGAATACCGTCTCTACTATTATCCAAAAGACAAGCCAGTGGTTTATACCTATCCACTGGGAATTGGTCGTGAAGGTTGGGATTCACCGATCAGTGATACCTCGATTACAGTAAAAACACCCAACCCAGGCTGGACTCCGCCAAAATCTATTTTGCGCGAACATGCCGAAGCCGGTGATCCGTTGCCAGCTTACGTGCCGCCAGGGCCAGATAATCCGCTGGGACCGTACAAATTGACCTTGGGTTTGCCAGGTTATTTAATTCATGGTTCGAACAAAAAATTCGGGATTGGCATGCGTGTCAGTCACGGTTGCTTTCGTATGCTGAACCATAACGTCTTAGAGTTAGCCGGTTTAGTGCCAGTTGGTACCAAAGTGCGCATTATTAATGAGCCCTATAAGTTTGGTTTTGCTCAAGGAAAATTGTACCTAGAAGCGCATACGCCGCTGAGCGACGATGGCCAGACATCTGTGGTTGATAAGCACGCAGCTGTAGTCAATGTACTGCTCAAGCGTGATGATATCGAGGGCTCACATCTATTGGACTGGGAGCGTATTCGTGAAATTGTTGCGGCCGAAGTAGGTATGCCGCTACCCATTGCTGATCCAATTGAGCCGAATCAGAACAGTATTGTCTCTGCGCAATAAATAGAGTGTTGCCTGCTTTATAGCTAAAGGGTTTGACAACGTTGTTTTAAAGCGTAGAATACGCGGCCATTACAGGCACATAGCTCAGCTGGTTAGAGCACCACCTTGACATGGTGGGGGTCGTTGGTTCGAATCCAATTGTGC
>CAYLOI010000052.1:0-13108 GCA_964385265.1 uncultured Thiopseudomonas sp.
CCGCCGACCCTCTGCTTGTAAGGCAGATGCTCTCCCAGCTGAGCTAATCACCCTTGTCTCTCGAAGTGGTGCGTATATTAGAGGCCAAAACTGCTCTTGGCAAGCCCTAAATGGGTTTATACCTACAATTAATCCAATGACTTAGCGAAATATTAGACATTTGTGAGGATTTATTCACTTTTGCCTAAATAAGCGCGCGCCAGCACTAACAGTACTGCTATTAATAGCACCGCTAGGGATACAGTAAGCGCCGTCCAACGCATTGTTTTTCCTGCAGCTTTGTTGCTAAAGACACTATACTCCCCGCTTGCTAATGAACTATTCGCTTTAAAAACCTACAAACGCTGTTTAATCCAGCTCGTCTATTTTAGACGAAGAGACTGCACCCAGCACACAAACACTGATATTATATACAGCATATTTTATACTCAACCGTCTTGAGCAAGAAGCTACACTTCTCTTCTTATTAAGCGTTGAGCCCAACATTTTCTCACAGCATTTTTGGAGTTTTTATGTGGTTTCGTAACCTGCTGATGTACCGTTTAACCTCAGATACACCTTTAACAGCTGACGCTTTAGAAACTGCACTGGCTGCTAAGCCTGCTCTGCCCTGCGGCAGTCAAACACTCTCAACCTACGGTTTTGTCGCGCCCTTTGGTAAAGGCGAAGATGCACCACTGGTGCACAGCGGCCAAGGCTTCTTTCTAATTTGTGCACGCACCGAAGAGCGTATTTTGCCGGGTAGTGTGGTGCGTGATGCGGTCAAAGAAAAAACCGACGAAATCGAAACGGCCGAAGGCCGTAAGGTGTACAAAAAGGAACGCGACCAAATTAAAGATGAAGTCACGCAAGCGCTGCTGCCGCGCGCCTTTATTCGTCGCTCCAAAACATTTGCAGCTATCGCACCAGCGCAAGGCTTAATTCTGGTGGATACCGCCAGCGCGAAACGCGCTGAAGAATTGCTGTCCACATTGCGCGAAGTGCTTGGCAGCTTGCCGGTACGCCCAATCGCGGTTAAAGCAGCGCCCACTGCAACCTTTACTGAGTGGGTTAAGCAGCACCAAGCCAGCAACGGTCTGGTGTTAACCAATGAGTGCGAGTTGCGCGACAGTGCTGAAGACGGCGGCATCATCCGTATTAAGCGAGAAGATTTGGCTAGCGAAGAAGTGCAAATGCATTTAGCTGCAGGCAAATTAGTTACCCAACTGACCTTGGCCTGGGAAGACAAATTGAGCTTTCTTATTGACGATAAGCTCACCATCAAGCGCCTGCGCTTTGAAGACTTACTGCTGGATCAAGCCGAAGAAGACGGTGGCGATGATGCAGCCAGCCAGTTCGATGCCAGCTTTATCTTAATGATGCTGACCTTTATGGAGTTTATCCCGCAACTGCTCGAAGCATTGGGCGGTGAAGAGGTTCCACAGGGTATCTAAGCTGTCTCAGCTTGTGCTCGTCACAGCAAACAGTTGGCACTATTTGAGTTGCACCTTTGTGCGCCCAGATAAACTGCTGACAGCAGTACAAATGATCAACCAGTGAGTGATCCGGCATCACAGGCACCAGCGCAGCCAAGGATGGCGTAGCGCCCGAATCGAGACAGGATGTTTGGTTGAAGGAAAAGCAGCTGTATCGAGGTACAACAGGCGCATCTTTGGCCTGACTCAGCAAGACACACTATTGGCGAGCAGCGCTTCGGTGTAACTGCGCTAAAGGTAACACTTAGCGCTTAGCCACCCACTGTTTACGCTGCTGCTCCGAATGAAAGGTCCAGGCCAAAAACCGACTCTGCTTCTGCCCTTGCGCCATACTGCAAACCCGTACATCCACAGCGCCTACTTGCTTCAATACTCGCTGCAATAAACGTATATGCGCAGATTTTGATACCAAGGTGGTAAACCACAACACCTGCTCAGCGTAATCTTTACTTTCCTTGATCATATTACGCACAAAAGTCAGCTCACCACCTTTGCACCATAACTCGTTACTTTTGCCACCAAAATTCAACGCGGGTAACTGGCGTTGTGGCGCCTGCTTGCCTAAGTTACGCCATTTGCGCTCACTACCAGTGGCTGCCTCGCTGGCACTGCTATGAAAGGGTGGATTGCACAGGGTGCAAATAATTCGTTCATCAGCACGTAACACGCCTTTAAAAAAAGCAGACTTATCAACCTGCAAACGCAGCTCAATCACTTTGTCCAAAGCATTGGCGGCCAAGGTCTCAGCTGCGCTAGCCAATGCTTTAGGATCAATATCACTGGCAATAAAGTGCCAGCCGTAGTCATGGTGGCCCAACAATGGATAAATACAGTTCGCTCCAGTGCCCACATCCAACACAGTAAAATCGGTACCGCGCGGAATCTCGCCTTGCCCATCGGTACTTAACAGATCAGCCAAGCCATGAATATAATCCGCACGTCCAGGCACCGGCGGGCATAGATAGCCTTCAGGAATACGCCAGTGGTTAATGCCATACAATTGCTTTAATAACGCTGCATTAAACACACGCACTGCAGCAGGATTGGCAAAGTCGATACTTTCTTTGCCATAAGGATTAATGATCACAAAAGCCTTTAAACGCGGCTCAACAGCAATCAATGCAGCAAAATCATAACGACCCTGATGGCGGTTACGCGGATGCAACAATGCGCGCGCTGGCTGTGTGCTCATAAACAAGAATCCTTGCTGGTGCTGTAAAAGGTAGCAGTATACCAGCAAGCAAAGACAGCCCCACAGAAGCGTATTTTAAGTCGAAAACCAGCATGCCTAGGTGCACAAAAGAATAGGAACTGCTCTCTTGATGAAGCTGATCAATGAATGACTCTAAGTGATCTGCGCTTACGCAAGTCATGCAGACAGTACAAATGGTTAACCAGTGATTCGGTGTGGCAGTGACAAGCCTAGCCATGGATGGCGCAGCGCCGGAGTTGAGGCCCGGACGGGTTCATCGACGAAATAAAAGCAATAGCGCAGTACTTCTGTTAACCCAGACGGCAGGGCGGGCATTTATGCCCGCGATTAAGAGTGCAAGCAGTACAGAAGATTAGTTTTCTGGACGCACGAGCAGCGCCGAACCCCACGACAAACCAACACCAAAGCCCGACAATAATACATTACGCCACTGATCATTAAAGCCGTAATGCTCCAGCAACATCGGAATCGAGGACGAGACGGTATTACCCGCGCCGAACATATCCTTGATCACTTTGCTGCCGTTATCACCAAGGCGCTTAGCAATCGCATCAACAATCGCGCCGCTGCCCTGATGCAAACAAAACGCATCAACATCATCTAAGCGCATATCCAACTCATCCAGCACATCCTGCATATGCGGAATGATTTTTAAGCTGGCGAAGTTAAAGACTTGACGGCCATTCATATGAAAACAGCCATCTTTGACCACTAGATATTCAGCGCCAGCGCCGTCACCGCCAAAACGTGACGGCCCCAACTCCCACACCGGATTTTCAGTCATCCAAGTGGCCGTAGCAGCATCACCAAACAGCAAGGTGGTCATCCGATCAGAGCGATCCATGATTTTCGAATAGGGGTCAGCGGTGACTAAAATCGCGTTTTTCAAGCCGGTTGCCTGCATAAACCCTTTCAGCACATACAAGCCATATACATAACCTGAGCAGCCCAACGACAAGTCAAAACAGGCTGCGTGGGTCGGCAGACCCAGCTTATGCTGAACAATCGCCGAAGTATGCGGCAAGCCTTCGGCATCACCGTTTTGTGTCACAACCACCAACGCCTGAACATCTTCAAGCTTTAAATCAGGGCTTTTAGCGAGCAAGTTTTGTACTGCACGCACACATAAATCCGAAGTTTCTTCATCATCGGCTTTCACCGACAAGGTCGTGGTACCAAGCTTATTGTGTACAAACTCTTCGTCGCGACCAAAGCTTTGTGCTTGCGCGATGTTATCAATTCGCCCCTCAGGGATATAACTTGCAATACTGCGTATGCCAATCATCGTGCATCATCCACGTTAAAAGCCGTCTTAGATGACCGCCAACTCAGCACTCGACTTCAGAGTCACTGATAGGTAAAAAAAATACGCGCATGAGTGCACGTTGTCTAATTGCCGGTCAAACTTAAATTCTATGTGTGCTATGACGCATCACAATAGCCTGACGACACATAGTGCGCTATACGCCAAAGGGCTTAAGTCTAGAAATCGGCATTAACAGGCTAGTTGTACCCCATACACCAGCCTGTACCTTGTTCAGCAAACGCGTATATTCTGCTGACCAACCCTTGCAATGGTAGCCTTAGCGATGACAGTTTTAACACATAGCATAACGTTACCCGACGATTATCAAGTCGCTGAATTTTTAACCTTTCACCAACGTGACAGCCAGCAACTGGCCGAGCGGGTCAGCCATCACATGCTTGAAAAAGGCTTGATCTGGGAAAATACGCCGGCCTGTTTAACCATTCATTTTGACCCTGCGCGAGCACAGGCACACGCGCAATTACAGCTAGCAACCGATCAACCCAGCACTAGCGAGCAATTAAAACACTGGGCGACTTGGCTGGAGTATTTCTTAGGTATTCAACAACCCACTGCTGACTTTTTCCAGCAGCATCATAACCATCCTGAACTCGGTGCATTACTACGCCAGCAACCTGGTTTACGCGTGGCGCAGACCAGCAGCCCATTCGAAGCCATCAGCTGGGCCATTATCGGCCAGCAAATCAGCGTTGCCGCCGCATTAAATGTACGCCGTCGTTTTATTGAGCTGAGCGGCGAGCAACACCCGTGCGGATTATGGTGTTACCCAGATGCACAACGTGTCGCACAGCGATCTATCGACGAGCTGCGCAGCGTCGGTTTGTCATTCAACAAAGCCCGCGCTATCGCCCAGGTCAGCCAACTGCTCAACAGCCAAACCTTGGAATTCCCCGAACAGGTTAACGCTGAGAATGTCGAACAACTGCGCGCTGAGTTGCTGGCCATTACTGGCGTCGGTCCTTGGACAGTCAACTACACTTTGATGCGCGGCTTTGCCTGGCTGGATGGCTCACTGCATGGTGACGCCGCTGTGCGCCGCTATTTGCAGGTGTTACTCAAGCAGGATGCGCTCACTGCCAAGCAAACCGAGCAATGGCTACAACAGTTCAGTCCTTGGCGCGCAATAGTGGCGGCACACCTATGGCACTCACAAGGCTTTAGCGGTTAACCCAGCCAGCATTCTCTAGCGCAAGATGTGGCATAATGGCTTTCTTTTTTGCCTGCTCAAGCCTATGACACACGTCCCTGATCGCATATTCAACACACCGCTCGCGCAAGTGCCTGACTTCACCTTCAATGAAGATGTGGTGCGCGTGTTTCCCGATATGATTAAACGCTCAGTACCCGGTTATCCAACCATTGTGGAAAATACCGGGGTACTGGCCGCACAGTTTGCCCAAGCCAACAGCACGCTGTACGACCTCGGCTGCTCATTAGGCGCAGTGACTCAAGCCATGCGCCGCCATGTCAGCCACAGCGGCTGTAAAGTGATTGCTGTGGATAATTCAGCGGCAATGGTTGAGCGCTGCCGTGAACATCTCAACGCACAAGATGCGATGTTCCAAGAACTGTTACCGGTCGAAGTGATTGATGCCGATATTCTCACTCTCGCGCTGCAGCCGACATCATTAGTGACGCTCAATTTCACCTTACAATTTATCGCGCCAGAGCAGCGTCTTGAACTTCTGAAAAACATTCACAGCGCGCTACTGCCTGCCGGTGCGCTGATACTTTCAGAAAAGTTGCGTTTCAATGATGCCGACGAGCATGAATTGCTCAACGAGTTGCACCTCGCGTTTAAGCGCGCTAATGGTTACAGCGAACTTGAAATTGCGCAAAAGCGTCGCGCCATTGAAAAAGTCATGCTACCCGACAGCCTTGAAGAACACCGCGAGCGCTTATACAACGCAGGTTTCAGCAAAGTTATTGTGTGGTTCCAGTGTTTTAACTTTGCTTCGTTGATTGCCTTACCATGATTGATTTCAGCCCCTTAGTTCAGCAGCTTGCCGCTACACCATTAAAAGCATGGTCGCAGACCATCCAGCAACAATTTGATGACCTGTTTGCCATCAGCCATGGTGATTTACCGCGCTGGATGGCGGCAGTCAATGCACTACCGGCGCTGGTACCAACAACCACAGAGCTTAAAGATAGGTTTCAACTGGATGGTCTTTGCAACGATGCTGAGCGCGAGCAGTTACGCACCGCCCTGCAAGGTTTAATCCCTTGGCGCAAAGGTCCTTTCCACCTGTTTGACGTGCATGTCGATACCGAATGGCGCTCCGACTGGAAATGGGATCGTGTCAGTCCTCACTTAGACTTAACCAATAAGCGCATTTTAGATGTGGGCTGCGGCAACGGTTATTACATGTGGCGCATGCTCGGTGCTGGGGCAAAAACAGTGGTTGGCGTTGATCCAAATTGGTTATTTTTCTGCCAATTCCAAGCCATGCGGCGCTTTTTTGATGCACCACCAGTCTGGCATTTGCCTTTCACGCTGGAAGATTTGCCGGCCAAGCTGGAAGGTTTTGATACGGTCTTTTCGATGGGCGTACTTTACCATCGTAAGTCGCCGATTGATCATCTCTTAGCACTGAAAGATTGTTTAGTCAGTGGTGGCGAATTAGTTCTGGAAACTTTGGTGATTGAGGGTGACTGCAACCAAGTGCTGGTGCCTGAAGACCGCTATGCGCAGATGCGTAATGTGTGGTTTCTGCCTTCAGTGGCAGCGCTGGAACTTTGGCTGCGGCGTGCTGGCTTTGTTGATGTGCACTGTGTTGATGTCAGCCACACCTCAACCGACGAGCAGCGTTCAACCGAGTGGATGAAGTATCAGTCTTTAGGCGATTTCTTAGATCCAGAAAATCCACAACATACCGTTGAAGGCTTACCGGCTCCGATGCGGGCGGTGATAGTGGCGCGTAAGCCTTAAGCACTTATGCGCTTATGCGCAACATGCACTCCTGACAACCCCGACGGTAGGGTGGGCATTTATGCCCACGATTATAAATATACGGGTATTTTTGACTCACCTTGCGTATTTGACCGCTAGCCACGATAAACGCGGGCACAAGTACCCGCCCTACGCCTGCCAATCAAACAACAGCTGCGTATTAACCCGCCACCCGAGCTAACGGAAATAGCCGCTTAAAGTTCGCTGTGGTTTGTGCGGCCAGCTCGCCATACGACACGCCACGCAGCTCAGCAACAAACTTCGCTACATCCACCACATACTCAGGAAAGTTGGGGCGGCCGCGGTGTGGGATCGGTGCTAAATAGGGTGAATCTGTTTCAACTAGAATACGATCACTGGGTACTTGCAAGGCCACTTCACGCAGCGCATCGGCATTACGAAAGGTCACAATGCCAGAAAACGAAATGTAATAGCCCAAATCCAATGCGGCTTTGGCCATCGGCCAGTCTTCAGTGAAACAATGCATCACCCCAGCCTGCGGCAAAGCTGCTTCGCGCAGCAAATCCAGCGTATCTTGCTTGGCCTCACGGGTATGCACAATCACCGGTTTGCCACACTCACGCGCAGCATTTAAATGCAGACGAAACGAATCCTGCTGCATCTGCGCCGTTTCCGACTGGTAGTGATAATCCAAGCCCGTTTCACCAACAGCTACCACGCCTGGATGATTCAACTCATCCAGCAACCACTGCATGGTGGGCTCACTGCCACGGCTTAAATCCAACGGGTGCACACCGACCGAGCAATCCACATCGGCATAACGCTCAGTGAAAGCACGCACAACAGGCGCATTCTCGACACTGATGCCAATGCATAAAAAATGCCCAACACCACGCTCTCGTGCCGCCTGCAAGGCAGTATCAAGGCAGCCGTTATAGGCGGTTAAATCAAGTCGATCAAGGTGACAATGTGAATCAATAAGCATGGTTACAACCGCGGTTTTAAATAAATGGGTAGCAAAAGGTTTTCAGTCGCCCGTGCTACAAGGTATGGGTTTGGCGATCGGTTTTTAGTGCGCCAGCTAAATAGGTTTCAATTTTATTACGCACATTTATGCCGTCTTCATTAAACTGCACACCGACTCCAGCAGCACGGTTACCTTGTGCACCGCGTGGCGTAATCCAGACCACTTTACCTGCAATGGGTAATCGCTCCGGCTCCTCCATCAGAGTCAGCAGCATAAATACTTCATCGCCTAATTGATAAGTTTTATTGGTCGGGATGAATAAACCACCGTTTTTTACAAAGGGCATATAAGCTGCATACAGCACAGACTTATCTTTAATGGTCAGGGTTAAAATACCACTGCGTGGACCGACATTAGGGGGCAAACTCATAGCACCTTCCTTGCAAATCATTAACCGTGTAATTCTGGTACTGGGTTGCAGTCACAAGCCAGTGTGGTTTTTATTATACGCACAGCAACGTGACTTTATCGCGGCAGCAGTGCTTGCCAGCGCACCAGCAACGCTTCCAATAACAGGTCAGCACGCAAGGGCACACGACGTAGAACCTTTTTACGGTGCTCCAGCAACCAGTCTTGGGTTTCTATTAGAGCATCCAACGGGGCACGTGGCGCCACATGTTGTAACACGACACGCATATCGGCCAAGCCCAGTTGCTGCTCATCTTCAGTCATTTTATAACGCAGAATCAACTGCGCCCACTGACAAAACCAGTCAAACAGCAGCTCTTGCGGTATTTTCGCCCACGCCACAGCCAGTTCACTGGGACTGCTCTGCTGCTTAAACAGCTGCTTAACACCCGTCACCACCTGCTCACGAATAGCTAACACATCATCATTCAATAATTTTTGCGCATAGAGCGGCGAACCCGATGCCAAAGCCAGCAAGGTATGACACTGCTCTTCAGTTAAAGCCGCATGCTGTTGCTGCAGCCACTCGATACTGTGCGGCACAGACGGTAACGGACACACTTGTAAAACACAGCGGCTTTTAATGGTTGGTAGCAAAAAACTAAACTGATGACTGATCAGAATAAAAACAGTTGAACCGGCTGGTTCTTCTAAGCTTTTTAATAAGGCGTTGGCTGAACCTGTGGTCATGGCTTCGGCCGGCTCAACAATCACCACTTTGCGTCCGCCCTGCTGCGAGGTTTGCAATATTTTTGCCACCAACTCGCGCACACTAGCAATCAAAATGCCTTTGCCCTCTTCCGCTGGCTCAAGGCGCAGCATATCGGGGTGGGTATCGGCGGCATAGAGCTGACATGCTGAGCACTGCCCACACGGCTGCTGTTGTTCAGGCGCTTTACACAGTAAAAAGGCAGCAAAACGCTCGGCCAAAGCACGCTTACCACTGCCTTCTGGGCCATGCAGCAAATACGCATGCGCTTGCTCGCTGCGCCCTGCCAGGGTCTGCCAGAGCGCTGCTTGCCATGGATACAGACTAGTTTGCACGAGCACGCTCTACAATTTCAGCCAGATGCACATCAAGACTTTTTTGTACGTCAGGTAACGCCTGTTGCGCATTTACGAGACGAAAGCGCTCAGGATCATCGCTGGCACGCTGCAAATAGGACTGGCGTACTGCTTCAAAAAAGTCTCGCTGTTCTTGCTCAAAGCGATCTAGTTTGCCGCGGGCAACGGCTCGCGCCATACCGTCGGCAACTGGCAAATCAAATAACAAGGTTATGTCAGGGCGTAAGTCACCTTGCACAAACTGTTCGAGCAAGGCAATACGCGAGCAGTCCAAGCCTCGACCACCGCCCTGATAGGCATAAGTGGCATCGGTAAAACGATCACAAATAACAATTTTGCCTTCATTTAGAGCCGGCAGAATGATTTGCGCCAAATGCTGGGCACGTGCGGCAAACATCAATAACAACTCAGTATCCACTGCCATTGGTTCATCATGTGGCGCCAGTAAAATATTGCGGATCTGTTCAGCTAAGGCTGTACCGCCTGGCTCGCGGGTTAACACCACACTTAACCCTTGCGCTTGTAATTGCTCAGCAAGATACGCTCGATTAGTGGTCTTACCAGCCCCCTCTGGGCCTTCTAGAGTAATAAATAATCCACGCATGACAAATCCTTATTGGGTTGACTTGGGCGCAGGGCTGGAACGGTAATCAGCACGGCGTTTAAGCTGGTACTCACGCACCGCTTTGTTGTGCTCGGTGAGCGAGTTGGAAAACACATGGCTACCATCACCACGTGCGACAAAATATAAGCTTTTACCGGGCTTTGGATGCAAGGCAGCATAAATAGCTTCGCGCCCGACCATGGCAATCGGCGTTGGCGGCAAGCCTGCAATAACGTAGGTGTTATAGGCTGATGGGCGACTTAAATCTGCGCGAGTAATTTTACCTGTGTAGCGTTCGCCCATACCGTAAATCACCGTCGGGTCGGTCTGCAATAACATGCCAATAGCCAAACGGCGGATAAATACACCGGCAATCTCATCACGCTCATGCGCTACACCGGTTTCTTTTTCAATAATTGAAGCCATAATTAAGGCTTCGTATGGGCTGCTATAGGGTAAATTTTCAGCACGCTGCGCCCACTCTTCAGCCAAGACCTTCTGTAAACGCTGGTTGGCTTGCCGCAAAATATCAAGATCGCTTTGCCCACGCACAAAATTATAAGTATCCGGGAAAAACTGCCCTTCTGGATGAACATTAGCCTGATCGAGCTTGCGCATTAATTCGCTATCGCTGATATCGCCGAGGGTATGCTGCAAAACATCCTGCTGCGCCAATGCCGCACGCACTTGGCGAAAATTCCAACCTTCCACCAGTGTGATACGGTGCTGGACGACATCACCGCTACTCCACTTATCTAACAACTGGGCAACACTCATGCTTGGATCAAGCTGATATTCACCGGCATGCAGCTGTTGCACATGACCTTGCACACGCCAGCTCAGGCGCAACCAAAAGGCTCCACGCAAAGCGCCCTGCTCTTCCAACTGTAAAAGCAGGCCAGTGGGCGTGCTACCGGCTGGAACATTAAGCAGCTGCTCGGCTTCAACTTGCAGAGGCTGCTTAAGCACCTCGCTCTGCATCCAAAACAATAGCGCAACGGCCATCAGCACAAATAGGCAGCCGCTTAAAAAAGTAATGATTAACTTACGCAGCACGATTATTCATCCACTAAGTCGCTAATAAGTTGCTGCAGTCTACGGGTCACAGGGCCCACCGACCAGCTTTGTTGCGCATAGCTGAGCACCGGCCAAATGCCGTAGAGGCTGTTACACATAAAGACTTCGTCAGCCTGCTGCAAAAGCTGCAAACTGATATCCATCTCCTGCACCACGATGCCTGCAGCTGTTGCGCGCGCTAACAGCTCAGCGCGCATCACTCCGGCCACACCGCAACGAGTTAAATCAGGTGTGAGTAACTGCTGGTTGTGAATGATAAAAATATTACTGAACACCCCATCGACAACGCGCCCGTGCTGATCCAGCAGCAAGCCTTCGGCATAGGCTAGGTCTGTCCATTCCGCACGGGCTAGCACCTGCTCTAAGCGGTTGAGATGTTTTAAACCGGCTAGGCGCGGCTGCTCGGCGAGACGTAGCTCACAGGCAAACAGCTCAATACCTGTTTGCGCATGGCTAGCCGGCCATTGCGGCAGACTCGAGGCTTGTAAAATTCGTTGCGGCACACAGGGGTTTGGACTGGCGTATCCGCGCTGCCCCGCACCGCGGGTCAGGATTAACTTGCACACCCCTTGACCCAGTTGCTGCATATACGCCTGCAGTTCAGTACGCAGCACATGCATATCACAGGGTATCGCCAAGCGCTGACAGCCTTCTTGCAGACGCGCTAAATGACGCTCAAGCAATAGCGCACGACCCTCGCGCACTTTAACTGTTTCAAACAAGCCGTCGCCATAGGCCAGGCCACGGTCAGCTAGGGCAATACAAGCAGCCGGCTGACCGTTAATCCACGCTTGCACGTCTAGCTGTATCGGCGCAGTAATAGCGAGCCGTTGGTACCACCAAAACCAAAGGAGTTGGACAATACCGCATCAATTTTCATTGGCTGCGCTTGATGTGCTACAAAGTTCAGGTCACAACCCTCACCTGGCTGATCAAGATTGATGGTCGGCGGCGCGACTTGATCACGTAGCGCTAAGATACTGAAAATCGCCTCAACCGCACCAGCAGCACCTAACAGGTGGCCAGTCATCGACTTGGTTGAGCTCACAGCTAATGCGGATGCATGCTCAGCAAAAACGCGCTTCAACGCATTCACTTCAGCCAAATCCCCTGCCATTGTGGAGGTACCATGCGCATTCACATACTGCACTTGATCAGGATTCATTCCAGCATCACGCAGCGCATTCGTCATGCAACGGGCTGCACCATCACCCTGATCAGGCGGCGAGGTCATATGATAGGCATCGGCACTCATACCAAAACCTGCTACTTCAGCATAGATGGCTGCACCGCGCGCTTTAGCGTGCTCAAGCTCTTCGAGTACCAGTGCACCGGCACCATCAGATAACACGAAACCATCGCGACCAGCATCCCATGGACGGCTCGCCGCTTGCGGATCATCATTGCGCGTGGATAGCGCACGTGATGCTGCAAAGCCACCAAGGCCTAAACCGCAAGCGGCCATCTCCGCACCACCGGCCAACATCACATCGGCTTCGCCATAGGCAATATTGCGTGCGGCCATGCCAATGCAGTGCGTACCTGTGGTGCAGGCCGTAGCAATCGCATAGTTAGGCCCTTGTAAACCCAACTGGATCGACAGCACTCCAGAAATCATATTAATGATTGAGCCCGGCACAAAAAATGGCGATATACGTCGCGGGCCTTGCTCAAATAGAGTTTTGCTGGTGTTTTCAATATTGGTCAATCCACCAATACCTGATCCCATCACCACACCAATACGCTCACGGTTGGCATCTGTGACTTGCAGCCCTGAATCTTCAACTGCCTGCAAACCAGCGGCTAGACCGTATTGAATAAATAAGTCTAAACGGCGTGCATCTTTGAGGGGTATGTACTGCCCGATATCAAAATTTTTGACCGACCCACCAAAACGGGTCGCAAAAGCGTCCACATTCATGTGCTCAATCATGTTGATACCGCTTTTACCAGCCAGAATACCTGTCCAGCTTTGTGCGACATCTACGCCCAGCGGGG
>CAYLOI010000053.1:0-12979 GCA_964385265.1 uncultured Thiopseudomonas sp.
TGAAAATTGTGCGCTGGCTGTGCTTCGCTATTGCTGTTTGTCCGTCGATGAACCCGTCCGGGGTTCAACTCCGGCGCTTCGCCATCCCTGGCTCGCTCGTCACAGCAACACCGAAGCACGCATTGAGCCTATGCATTGTCTGGGCTTATGTAGCTTGACTCGTTTTAGAGCGACATAGATCAGGCTTGCAGCCCATAGCAATGTTTTCTGAATGATATGTAAGTGATGCGGCTTTTAAAGAGACGTACATCAAAACTGCCAGCAACACCGAAGCACGCATTGAGCCTAGGTATTGGCTGAACCCATGTGACACGACACCTGCATATGCCCAAGGCGAACCGAAAAGAGACCCACGCAGATCTATCTACAGTTATAGATATTCAAGGCGGGCTGTGCTCGGTCTGTGGCAAGCGAAGCCATAGATGGCGCAGCGTCCGAATCGAGCCAGGATGGCTCGTTGAGGGAAAAACAGACTTAGCACAGCCAGCCATAGGTACAATCTTTCACATACACAAATACACAAAGAGTTTGCAGCTAAGTCATGCAGATGAGCTGTCAGAACCCCAGTGGCTAAGCAAATGTCGAAATATACAAAGCCTCAACCTTATCTCGCGCCCATTGTGTTTTACGCAAAAATTTGAGTGACGACTTCTCTGACGGGTCGGTTTTAAAACAATTGACCGGAATTTGTACGGCTAACTCTTCCCAACCATAGTGCGCAACCAAACGGTTGAGAATCACCGCCAAAGTGATGCCATGTAATGGGTCATGGGCGTGGATGCTAGTCATGACTTAATCCTCTGAATGTTGGGTTGGAAGACAGGTGGTTAATTCTAATGGATCGCACAAGAGTTGCTCAATCGCCTGCTCAAGCACTTGATAACGGGCCTGCCAAGTACCTGCTAAATGTAAAATCGGCTGTTGATTCTGCTCCAGCCAGCCGGCTAAGTGCTGATGAAAGGCTTGACGCTCACGTAAATCAGGCTGACAGCGCTGACCATCGGCTTGCCACGGCATACCGTCTGGGCTGAGCAAACCAATTAAATCGTAATGTTGCGCCTGCAGTGCACTTTCAATCCAAGCTGGGCTGGCATTAAATAAGGTTTCACTCCAGAGTTTATTGCTCAATAAATGCGTATCCAGCAGCAACAGCGGTGGTTGTTGCGCACGCGCGGCTAATTCGAGCTGCAGCTGTTGCTCGGCAATTGTGCTGATATCGGCATAACAGGTCTCGCGCTGTTCACGTGCAATAAACTCGCGCACAAACTCACTGACTAAGGGTGCATTAAAGCGCTCTGCCAGCGCTTGGCTGAGTGTGCTTTTACCGGCTGATTCAGGCCCCGTGAGTACCACAACTTTCATACTGTTTGCCTTAAATTATGCCGCCATTCGAGCCAGCCATACACTGCCAATGCGGTGAATACCATATAAAGTACCGCGGTCAGATACAGCTGGGCGGTGATAAACATACCGACATAAATTGTGTCGAGGACAATCCACAGCAGCCAGCATTGCAGACGTTTTTGCGCCATCCAGTATTGTGCCACCAAACTAAAGCCGGTCAACGCTGCAATCAGCTCTATCCAGGTCATAGAGAGCATGCAGGGCTCCATTTAAGTCATGTATAAAATTGCGCATAGTAGCAGGCTGTTTGTTGCAATAAGTAGAAAATAGCGACTGTTGCCGCCTAAGAGTGGCGATGAGTCCGTTGATAAACGTAATCTGCGGTTCATTCTTGCTTGGGGCGGTGTAAACTGCCCACCTTAAAATCTAGCGCGCACAACAGTGCACTTAAATTATTTGAAAGTAAGTGGGGGGTTGCAATGAATGCGGTTGTTATCGCAGTAGCGTTAATGCTAGTGCTGAGTTTGCTTCGTGTGCATGTGGTGGTGTCGTTAATTATCGGCGCTGTGGCAGGTGGTTTGCTGGCAGGGTTGGGAATTGAAAGCACCTTAGCAGCGTTCAACAAAGGGCTGGGTGGTGGTGCCACTGTTGCACTGTCTTATGCCTTGTTGGGTGCGTTTGCGGTGGCCATCAGTAAATCGGGCGTGGCCAATGCGCTGGCGGAAAAAATTCTCAAAATGATTGGCCAAAAAGAAGGCAAGGGTACCGAAGCGGTCAAGTGGATGTTGATCATGGTGCTGTTGGTTGCTGCAATTTCTTCACAAAATATTCTGCCGATTCATATCGCCTTTATTCCGCTGCTGGTGCCACCGCTGCTATATGTGATGGGCCGTTTACAGCTGGATCGCCGCTTAGTGGCTTGTGTGTTGACGTTCGGTTTGATTACCCCCTACATGTTTTTGCCGGTGGGCTTTGGTGGCATTTTTCTTAAAGAAGTCTTGCTGGCTAACGTTGCCAAGGGTGGCGTGGATGTCAGCGGCTTGAGCGTGATGCAGGCGATGATGATCCCGGCTGCTGGCATGCTGACTGGTTTACTGATTGCGATCTTATTTAGCTACCGCAAAAAGCGTGTGTACCAAACGGTTGCAGAAGGTCAGGTCGGCTCTGCCAGTAGCGATTACAACCCTAAAAGTTTAATGGCCGCCGGTGCTGCAGTCGTTGTGGCTTTTGTTGTGCAGTTGTGGCTCGACTCGATGATTATGGGTGCGCTGCTTGGTTTTGTCGTATTTTCCATATCTGGTGTGGTGCGCTGGAAAGAGACCGATGGTTTGTTTACCGATGGTATGAAAATGATGGCCATGATTGGCTTTATCATGATCGCTGCCTCAGGTTTTGCCGAAGTTATGCGCGAAACAGGACAGATCCAAACGCTGGTTGATTCGTCAGTGGGTATTATTGGTGACAATAAAGCGATGGGCGCAATCTTGATGTTATTGATCGGCTTGCTGATTACTTTGGGTATTGGTTCATCATTTTCTACCGTGCCTATCATTGCTGCGATCTTTGTACCTTTAGCGCTGCAATTGGGTTTTAGCCCGCTTGCCATTGTCAGCATTGTTGGCACAGCTGGCGCGCTAGGTGATGCCGGTTCACCAGCTTCAGATTCAACCCTTGGCCCAACCGCAGGTTTGAATATGGACGGTCAGCACAGTCATATTTGGGATACAGTGGTACCAACGTTTATTCACTATAACTTGCCCTTGTTGGCCTTTGGTTGGGCAGCAGCAATGCTGTTGTGATGCAATGACTGGGCAAGCAGTTAAAGGAGTACTGCACACATGTTGACCTCTTGGCGAATCAAGAATTTTAAGGCGTGGCAGGATTCTGGGCCGATTAAGCTGGCGCCCTTGACGATTTTTTTTGGTGAAAACAGTGCCGGTAAAAGCAGTTTGGGTCAGTTGTTGCTTGCCCTCAAGCAAAGCGTCAGTTCAACAACGGTGCAATCGCTACTGGACTTTGGCGATGCGCAGAGCCTGATTGATTTAGGCAGCTTTGCGCAGAACCTGCATCAAGGGCAGCTCAATCAGCCTTTGCAATTTGAGCTGCAGTGGCGCTTGGCGCAGACCTTGACTTTACAGGGTATTGGCCAGCCTGAGCATGCGCCACTGCAAGTGGATGCGCTGGGTCTAGAGGTCAGTGTCTTGGCTGACGCGGCGCAGCAGCCTCAGCTGCAGTCGATCTGTTACCGCGCTTTTAAGCACAAGCAAGAGCTGTTAAGCGTCAGCTACAGCAGCGCGCAAAGCGCTGAGTTGCAGGTACAGGTTCAGCATCCGCAGGCGCAGAGTTACAGCATTGCCCTTGCCGATGGTGCCAGCCCCGAATGTTTTTACCAACTACCGCAAGTGCAGCAGCCTGCTGCACCTTTTCTCGCAGCGCTTGCGTTAGAGACGCAAGCGATCTTAGCCGATGTGCATGCCTTAGCTGCGTTACGTGTTGCGCCCAAGCGTCACTATGCGTGGAGCGGTGAAACGCCTCAAGGTGTAGGTCGCGCTGGTGAGTCTGTGGTTGCTGCGGTTTTGGCTGCCAGTGCTGAGCAGCGCCAATTGCAGTTTGCTGCTGGGCAGCCTGAGTTGCCTTTTGCGCAAGGTATTACCTACTGGTTGCAGGAGATGGGTGTGGCCAGTGATTTCTCTATTCGCGCGGATCAGGCGGCTTCTGAGCAGTATCAAGTGCTGCTAAAAAATCATGCTCAGGCTGAAGAGGTGAACTTGGCTGATCTGGGTTTTGGTGTCTCGCAGTTATTGCCAGTTCTAGTGCAAGCATTTTATGCGCCACCGAACGCTACGCTATGGTTGGAACAGCCGGAAATTCATCTGCATTCGCAGGTGCAGGCTGGGTTGGCCGACATGTTAATTGCTGCAACGCAAGCAAAAGAGGCAGGTCTTGCACGTAATGTACAAATCATTGTCGAGAGTCACTCCGAGCACTTTCTAAATAGGTTACAAAGACGTATCGCTGAAGGTGTGATCAGTCATAACGACGTTGCTCTGTATTTTTGTAGTCGTGAGGGCAGCGAGGCGCAGATTGAAGCCTTGGCCATTGATACCTACGGTGAAATAGCCAATTGGCCAGAGAATTTATTCGGTGATGAAATGACTGATATAGCAGCGCGAGCCATGGCCGCGGTGCAACGTAAACGTCAGCAGAATAACTAGGGCTTTGCGCATGCCAAAAGTAGTGATTGATACCAACGTGTTATTGGTGGCCAACCAGCAGCATGACGAGGTTTCGACTGAGTGCGTGGCCAATTGCATTGAGCGCTTGCAAAGGATCCAAAATACCGGCGTGGTGGTGATTGATGACAGTTTTATTATTTTGGGCGAATACCAAAACAAAACCCGGATTAATCCGCCGCGTGGTGTCGGTGATGTGTTTTTAAAGTGGTTGCTGCGCAATATGGGTAATCCTGCTCAGGTCGAGATGGTCAGCGTGACCTTAACCGCGACTGATTTCTACGCTGAGTTTCCAGACCAAACACTGCAGGCTGAATTTGATCCGCCTGATCGTGTATTCCCTGCGGTGGCCAATGCGCATCCTGATAAACCAACTATTTTGCAAGCCGCCGATTGTAAATGGATTGATTGGTGGCCTGCTTTGGCTGAGCAGGGTGTTAAGGTTGAGTTTTTGTGTGCTGCAGATGCGCAGCGCTTTCATAAAATTAAGTTTCCTAGGCAGCGCCATGTCCCAGCGCCTGCCATGCCGGAGAGCAAATAAATGTCTGATTTTTTTCGTTTCCCGCACACCCCGCATATTGATTGGCTTGGCGAGGGTATGCCGCGTGATGATAAGGTGCTGAGCGAACCTGAGGTTGAGGCTATTTTATCCCAGCCTTTGCGCATTGAAGAAAAGCTCGATGGTGCGAACTTGGGTATCTCAATTCGTGAAAGCGGTGAGCTGCGCGCACAAAATCGCGGCCAGTACCTTTTGGAGCCTTACGCTGGGCAGTTCTCGCGTCTCAATTCTTGGCTGGGTCAGCATCAGTATGCTTTGTCTGATAATATAAAAAGCGATTGGATCATCTTTGGTGAGTGGTGCGCAGCGCGTCACTCGCTGGATTACGATAATTTGCCGGACTGGTTTGTAGTGTTTGATGTCTACGACCGCAGCGAGCAAAAGTTTTGGAGCTGTGCGCGACGCAATGCCTTGGCTGCCAAAATAGGTTTAGCCGTTGTCCCCACCTTGTATCAAGGGCAGACCACGCTGGATGAGTTAAAAACTTTACTCAATACAGTCAGCAGTCAATACCGCCAAGGCACGCCCGAAGGCATTGTGATGCGTCATGATTCAGAGCTGTGGTGTGAAGCACGCGCAAAATTAGTGCGTGCTGACTTTGCTCAATCCATTGAAGAGCACTGGCGCAGTCGAGCGATTGAGTGGAACGATGTGCGCCTGCCAACAGCAGAGGATTTTAAATAAGCCTAGCGTGCTAATTAGATTCAATGGATATAAAACACAGGGGATACGTACGGCATGAGTGAGGAAGTAGAGCGAATGTCAGAGTCTGTCAGTGACGCAGAGTTGCTTGAGTGTAATAAGCGAGCGCAGCAGTCGAGCGCTCAGCCTATCGCCGAAGGTGTGGTCGTAAAAATTCGTGGCGGCGTAGTTGATGTGCTCTTTAGCGATCTTGTGCCACGTATTCAAGACCTGCTGTATGCCGGTGACTTAGCTCTGGAAGTTGCTGCTCTGCTTGACCAAGCCACGGTGCGCTGTATCGCCCTAGCGCCAGTGCGCGGTTTGGGCTTAGGCATGCCGGTGCGTGCCACTGGTGCGCCGATTCAAGTGCCGGTTGGCGAAGCGGTACTGGGCCGTATGCTCAATGTCTTTGGTAAACCGATTGATGGTAAACCAGCCTTAAAAACCAGCTTGTCTCGCTCCATTCACCAAGCCCCGCCAGCCCTGGAAGACCGTGTGGTGCACAGCGCTATCCTGGAAACGGGGATTAAAGCCATTGATTTGCTCTCACCGATTGAACGTGGTGGTAAAACCGGGTTGTTTGGTGGCGCGGGGGTGGGTAAAACCGTGCTGATTACTGAGCTGATTAACAACACCGCCCAGCATTACAAAGGTGTCAGTCTGTTTTGTGGGATCGGTGAGCGCTCGCGTGAAGCTGAAGAGCTGTATCGGGAAATGGGTGAAGCCGGTGTGCGCGACAATACCGTGTTGCTGTTTGGGCAGATGAACGAAGCGCCGGGTGTACGTTTTTTAGTGGGTAAAACTGCGCTGACCATGGCCGAGTATTTCCGCGATGATCTCGAGCAAGACGTGTTGCTGCTGATTGATAACGTCTTTCGCTTTGTCCAAGCCGGCTCAGAAGTCTCAGGTTTGCTCGGGCGCATGCCGTCACGCGTTGGTTATCAGCCAACCTTGGCTACTGAGCTGGCTTCGTTGCAAGAGCGTATTACTTCAACCCGTAAAGGTGCGATTACCTCGATTCAGGCGGTGTATGTGCCTGCCGATGATTTTACTGACCCAGCAGCAGCGCATATTTTCTCGCACTTATCGGCCTCAGTAGTGCTGTCGCGCAAGCGCGCCAGTGAGGGTTTGTATCCGGCGGTTGATCCACTGGGCTCAACTTCAGTGATGCTGACGCCGGCCGTGGTGGGGCAGCGTCATTACGATATTGCCCGCGCGGTGCGCCGCACCTTAGCTGAGTATGAAGAGCTGCGCGATATTATTGCCATGCTCGGACTGGAAGAGTTATCCAGCGCCGACCGTGCGGTAGTGGCGCGTGCACGCCGCCTTGAGCGCTTTTTAACGCAGCCGTTCTTTTCGGCAGAATCCTTTAGCGGTCAAGCCGGTCAGCGTGTCTCGGTTGCAGACACTTTGGCCGGTTGCGAGCAGATCTTGCAGCAAAGCGAATTTGACGATAACGAAATGGACTATTACATGATTGGTGCATTGCCCAAGCCAAAGGCAGCGCTATGAGCCAAACTCAGTTGATGCAAGTGAATCTGCGTTTACCCACGCGCTTGCTGTTCAGCTGCGAAGCTAAAAAAGTCTTTGCCGAGGCTGAAAACGGTGCCTTTGCCATGCTGCCCAATCACACCGATTTTGTTAGCGCATTGCTACCCTCGGTGCTAGTGATTACTGATGCCAGCGGTGCTGAGCAGTTTTTTGGAGTTGACCAAGGTTTGCTGGTCAAGCATGGTCATCAAGTCGATATTGCCGTGCGTCGTGGCGTACAAGGCAAAGACTTAGCCAGCCTCAATCAGACCATCCAGACCACCTTTATTGAGGTGGATGAAGATGAGCGGGTTGCGCGCACCGCTTTGTCACGACTGGAGGCGGGCATTGTGCGGCGCTTCAGTGACCTACGGAAGCCTTTGACATGAGTAACGATAAAGAAGACGCCTCGGCTGCAGCGATTCGTCGCCGTGCTGAACGCATGCAACAGACCCGTGATGAGCCCAAGTACAGTCCGCTCAGCGGTCTAGGTGCTTTTGGTGTGATTGGCTGGTCCGTCGCGATTCCCACCGTGGGTGGTGCTTTTTTAGGCATGTGGCTCAATAAAGTCGCACCACAAAGTTTTTCTTGGCCGATTGCTTTAATTCTCGGCGGAGTGGTGGTGGGTGGCATGGTGGCTTGGAATTGGATTGATAAAAGCCGTGATAAGTAGCAGAACTGTTGTACTCAGTCGAGTAGAAAAGGAGAGTTACAGTGCTTGAGATAAACACCTACGCAATACTGCTGGGCTTTGCCGTGGGCTTGCCTATGGCCCTGTTGTTTTTTTGGGGGCTGAGTTGGGGGATGCGTCTGGCCTTGGCCTCACAGAACCCAGGCTCTTTGCTGATGCTGAGTTTTTTTATTCGTATGCTTGCGTTGCTCGCAGTGGGTTTTGCTTTGATCAATTTAAGCGGCAGTCTGTGGCCGCTGGCTGGCTATATGTTGGCGTTTTTATTGCTTAGAATTGTGGCTGTGATGCGTGCACAGCGGCAGCAAAAAGCGCTTGTGAGCACTCAGGAGGGCAACTAAATGCAGCTTACGCCAGATGATACGATTGTTTTTAACCTAGGCGCTTGGGCGGTGAATGCCACTGTCGTCAATACCTGGATTGTGATGGCCTTACTGGTGGGTATCTCGGCACTGGTCACACGCAATCTACGTGCCGATACAGCACCGGGGCGCTGGCGCAGTGCGCTTGAGTTAATAGTGACTACCATTCAAGGGCAAATTGAAGAAGTGACCCGCAGCGGTGCGCGGCATGTGCTGTATTTCGCCGGGACGCTATTTTTGTTTATTGCGCTGTCTAACATACTCACAGTGATTCCAGGCTTTGCGCCACCCACCTCATCGCTGTCGACTACGCTGGCGCTGACCTTGTCAGTGTTAGTGGCCATTCCGATGTTTGGTATTGCCAATGGTGGCGTGCGTCAATATCTGCATAAGTTTATTGAGCCCTCAATGATTATGCTGCCGTTTAATATCATTGGTGAGTTTTCGCGCGGCGTGTCCTTAGCCATACGCCTGTATGGCAACGTAATGAGCGGCGCGGTGATTGCCGCTATTTTGCTCAGTATCGCGCCATTCTTTTTCCCTGTGGTGATGGATATGTTGGGCCTGTTAACTGGCTTTATTCAAGCCTATATCTTTGCCATTTTAGCCACAGTGTATATTTCTTCTGCCATGGCAGAACCTCCCTTAGATGATTCAAAAAAGGATAAATGATCATGACTGAACTTGCGCTTATTGCGGCTATTTCTATTTTTACTGCGGGCCTAACTGTTGCTATTGGCTCGCTCGGCCCGGCTTTAGGTGAAGGGCGTGCTGCCGCTGCGGCGATTGCCGCAATTGCCCAGCAACCGGATGCTGCACCGACTTTGTCACGTACGCTGTTTGTCAGCTTGGCGATGATTGAATCAACTGCTATTTATTGCTTCGTGGTGGCGATGATTCTTATTTTTGCTAATCCGTTCTGGGATGCCATGCAGGCAGCAGCAGGAGCCTAGGGCCTTATGTCAATTGATTGGATAACAGTGCTGGCGCAAATTGCTAACTTTTTGGTTTTGTTGTGGCTGCTTAAGCGCTTTCTCTACCGTCCGATTTTGGATGGTATCGATGCACGTGAAGCAGAAATCAGCAAGCGCATGGCAGCGGCTGAACAAGCCCAGCAAGATGCCAAGGCAGCAGAAAGTCAGTACGTTAAGCAACGCGCACAGTTGGTTTCTGAGCAAGATGCATTGCTGGAAAAAGCCTTGCAGGCCACTGAAAAACAGCGTGATGGCTTGCTGGCCGATGCGCGCAGTACCTTACAAGAAGAGCATCAGGATTGGCGCAAGCACCTTGAACATGAGCGCCAAGCTTTTAATCAGCGCTTACAAGAAACAGGATCGGATGCGCTATTAAAACTGACCCGTAAAGCACTGCATGATCTGGCTGACGAGCGTTTAGAGGATGCGATTGTGCGCCATGTCGGCAAGCAAATGCAGCCCATTGCTGCTGAACTGATACAAGCAGCGGCAGACAGTCAAGAAGCGCAGGTTACCACCCGTGATCCTTTGCCCGCTGCCACGCAGGCGCTGTTGCAAGAAGAAGTGCAGCAGTGGCTGCCTGGGGTGAGGTTAAGTTTTGCCACCGATCAACAGCAGTCGCCCGGTTTAATCATGCAGGTGGGTGGTGCTCAGGTGGCTTGGACCACTGACAGTTATATGGATGAGTTGGCCGAGCTATTAACTCAACATGCATCCAGTACTGTTTCACTGCGATTAACCGCTGGTAAAAGCTAAGGAAGGGGATTGATGTGAGCGAGTTAGATGAAGTGATTGAGCAGCAGCCTGAACATAACTTCACTGCTTGGATCGACAGTTTAGTCAACAGTCCCACACCGGCTCCGCTGCTAATTGAAACAGGCACTGTCACTGAAGTCGCCGATGGCGTGGCGATTGTTTCAGGCCTAGCGCGTGCCTTAGCCGATGAGTTGCTGGTGTTTGCCAGTGGCGTGCAAGGTATTGTGCTGGACTTAGAGCCCGGCCGTTTAGGGGTGATTTTGCTAGGCGCCTCCGAGCAGATTCGCCTCGGTGAAACGGTATATCGCACGCGTAAAGTAGTTAGTGTGCCCGTTGGTTCAGCATTATTGGGTCGAGTGGTAGATGCCATGGGCCGCCCGCGCGATACGTTAGGGCCGATTGATGCAGTGGCTGAACACCCGATTGAAACTGAAGCACCGAGTATTCTTAATCGTACCCAAGTGTTTCGACCCTTAGCTACTGGGCTCAAAGCCATTGATGCAGCAATTCCGGTGGGTTTGGGTCAGCGCGAGTTAATCATCGGAGATCGCCAAACCGGTAAAACCTCGATTGCGATTGATACCATGCTCAATCAGGTGCGCTCCGATGTGGTCTGTATCTATTGCGCGATTGGTCAGCGTGGTGATGCGGTGGCGCGGGTGATCCGTGCGCTTAAACAAGGTGAGATGCTACAGCGCAGTATCGTCATGAGTGCCGGTGATGAAGAAGCCCCCGGCCTGTCCTATATTGCCCCCTATGCGGCGATGAGCATGGCTGAGTATTTTTCTGCGCAAGGCCAAGATGTGCTGATTATCTTTGATGATATGACCCACCATGCGCGCTCCTACCGAGAACTGTCACTCTTATTACGCCGCCCACCTGGGCGTGAAGCCTTTCCCGGGGATATTTTCTATGTACATGCGCGTCTTTTAGAGCGCGCTGGACAATTTGGCCCTGATATTGGTGGCGGCTCGATCACGGCTTTGCCTGTGGTGGAGACCCAAGCCGGTAACCTCTCAGCCTATATCCCGACCAACCTGATTTCGATCACCGACGGGCAGATTTATTTGTCGCCACTGTTGGTGCGTAAAAACCAATTTCCGGCAGTGGATTTAGGTTTGTCAGTCTCGCGTGTGGGCAGTAAAGCACAGAATCGCACCTTACGCGGGGTGTCCGGTAACTTGCGCGTGACCCTCTCACAATTTGAAGAGCTAGAAGATTTTGCCCGTTTTGGCACGCGTCTGGATGATGTCACTCGCGCTCGGCTTGCGCGTGGCTCTGCGGTACGGACTGCGTTGCGCCAAGCTGAACGTGATCCAATGCCAGCCCTTGAGCAATTGGCGGTACTGGTGGCGGCCATGGAAGGTTTGTTTGATCAGTTTAATGAGCAGACAATCAATACCGCGATGCGCTTAGTGCGTGATGCGGCTCAGCTCAGTTTGGCGGTGATTTATCAGCGTATTACGGCTGATGAGACCCTCAGTGATGAGGACCAAGCACTGATTGTTGCGTGCGCAAAAGAAGCTTTAACCACTTTAGTGGCCAGCACTGCCGCGGCGCAGAAGTGAGGCTGTAAATGGCGCAAACCTTAGAGCACCTGTCGCGCAAAAATGACACTCTGACCAGTATTCGTGGGATTGTGCATACCATGAAAACCCTGTCGGCGATAAATGCGGCACCCTATGAGCAAGCCGCGCAGTCGATCGAGGCTTACCATCATACGGTGTTGCAGGGGCTGGCCGCTTTTGTGTTTCGCACGGGCGGTGTCAGTTTGCTGCAAGCCGCTCAGCCGAATCGGCGTTTATTGGTGGTGTTTGGCTCTGATCATGGTTTATGCGGTAACTACAATGAGTTGCTGGCCAATGCTGTGACTGAGTACAGCGCAGCAGAGCCGATGGCGCAACAGCATATTCTGTGCATTGGCTCGCGCATGAGCAATGCATTGTTGGAACAGGATTTGACCCCAGATGTGGTGTTGATGCCGCCGGCCTCGGCGGATGGCGTCGGGCGTTTAGCCGGTGATATTGTTACCCGCATTGACAGTTTGGGACGTGGCCAGCCGCTGGCTAATTTAGCCGTAACTTTGGTGTTTACGCGACGTGCTGAGCATGGCTACCAAGAAACAGCTACCCGTGCTTTATTGCCTCTGGATAATAGCCTGTTGCAACCGCTGCAGCGCTGGCCGTCGCGCTCCTTGCCGGATTACAGCATGGCGGCGGATGCGTTGCTCTCTTCGTTGGTGCGTAACCATGTGTTTGCCAGTGTGTTTCGTGCTTCTGCTGAAGCCATGGTCACAGAAAATGCCACGCGTTTAGCTTTGATGCAGCAGGCTGAAGAATCGGTGGATGAGCAATTGGAGTCGGTGCAGCAAGAGTTGAGTAGCGTACGCCAAGATGAAATCACCAATGAGTTGATGGATATTGTGATTGGGCATTTGGCTTAGGTTGTTGCGTTTCGGTGGGCAGCATTGTGCGTTTGGCGCGCACGCGTAGGCTGGGCATTTATGCCCACGTATCTTGGCAGCGAGTATGCCCACGCATCTTGCCAGAGAGAATGATTCGCTTGCAATCCATGCTTATAGGTTTTTGTAGATGGGTATGCGCGCAGAATTGTGCGTTTGGCGCGCTGCGCTAAGTCTGTTAATCCCTCAACGAGCCCATCCGGGGCTCGATTCGGGCGCTACGCCATCCCTGGCTCGCTCGTCACAGACCCAGCGCAGCGCGCTTGGAATAGATGTACTGGCTGGACGTTTGGCGCAGGTCTCTTGTGAAGTACAAGCGGCTGTGGGGCATTGGTTTGTAGATACTCTGTTTAACCACAAGCATTTTTATGCTCTTCGCTAAACAACTTTG
>CAYLOI010000054.1:0-12291 GCA_964385265.1 uncultured Thiopseudomonas sp.
GAGAACTCATCGAGGTTTCTAAAGTGCTGCTTAAATCACCGCCGTCGATGCTTTCCAGTCGCCCTTCAATCACTTGGATCTGCAACACACCGTCTTGCAAATCTTGTGGCGGTAAATACGCACGGGTGGTGACATAGCCACGCTTGAGATAGGCATGGGTGATATCACTGAGCAAGCGATTCAAATCGTTTGCATTAAGGCATTGCGCAATAAAAGGCTGAAGCAGTTGTGTGCGTTGACGCAGTGATAAAACGCCTGCACCATTCAATTCAATGCGATCAACTTGCAGACAAGCACTACCGTCATCTGCAGGCAGACTGGGCGCGCTGAGCTCTCGGCCGGGGAGTGATTGCAATTCATCGAGGCGGCGCTGCTGCTCCTGCAGTAAACGCTCTTGGCGTTCACGGGCAAGCTCCCTATCTGTAGGCAACTGATATTGCGCCAGTGCGCTCCCTACACAGCATAAAAAAACCAAAGCACATCCATATGCCTTTGCAAACATAACGTCCCTGCCTATCCATCAATGAGGTCAATACATAAGTATTGAAGTACAGACTTGGGCAATGAGCAAAAAAACTTAAGTGACAGGTCTCGTAAAATACTCAGGCAGATAGCGTGTGGGCGGTATTCTTTATGGCATTAGGTTGTTGAAAATCAAACGGTTAAACGCATTTCTTGATGCAGAGCCATGGCAATTCAATTAGGTTTCCCAGGCGACTCTGTTACTCAACCTGCAAACACCACAAGGAGGTGATTTCCGCACTGCGCGCGGCAAACAATGGATCACTCTCATCTTGACTGCGAGCGTGTTTGGGTTGGGTATCCAGGCGGTATTTCACGGTTAAACCCGCTGCTGCAAACCAACCAAGCAACTCTTCGCGAGTACGCAGTTGCAAGTGCTCGGCCAGATCAGAAAGGATCAACCAGACTTCACCCTGCGGCGCTAAGTGTTTGCCAGCACCCTGCAGAAAGCCACGCAACATGGCACTTTTGGCATCATAGACCGCGTATTCGAGCGGTGAACTGGGTTTGGCTGGCAGCCAAGGTGGGTTGCAGACAATCAGATTAGCTAACGGCTGCTGCGTGGGGAACAAGTCCGCTTGCTGCAACTCAACGTTGGTGAGCTCTAAGCGTTGCAGATTATCTGCAGCACAGGCTAAAGCGCGAGGATTGAGATCAGTGGCCACCACCTGTTTAACGCCGCGCTGGGCAAGAATGATGGCTAACAGACCTGTACCAGTACCTATATCAAACGCCAAATCATGCACAGCAGGCAAAGGCGCATCGAGTAGCAATTGCACATACTCATGGCGTGTCGGCGCAAACACGCCGTAATGCGGGAAAATCGAGAGTTCCAAGGCGCTAATCGGTACACCCTTTGCTCGCCATTGCGCGGCACCTAAAGCACCTTGTAGGTCGCGAAATGAAATCAGACAGGATTCATCCAGCTCACCAAAAGCTGCAGTACAGGCTGCGCTCAACTCAGGTGCACGACGCAAGCGGCTGACATAGCCGGCATCCAACTCCAATAACAGCCGACTTAATACGCGTGCCCGTTGCCCCTGCGCTAAGCGCTGCAGATGAAACAGATTAGGAATCAGCGCAGTGTCAGTTGCTGATTTAGCAGACTTCGTCGTTTTGCTGGCTTTGCGCTGCTCGCTGCGCTCAATACGCCGCGTCAGTGCTTGCAATAATTGCCGCGCGTTATGAAAGTCGCCACGCCACAGCATCGAGGTGCCTTCACATGCCAAACGATAGGCCTCATCGGCAGTGGTTTGATCATCAACCATGACGATGCGCGCGGGCGGCGGCTGATTACTTTCCGATAGCCACAGCGTGTTGCGAGTTGTCTCATTGTCTTGCCACTGCACATAGTGTTTTTCTGTTTGCAACACGCTGTATACCCTTAGCTATCAATAACAATTACTGCACAATACCGATAGAAAACCGCAAAACTGCAAGCTCTGTATAACAGACGCTCGCAAGCCAATCACTGAGCCTCTAAAACTGAGATTTCGGTTTATTTCTATTCGATTGAAACCCTTTTTATATTGTTCGGTACACTTAGCGAACAAGCGCTGCAAAAGGCTGTCAAGGATAACAGTTAACGGCCTACAATAGGCGTCTGCAGGTTTAACGACCTGCCTCCTCTTCTGACTTTATTTTAATACACGCGGATGATCACTATGCGCCGATTGCTTGGCTTGCCAACCTCTTATTTGCCTGCCATTTGTACGGCGTTACTACTGAGCACGCTAGGTAGCTTATCTGGCTGCCAGCTATTAGAGCCACGCGCAGCAAAAAGTGTAGTGCCCGATAGCGGCGTGCTGCGCGTGCAAGGCATTGCCCAATCCAGTCATATTGCTAAAAACGCAGCGGGCATGCCGTTAATTGAGGCGAGTAATTCCCATGATCTGCTGTTTACTTTAGGTTACAGCCACGCCAGTGATCGCCTGTCACAGATGCTGCAGCTACGCTTATTAGCGCAAGGACGTTTGGCTGAGTTACATGGTGCTGAGATGCTCAATGTCGACCGCTTAATGCGTTCGATTAATCTGCAAAATGATGCGCAGAATCTCTATAAAAATGCGCCAAAAAATCTACAAAGCTATTTCGAGATTTATGCACGCGGTATCAATGCCTATCTGTATCAGATGCGTGACAACTTGCCACCAGAGTTGGCGCAGGCCAATTATAAACCTGACTACTGGAAAGCTGAGGACAGCGCCTTACTCTTTAGCCTGTTTAGCTTTAGTCAAAGCGGTAACTTAGCCGAAGAGGTTTTAGCCTTAGCCTTAGCGCAGCATTTAGATAGCAAGTATTTACCTTGGCTACTGCCGATTTATCCGGATGAACCTGTGGCGCACAATGATGCCGAAAAGTTAGTGACGCTAGCGCAATCAATTCTGCACAACAGCGCCTTACGCGCTAACACTTTGCAACTGACTGAGACATTGAATCAACTTGCGGCAGTCAACTCTTTACAAGCACTGCTGGCCAGCAGTTGGACCCTCAGCCCACAGCACAGCGCCAACCGCCGTAGCCTATTAGCTCTGAATACGCTGCACGCTGCGCCAACTGCTGTAAGCAACACAAAGCCGCAACCTTCGTTGTACAGCTGGGTCAACTTACATTCGCCACAATTGCAAGCCGCCGGTTTAACTATTCCCGGTGTGCCTTTAGTGATGTCGGGTTTTAATGGCAAGCTGGCCTATAGCATCAGCGCCGTAATGGCTGATACGCAGGATGTGTTTATTGAAAAACTGCGCCAGCATAATGGCCGTCTTGAATATTTTTCTGAAAACACATGGCAGCCTGCGCAGCAACGCATGGAAACCTTTTTTATTCGTGGCCAACGCCCCATTCGAGAAGCGCTATACCGCACCGCGCATGGCCCGTTAATCACCGCCCTGCCAAATCACAGCAACAGCGGTTATGGCTTAGCTTTGCAGCAAGCGCGTAGCTCCGATGATCGCAGTCTCACTGCACTGTGGCAGTTGTTACGCAGCCAGAGCGTGGAGAGCGCGACAGAGATTGTCCAGGATCTGCGTGCGCTACCGGCTAACGTGTTACTGGCCGATGCCCAGCACATTGCTTGGCAAGTGACTGGCACCTATCCAAACCGTCGCAACAGTCGCGGGCTATTTCCTTCGGCAGGCTGGGATGCCAAGGTGGCTTGGGAAGGTTACGCCGACCCCATGCTCTATCCCTATGATCAAGACCCACCACAAGGCTGGCTCAGCGCAGCGAATCAACGTCTGACGCAGCCGGGTTATGGTATGCAGTTATCCAGCAGTTGGGCCAGTCCTGAGCGCGCAGAAAACCTTGCGCAACAACTGGCTAAAAAACCTGTGGCAGCCAGCCTTGCTCTGCAAAATACCGCGCAACAGCGGTCTTGGTTAGTGGTGCAACTGCAACAAATGCTCAGTGCGGGCGGCATGCCAGAGGCATTAAAAGCAGCCGTGCAAAAACGATCCAGCGAGCAACCTGCAACAGCCGGACAAGCGCTGCAAAGTTTCGCCGCCATCAATGCCCAGCAGCCTTTATCTAAAGAGCATACGGCTTGGCTGGAACGCTTTTTAGCGCAGGCCCAAGCGCAACTGTTTAAGCAAGAATTACAGACACTGCCGACCAGTCTGCAGCACGCCTTTACCCTGCACAATCAGCACAGCTACCCGGCTTGGCTGGACCATCTATTAGGGCGCGACGACAGCCCTTTTTGGCAAAGCTCTGCAGCGTCTAAAGCAGATTTCCTGATCGACAATTTGTTAAGCAGCCATCAGGCAAACACTGCTGTAATCACAGAGTCGCAAGCCAGCAACAGTCAAATCATGCTGATCGATTTCTCACGCCAGATACCTGTGTCAGCAGCAAGTTTTACCGGTCAATCGGACAACCCGTACAGCCCCTATCACCAACTAAAAGCGGATAGCGCTGGCAAGCTCTATCCTCTACCTATCAGCTATAAGGACATTAATACTGTGTATGGCAAACAGCGTCTGACTTTATTACCTGCGCGCTAAAGTCTGCAAGCGAAGCAAAAAGACTTATACAGAGCCGGCAACACACACATAGCCAATACGTACTGCGCAAGGCTTGTGGCCAGCGCGCCATGGATGGCGCAGCGTCTGAAGTCAGCACTGTCAGGTACGCTGCAGGGGTATTAGACTTAAGGAGGCGCTGATTAATTGCGTCATTGCGAGGAGCGAAGCGACGCGGCAATCTCTAATGTATTGATACATAAAGTTAATCAGATTGCTTCACTTCGTTTGCAATGACGATTTTGATTTATTCAGCGTTTCCTTAATACAGTACGCATGGCACAGAATGTTTTACAGACTGTTTAGCTTATTAGCGCCTTCAGTTCTGCTAAAAACAAGTCACGTTGCAGCCAAATATCTGGCAACAGCGCCAAAGCAGCCTCAGTCTCACCTTTGGCATGCATGGTTATTGCATTTTGTCCAAACCTATGCATCTCATGGTGTAGGTGAACCATGTGAGAAAACTTTTCATGCAAACCTAAGCGACTGTGGACTTCACTTTCAATCCACGCACCAACCTTGCATAAATGGCTATCGAGCGCAGGAACACCTTCGCCCTCGCCACCCAGCCATTTTTCCAACGCCATTATCCAATAGCGATGCTCAACCTCAGCGTACAGCAGCGGCAAGTTTTGCACTTCAACTGGCTTTAGCCCAATCCATGACGGTTCAGCTTTCCAACCCTGCAGCCAAGCCGGAAACTCATGGGCTGGCATAGGCCTAGCAATGCCATAGCCCTGAGCTTGCTGGCAGCCTAAGCGCAGCAATAAGTTACCTTGCTCAACACTCTCGACACCCTCAGCAATCACCCCCATGCCAAACGCATTGGCCATACCAATCACACCCGAAATAATCGATAAGTCATCTGAGCTTTCCATCATTTCTCGAACAAAACTCTGATCGATTTTTAATACGCTGGCTGGTAGGTGCTTGAGATAGGCAAGTGATGAGTAACCCGTGCCAAAATCATCCAGCGCAAAGCTGACACCCAATTGCCTAGATCGCTGCATAATCCCAGAAACCGCATCAAGATCATCCAGCATGCTACTTTCAAGCACCTCAAGCTGAAACGCTGAAGGTAAAATATCAGGGTATTGCTCAAGTTCTATACTGAGTTTATCTACAAAGGCTTCATCAAATAGCTGCAAGCTACTGACGTTAACACTCACTTGCAGCTCCAAGCCTTGTTGTTTCCATGCGCGCATCTGCGCCAACGCAGTGCGTATCACCCAGTCACCCAATTCAACCTCTAAAGGGTGATTATACAAAGCAGGTAAAAAATCATTCGGTGGCACCAGTTCGCCTGTGTTTTTTTGCCAACGCACCAGTGCTTCAGCACCAAACACAGCACCCGTTTTCATGCATACTTTGGGTTGGTAATGCAGAACAAACTCACCCGCATGTAATGCCTTGCGGATTTGCTCTAGATAATCTGTCAGCGCACGAGCATCCTGCTCAAAGCCAATATCGTATCTCTGAAAGAGGCCTTTACCCATGATTTTGGCCTGAAACAATGCCTGCTGGGCTTGGCGTATAAGTTGCTCAGCAGCCACTTGCATGGGCTGCGGGAATTCAGTGACACCCATACTGGCAGTCAAAACAATATCAATGCCATCTATTGTTAAAGGCTGGCTAATGACTGCTAGCAGCCTGCTGAGTTGCTGGAAATAGCTATCTTCAGCTTGCAACCGTGTAAATAACACCACGAACTCATCCCCACCAACACGAGCAATAACTGCGGTGTTGCTGAGCAATCGTCGTATACGCTGCGCCAATGCCTTGAGCAAAGCATCGCCTAAAGCTGGACCATGTCGATCATTGATTTCACTAAAATTATCGAGATCAAGAAGAGCCAACACCAAACGCCGGTCATGACGTATGCAATACGTCATTTCATCAGCCAAAGTGTTCTCAACTGACCTACGGTTGGGCAAGCCCGTCAGAGAGTCCTCGAATGCTAGGCGCCGCAATGATTCGCGGTGCTGTACTTTTTCCGTCACATCCTGAACTGTACCCTCAGCAGTCGTCGGTTCTCCCTCAGCATTAGCCTCAAAGCGCCCACGAACCTCCAAGTGTTTAACCCGCGCATCAGCTAGCAATATCCTGTGTTCCAGGTGCAGTTCACTCAAGGATGATTTTGCCGCCTCATAAGAAGCAAACATTGCTTCTCGATCATCAGGATGAATCAACTCAAAATAGGCGTCTCTATGAGGCGCAAATGTCTGTGCATCGCGCTCAAAAATCCGAAAAACTTCTTGTGACCAAACAATTTGATTTGAAGGAAACTCTACTTGCCAGTTACCCAATTGAGCTTGCTGCTCAGCACGCTCCAGTTGACGAATGGCCTGCGCACGCTTCTGATGCATCTGTCGATGCCCCAAAGCTATACCCAGCAAGTCCCCCATCAAACTTAAAAACTCAATCGACTCTGCACTCCATGCGCGCTCTTTAGCAACCGCATCGCCGCCCATAAAGCCAACCAGTTGTTTATCGACATATAATGGATAGGCGTACAGTGAACGCACGTTTTGTAATTCTAAGATATGGTATTCATTGTTCGCCTCGGGCGGCATATCACTCACGCGCGGAAGCAACACATGACCCTCATCGCGAAGCTGACTCAGCCACCAGGATAAACCACTGGTAGCAATACCTTGCAGGTTATCAATCTCAGGCTGAATACCAGCAGCACACCATTCATAGGCGTTGTTAATGTAATGACCATCAGCGCTGATTAAAAATACATAGGCTCGATCAGCATCCATATATTCACAACTGCGCTGCAGTGCTCGATTAACCGCCGCATCAAAATCCTCTGCCGATGACGCCATAAAATCAGCAGCAAACTCACTAATGAGCATGCGTGTATCACGCTCACGCTGCAATGTCAGCTCTGCTGTTTTACGTTCTGTTACATCAGTTTGCGTGCCAACCATGCGTTTCGCTCGGCCTGCAGAATCCTGTTCAATTATTTTTCCACGCGATTGTATCCAGCGCTGGTTACCAGCGGCATCTATAATTCGATGCTGATGTAGAAATACTTCACTGTGTCCCATCATATGGGCAAGAAAATCCTGCCGCAGGCTTTGCCAGTCGTCCGGATGTACTCTGAAGCCTTCTTGAGAGAACTGTTCCGCAGTCAGTAGTTGATCGTCTTGCGCACCTTTACCCCTGCTAAAGTCCCAATCCCAGAGATTATCGCTACTGGCTGCAAGCACCGAACTCCACTGCTGTTCTTGCGCGGCCAAAGCTTGTTCCGCGGCTTGGCGCGAATAGGCCTCGCGCTCCAGAGCCAGGGTGCGAGAAGAGAGCTCTTTATACATGGACAGTACTCTCTGAATCAGCACAGAGGTCTGCCCCATCATAGCGGCGTGAGCTTGCTGCTTAGCGCTGTCCAGATCCATACCTTCACGCACATGCAAAAGCACTAGAGCAAAGCGCTTATCTTCATAAAGGATATGATGCGCCAGCCAACTGATCAAAAAAGACAACAGATTATTCATCACCGTGCGGCTGTCATCCGTAGCAAGCCTAGACTGCATCGTTCGAACTTTACCGACAAAACTATTATGAGTTTTTAGATGACTCTCAAACATGCTGTCTTTTATCGGTAGCTCAGCCCACAACGCTTCTTCCGTTTTAAAATGATAGGCAGCATATTCGACTAAGGCGTCTAAAATACGCTCTATCTCACTATGATCAACTCCGCACACATAGCTATAAGCTAACTCATTCAGCAACTTAACCAGCCGACTGTGCTGTTCATCAATTATAGCTATGCCAGTCTCAAAACTTGAGTTCCATGGAACAATGTCAAACTGAGTGCGCGGGGTTTGATCCAACATATATCTGTCGACCTTAGTTATTGCTAAGTGCTAATCAGCTCTCGCCATTTTCGGTGTCATGCTTAGCAAAGGCCATTGTCATCTTGTGAGTGCCACGGGCTAAGCCATTTAGAGTATCACCAATTTGATCAAGGTAAACTGCCAGTTCTGAGTGACCTCAAACATGTCATTGAGAAGTATCCTCAAATACCGAACTGTAAACAAGAGCACCAGACAGTCAACTTCTGAACATTTGACGACTAAGTTGTCACAAATCAAATTAAAAATAAAAAACGCTTAATTAGTACAGCAGATAGACAGGCGTTTTGTGGGGAGCATAGCTTGCGCTGCAAGATATGCTTTGTATAAATCTTGCTTGCCGCTCAATTCATCAAAGCATGTGGCGCGCCATTTGTGACAAAAGTAGCCACAAATGGCGCTACACAAAGCCGCACCCTGAACGGGCTTGCGGCGAAGATAACAGACTTAGCGCAATGCGCTATACAGTCGTACAGTAAAATATATGTCTAATCTAAGCTTTCAGGCTTAGCCACACTTACTATCACCACAGGCCAAACAGGTTAAGCAACCATCCATTTGCACTGCCGCTTGCGTATGGCACTTGCTGCACAGCTGCGAGCCGGCCGGGTATTTTCCTGTGCTGTCATCGCAATTGGCTGCCGTTTGTTTGGCCGCATACAACTGCTCAAACTCAGCTTTTTTTTGTGCGATAAACTGCTGCTGATGCTCATCTAAGCCATCATCCATCAAACCAATAAACTTCAGATGACGCTCTAACACATCACCAATTTCAGCCACCAAAGACGGCATCCACTGCCCGCCTTGCTTAAAGTAGCCACCTTTTGGATCAAACACACTTTTCAGCTCTTCCACCAAGAAAGTGCAATCGCCGCCTTTACGGAACACCGCTGAAATAATCAGCGTCAGCGCGGCAATCCACTGATAGTGTTCCATATTTTTTGAGTTAATAAACACCTCAAACGGACGGCGCTGCTCATGTGCACTGCCCGGGTTCAAAACAATATCATTAATCGTAATATAAAACGCATGCTCTGAATTTGGTGTTTTAATTTTATAGGTTGAGCCGACTAACGATTCTGGGCGCTTAACTTTTTCATGCATCTCGACAAATTTGGCTTCAGGTACTGCAACAGGCGCTGCTACCTGCTCG
Organism: uncultured Thiopseudomonas sp.; assembly: GCA_964385265.1. GTDB lineage: Bacteria > Pseudomonadota > Gammaproteobacteria > Pseudomonadales > Pseudomonadaceae > Denitrificimonas. Next base: position 9,558 of record CAYLOI010000054.1, read on the forward strand.
CTGTCAGAAACCAATTCATAGCCAACAATTTTTTCGCTGATTTTAATGCTCATCATTTATTCCTAAGCTTAAAACTTACCGTAATAACCTTCTTTAAAGGCCTCATAAAGATTGGCTGCGCTGTGCATCTCACCATCGTATTCAATCTGTTGGTTACCTTTGGCCTCAATCGTTGAGCCATCTGCCAACTTGAATCTATAGGTGGTTTTCGCCAAATCTTCCTCTTTCACCAACACCCCTTGGAAGGCTTCTGGGTTAAAGCGGAAGGTGGTGCAGCCTTTTAAACCCTGCTGATAGGCGTACAGGTAAATATCTTTAAAGTCCTGATAAGGGTAATCGGTTGGCACATTGGCCGTTTTGGATATCGAGGAATCAATCCACTTCTGCGCCGCTGCCTGCACATCCACATGCTGTACCGGATTGACTTCATCAGCGCTGATAAAGTACTCAGGCAGATTATCAGTCAAAGCTTCAGGGTCAATCAGAGTGCGATAAGCCAGCAGTTCATAGCTGAACACATCGACTTTTTCCTTAGATTTTTTGCCTTCACGAATGATGTTGCGCGAGTAATGGTGGGCAAAACTGGGCTCAATACCATTTGAGGCATTATTGGCCAGCGACAAAGAAATGGTGCCGGTTGGCGCAATCGAGCTGTGATGGGTAAAACGCCCGCCGAACTCAGCCAGTTGCTCAATTAGCTCAGGCTCCTCAGCTGCCACTTGCTGCATATAGCGACTGTACTTAGCCCAGAGCACTTTACCTTTGATCTTTTTACCTACTTTGTAGCCGTCTTTGCGCATTTCTGGACGCTTAGCCAGCATTTCACCGGTCACGCTGAATTCTTCATCCATGATCGGCGCAACACCTTTTTCCTTACCCAGCTGCAATGCCGCACGCCAGCCTTCTAGAGCCATTTCTTTAGCGACTCGCTCAGTAAAGATCAAGGATTCAGGATCGCCATACTTCATGCGTAACATACAGATAGTTGAGCCCAATCCCAGAAAACCCATACCGTGGCGGCGTTTGCGCATGATTTCTTCACGCTGCTCAGGCAGTGGCAAACCATTAATTTCGACTACGTTGTCGAGCATACGGGTAAAGATATTCACTACCTTGCCGTATTCATCCCAATCAAAACTGGCCTGTGCAGTAAACGGCTGACGCACAAAGCGAGTTAGGTTAATGGAGCCGAGCAAGCACGCACCATAGGGCGGCAATGGCTGCTCGCCGCAGGGATTGGTGGCGCGAATGGCTTCACAGAACCAGTTGTTATTGTATTCATTGACCCGGTCAATCAGGATAAAACCTGGCTCAGCAAAGTCATAAGTGGACGCCATAATGGAATCCCAAATGCGTCGCGCCTTTAAGGTGCGATAGACCCGACAGGCGACCATGCCATCTTCACGAGTAATATACTTTTCAGTCGTTGACCAATAACGCCAAATCACTTGGTTCGTATCATTGAGGTCAAGCTTGTCTGTTTCTAATTCAGCAGGGCTCAGCGGAAACGCCAGCGCCCAATCACTATCATCCTGCACAGCCTTCATAAATTCACTGGTAATCAGCAGCGACAGGTTAAACTGACGCAGGCGACCGTCTTCACGCTTGGCGCGGATAAAATCCAATACATCGGGGTGGCCTACATCAAAGGTCGCCATTTGCGCACCACGACGGCCACCAGCAGATGACACGGTAAAGCACATCTTGTCGTAGATATCCATAAACGACAGTGGGCCAGAGGTGTACGCTCCAGCGCCAGACACATAGGCGCCTCGAGGCCTGAGCGTGGAAAACTCATAACCAATCCCGCAACCGGCTTTTAAGGTTAAGCCCGCTTCATGCAGCTTGCTTAAAATATCATTCATCGAGTCGCCAACTGACCCGGACACTGTGCAGTTAATGGTGGACGTGGCTGGCTTGTAAGCAGTCGCGCCAGCATTAGAAATAATTCGTCCTGCCGGAATTGCACCACGGTACAGCGCCCATAAAAACTGCTCATACCAATGCTCGCGCTGCTCAGGCAATTCGATATCAGCCAGCGCTCGTGCGACACGCTGATAGGTCGCGTCAATATCGGCATCAATACCCTGGCCATCCTTGGTTTTTAGGCGATACTTAGCATCCCAAATGTCCAGCGAGGCGGGTTGTAAGCTAATATCGACCGGTGTTGAAACCTGAGATACTGGCGCAACAGTTTGATTCATCATGAACTCCTAAAAATCTGGTCTACGGTAAAAAGTTTCTAAAAACCGTACAAATCGTTTCTTAAAAAGCCGTAGAAACACTACATATTGTATTTACCGAGCAATGCTATATCTATATATGGTAAACGGCAAGTTAGAAAAACACAGGCCGCTTGACTTAAATCATGGCAAAAATCAAACCCCAGCAGCCCCGCGCTATTACGCAACAAACCGTTTATCTGAAAAAAATAACGCAATTATCAATACTATCTTTGCGGTCATATTTTGTTTTGTCTGATATCTCGGTGTGTATTGCTCGGGTGCGAACTTGAGCGTGGAGTATGCCGTACTTCAGAATTGGTGTTTGTCCGTCACGGCTGTGTAGTTTTATCTGATATATCGGTGCGTGTTGGCCGGGTGAGAATAAGCGCGGAGTATGCCGTACTTCGGAATTGGTGTTTGTCCGTCGATGAACCCATCCTGGGTTCAACTCCGGCGCTCGCCATCCCTGGCTCGCTCATCACACCAACCCCGAAGTACTCGTTGATCAG
>CAYLOI010000055.1:0-2507 GCA_964385265.1 uncultured Thiopseudomonas sp.
TATGCTGAATATCGCGCTGCGCGCTGCTCGCAGTGCGGGTGAATTAATTGTGCGCTCCATTGAGCGCTTAGATACGATCTCGATCAGCGAGAAAGACGCAAAAGATTACGTCACCGAGATTGATCGTGCCGCTGAACAGGTGATTATTACCGCCATTCACAAAGCACACCCAGATCACGGCATCAATGCCGAAGAAAGTGGTCGCATTGCCGGCAAAGGCGAAGGTGCAGACTACGAATGGATCATTGATCCACTGGACGGCACCACTAACTTTATCCGTGGCGTACCCCACTTTGCAGTGAGCATTGCCTGTAAATACCGCGGCCGCCTTGAGCACGCAGTGGTGATTGACCCCATTCGCCAAGAAGAATTTACTGCAAGTCGCGGTAATGGCGCTGCCTTTAATGGCCGGCGCATGCGCGTCAGTAAGCGCAAAACCCTAGATCAAGCATTGCTCGCAACCGGCTTTCCATTTCGCGAAGGCCAGCTTGCACACCTTGATAATTACATGTCGATGTTTAAAGACTTAGCTGTACAGTCAGCCGGCATTCGTCGTGCAGGCGCGGCCAGCTTAGACTTAGCCTATGTTGCCGCAGGCCGTTATGATGCGTTCTGGGAATACGGTTTATCCGAATGGGATATGGCTGCCGGCGCATTACTGATCCAAGAAGCGGGCGGTTTGGTCAGTGACTTTAACGGCGATCATAACTTTTTAGATGGCGGTCATATTGTTGCTGGCGGCCCTAAATGTTTCAAAGCAGTGCTGACTACCATTCAGCCCTTTGTGCCGAACAGTTTCAAATAAGACATAAAGCATACGATCATAAAAAAGCGCTCCTATGAGCGCTTTTTTATTGAGTTGGAAGCTACGAGATGCTGGTTATAAAGCAACTCGATCCAAAACAACTCGACCTTGCTCATCAAGCTCTAAACGACGACCTGGATCTTCATCCATGCGCACCGTACGCACTTTACCATCCAGCTCATAACTGACATCGTAACCAGCAATTTTTTCGCTGATATCATATTCCGTATTGCAACGACGTTCAGTGGTCGTATAAGTATTATTTTGCTGCAGATGCTCTTGGGTTTTATTACCCGCGTAACCACCACCGACCGCACCTGCAACTGTCGCTACTTTTTTACCACTACCGCCACCCACTTGATTGCCAAGTAAGCCACCGACCACAGCACCCACTGCAGTGCCAACAACACGGTTATTGTCTTTAATCGGCTTGCGCTTAGTCACAGTCACATCTCGACACTCTTGACGTGGCGTTTTCACAGTTTCCTTTATCGCTTTCACTGCTACAACTTCAGCGTAGCTGGGCCCGCTCATCAGGTTATAGGTTGCAAAAGCACCACCGGCAGTCACTGCAACCGCACCTAACACGCTACCAATCAACATCGACTTATTCATTTAATTCTCTCAAGTAACAGTTAGTCACGCTTTCTTTGAAACGAAAAAGCCGCGCAAGTTCCATCTTGCACGGCTCATCGTGACAATTAAAAGCAGCGCACAAAACAAATTAAGCGCGCAGACCCTGTTCAACTAAGGCATTTCATCCACTTCTTCAGTACTGACTGGTGGAATTAAATCCTCTACAGTCAAATTCAACCAGATCAAGAAAATACTGGATATATATACCGACGAATAAGTACCGGCAGTAATCCCAATAAATAAAGCCAAGGCAAAGCCCCAGAGGTTGTCACCGCCAAACGCCAACAAAGCGCCAACTGCCAACAAGGTTGAGATGGAGGTGGCCAAGGTGCGCATCAGCGTTTGCGTGGTGGAAATATTGATATTATCGATCAGCGATGTATTGCGTAGAAAACGGAAGTTCTCACGAATACGGTCAAATACTACAATGGTATCGTTCAATGAGTAACCAATGATCGCCAAAATCGCAGCCAAAACGGTTAAATCAAAGGTCAACTGAAAGTAAGCAAACACGCCCAAAGTGATAATCACATCATGGAACAAGCTGACAATTGCACCGACTCCAAACTTCCACTGAAAGCGAAAACCCAGATAGACGAGGATACCGGCTAATGCCAGTAACATGCCTAAGCCGCCCTGATCACGCAACTCCTCACCCACTGCAGGTCCTACGAACTCAACACGCTTGATCGTCATTTGACTGCCAGCATCTTGACGCAACACGCTAGCAACTTTGTTACCTAAGTCGGGATCATCACCCGGCATACGCACCAACACATCATTGACTGCACCAAAACTCTGCACTACAGCATCAGGGTAACCACCCTCTTGCAATTGACCACGAATTTTATTTAAGTCCGCGGCCTGCTCATAGTTGAGTTCGATCAGCGTACCGCCAGTGAAGTCTAAGCCGTAGTTCAGGCCTTTCACCGCAAGCAAACCCAGCGACGCAACGGTCATGATTAAGGTCAGTGCGACCGCTATATGGCGCACCCCCATAAAGTTAATTACACGTTTCATGCTTGCCATATCCTTAAATCCACAGCTTCTTGACGTCACGGCCACC
>CAYLOI010000055.1:2517-11227 GCA_964385265.1 uncultured Thiopseudomonas sp.
ATACATCAGGTTAACCATGGCACGTGTCACCATAATTGCAGTGAACATTGAGGTGATGATGCCCAGCGATAATGTCACCGCAAAGCCTTTAATTGGCCCAGTGCCCATCGCGAACAGGATCGCACCCACTAACAATGTGGTTAGGTTACCGTCAACAATCGCTGAGTAGGCTTTATCAAAACCTTCATGAATCGCACGCTGCGGCGACATACCATTGGCAATCTCCTCGCGAATACGCGAGAAAATCAGCACGTTAGCATCTACCGCCATACCCATGGTCAAGACGATACCAGCGATACCTGGCAAGGTTAGGGTTGCGCCTAGCAAAGACATCATTGCCAGCAAGTTAACCATATTCAGGCTTAACGCCATCACTGCTAACACACCAAAGAGCTTATAAAGCAGCACGATAAAGATCGCGACAAATAAGAAGCCCCATAGCGCAGCCTGTACACCTAACTCAATATTCTCAGCACCCAAGCTTGGGCCAATGGTGCGCTCTTCAGCAAAGTACATCGGTGCAGCAAGCCCACCAGCGCGCAGTAGCAAGGCCAGCTCAGAAGATTCGCCCTGACCATCAAGGCCAGTGATACGGAACTGACTGCCAAGCGCCGATTGAATCGTCGCCAAGCTGATCACGCGTTTTTCTTCTTTGAAGGTTTGTACCGGCACTTCTGTTGCAACACCATCAACCACCTCACGCACATAGCGTGTGGTCGGGCGCTGCTCAATAAAGATCACCGCCATACTGCGACCAATGTCATTACGTGTGGCGCGATTCATCAATTCGCCACCATGGCCATCAAGGCGGATATTAACTTGCTGGCGACCATTTTCATCAAAACTGGCCTGTGCATCCGTCACTTGATCACCGGTAATAATGATACTGCGCTCAAGTGCTACAGGCGGGCGGCCCTCCTCACGGAACTCATACATTTCTGTCGTTGCCGGCGGCGCATCGGCAACTGCAGCTAAACGAAACTCAAGATTGGCAGTTTTACCCAAAATACGTTTGGCTTCAGCCGTATCCTGCACGCCCGGCAACTCAACCACAATTCGGTTAGCACCTTGACGCTGCACCAGCGGCTCAGCCACACCCAACTCATTCACTCGGTTGCGCACCGTGGTTAAGTTTTGCTTGATTGAGTACTCGCGTATTTCACTTATCTTGGCGGGCAGCATCGTTAGCTGCAAGACCGGCTTGTCATTACGCTCAGCGGCAGCCATTTCAAAATCAGTAAAATCTTTACGGATCAAGCCACGCGCTTGATTTAAAGTCGCTGTATCATCAAAACCCAACTGAAAACCATTTTCGATAGCTGGCAAACTGCGGTAGCGCACACGCTCTTTACGCAAAAGGGTTTTTACTTCGCCCTCATGCATTTTCAAGCGCGCAGTAATGGCTTTATCCATATCCACTTCAAGCAAGAAGTGCACACCACCGGATAAATCCAAGCCCAGCTTCATCGGGCTAGCGCCAAGCTTACGCAACCACTCAGGTGTATTTGCCGCAAGATTTAACGCCACTACATACTCATCACCTAAGGCTTTGCGCACCACATCTTTGGCCGGTAATTGATCATCACGATGCAGTAGTCGTACCAGACCTCCACGGGCTTCTAGCGCCGCACTTTTAACCTCAATACCCGCAGCAGCTAAGGCTGCAGTGGCGCGGTCAAGGTCTGATTGTTCAATTTGTAATGCGCTGCTAGCACCTGTCACTTGAATCGCCGGATCATCCGGGAACAGGTTTGGCGCAGAGTAAATAAAACTGATGGATAGAATCGCTACGATCAGCAGATACTTCCACAAAGGATACTTGTTGAGCATGACACCGCCCGCTTATGTGACCGAAATAGACTCAGCCAAAACTAATCGAATATGACGCAAATAGGGCAGCGCACCGCAAACTGCTGATTATCAGCAACCTTGCAATACAACTGCCCAGCACAGGATAAACTTAAATCGCTTTTATCGTGCCTTTAGGCAATGCTGCAACCACTGCACTTTTTTGAATTTTCAGCTCAACAGTATCTGAAGCTTCAAGCACTAAAAAATCATCGGTAACTTTAGTTACTTTTCCAGCAATACCGCCACTGGTCACCACTTCATCACCCTTTTGCAAACCACCCACCAAGTTACGGTGCTCTTTGGCACGCTTAGCTTGTGGACGCCAGATCATCATATAGAAAATGACCAAAAAGCCAGCCAGCAAAATAAACTGCATGTATTCGCCACCTGGAGGTGCGCCAGCAGCCGTATCAGCATAAGCAGCAGATATAAAGAAATTCATCAACAACTCCCATTACAAAAAGACATTAGTGTCCGTTATTTTAATTAAGCGGCGGCGTAGGTAAGCCACGCCGCGCGTAAAACCCATCAACAAAGTCGCTCAATGTACCTTGTTGGATAGCCTCTCGTAAACCCGCCATTAAGCGTTGATAATGTCGCAAATTATGTATTGTGTTCAGCATGCTGCCGAGCATTTCGCCGCATTTGTCTAAATGATGCAAATAAGCGCGCGAAAAGTTCTGGCAAGCATAACAATCACAGGTCGCATCTAGCGCTGAATCGTCATGGCGATGCGTGGCATTGCGGATTTTAATCACGCCGGTATCGACAAACAAATGACCATTGCGCGCATTGCGGGTCGGCATCACACAATCAAACATATCAATACCGCGGCGCACGCCTTCAACCAGGTCTTCTGGTTTACCCACACCCATTAAATAACGTGGTTTCTCTGGCGGCATATGCGGCGGGAGAAAATCCAAGATACGAATCATATCTTCTTTAGGCTCACCCACTGACAAACCGCCAATGGCTAAACCATCAAAGCCAATTTCGCACAATCCTTCTAACGAACGTAGACGCAAGTCTTCATGCATACCACCTTGGACAATACCAAATAAGGCTGACGGATTATCACCGTGAGCAATTTTTGAGCGTTTAGCCCAGCGCAGCGACAACTCCATGGATTTTTCTGCAGTATCAAGATCCGCCGGATAGGGCGTGCACTCGTCAAAAATCATCACCACGTCAGAGCCCAGTTCGCGCTGCACTTGCATGGATTCTTCTGGCCCCATAAAGACTTTGGCGCCATCCACTGGAGAAGAGAAATACACACCCTCCTCCTTAATTTTGCGCATGGCACCCAAGCTAAACACCTGGAAACCACCTGAGTCAGTCAAGATTGGGCCTTGCCACTGCATAAAGTTATGCAGATCGCCGTGTTCTTGCACAACTTTAGTACCTGGACGCAACCACAGGTGAAAGGTGTTGCCCAAAATCATCTGTGCGCCAATGGCCTCAATATCGCGCGGCAACATGCCTTTCACTGTGCCGTAAGTGCCCACTGGCATAAATGCCGGGGTTTCTACCACGCCACGCGGAAAGGTCAAACGTCCACGGCGCGCACGACCATCGGTCGCTAATAAATCAAACTGCATAAAAGACATGCATCACTCCTTAGGACTGCGCGGTTGCGGATTGCGCGTAATAAACATGGCATCGCCATAACTGAAGAATCGATACTTGTGTTCAACCGCACTGCGGTAGGCATCCATAGTTTCTGGATAACCGGCAAAGGCGGCAACCAGCATTAATAAAGTCGATTCCGATAAGTGAAAATTGGTCACCAACGCATCCACCACATGAAACGGACGCCCTGGGTATAAAAAGATATCCGTTTCGCCAGCAAACGCCTGCAACTCACCGCTGGCCTGCGCTGCACTTTCTAAGGAGCGTACACTGGTGGTACCCACAGCAATCACACGACCGCCGCGCGCTTTACAGGCAGCCACAGCATCAACTACATCCTGCGACACTTGCAGCCACTCATGGTGCATTTGATGCTCTTCAAGCTTATCCACCCGTACTGGCTGAAAAGTACCAGCCCCCACATGCAAGGTAACGAAAGCCGTCGCTACACCCAGCTCACGGATACTCGCCAGCATTTGCTCATCAAAATGCAGGCCTGCGGTGGGTGCAGCAACAGCGCCAGCATGCTCGGCATACACCGTTTGATAACGCTCACGGTCATCCAACTCATCGTCGCGCTCCATATAAGGTGGCAACGGCATATGGCCAATGCGTTCCAACAGCGGTAAAACAGGCTCGGCAAATTGCCATTCGAACAAGCTGTCGTGACGCGCGAGTAAAGTTGCTTGCGTGCCATTTTCAAATTCAATGCGACTGCCAACCTTGGGTGCTTTACTGGCACGCACATGCGCCAACACACGATCAGTATCCAGCACGCGCTCAACCAGCACTTCAAGCTTGCCACCCGTAAGCTTCTTGGCAAACAAGCGCGCAGGAATCACCCGCGTGTTGTTAAACACCATTAAGTCATCTGGGCGCAAATAATTGAGCAGATCAGCAAACTGTTGATGGGCAATAGCGCCGCTTGGACCATCCAACACTAATAAGCGGCTGGCGCGGCGTTCGGCGAGAGGATAGCGAGCAATCAGCTCATCAGGTAAATCAAATTGGAAGTGGGCAACGCGCATAATCGTGATCATTAATAAGAGGGAGCAAAGCTTAACGGAAATAATTGCATCTGACCATGCGAAATCATTTGACCGATCCACAAAGCATCTCTATAATTCCGCGCCATGCCTCGGTGGCGGAATTGGTAGACGCAAAATCCGCCGTTGGTAACAACGTGGGAGTTCGATTCTCCCCCGAGGCACCAATTTATTTAGCCCTTAAGTCTTCGGACTTAGGGGCTTTTTTATGCCTAAAACATAAGCATTACGCACCTTACAGCGCATCTATCCACTCATACATATCTAGCATTTGCAGGCTATACTTTTACACAACACCCCCAAAGATACCCCCAAATAAATAATGCTTGCGACTGCGTTAATACTAATCATGCCCATGAGGGGTTACATGCGTGCAGGAATCTACATATATTGATGAGACACCATTGGTATCACTAGATACCCCTAGATACCCCTTACACTGCGCCGTAAGCAGCTATAAACCAGAAGCATACACACAGCCGCACATACGCTGTAAAGCAGGCCTGCTTTACCAACAACACGACACTACGCACAAGTGCACAGAATAATCACAGCATGATCATCATCGAAATTACAGCTTCTACACTGATGACTCAGCAAGTTTAATTATGTAAACAAAGCAGCCGCAGGCTTTATTCCACCCCCTTACCACCACTACAACTTACGGCACCACCCAAAAGCTGCTACAACTGCTACAGAATCTGATCAACACCATATAGAACGCGGCTTAGCGCTGCTTTTAAGCACTTGCAACATCTCGCTACTAGCCGCTGCATGCTGCGACAACATTAATTTGCACATGACACGACCTATAAGTGCCCTCTGCATAACCGAACCACTATAAAAACCTGCTACAACTGCTACAGATTAAGCTCAACACTATACAAAACGTGGCTTTGCGCTTAGTTTCAGCACTTGCTACATACCGCTACCAGCTGCAACAGGTTGCTACAAAACCGTGCGAAAGCTACTTATCCGGTAGGTTTTTAATAAAATCACTTAAAACCTGAGTGATTGTTAAGCCATGCTCTGCTGCATAAACTTTCAGTTTAAGATGCTCACTAACAGAAATATTAAAATTCACTCTCTTGTGCTTTTCCAATACTGATAAATCAGACAGTTGTGTTTTAACTGTCTGCCTAGCACTGGGCCTACCGGCACTTAATACTTTACTCATACACCAACACCTCAAAATACGAACTTGCTCAAATACTCAAATCAAGCTAGCCCATTAGCTTTTTAAGCTCAACTGCAAGCGCATACACCTCTACCGCAGCATCACCATTAGGATACTCATCTAAAACAGTTGTACCTTTTGCTGCTGAGCCCGGATAAATAACACGCTGTGTTATTCTTGACTCCAAAATCGGCAAACCATACCCCTCAAGCGCACCGGCTACTTCGCTGCTCATTTTTGTACCCTTTATAGCTCGTGAAATTACAAATGCGGCCTGAAGTGCACCATCGGTCATTTCTATGCGCTGCTTTACTAGATCAACTAAATCCGATGTAGCCCAAATATCATATGGGCTAGGCTGCACTGGAATTAAAATGAAATTAGCAGCTTTAATAGCAGATACCGCTAAGTTTGCTGCTTGCGGCGCGCCATCAATAATAACGAAATCTTTTTGAATAAGATTTTTCAAGTCACGCTCAATTGTTGGCCTGTCTATACCTACAACAGCGATTGGATTGTCATCACAGACGGCTGCCCAGTCACGCGCACTGCCCTGAGGGTCAGAGTCAACGAGCAAAACATCAGCTCCAGCGACCTGCAGAGCCCGAGCTAAATGAGTAGCTATTGTCGTCTTTCCTGAGCCACCTTTTTGATTCAAAACAGCTATAACTTTCACGACCAAACTCCTCTAAATATGCAATCAATAGGCTCTCATGAAAACTCAAGTACGCAAGCCAGTAGATAAGTAAATGAGTAAATGAGTAGATAAGTAGATAAGTAGATAAGTAGATAAGTACAATTACCACGTTTGCTAAATAAACAATATAGCTGCTATCTGCAAAAGCCTTTTTTGTGCTATTTCAGCCATCCCTTGACCGCGAGCGATAACACCTAACTATCAACTCAGTTATTTCGCTCGGATCGTTCCACTAAGTTCACTAACTCGCACTCTTGCTCCAGCTGCATATTTTGCGACAAGCGACTCAACAATCTCTAATGTTCCAGGCAGTGCTAGAGGTCCAATCAAAATCTCAGCACAACTCAATGCTCCATGATCTAATTTCAGGTCTATATGTCGGCGAATTGGAATACCTGTCAACAAATCAACACCGCTTTCTTGCCATATCTTCCTAGCTTCAAGATAAGCTGAAGGGTCACCACTAAAGGCCTGTGGTGGCCCAGGATGGGCTGAAAATACGTATCGATACTCTTTTTGAAAGGCCCAATTATCAGACTTTAAAAATGCGATTTGTGTTCCTTTTCCGTACAGTACAACTTCATCGGGACTAACAGCGGCAAACTTCTTAATGGCCGTAGCCACATCAGACACATAATTTACTTTCTGACCAAATGAACTCTTCATTTTTACTAGAGGAATAAGTGTTATGTCTGGCCCTAACATTTCTTCAAGTGTGAATGGAGCTTCGGATTCTAGTACCTGAAATTCTTCATGCCATTTAAAATCGATAGTATGCCAAACAAACGGATCCGGCCTTAAAGAAAGGCGAACTCCTTTCATCGCGTCTCCATACATTGCCCATTGAGGTATGCTTTCAACTTCATCTGCTGACCAACAGCTTGCAAACATTCGGGCACCAAAAGGAAATGAGCCGAGAGAGCGTCCTTCTGTTACATCGTCGAACTGATCCAGACGGGTAAATCGTAATGTTTGATACCTAAGAATCAAAGCTAAAGTATTTACGGTCGTGTAGTGATGCAGCATATTTTTATTTCTCCTCCTACAGCTAAATAAATTATTTAAAACAGCTCTATTAGGGTATACCCCAAAAGAACTAGTGTTTTAGAGGGTAAAGAACCTTAAGAAACCACTTGTAACAGACTGAAATTAGAGAACCATTTAAAGCAGACTGGAGTCTCTGAAGTGATCTTGCACGCCTATCTTTGAGCTTCAGTTTGGGCAAAATGCCGAACGAAAATCATAGGATTAGACGGCCATTTTGCCCAGGTGAGTCAATTTTAAGTTGGCGATGGTAGGTAAGTGTTGCGCTGGTGATAACAGTATTATGGCAGACACGCGCTGGCCACTTCTGAGTGAGCCAGCGAACAGCTGGTTGCAGTGTCGGTTAAGCCAGGCTGGACTGCAACAAGGGAGACTTATGCCTCCCTGCACTATCCATTCCTGAGCTAAAAGTACGGGGGGCTTTCGTGCAACGTGAGAAACCCTAGTGCTTTTTAGTATCACCGGCGACTTTGTCCATGATGGCAAATAATACGCCGGATACAACGAATGCCATGTGAATAATGACTTTCCATTTTAAACTGTTGGTGTCTGCATCGTTCATTGTCAGTGATATATCCATAAACGACTTTAAAAGATCAATCGCGGAAATTGCTACAATCGCACCGATGACCTTTAGTTTAAGTCCTGAAAAATCAACTTTCCCCATCCAGTCAGGTCGATCTTTATGATCGCCGGTATCAATTTTCGAGATAAATATTTCATAGCCGCTGAATATAATCATTAGCAATAAGCTGCCCACTAGGGACATATCAACCAACGCAAGTATCCCTACGATCACATCTGCTTCAGATGCAGTAACAACATGGGTTGCCAGGTGCCATAGCTCCTGAGCGAATTTTATGAATAATAAAAACACGCCCAGAACTAAACCTAAATAAAAGGGAGCAAGTATCCAGCGGCTGTTAAAAATAACCTTCTCTAAGGTGCGTTCAATATTTTTCAGCATGTAGGTCTCTTGAGGCTTCTATGACGATAAATTATAAGTTATGCCGTATTGCTTGAGATAGTAAAATACTTAACCAATGATGAGTATTTTTTGATTACTTTGGCAATGACAACGATCATTGGGTATGAGCGTTTTAAGCTCAAACCTAAGTAATGATCGCGGACTCACGAGTCCCCCATAAAATCTGCATGCATGTTTACCGTTTCAATCGGGCTCGCGTGTAAAGCGATAGAATAAATTGGGTTCACTGATCACGTACAAATAGCCATCTTCGTCAATGTTTACGCCTTCTGCCTGCG
>CAYLOI010000056.1:0-10685 GCA_964385265.1 uncultured Thiopseudomonas sp.
CACTAAAAAAGCTGGAGACCACGTTACTGTAAGAGTTGGTGATCACCGTCATCATAATTAAACCCGGGACAATATACTGCATGTAAGTAAAGCCATGCATGTCACCGATTTGGCTACCAATCAGATTACCGAAAATAACAAAGTACAAGACCATAGTGATCGCTGGCGGCAGTAAGGTTTGCGGCCAAATACGTAAAAAGCGGCGCGCTTCACGATAGACAATTGTCTGCAAAGCGACCCAGTTTGATTGCAATTGTGCGCTCATACTTCATCGCCCTCTAAGTTTTTCTCTACCAGTGACACAAAAAGCTCCTCAAGTCGGTTACTTTTATTACGCAAGCTTAATACTTCAACACCCTGCGCTGACAGCTGAGTAAATAAATCAGTTAAACCCCGATGCTTTTCCACCTGCACCTCAAGCGTGCACTCATCCAGCAGCTGCGAGGGATAGCCGTCTAACTCAGGCGCCTGTTTTTGCATTTCTTTTAAATCGAGCAAAAAGGTTTCTTTCGAGAGTTGCCCCAGCAAGGCACGCATACTGGTATTTTCAACAATACAGCCATGATCAATAATGGCGATATTGCGACACAGTTGCTCAGCCTCTTCTAGGTAGTGCGTGGTCAGGATAATGGTCGTACCTTGCTCATTGAGCTCAGTTAAGTACTCCCACATCGAGCGGCGCAACTCAATATCGACACCAGCTGTAGGCTCATCAAGAATCAGCAAACGGGGTTGATGCATTAGGGCACGAGCAATCATCAAGCGGCGCTTCATACCGCCGGATAACATGCGCGAAGCTACATTGCGTTTTTCCCATAAGCCCAGCTGCTTGAGTAATTCCTCTGCCCGCACCCGCGATTCTTTAAGCTTGATGCCGTAATAACCCGCTTGCGTGGTTAAGATATTTTGTGCAGTTTCAAACTGATTAAAGTTAAATTCCTGCGGCACCAGACCTATGCAGCGCTTTAAAGCCAAGGGATCTGTATCTAAATCGTGACCAAACACCTGCACACTGCCGCTGGTTTTAGTCACCAAGGTTGCAAGAATACCAATGGTCGTCGACTTGCCAGCACCGTTAGGACCGAGCAAAGCAAAAAAGTCACCTTCAGCAACCTCTAGATCAACCCCTTTCAGGGCCTCAAAGCCATTGGCATAGCTTTTTCGTAACTGTTTAATTGATAAAGCAAAAGTCATAATAATAAGTACACACAAACATTCTATTTAGTTATAAGACATGGGGGCGAACCCAAGACATTGCAAGCACACTAGCACGCTCAGCACTTTACAAGCGCCCCAAACTAAACCATTGACCCGCACTTAATACGGCCATAACCCTGTGTTCACCCACTTGACGCTCTTGAGCGTACTCAACCAGCTGATAAAAATCACTGCGCGCTAAGCGCACTGCTAAGTTAGCGCCGACTGAGACATAAGGCGCAGGCTCTTGCGTGTGCGGGTCAGTCTCTACTCGTAATGGATGCTCTGCACTGATACAGAGGGTATCCTGCAAATTAGTGGTCACGTACAGCTTTTGCTCAGCCCCTTTGCCTTCGATAGTGGTATTGATCGAGACAAAGGGCGCATCTTCAACTTCAATACTGAGCTTCTCAACCGGTGTAATCAAAAAGTATTGCTCACCTTCACGGCGCAATAAGCGCGAAAATAACTGCACTAAGGCTGCTCGCTCGATCAGGCTGTCTTGATAAAACCAGCGACCATCCTTGGCAATGCGCATCTGGCTGTCGCCGCCCTGCGTTGGATTCCAATCACTATTGTACGACAGGCGCTCAGCGCTAGCGGCCAAGCGTTGCAGCACATCTGCACTATCAACGTTACTCATAAAATCAGCCTATATGCTAAAGCTTAAAACCTAATAAACGCCGCGCATACTGACGCAGCGGCGGGCGTATTAAATCTTCAGGCTTGTTATTGTAAAACGTTAAAAAACCACCACGGTTGCGGATATTGGACATATCCACTAAATAACCACTACCTACTTCAACCAGCATCAAATGAATCGCACCACGGTCAACACCAATTCGCGCCCCCGTTTCCTTTTTGTTTTTAAACTCCTGCCAGTTTCCGATGCGATCATTGCCTTGCGCAAAGCGCGTATACAGTAAGTAATGCGCACCTGCTTCACGTGCTGCCTGTAATGCTTCCTCGTAGCCCTGAGGTGCAGTGGCACGGCGCACGCGCGGGAAGTACTCAATAAAAGCACTAAAGGCTTCATCGGCAACAATATTGGGCTGCGCGGAAGGATGGCCCAGCGGAATAAAAAGACCTTGGCTGATGTAAATGTATGAATCAGCCTGCAAGCGCCAATTATTGGAGCGCTGAATTTCACTGTGATTGAGCAAACCCACATCGCGCAACTGATAGCCAGCTTCAGCAGTTAAATCACTGACCTTCATACAAGATGCCAAGGTCATTGCTAGCACGATCAATAGTAATTGGCGCATATAACGGTCACCTCTAGCGTCAAAAAAGTAGCGTGTAAGGCATAGCTAGCAGATTTTACGCCAACCTCTACTTTAAACTTATAAACCGCGCTGCCACTCTTGGCGTAAAGCCATACTGTCGGGTCGCTCTATAGCCTGCTGTAACTGTGCTAAAAATCGCTGTTTATCAGCGCCTAAGGTGCCTTTGAGTGGCAAGTAATTTGATGCATGATCGCTGCGAAAGACTGTATCTGTTAACTCGAGTTGACTGATAAAGCGTTGCAATTCAACAAACAGCTCTTGCTGATCTAAAGGCTCAAACTCAGCAAAGCGTTGCTTAAAGCGCGCATCGCCTAACGGAAAACTCACCACTAAAGTCGACAGATACTCTGGCTGCGTCTCGTTCATCAATGCAGCAGACTGATCGGCATGCTGTGCACTTAAGCTGCGCCCACCTAAACCATTGAGAATCATCACCGAGCGCTTGATACCGGCCTCGCCAAGTTTCGTCAGCGCGTTGGCTGTTGAGGCATAGGTTTCGCCTTTGTTGACCTTGGCCAAGACTTCATCGTCGCCGGATTCAGCGCCGACATAGACCATGCGCAAACCCGCATCAGCCAACTCTTGCAGTTCGCTGACCGATTTGTTTTTGAGGTTACTGGGTAAGCAGTAGCTGGTGACACGATTGACCGTCGGCAGATGCTCTTGAATGGCTGTTAAAATTGTCAGCAGACGCCGGGTTGATAAGGCCAGCGCATCACCATCGGCCAAAAACACGCGCTGCACTATCATCTGCTGCGCAACCTGCTGAATCTCATCCAAGACCTGTTGCTCATCGCGTACCGAGAATTTTTTCTGCGCTGCGGTATACATCTCGCAAAACGTACATTTATTCCAAGAGCAGCCATTGGTCACGGGTAAAATCAGCGACTGTGCTTCACTGGGCGGACGAAACACCGGCTCAATATATTCAATGGGAAAAGCAGGTTGCATAACTAAAACCTCCGATTAAGCGTCATCCAGCGCTGCTTGCGATGGATCTTCAAGCAATGCCTGCGGGGCATCTTCACGCTTAGGACGCTTATTGCCCATGCGCACACCAATATCCATTAGAAACTGAAAGAAACCGTCTTGGTCTTCTAACACATTGCTCCAGAATGGTGAGTGGTATAAGGCGACCGCACCATGCACCAACGCCCAGGCTGCGCAATAGTGAAAATACGGCGGCACATCTTCGAGCTTGCCTTCATTAATCCGGCCCTCAATTAAGCGGGTTAAGCGTTCAAAATTAGAGGCGCGAATGGTGTGCAATTGTTCAACCATTTCCGGCACTTGATGACCTTTAAGCACTTTCTCTTCCAAGCGGTCAAACAAACGATAGCGCTGTGGATCGCGCATGCGAAAACCAAAATACGCTTTGGATAATGCTTCTTTATCGCTGGCAACAGTGTCGGAATGAAACAACTCATTGAGTTCACGCTCGTAATCGAGCATAAGCCGCAAGTAGATTTCTGCTTTGGATTTAAAATGCTTGTAAATAGTGCCCTTGCCGATACCCACCGCATCAGCAATCATTTCGACAGTGACAGAATCCTCACCCTGCTCAAGGAAAAGATTAAGAGCAGTATCTAGAATTTCTTGTTCGCGGCGACGGAATTCACGAACTTTGCGCGACTCTTTTTGCATGCTAGAACCATTCAGTCAAAAATAAGAACCCTATTATGACCTTATTCACAAAAAATGCACTAAACAACGCTAAATTATAAAGTGACGCAATAGTCGCAAGCAGTCATTTCGCACCCACTATTCAGAGGGTGAACCTTTCATCTAAGCCGCGCCAACATCCGAGCCTCATCACTGAACAAGGCTTGGAACGACTCGCGCGCCCATATACGTTGCTGGTGAGCCACAAGGCGCGGCCATTTATCTGCATCCAGTACTTCCTGAGCATAGGATAAATTCACCCACTGGGTCGCTACGGCAATATCAGCCAAACTCAAGCAATGACCGACAAAGTAGTCATTGTCTCCCAGTTGCTGCTCTAAATAATCATAATGCTTGACCAGCTTAGTCAAAGCCGTCTGCACTGCAGCCTCATCACAAGCAGCGCCCATACTTTTTGCCAAGGCCCGATTGAAAAATACGCTAAAGGTCGCCAGTGGCGCAACTTCATAGTCAGCATATTTTTCCAGCCAAGCAATGCGTGCACGCGCCTCAGCATCGGTGCCGCATAAAGGCACTGTATGTGGATATTTGTTGTCAAGATAAGCACAAATCACTGCCGAGTCGCACAGATCCAAGGCGCCATCACGCAATGCCGGAATACGACCTAATGGATTAATCGCAAAATACCAATCAGGCGGATTCTGAGGTAGGACGAGTTCCATTGTGTAGTCGAGATTTTTCTCTAGTAAACAGGCTCGCACTTTACGCACAAAAGGCGATAAGGATGCACCGTACAGAATCAAACTCATGGATACCTCGATTAGTCGTAAATTTGTTTTTTCTGCCACTCATCATCTTGGTTTTGTTGCTGCAGCCCTTCGGTTAACTCGCTGACTTGATCAGGTTTAGGACCGGTTTGTTCAAGCACTAAAGCGTTAGCGCGCGCGAAAAGCGCCTCAAACTGGGCCAATTGCTGCTTATAAGGCGTTAGATCTTTTTGCTTCTTTAAATACTGTACCGCACGCTCAAACACTAAACGTGCTTGGCTTGGCCGATTTTGCTCAAGCTGCTGGCGTCCGAGATTATTGAAGTACTCAATATACACAATCACCAACATGTGTTTGATCTGGCTCAGCCACTGCTTAGCTTGCGCTTGAGTCAACACCTTTTCCTCTGCCGCGCGAATTATTTGCGCTTGCAAGCTTTCCAGTTGAAAGCGCACATCCTTGGTCTGCTCATCAGTAATGATTTTTACATGAGGATTTTTAATGGGCAGATCATCCGCTTTAGCAATTAATTGCCGCAACTCTTCTGCTCGCAGTTTATATTTTGGCTCATGACGCTCAACAACTCTGAGCTGATCAATAAAATGCAACTCTAGACGGTTAAGCAATTGTTTTAATTCAACGGTCATCAACTGACCGGGTAAAGCGCTGGAAAGATTCGCACAGCGCCGATAACGATCAATAAATTCAGCCTTACGGCGAGCTTTGTCTAACTTAGTTTTTTCGAGCAGGTGATTTATATAGCCGATAGAGAACAGCGCCGCAATGCCTGCGAAAATTAGCATAACAATGGTAGTTGATGACACAGCGCATCCTCTTATTGCTGCAGACAGAATGACAAGATAGTTTTTATTGTCTTATTAAGGCTTATCATAACCAGCATTTTATATTGATGAGCTTTTATTCCATGATTCTTTTGCGGCGACGAAGTGTCTCACAAGATCAGCTACGCAACAGTTTCAAGACATCCTCAAGCTCAATCACCAACTGGCGAATAACCTGCTTGGTTTGGCTGCTTTCATCACGCACTTCGCTGCTAGATAGGCGCTGACGTGCGCCGCCAATGGTAAAGCCTTGGTCATACAACAGGTTACGAATCTGCCGAATCATCAGTACATCATGTTGTTGATAATAACGACGATTACCGCGGCGCTTGATCTCGGCTAACTGTTCAAACTCCTGCTCCCAATAACGCAACACATGCGGTTTCACCGCACACAATTCACTGGCTTCGCCAATAGTGAAATAGCGCTTAGTGGGGATGGCAGGTAATTCATGGTTATGGCTAGGTTCCAACATAGGCTTCTACCCTGTCACGTAACTTTTGTCCCGGACGAAAGGTCACCACGCGGCGTGCGCTGATGGCAACCTCTTCACCTGTTTTGGGATTACGCCCCGGCCGTTGGCTTTTGTCGCGCAATTCAAAATTGCCAAAACCAGACAACTTAACCGGCTCGTTATTTTCGAGGGCTAAACGAATCTCTTCGAAGAAGGTATCAACCAACTCCTTTGCTTCGCGTTTATTCAGGCCGATTTCCATAAACAGGTGCTCGGCCATCTCTGCTTTCGTTAAAGCCCCCATACACTCACTTCCTTAATATTGCTGCGAACTTATCGGACAATAAGGCTAAAATCGCTTGCGTAGCAGCGCTCACCTCGTCATCAGTAAGAGTGCGCGAAGGATGCTGCCAGGTCAAGCCAACCGCTAAACTTTTGCAGCCCTCTTCTACACCCTTGCCTTGATAGACATCAAACAAGCGAATTTGAGTTAAAAACTCACCCGCCGCACTGCGCATCGCATCCATCAATTGCTGGGCTGGAATATCCGCATTGACCACCAAGGCCAAATCACGGCGCACTTCGGGGAAGCGCGATAACTCAGCAAATGCTGGCAAGCGACCACTGCTGATAGCATCCAGACGCACTTCAAACATCAACACCTGTTGATCGATATCCAACTCTGCAGCTAACTGTGGGTGCAACGTGCCAACATACCCGACCGACTCGCCATTGCGTTCAATGCGTGCACATTGGCCAGGGTGAAACGCATGCTGCTGGCATGGCACAAAGCTAAAGCTATCACTATCCCCTGCTGCACCAAGCAAAGCCTCAACATCCGCTTTGATATCGTAAAAATCAACGGTTTCTTTACCGTGCGACCAGACTTCCGGCAGACGCGCACCTGTGATCACACCCGCAAGCATGCGCTCTTGTTTAAGATCGTCCAACTGACCGACAAAGCTCAAGCCGCTTTCAAACAAACGAATACGATCTTGCTGGCGATTGAGGTTGTGCTGCAACGCTTTTAATAAGCCCGGCAAGACTGAGGCGCGCATCACTGACAACTCAGCTGAAATCGGGTTGGCCAAGGTCAGTGGTTTGAGCTCAGGGTGAAATGCGTTAAACAGTTCAGGCTCAATAAAGCTGTAGGTGATGGCTTCTTGATAACCACGCGCCACCAACAAACGACGCAATACCGGCAACTGCGCTTGTGCTTCTGCCTGGGCTTGCGGCGCCAAGCGGGCTGCTGGATAACGTACAGGTAATTGATCGTAGCCATACAAACGGCCAATCTCTTCCAGTAGGTCCACTTCAATGCTGATATCAAAGCGATGGCTAGGTACTGCAACGGTCCAAACACCAGAGCCCTGTGCATTAAGCTTTAAACCCAGAGGGGTCAGCAGTGATTCAATCTCGGCATCGCTCAAGCTCAAGCCAAACATCTGCTTGACCCGCTCAGCACGCAAAGTAATAGGTGCAGTGTCCGGCAGATACTGGGCATCTTCAGTCACTAGCACAGGGCCTGCGCTACCACCGACGATGCTGAGTAATAACTCAGTGGCACGCTCAATCGCTTGCGCCGGCAGCTGCCAGTCAACACCACGTTCAAAGCGGTGCGAGGCATCGGTGTGCAAACCATAAGAGCGGGCTTTACCGGCAATGGCTACTGGCTCAAAAAAAGCACTTTCGAGGAAAATATCCGTGGTTTTACCCACCTCAACTCCACTGTCTTCACCGCCCATCACCCCTGCTATGGCCAAAGCGCGCTGCTGATCAGCAATCACTAAGGTATTGGCTTTTAGCTTAATTTCCTGGCCATCGAGCAAGGTGATTTGTTCATTGTCTTGCGCCATACGCACACAAATACCACCCTTGATCTGCGCCAGATCAAAAGCATGCAGCGGCTGACCCAGCTCAATCATCACATAGTTGGTGACATCGACCACAGGGTCAATACTGCGGATATCACTGCGCTGTAAGCGCTCAAGCATCCAGGCTGGCGTCGGCTGAGTCAGATCAACACCTGTTATCACACGGCCTGCATAACGTGGGCAAGCCTGTGGCGCAGCCAGTTCAACCGCAACCGTCTGTTCATGGCTGGCAGCCACTGCAGTGATCACTGGCAACTGCACCGCTACGTTATACAGCGCACCCACTTCGCGCGCTAAACCCTGCAGGGATAAACAATCGCCACGGTTAGGGGTCAGATCCACCTCAATGCACACATCATTGAGATTTAAGCTCTCGCGTACACATTGACCCACTACCGAATCGGCAGGCAGCTCTAATAAGCCATCATTCTCTTCGCTGATTTGTAATTCACTGGCCGAGCAGAGCATGCCGAAGGATTCAACACCGCGCAGCTTGGCTTTTTTAATTTTAAAGTCGCCCGGTAATACCGCACCGACACGGGCAAAGGGAATTTTTAAACCGGCACGCACATTGGGTGCACCACAAACAATTTGTACTGTTTGCTCACCATCGCTGACCTGACACACACGCAGTTTGTCAGCATCAGGATGCTGCTCAGTGCTGAGTACCTCACCCACCACTACGCCACTAAACTCACCGGCGACGGGCGTCACTGCGTCGACTTCTAGACCGGCCATGGATAAACGTGCGACTAGCTCATCACGGCTTGCTGCTGGATTAACTAAACTGCGTAACCATTGTTCACTGAAATTCATGCTGTTCTCCTAAACTCTAAAGGGTATCGACCTAGCGAAACTGGGCTAAAAAACGAAGGTCGTTATCAAAGAACAGACGCAAATCATTGACGCCATAACGCAACATAGCTAAGCGCTCCACGCCCATACCAAAGGCAAAGCCTTGGAATTCTTCTGGATCAATACCTGACATGCGCAGCACATTGGGGTGCACCATGCCGCAACCCATGACTTCCAACCAACCGGTTTGCTTGCACACACGGCAGCCGTCGCCATTGCACATCACGCACTGCATATCGACTTCAGCGGACGGCTCAGTAAAAGGGAAGAACGACGGACGGAAACGCACACCTAAATCTTTTTCAAAGAACACTCGTAAGAACTCTTCGATGGTGCCTTTTAAGTCGGCAAAGCTAATATCTTGATCAATCAGCAAACCTTCCACTTGATGGAACATCGGCGAGTGAGTGATATCTGAATCGCAGCGATACACGCGGCCTGGGCAGATAATGCGAATCGGTGGGCGCTGCGCTTCCATGGTGCGCACTTGCACCGGTGAAGTGTGGGTGCGCAGCAGCATATTGGCATTAAAGTAAAACGTATCGTGCATCGCCCGTGCTGGGTGATGCCCAGGAATATTCAGCGCTTCAAAGTTGTGGTAATCGTCCTCAACTTCGGGGCCTTCAGCAACACCGTAACCAATCTTGCTAAAAAACTGTTCGATGCGCTCAAGGGTGCGAGTGACTGGATGCAAGCCACCGCTTTGTTGACCACGGCCGGTCAAGGTGACATCGATGGTCTCGGCAGCCAGCTTGCTGGCCAAGGCTATACTGTCCAAATGCTGCTTGCGCGCATTGAGGGCATCTTGTACTTGCTCTTTAGCCGCATTAATCAACGCACCGGCTTTAGGGCGTTCTTCAGCAGACAATTTACCCAGCAACTTCATTTGCAGAGTCAGCTCACCTTTTTTACCAAGATAGTGAACACGCAACTGCTCCACGGCTTGCGGGTCATTGCTAGCAGCAACAGCAGCCAGGGCTTGTGCCACCAGCGCATCAAGATTTTCCATACATTACTCCAGAGGACCTTGCAAAACACAGCGCTCGCGCTTTGCAAGGTGCTCTTGCTGTGACTTTAAAAATAGAGATTCTATACGAAATAAGGGAAGAGCCTAAGCCCTTCCCTTATCAAAAACGCATGTCGCAATGTTTTAAAACTTAGGCCAAAGAGGACTTAGCTTTTTCAACAATTGCCGCAAATGCTGCTTTTTCGTTTACTGCTAGCTCAGCCAGTACTTTACGGTCGATTTCAATTGAAGCCTTTTTCAAGCCAGCAATGAAACGGCTGTAAGACAGACCATTAACACGAGCACCAGCATTGATACGTGCAATCCACAGAGCGCGGAATTGACGCTTACGCTGACGACGGTCACGGTATGCATATTGACCAGCTTTGATGACCGCTTGCTTGGCAACGCGGAATACGCGTGAACGCGCACCGTAGTAACCTTTAGCAAGTTTCAAGATTTTTTTGTGACGACGACGGGCTAATACACCACGTTTTACACGAGCCATAAACTATTACCTTTATTTATCCAGACCTAAATTAACGAACACGCAACATGCGTTCAACGCGAGCAACTTCGCTTGGGTGCATCATGGATGTCCCGCGCAGTTGACGTTTACGTTTTGTTGTCATTTTGGTCAAGATGTGACTCTTGAAAGCGTGTTTATGCTTAAAACCGTTCGCTGTTGCTTTAAAGCGCTTTTTAGCGCCACTTTTCGTTTTCATCTTTGGCATGTTGAATACTCCGCATTCAGATTGATACGCATAACCTTAAGGCCTGC
>CAYLOI010000057.1:0-10497 GCA_964385265.1 uncultured Thiopseudomonas sp.
GCTTCGGGGTTGGTGTGACAAGCGAGCCAAGGATGGCGAGCGCCGGAGTTGAACCTAGGATGGGTTCAACTCCGGATAAACACCAATTCCGAAGTACGGCAGGCAGCTTATCCTCGAGTAAGACAGCAGCTAAAAACAAACTACTGTAGCGACATTAGCTACAGCGGTATTTTTCTGGATATTAAAACTTTGAGACAAACACGAGTCTTAACGAATAAACACCAATTCCGAAGTACGGCACACACCGCAATTACCAGCACACACTAAAGAAAAGCTTAGTTAAGGGCCCGCTTATGCTGCCAGCGGGCGGGATATTGATAATTTACTGAGCAACAAAGTTAGGCAAATCAGCCAGAGTGACGCTTTCTGCTTTGCGTGGCGCAATAATCAGAGCCTCACCATCAACAACAACTTCACCACGCTGATTGACCACACGCGTACCAATACGTACACGGAACTTAGGCAGTTTTTCTAGAATCTCCAACTGTACGGTCAACTCATCTTGCAACTTAACCGGCAATTTAAACTCCATTTTCTGGCCCAGATAAATGGTGCCCGGCCCAGGAAGCTCACAAGCAACCGCAGCACTGATTAACGCACCGCTGAACATGCCATGCGCAATACGCTCTTTAAACATGGTGCCGGCTGCATAGTCTGCATCCAAATGAACAGGATTACGATCGCCTGACATACTGGCAAACATCATAATGTCGTGCTCGGTAACCAACTTGCTAAATGTCGCTTTTTGCCCGACGTCTAAGCTGTCATACGGAATACTGGTACTTTGTGTCATGGTGGAGTCTCCAAATTGAAAGGTGCTGCTGTGGTTGGTGTGATATCACGTTGACTCGCTAAAGCAGCATCGAGCCATTGAATAATGTCGGCAGTCACTTCGCCGTGGTTAATTTCTTGTAATACTTCGTGGCGGGCCTCGGGATAGACACGAATATCCACCGCACGGTTACCTGATTGGCGCAAGACATTGGCCAGATCCACTAGGCGGTGACCTTGGTTAATAGGGTCGGCATCGCCGCCAATGATGAGTAACGGCAAACTATTATCGATTTGCACCATATTGCGCACAGGCGTGATGTGCTGCAAACCATTGAGCATGTCAACCCACAACTGCGTAGTGCAGGTAAAACCACACAAGGGGTCATTAATATAGGCATCCACTTGTGCGCTATCACGCGACAGCCAATCCCAGTTGGTACGTCGTGCTTTTACCGCGCGCTGGTAAGGGTAAAACACCACAGCATCAAGTAAGCGGCTACGCCCTTTGGCACCCAGTCGCCAGCGCTCGAAGCGCGCAATCGCCATCGCGAAACGGTAACGCAATGAGGTTTTAAAGTAATTTGAGCCGGATAATATAGCGCCCTGCATGCTGCAACTGTGCTGCATTAAATACGCCAAAGCCACGTAACTGCCCATACTGTGACCCAATAAAAATATCGGCGTATTGGGATAATGGATTCGAATATGATGATTCAGACAAGACAAATCATTGACCACTAAGTCCCAGCCGTGCTGATCGGCAAAGTAACCTAAAGTACCTACCCTTGCAGTATGACCGTGGCCACGCTGATCCAAAGCAAACACAGAAACACCCTGCTCAGCCAAACTGCAGGCAAAGCGTGCATAACGTTGACTGTGCTCAGCCATCCCATGAGCAATCATGACAATAGCTTTTGGTTGTCCGTCACTGGACCAATGATTGACATACAGCTGAGTTGCATCGTTGGCAGTTAACCAAAATGCTTCATGGCGCATGCTGGCTTCCTCCTCGGTGCAGGCATAATTTCATTGTAGTGCTTATCTAGGCGCTTGGGGAGATACCTCTAAGTAGAAGCACAACTGAGAACCAAAATCTTATTCTGGTCGATAAAGTGACTGAAAAGCCTGATTTTGTGCTGGTCGCGTATTTATAAAGCTGCTAACCTCAGGCCGTTTGCTACTAAATACAAAAAACGAAGCAAAATTAACAACCACAATCACGTCTTAATGAGATGGTTGACAAGAACACGCAATTCAGTGACTTTTAGCACAGAACCGCGTAACTGGTAGACATCCTTCAGCGTAAACTGGTTCGCAAGCTATGATTTAGATGCTTGCGTATACACATTGTCTATTTATAGTGTGTTTTTGTTAAACACTTTCACGAGCAAAAATGAGCTGTTGCTTAGGAGTTGACTTGCATGAACGAAGACTTCTGGAAGGACAAATACCCCGAAGGTATTCCTACCGAAATCAATCCTGATCAGTACCCTAATATTCAAGCGGTATTGAAAGAGTCTTGCCAGCGCTTTGCTGACAAACCAGCCTTTACCAACTTGGGCAAAACGCTCACCTATGGCGATCTTTACCGTCTTTCTGGCGATTTTGCTGCATGGTTACAAAACTATACGGACCTGCAACCTGGCGATCGTATTGCGGTGCAACTGCCTAACCTGTTGCAATACCCTGTAGTGGTGTTCGGTGCAATTCGTGCCGGTTTAGTGGTGGTCAATACCAACCCGCTGTATACCACTCGTGAAATGGAACATCAGTTCACTGACTCAGGTGCTAAAGCGCTGGTGTGTTTAGCTAACATGGGCCATTTAGCTGAAGCTGTAGTGCCACACACCGATATAAAAACCGTCATCATCACCGAAGTTGCTGACTTTTTACCCCCAGTTAAACGCCTACTGATCAACAGTGTTGTTAAGTATATTAAAAAGATGGTGCCGGCATTCCATATTCCGAACGCGCTAAAACTCAATGATGTATTAGCGCTGGGCAGTAAAAAAGCAGCACGTAATGCCAACCCTGATTCAAGCGAGCTCGCTGTACTGCAATATACTGGTGGCACCACTGGGGTCGCCAAAGGCGCCATGCTGACGCACCGCAACTTGATTGCCAATATGCTCCAAGCTGAGGCGATGATGGCTTCAAACTTGGGCCACGGCACTGAAACCATTGTTGCGCCTTTACCGCTTTATCATATTTATGCGTTCACCTTTCATTGCATGGCGATGATGATGACCGGTAACAATAACTTGCTGATCACCAACCCGCGTGATCTGCCAAGTATGCTTAAAGATTTGAAAAAGAATAAATTCACCGGTTTTGTTGGCCTCAATACGTTATTTGTCGCGCTGTGCAATAACGCAGACTTCCGCAAACTGGACTTTTCAAATTTAAAAATGACCATCTCTGGCGGTATGGCTCTGCAGATTAGCGCAGCTGAACGCTGGACAGAGGTGACCGGCGCACAAATCTGTGAAGGTTTTGGTATGACTGAAACCAGCCCTGTTGCAACGGTCAATCCAATACAGAAAATTCAACTGGGTACTATTGGCATTCCAGTGGCATCAACCTTGTGCAAAATCATTGATGATGACGGCAATGAACTGGGCCTAGGTGAAAGGGGTGAACTGTGCGTTAAAGGTCCACAAGTCATGAAAGGCTACTGGTTGCGTGAAGACGCGACCAAAGAAGTGCTCAGCGAGGATGGTTGGCTGCGCACTGGTGACATTGCGGTCATTCAGGAGGATGGTTATATCCGTATTGTTGACCGCAAAAAAGATATGATTTTAGTGTCGGGCTTTAACGTCTACCCAAATGAAATTGAAGATGTCTTGTCAACCTTGCCCAGCGTGTTGCAGTCTGCAGCGATTAGCGTGCCCGATAAGAAATCTGGGGAAGCGATCAAGGTGTTTATTGTGGTACGCCCTGGCGAAAGCTTGACCAAGGAGCAAGTCAAAGAGCATATGCGCAGTAACTTGACCGGCTATAAGGTCGCGCATCAAATTGAGTTCCGCGATGAGTTACCTACCACCAATGTGGGTAAAATTTTGCGCCGCGCTCTGCGTGATGAGGAGCTAAAAAAGCTGGCGGATGCAGCGGGTTAATTTAACTCTGTAGCTGCGCCATTTTGGCGTGCAACAAACTTAAAACGCGAGTCTTATACTCGCGTTTTTTTATATCTGCTGGTTCAGATAACTCAACTTATAGCAGTGTTAGTCGGTCTGTGCTTGTTAAGTCATTACTACAGACAATAAAAAACGCGCAATCGCGTAACACCCGAGTAAGGCGAAACGATTGCGCGTTTATAATCTTTTTTGGAGATTAAGCTTTTACTGCTGTCGCTGGTAATTCTGCTGGTTTACGTGTCTCTGGTGTTGAGCGACGGAAATAGCTGACTTGTTGTTGACCACTTAAACCACGAGGAACTTCTTCAATCTCACCGCCCTTCTTTAAAAAAGCTGCGGTTTGCTCTGCAAGTGTATCGCGTGATGTAACGGCTTCTGCGGGTTTCGCACGTGTGCTAGAACCTTTAATACGCATGACGATCATGGCCTCCTCAAACGTTTAGGCTCTAAATAATACGATAAAAACCTATAAAAGTCAATCACATATAACTTAATGTTATAAATAAACGGACTGTATGTGATTTACTGGTTATTGCTGTGCATGTCGTACTTCGAAATTGGTGTTTATCCGTCGATGAACCCATCCTGGGTTCAACTCCGGCGCTCACCATCCATGGCTCGCTCGTCACACCAACCCCGAAGTACTCGTTGATCAACGGTGTTGTTAGCACTGTCTATATACGACTCATTTTTTATGAGAGCACTGCACAGTCGATGCTGAGGCTGCATAAAAACTCAACAGATAATTAGCGCTTAATAGTTTTCAACAAATCTTCAGGGCTGATCTGCCCTACCACACTCGCGTTAAATTGCTGGCTACCTAATTGTGGCATATTGAGAATATGGCCTTTCATTTTGCCGATGATGTGCATTTCGCAGGGTTTGCAATCAAACTTCAGGGTGAGCACTTCATCACCATGAATCAACTGCATATCACTGACTTTAGTACGCACCCCAGTCACGCCTTTGGCTTGTTTGGGACACAAGTTAAAGGAGAAGCGTAAGCAGTGTTTGGTGATCATCACGGGCACTTCACCGGCCTCTTCGTGGGCTTCATAGGCCGCATCAATCAGCTGCACGCCGAAACGATGATAAAAAGCACGGGCTTTTTCGTTGTAAACGTTGGCTAAAAAGGTCAGGTGCGACTCTGGGTAGACCGGCGGCGGATCACTGACCGGCTTGCGAAAGCCTTTCGGATGCGCGGCCACACGCGCTGCTGTTAGCGCGGCAATGGCATCACGGCGCAAAGCTTTCAGCTGTGAGTTGGGCACAAACCAGGCTTGTTCGGCTTGCACATGAATGTTCTGCGCATGATAAATCGTCGTACCTAACTTACTCAGGGTGTCTTTGCTTTGCGCAATCGCTTGCCTAGCATCCTCTGCAACAGTAAAAGGCCCTGCTTGCTGCACAGTGACGCTTACGCCTTCTTCACTGGTTGCTGTAAGGGTCAACTGTTGCTCATCCAATTGCAGCTGCCAATCCACTAAAACACGACGCTCTGCGGATTTCTTTTGCAGTGCTTGCTGCCAGTTGTGATCCATATTGCGATTGAGTGGATACGGCGGGCGCAACTCTTTGAGCTCGGCGCGCATGTCATTGGGTACTACACGGTACTGGCGAATCACCTGGCCATCTTGCTCATACTCGCAGACTTGCTGCACAGTATTGGCACGAAAACCGACCACTTCACGCTTGTATAACACGTTTAAGCCATCGCCATTGGCTAAGGCTTCCGTGGTTTGCACGCTAATATCATTTTTGCCAATGCCAAGAATCTCGCCAACTGGCAAACCAATAAACTTCGGCGAATCAAAAGCACCAATATCAATTTTACGATCAGTGACAAAGTAATCAGTGCTGCCACGGTGGAAGGTTTTATCTGGATCAGGGGCGAAAAAGTGCTCAGTAAAACCACTGGATGAGCGTGCCAGCTCTGGGCGTTGCAACAAAATCTCATCCAGCTGCTGACGATAATAAGCGGTGATATTTTTCACATAGGTCATGTCTTTGTAACGCCCTTCAATCTTAAAGGAACGCACACCCGCATCAACCAAGTCACGCAGATTGGCACTTTGGTTATTGTCCTTCATCGACAGCAAATGCTTGTCGTAAGCCACCACGCGACCTTGATCGTCTTTTAAGGTGTAGGGCAAACGACAGGCTTGTGAGCAATCACCACGGTTGGCGCTGCGACCGGTCTGCGCATGTGAAATATTGCACTGACCAGAAAACGCGACACACAGCGCGCCGTGAATAAAGAACTCAATGGCCGCATCAACATTTTGGCTGATTTCACGGATTTCTTGCAGATTCAGTTCACGTGCCAACACCAACTGCGAAAAACCCACTTGCGAGAGAAACTTGGCTTTTTCTAGGGTGCGAATATCCGTTTGGGTACTGGCATGCAGCTCAATTGGCGGCAAATCCATCTCCATTACCCCTAAATCTTGCACAATCACCGCATCGACACCGGCTTCATACAACTGGCAAATCAATTGCTGGGCAGGCTCCAGCTCATCATCATGCAAAATGGTGTTGATCGTAACAAACACCTTGGCATGGAACAGATGAGCGAACTCGACTAACTCAGCAATATCGCTCAAACTATTACTGGCATTATGCCGCGCGCCAAAACTTGGCCCACCGATATACACCGCGTCCGCGCCGTGCAAAATGGCCTCTTTGGCAATAATCGCATCGCGGGCAGGACTGAGCAGTTCAAGGTGGTGTACAGGTAAGGACATAGTTTTCAGAGTTCAGCTATTAAAAGATAAGACAAAATGCCGCGCGATTGAGCCATCAAGACATTGCGACACAATAAAGTCGCGCAGTTTACCACAGCAGCACAGCAGACAGCAGACCATCAGTCGACCACCGAAAATTGCACCGAGCCGGTTTGTCCCGCCTCGTCGAGCACGCTGAGTTGATAGATACCGCTGTTGCGAAATACCTGATCAAAACCTTGCCCGCTCTCAGTAGTCAATAGCGGCCGTCCATTGAGGTACCACCACTGTTTGGCGCTGCCTCCTTCACTGGAGAAGCGCAGTCTAAGTTCAGCCTGCTGCGCGCCGGCTTTTTGTAAACGATCACCCTGACTGACGCCGACAATCTGAATCGGCTCACTGTGCATCGCCACAGCTGGCGGACAACTGGGATCAATCGCGACTAAACGTGTACGGCGCTGCTCAGTTAAAGGTAACCAAGGCTCTAACGCCGCCGGCCACAAGGCCACGCGCTGCGCTTGTGCACCTGGGCAATCTTTGTCCACCCGCAACCCTTGTTTATTCAGCCAAATCAGCGGCTGCAACTCACTGCTAAAGGGCTCGCCCATGGTTAAGGTCGGTGGAATAGTGCCATTAAGTGTCCAAGCAAAACGCAAACGCCGACAATTATCATCACGGCGCGCTAATACCTGACCCAGCGGCCAGCAAATCGCGGCAACACCTACACTCGCGGGCTGCGGATCAGGCAGCACAGGCTTAGCGTTTTGCCGATCACGATGATTGAGTACATCATGCACTTGCAACAATAATGGCGTCGCCGAGGCTAAACCAAACTGCCCAGGCACCGGTGTGCCATCCGGACGGCCAATCCACACACCAATTAAATAGCGTGAACTCACGCCCACCGCCCAGGCATCGCGAAAACCATAACTGGTGCCGGTTTTCCAAGCCAACGGCGCACGCTCAACCAACGGCGCGCGCGGATCAATAGCAGGACGGCGCTGGCCAGATAAAATGCGCCGCACAATCCAA
The DNA here is from genome assembly GCA_964385265.1 of uncultured Thiopseudomonas sp. Lineage (GTDB taxonomy): Bacteria > Pseudomonadota > Gammaproteobacteria > Pseudomonadales > Pseudomonadaceae > Denitrificimonas. Next base: position 7,667 of record CAYLOI010000057.1, read on the forward strand.
GCGGCTCCTGCTGACATCAATGGTTTTTCTTGCAAGGCTTGCTGCGGCTGAAAACGCAACTGCGCCACTTTACCCTGCCGTGCAAAGGCACTAAAGCCGCTGACCACATCCTCTAAACGCGTGCCAACACCGCCAAGAATCAACGCCAAATTCGGCTCAGCACCTCGGGGTAACAACAGCGGCACGCCAGAGTTACGCAGCTCGCCGGCAAAGCGCTTGGGGCCATAGACTTCCAATAACTGCACCACCGGCACATTCAGCGAACGTGATAACGCCTGACTGGCGGCCACCGGGCCACTAAAGCCTTGCGAGAAATTACCCGGTCGATAGTCACCGGCATGCCGCGGTACATCTTGCAGTAAAGATTCAGAATGAATTAAGCCCTCATCCAGCGCCAGCCCATATAAAAAAGGCTTTAACGTTGAACCGGGCGAACGCACGGCTTGAATCATATCAACATGGCCAAAGCGCTGCGCATCATGAATATCCAACGAGCCTAAATAGGCCTGCACCGCCATGCTTTCGTGCTCAACCACGATAATCGCTGCTGAAGTGCGCTCCGGTAAACGCGCACGCCAGCCCAGCAACATCTCTTCTAAACGACGCTGCAAGCTGGCATCCAGTGTAGTTTCAATCACTGCAGAGCTTTTTGCTGTATTTAAACGCCGCGCCAGCAAAGGTGCTAAAGAAGGTTCATCACGCGGAGCTAACCACACCCGCTCTTGCAATGCATCAGCAATCGCCGCCTGCGGCCACACCTCAAACTGCTGTAAACGCTGGAGGATTTTATCGCGCGCCGCTTGTGCTCGCTCAGGATGACGATCCGGGCGTAAACGACTCGGTGCTTGGGGCAATACGGCGAGCAAAGCCGCTTCTGCGCGACTAAGGTTCTTTGGTGATTTACCCAAATACGCCCAACTGGCCGCCGCCACACCCTCTAAGGTGCCACCAAAAGGTGCACGATTCAGGTACAGCGTTAGGATCTCATCTTTGGAGAGATGCCACTCCAATTGCGCCGTACGCCAAACTTGACGCAACTTACCGCTTAATGTTCGAGGATGCGGATCGAGCAAGCGTGCGACTTGCATCGACAAGGTGCTACCACCGGAGACCACGCGGCCACCGCTGAGATTTTGCCAAGCAGCGCGCGCAATCGATAAAGGATTAATTCCAGGATGCTGATAAAACCAGCGATCTTCATAACCGAGCAACGCCTCAAGGTAATACGGCGAGACTTGATCAATGCGGATTGGATAACGCCAGACGCCATTATGATCGGCAAAACGCCACAGTGGCGTGCCATCCTGCGCCAACACCACCCGCGCCATATCGTCTTTGGGTAAGGGTAAAGGATCGAGCGCATCTGCCAGCCAGAACAGCCCACAGATTAGCACTACAGCCAAACCCAAACGACGCAGCATCCAGCAACCCCTCAGTTTAAGGCAGGGCGGGTACCTGTGCCCGCGCTGACAAATATCCAAAACCAAACTCACCCGCTACCCATAACGTCACACCATCATCCCCATGGTTACGCAGGCCATCACACAAGCTGCACACAACCAAACCAGCGACAAGCCTTCAATACTTGCCCCAGCCATGTAAAATAACCCTCACATTCACGAACACTAGAGAAATCACATGCCAGACATTTCACCCGATGCCTTGTTAGAAAACATACAAAACGACTGGCTACCGCTGCTGGTTGAACACGGCCTAAGTATACTCTTTGCCTTACTTACGCTCGCTATTGGTTGGTGGCTGATCAGCCGTGTTATTAAAACCCTAACCAGCGTATTACAAAAACGCCACGCTGACGCCATGCTGACTGGCTTTCTCAGCTCACTGGCTAGCACTTTACTGCGCATCCTCTTGCTGCTCAGCGTTGCTGGCATGCTGGGTATCGAAACCACGTCATTTATCGCGCTCATTGGTGCCGCAGGTCTTGCTGTGGGTCTGGCTTTACAAGGCAGCTTAGCTAACTTTGCTGGCGGCGTGCTGATCCTGTTTTTACGCCCATTCCGCGCTGGCGACTATATTGAAGCGCAAGGCACTGCCGGTACAGTGGAAAGCATTCTAATTTTTCACACCGTGCTGCGTACCGCTGATAATAAAACTATCATTCTACCCAATGGCTCACTGTCCAACGGCAGCATCACCAACTACTCCACCAAACCAACGCGCCGCGTCGATATCAATGTTGGCATCAGCTACGACGACGACATTAAGCAGGCGCGGGCGATTTTACTGAGCCTAGCCGCTGCAGACGAGCGCGTACTAAAAGATCCCGCTGCAGTTGTGTATATGACGTCGCTGGGCGAGAGCACAGTCAATATGTCCTTGCGTATGTGGACTAAAAGTGGCGATTTCTGGGGTGTGTTCTTTGATGTGCAAGAGCAAACCAAAGAAGCCTTTGATCGCGAAGGTATCAGCTTCCCTTTCCCGCAGCGCACAGTGCACCTCAACCAGCCGGCACAATAAGCCTGTTGAGCAAGATTACAGCCAGCGCCTTGATAACCTAGTGCGAGTACTCACAGCGGTTTTATCAAGGCGCGGTTTGTGACCGGATGCTGCGTTTGCCAAATATCGACATAGTTTTCCCAGCACTAAGGTATTCCAAAATCAGATTATTTTTTCTGGAATACCTTTTGGAATACATCTAGGGATACAAAAAAGCATAGATTGGGAAAAACACCTATAGGTAGCTATAGCGCGCAAACCCTTGATATCGCTGGATTACAGACACAAAAAAGGGCGTCCTAGGACGCCCTTTTTTGTTTATTTGGTGGAGCCGGGGGGATTTGAACCCCCGTCCGCCAGTACTCCGCTGTCGG
>CAYLOI010000058.1:0-10103 GCA_964385265.1 uncultured Thiopseudomonas sp.
CCGATGTTGCTTCATCTAAAATCACCACATGCGGATCACTGAGCACCATACGCGCGATGGCTAAGCGCTGGCGTTGCCCGCCAGACAAGCGCAACCCCGCTCGGCCTATGATGCTATCCAGGCCTTTCGGTAAGGCGCTAACCGTATCAACCAGTTGCGCCACTCTTAAAGCCTGCCAGCAAGCGTCATCAGTGTATTGACGCCCCATGCATAGGTTAGCCCGCAAGGTATCGTTAAATAACGCTGGCGCCTGCAAAACCACAGCTACATGCTCACGCACACAGGCCAAGCCGGTTTCTTGCAGTGTCGCATCGGCATAACGAATCTGCCCTGCTTGCGCACTGTATAAACCTAAAAGAAGCTGTACAAGGGTACTTTTACCACCGCCACTGGCACCAACAATCGCCACTTTCTCACCCGCAGCGATGTGGAAGCTTAAATCATCCAACACCTGCTCTTCAGCATAGGCAAATTGCAAGCCTTCGACGCTGACAGGGACTGTTTTAACCCCAGCAAAAGGGTTCCTTGCCGCCGGAAAATCCAGCTCATCTTGACGCTCTAGCAGCTGATTGATTCGTACCAGTGCACCGTCAGCAGCATAAAATGCGTATTGCAAGTTCAGCAATTGCTCAATGGGTCCAATCATAAACCACAGGTAACTGAACACCGCCAGCATCTGTCCGATCGACAAGTCGGAAAATAAGACGGTTAGCATTGCCACTGCACGGAAAATATCAATACCGTATTGGAACAGCAAGCCACTGGCACGCGAGGAAATATCCGTTTTCCATTGTGAACTAATCGCTCGATCGCGCACGTGCTGTGCACGGCCTAACAAACGCTTAAAAAAGAAACCTTGATGATTACCCGCGCGCACCTCTTGAATCGCATCTAAGGTTTCATTCAAGGTTTGGGTGAAAATGGCCGTGCTATCGTTCTCAAGTTTTTTAAGGTGCTTAACCCGCTTACCCAGTTTAATGGTAAAAAACACTACAATCGGGTTGAGCAACAAGATCAGCAGCGCAAGCTGCCAATGCATCCACATCAGCACTGTTGCGGTGCCTATTAAGGTCAGCATCGAGACTAAAAAACGACTTAAGGTTTCGCCAATAAACGTATCCAAAGTCTCTAAGTCAGTGACCAAGTGGGTGGTGACTGTACCGCTACCTAAACTTTCATATTCGCTCAGCGAAATACGCTGAAGACGCGCTAGCAAGCGCGCACGAATCTGATACACCACATCTTTAGAAAGATGGGTAAACATCTTACTTTGGCCAACGTTAAACAATAACGAGGCAAGACGTAAAATAAAGGTCAGTACCAACATAAAGCCAATGTAACCAACCGCCTGCTGCCAGATACTCGGCAGCCAGCGATCCATGATGTGCAAGGCTTGACCGCCCTGCCCTAACAACACCTCGTCCACCAATAATGGCAACAGCAAAGGAATGGGCACGCTGCACAGGGTCGCGAGAATGGCGAGAATGTTGGCAAAAATCAAACTACGTTTATGCTGCACAGCTAAGCGGCGGATATGCTTCCAGCTTATTTGATCAGGTACGGGCATTAATTGAGATCCAACGACTTAACAGGGGTTCAAGCGCCGTGTAGGGCTGATAACCATTGGTGATTAAAGCGTATTGTTGCTGCTGCTCGGCGAGCACGCTGGGGAAGCCACTGATCGCCAAATTGCGCACCCAGGTAAAATCAGCTTGAGTGGCGATTTGACTTTCTTGGCTATCAAATCCATCACTAAATGCCTCTTTAGCATAACCTGCCTGCACTGCTAGATCGCGCAACACACTGGGCTGGGTAATATCTTGTGCATCTTGATAAAAAGCGTGCTGCAGACGGTCTAAAAAAGCAAACACCAAGCTTGCATCCAGCCCTCTGGCCACCACTAATGCTCGGCAAGCCGGCTCAGTGTCATACAGAAAACCGCTGGGCAGTGCTTTATCAAAATTAAAAGACTGACCTGTCGTTTTGGCGACTGTGCGCCAATGCTGCAGAATATAAGCACGCTTAGTCTCATCAAGCACGGCTTGCTGACCGGTGCGCAGGCCGCCGACGCGCAAAGTCACGTTAACTCCTGCTGCTTGGGCCTGTTTAAGCATCTGCTGTAATACAGGGTTAAAGCCCCAGCACCACGAGCACATGGGGTCTAAAATATAAATCAGCTGCGGGCCTTGCATGCTGCTCTCCTACTGCCCATAAGGCGCATTGATAAGCCTGATGCAGAGGTTATCTAGATCGACTGACCGATGGATCTTAACAAGCGAGAATGGCTCTTCTTTATTTAGGCAGCAGAGTTTACCCGATCCATTGGTCAATTTAAGCTTTTACAGCAGAATTCTCTCCCTCTCATGCGCTTAAATTCAGTCTCCCGATAGGGTAAAAGGTCAGCTCATAAATAAAAAAAGCGCCGCAAACTTTTGTCTGCAGCGCCATTCATTTCACTCTAAGGCACGCTCTTACACTGCAGCTGCCACACGCGAACCTTGGTCAATTGCGCGCTTAGCATCCAGCTCAGCGGCCACATCCGCACCACCGACTAGATGCACAACAACGCCTGCGCTTTCAAGCTCTGCTTGTAGCTCACGCAAGGGGGTTTGTCCCGCACATAAAATCACATTATCAACGGCTAACACCTGCGCTTGTGCACCGTCAATACTGACATGCAAACCGGCATCATCTACACCTAAATACTCAACACTGGGGATCATTTGCACATTTTTACTTTTTAAACCAGCACGGTGAATCCAACCAGTGGTTTTACCTAAGCCCGCACCCACCTTAGTCTTCTTACGCTGCAGCAAATACACTTGGCGTGCAGCCGCTTCCGGCTGTGGCTCAACACCTGCAACGCCACCACGCGCCTCTAAACCTAAATCAATGCCCCACTCTTTCCAGAAGGCCTCACGATCTAAACTGCTTGACTCGCCGCTATGGGTCAGCAGTTCTGACACATCAAAACCAATACCACCGGCGCCAATCACAGCAACGGATTTGCCTACAGGCTTGCGCCCTAAAATCGCATCCAAATAGCTCAATACTTTGGGGTGATCAATACCAGGAATCTCAGGAACACGCGGCACAATACCTGTTGCCAGGATAACCTCATCAAAGCCGCTGGCCAGCAATTGTGCAGCACTGACACGTGTATTGAGTTGCACATTCACCTGAGTCGATTGCAGTTTCTGCTGAAAATAGCGCAAGGTTTCGTAGAACTCTTCTTTACCAGGAATCAGCTTGGCCACATTAAACTGTCCACCAATTTCACTGGCGGAGTCGAACAACGTTACCTCGTGTCCACGCTCAGCCGCCACCGTCGCTGCAGCTAAACCGGCAGGTCCGGCGCCGACCACAGCAATTTTTTTCACTGCTGTGGTGGCAATATAATTCAGTTCAGTTTCATGGCAGGCTCGTGGATTGACCAAGCACGAGGTCAATTTGCCGCTAAAGGTGTGATCTAAGCAGGCCTGATTACAACCAATACAGGTATTGATTTCATCTGCTTTGCCGGCCGCTGCTTTATTAACAAACTCAGGGTCAGCTAAGAATGGACGCGCCATGGAAATCATATCGGCGTCATTTTCCGCCAAAGCACGCTCAGCCACTTCTGGGGTATTGATACGGTTGGTGGCCACCAATGGAATTGACACTTCACCGCGTAATTTAGCCGTCACTTTAGTAAAGGCACCGCGCGGCACTTTAGTGGCAATGGTTGGAATACGCGCTTCGTGCCAACCAATACCGGTGTTGATAATGGTTGCACCAGCCGCTTCAATGGCCTTGGCCAGCTGCACGACTTCGTCCCAACTGCTGCCTTTTTCCATCAAGTCGAGCATCGATAAACGATAAATAATAATGAAATCGGTGCCCACTGCTTCACGCACACGACGCACAATTTCTACGGCTAAGCGCATCCGGTTTTCGTAACTGCCACCCCAGCGATCAGTGCGCTGGTTGGTGTGCGCGGCAAGAAACTGGTTAATGAAGTAGCCTTCAGAACCCATGATTTCTACGCCATCATAGTTAGCAGACTGCGCTAACACGGCACAATTAACAAAGTCTTTAATCTGCTTCTCGATGCCCTCTTCATCCAACTCAGCCGGCTTGAACGGGTTAATCGGCGCTTTAATCGCACTGGGGCCAACTGATTTCGGGCTGTAAGCATAACGACCGGCATGCAGAATCTGCATACAAATTTTGCTGCCTGCGTCGTGCACCGCTTGGGTAACAATTTTGTGTTTTTCAGCTTCTTCTGGCGTGCTTAATTTGGCAGCACCAGCATAAACACTGCCTTCCTCATTCGGGCCGATACCACCGGTGACCATCAAGCCCACACCGCCGCGCGCACGCTCGGCAAAGTACGCGGCCATGCGTTCAAAACCATTGGGACGCTCTTCAAGCCCAGTGTGCATTGAACCCATCAAGACACGGTTTTTTAGCGTGGTAAAGCCCAAATCAAGCGGGGCCAATAAATGTGGGTAATGTGGATTCGACATCGAGACTCTCCAAAACAGGTACAAACACAGGGCGCTGATTTTGTTGCGGCACAACAGGCGCGCTAATCAGTCAATGAATGATTGATACAATAGACAGCTCACCAAGGCTTCTCAATGACCCTATTTAACAAAACAATGACTACAATGAACATCTTGTTTAGCAGATATTGAAGCACAGCCATGAACACAGCACGCCCGAATATGCGCCTCGGTGATTTGTCCGTTGCCTTTACTCATAGTATTGCCGCTGCTATTGCGCAACAGGGCCAGTGCCCAGATGCGTTATTTGAGCGCTTTGAACTCAGCTCAGAGCGCCTTGCGCAACCGCATGCGCGGCTGTCTATTCCACGCTATATGCGCCTTGGGCATGCCGCTATTGAACTGACAGGCAACCCAGCGCTGGGTTTGAGCATGGGCCAGCACAGCTTGCTCACGCATTTAGGTTTAGCCGGTGTCACTGCAGCGCAAGCCCCCACCGTACGTGCGGCAGCACGCTGTATCAGTCGCTTTGAACCGCTGTATGCGCAAAACTATCGCGGCGCTAGCCAGCTACTTGAAGACAATGACGGCGCTTGGTTTAGCTTTTATTCCATCGCCCCCTACAATGCCTACAATTGCTTTGTGGTTGAGTCGGTTTTATTGGGCTGGATTAACCATTTGCGTCAAGTCTGTCAGAGCGATTTAGAGATTGAACTACTGCAGATTGAGTTTGCTGAACCTGACTACGCGCCAGCCTTTGCACAGCAGCTCAACTGCCCAGTTGAATTTAGTGCCAAACACAACCGTATCCGTTTAAGTCAAAAAAGCCTTGCTTTGAGTAACCCACAGCACTGCCCCAGCACTTGGCATGCTTTACAGTTGTTATGCGAAGAGCAGTTGGCGTTAAAAACCCGCAGCTACAGTTTAATTGAGCAAGTGAACCAACTCATCGCACCCCTATTAAAAAATGGCGAGCCCAGTATCAAACAGATTGCACAAAAACTGCATCTACCTGCTTGGACCTTGCGCCGCAAATTAGCAGCACAGGGCACGCAGTTTCGCCAACTGGTCAACCAAACCCGCTGCGATTTGGCCAGCAGCTACATTCGCGATACGGAATTAACCTTTGGAGAGATTTCTTGGCTGTTAGGCTTTTCTTCACCGGAAGCGTTTCAGCGTGCGTTTAAACGCTGGACACAACAAACTCCGGGCGAGTTTCGTAATGCGGTACTGCGCCGCTAAGCAACATGCTCACAGCCCTGTAGCCTCAACATAAGTCAGTGCTCTGTAAGGAAAAGCTGCAGTTTACGCAATAATTGAACACTGCTGCACTTAGCAGACAACTTAGAAATATAGAATGTCTATATACAGCAAGGCAGACACCGTTATAATTCATCCCAACTAAGTGCGCTTTGCCAACCCTATCTTTGATGACCCTTATTTATGTATAAAATTTTTGAAACAGTAGATGACGTCTCTCGTTACACCGCGCAACGTCTGATTGAAAAAATCAAAGCGACACCCTCAGCCGTCTTGGGCCTTGCCACCGGCAGCACCATGGAGCCTGTTTACGCCAAATTTTTAGAACACCTGCAGCAGAGCCCCATGGATCTATCGCAACTGACCACTTTTAACTTGGATGAGTACATGGGTTTAAGCCCTCAGCATCCGCAAAGTTATAATTATTATATGTATCAGCACCTGTTTAATCCGCTCGATATACCCGCAAACCAAGTGCATTTGCCTAACGGTTTAGCCAGTGATATTGAGGCGGTCTGCAGTGCTTACTCGGATGCCATTCAAGCTCTTGGCGGGCTGGACTTACAATTATTGGGGATTGGCTCAAACGGTCATATTGGCTTTAACGAACCCAAGACCTGCTTTAACAGCCGCACCCATGTGGTCAAACTTTCAGAGCAAACCCGCATTGATAACGGCCGTTTCTTTGCTGAGCAAAGTGAGATGCCGACCCATGCCATTACCATGGGTATCCAAGATATTTTAGAAGCAAAAGAAATTATTTTAGTCGCCACCGGTCGCAACAAAACCGACATTATGGCGCAGCTCTTTTATAGTGAAATCGATGAAAACTTGCCTGCCTCTGCGCTTAAGCAACATAAGAATCTAACCATAGTGCTGGACCGTGAAGCTGCAGCACTGCTTCCTGCTCAGGCATTAAAAAGCGCTATCTGAGCGCTCAGCGACCGAGGATAAAGACTATGCGTATTTATTTAACTGGACTCATCGGGCTACTGTTTGCCGCTCAAGCTTGTGCTGTATCACTCAATGATCTGAGCCAAAATCAAGCCGGCGATGGCATGAAAGCTATGCTTGAACAGAGCTCGCGCATTGCCGTTGAGCAACTGAGCAAACCCGGCGGCTTTAGTAAAAACCCTGATGTGCGCATCGAGTTACCCGGCAATCTTGGCAAGGCTGCACGCGCAATGAAAATGCTCGGACAAGGCAAGCAAGTTAAAGCCCTAGAAGACAGTATGAACCGCGCCGCTGAAGCAGCAGTGCCACAAGCACAAGAGTTGCTGCTTGATGCAGTAAAGAAAATGACCATCAGCGACGCTAAAGGCATTTTAAGCGGCCCAGACAACTCAGCCACGGCATACCTTGATAAAAGCAGCCGCGAGCAATTGCGCAGTCGTTTTTTACCAATGATTGAGCAAGTGACCCAATCGTCTGGGCTGGCGCAGCAATACAACAATTTTGCGGGCCAAGCTGCCAGCTTTGGTGTGATCGATGCTAAAGATGCTTCAATCGAGAACTACGTGACCGAGCAAGCTCTGGATGGCTTATTTACTATTATTGCCGAGCAAGAGGCTGCAATTCGCCAGAACCCTGCACAAGCGGCCAGTGATGTCGCCAAGAAAGTATTCGATCTGCTGCGCTAAACCTGCCACTTTGTTCTAACCCTATAAAAACACCGCCAACTGGCGGTGTTTTTATAGGTGAGTGCTTATGTAATTGAGCACTGCACTCTTACTTCTCAACAAATGCCCGCTCAATCACATAATCACCGGCTGTACCTAAGCGGGGCGACACTGTTAAGCCAAACTCATTGAGCATGCTACTGGTGTCATCCAGCATCTCTGGGCCGCCACAAATCATCGCACGATCATGCTCTGGGTTAATCGGCGGTAAACCAATATCTGTAAATAACTTACCACTGCGCATCAACTCAGTAATGCGCCCTTGATTGCGAAATGGTTCACGGGTCACAGTAGGGTAATAAATTAACTGATCGCGCAGTTGCTCTCCAAAAAACTCATTTTGCGGTAAGTTTTCGGTAATAAAATCTTCATAAGCAACATCACTGACATGGCGCACACCATGTACCAAAATCACTTTTTCAAAACGCTCATAGGTTTCCGGATCTTGAATCACGCTGATAAAAGGTGCCAAACCAGTGCCTGTGCTGAGCAAATATAAATGCTTGCCTGGCAATAAATCACCCAGTAATAAAGTGCCTGTCGGTTTTTTACTGACTTTCAATTGATCGCCTGCCTTTAGGTGCTGCAAGCGTGAAGTCAATGGACCATTAGGCACTTTAATACTGAAAAACTCTAAATGATCTTCGTAGTTAGGGCTGGCAATGGAATAGGCACGCATTAAGGGACGCCCTTCTACTTCAAGGCCAATCATCACAAACTGCCCGTTCTCAAAACGTAAACCAGGGCTGCGGGTGGTTTTAAAACTGAATAAGCTGTCATTCCAGTGGTGAACACTTAACACCTGTTCAACATTCAAGTTGCTCATAACACGCTCCAGCGTAAACAGGTTTGTCTAAATAGAGTGTAGGTTTAAAACCTTAATCTGTTAAATTGATAATATGCATAAATTATATCAGGAATACAGATATGCGGTTTAGCCTTCGCCAGCTGCAGGTATTTACCTGCATCGCGCAATACAAAAGTGTCTCTCAAGCAGCCGAACAACTGGCGATGTCACAATCCGCTGCTAGCACGGCCCTGAAAGAACTTGAGCGCAGCTACGACTGCCTACTTTTTGACCGCGCTGGAAAACGCTTAATAATCAATGCCTTAGGCTTACAACTGTTACCACGCGCACTGGCTCTACTTGAGCAAGCAGAGGCCTTAGAGGGTTTACTGACCGACAGCCATGGCTTTGGCTCTCTCTCGGTGGGTGCCACCATGACCATTGGTAACTATTTGGCCACGTTATTAATCGGTCACTTTATGCAGCAACATCCCAGCTGCAAAGTGCGTTTGCATGTGCACAATACCGAGCAAATCGTTCAGCAAGTCGCTAACTATCAGCTGGATTTAGGTTTAATCGAGGGCTACCAGCAAGACCACAATATTATTGCTGAGCCTTGGGTTGCCGATGAACTGGTGGTTTTTTGCGCACCGCAACACCCTTTAGCCCAGCAGGGCCAGGCCAGCCTCACTGATCTAGCCGATGAGGCGTGGATTGTACGTGAGCATGGGTCGGGCACGCGTTTGGCTTTCGAGCAAGCCTTTCAGCGCCATCAACACCCAATTCATATTCGTCTGGAACTTGAGCACACAGAAGCAATTAAGCGTGCAGTGGAGTCAGGTTTGGGGATTGGCTGTATTTCTCGATTGGCGCTGCGTGATGCTTTCAAACGTGGCAGTTTAGTGGCGATTGAGACGCCAGAGTTAAATCTAACCCGTCAATTCACTTTTATCTGGCACAAACATAAGTTTCAAAGCGATGCGATGAGTGAGTTTTTAAGCTTGTGCCGCACGCTAACGGAAAACATTCAACGCAGTGATCAAATTAATCTGGCTACGTTGCTTTAAAACCGAACAGTATGTAGCAGTCAATTCACAAGTAAATGCATCGAGCAGTATGTACGTGTGCCGTACCGTGCAAGTGCTGTGGTTTTGGATTCTGTAGCAGAGTTCTTTTAAAGCACAAGCATCGGGATTATTTACGTATGCCGTGCCGTGCAAGTGCTGTGGTTTTGGATTCTGTAGCAGAGTTCTTTTAAAGCACAAGCATCGGGATTATTTACGTATGCCGTGCCGTGCAAGTGCTGTTTTTCCCTCGACGGGTCTTCCTGACCCGACTCGGGCGCGCGCCATCCCTGGCGCGCTTGCCACAGCACCCGCACGGCACTCTTTAATCATCGCGAGGGTTTGCCAGTCTTCTAAAAACACAAAGCAATAAAGCCAAAGCCAAAGCCAAAGCCAAAGCCAAAGCCAAAGCCAAAGCCAAACTCTAGAGTTCTGAGTCCGAACCTCAAACACAAAACATAGATATAAGGCTCTCAGGAAAAGATGAGCCCTATACAAATTGTGCTAACAGCGCCTTTGGTTAACCAGTGTTTCGGGGTTGGTGTGATGAGCAAGCCAGGGATGGCGAAGCGCCGGAGTTGAACCCTGGATGGGTTCATCGACGGAAAAACACCAACTCCGAAGCACGGCATACTCCGAACCCACCTGTGAATTAAAATAAAGAGCTAGCACAAACAGACGAGCACTATACAAATAGTGCTAACAGCGCCGCTGGTCAACCAGTGCTTCGGGGTTGGTGTGACAAGCGTGCCAAGGATGGCACGCGCCGGGGTTGAACCCAGGATGGGTTCATCGACGGAAAAACACCTACCCCGAAGTACGCTAT
>CAYLOI010000059.1:0-10056 GCA_964385265.1 uncultured Thiopseudomonas sp.
TGAAAAGCAGTATTTTATGAATCAAAAAAGTGTCTGAGAAAGTCAGGCCTTATCAAACACCGCAAAGAAATATTGGGCACTTCTCGCTAAAGTCATAATATCAATAAACTTTGCTTGGATTTCTTGGAAAGCATTTGTCGCCTTCGGCTCTTTAGTAACGTACTTTTCTCTTTAGTGAATTGCGTACAAACCTAACAAGTGGTTCAAGCCGTTCGCTTCGCTCACTGGGACCGGCTAAAGCCCGCCCCTTAACCAAACGTTAAATTTTATAGCACACCTTGATTGACTATGATGTAATACGTTGTAGTTGTTCGTGTGAGGGTATAACCATGAGCGTTACCACAGTTCGCCTTCAGGCAGAAGTTGAGCAGCACTTGGAACAAATCGCCAGCAGGTTAAACCGAAGTAAAGGCTGGGTAATCAACCAGGCATTGTCGGAATACATAGCAAAGCAGCAGCTTGAGCAAGAGCGTTGGAAGCAAACGCTGCAGGCAATGGAATCTGCTGCCCAAGGTAAGGTTGTTGATGCTAGCGAGGTTCACGACTGGCTTAAGAGCTGGGGAACAGAAAACGAGCAGGATGCACCGAGGTCGGGTAAGTGAAACTGGTTTACACGGATGAAGCCATTGATGATTTGAAACGCCTCAGGGAGTTCATTGCGGTGCACAACCCGACTGCGGCAACTCGAGTTGCCTCCGAGCTAGTTGGCAAAATCGAATTACTTCCAGACTTCCCCAAAATGGGCACACCCGTTGAAATGGCGCCGGTACCTGACTCTGTTCGAGATATGATTTTCGGAAAACACGTCGTTCGATATTCAGTTCATGCCAGTGCCATTATTATTCTTCGGGTTTGGCATGGCCTTGAGGATGAACGATAGCAATTTAACCAAACGCGGCGGCAAGGTCGCCGATGCGCTCTGCGTTAGGTACCGAATACCAATCCGATGAGACCAAGAGATATAGCCGGGACCGGCACTTAAGACGCGCTGCCCACTCTAGAGGCTGCCTTCCATTTCAAGGTGTTTCCAGACTCAGTGTCAGCACGCCCGATTGTTGAGAGAAGTTAAGCTGTCCAAGCACACTCATGCCCAGCAATACCATGTCTGGGTCCATACTAGGGTTGATGCTGGCGGATACATTATTGAATGTGATATCGCCCAAGCGCAGCTCTTGAATGCTCGTGCTCCACACTTTTACTGTGCCGGCGGCGGTGCGTGCAAGGCCGGGGCGACCTCGGATAAGGCCTGCTTTTTGAGCGATACGTTCAGAGACTGACACGGTTGTGGCACCGGTATCCAGGATAAAAGTGACGTTTTGCTTGTTGATGGTGCCGTTTGCCAGGTAATGGCCCTGGCGGTTGGCTTGCAGTTCAATTTCGGTGGCGTTGCCGCGGGTGTAGCTGACCAGTTGCTGGTTGGGGTTGGTTTTGCGAGAGTCCCAACCACCGAATAAATACGTCGCAGCGGCGATTAACCCAACCCAGAAAACAGTTAAGTAAAGAAGGTATCGGATTTCAGGTCTAATGATGCCAAGCTTGCTCATTTCATTCATTGTTGTGGATCGTCCGACAGTTTGTTTGAATTCTAACCCATTCTTGATGCCAGAGCAGGGAGCTGCGTTGGATTCAAATCGACACGCGCAAAGCAGCCAAGGCTTGCTCATCGAGGCGCCCTTTAGACTCGAAGTACTTCAGTCGCGTGTAGCGCCCAGCAGGCCGCCCATGTAGACCAGCAGAGACGACAGCGCGATGATCAACCCCCATGTCCAGATGCGGGCAGCGCTCAGCAAACCCACGGCGACGAACACCACGGCAGCTGCGTAGATACCCCATAGAGCCGGAGTCGCGAAAAGAAATGGCTCGTGATTTGATAGCGCAACCGCCGCCGAAGCAGCACCAATTACTGCAATCAATAACAGCCGCGTGGTTTTTGGCAGATTAATACGGATGTAGCGCAACAGCGGAGCGCGTTTTTGCCCGGCTTGATGTGTTCGAGGACTGGCTGAGTCGCGTTTGGGGTGCCACGAAAGTCCACACCAGCACGCAGAGCAGGAGAGTTTTCGTCTACTGCCTCCATCGAAAATCATTAATCACCGGTCGGTGTTCAGCGCCGCTAGCAAGGCTACAATACGAAGTGCATCTTCAAACCACCCGTGCTCCCAGCCTATCCAAATGCTGCGCCAGTGAGCCATTTCGGTACAGCGAGACAAACCCAAAGGGTATGAACTCTATCAGCTTTTCAAAAATCGGGACGCCAACTGAAACAGCTGCACTATTTGACTCTGTCCGAGATATGATTTTCGGCAAACTAACAAGAAGCAGCGGGTTGAGGCGTTAGGTGAAGTTATGAACGGTCAACAGAGCAACAATCCTTACTATGCTGGTGGCGTGTACCGGGCGGTCTGGGGTGCGGCGGGTTTGCTCTTTGTGGCTTTTGGTCTCTTCGTGGGGCTCTACGCTGCTGTTGGCCTAGCGGTCCGCATGGTTGCAGGTGTGCTCATTATTCTGCTTGGGGCCGAGGCAATCTGGTCGGCCCTTAAGTCGCAGCAATCTTTTCTTGCCAAGATATTCTTGTTTATTTAATAGTCCGTCATCGCCGTACAAGGCGCTGGGTTTATCGCTGTTGTGCTGCGCTAAATAGCAGCAAATGAGCTTCAGCATTTTGCATAAGGATGTGAGCAATGAAGAAACTATTTTCCGTTGAGCTGTACGTCAAAGTTTTACCTAACACCTTTAAGATATCGATAGTATCTGAGCCCAGCCATGAGCATATTTTCACCTCGCCTCAGCCATTCACCACCCAGCGACTTCTGGTGGGTGAGTTTTCTATCGCGGATCAGTGTCTTACCAATGCTGTAAAAGCCATTGTCGGTAAAAGCTTTTTCCCCAAGTCAGTCGCGATTGTTGTGCATCCGCAAGCGATGGTTGAAGGTGGGCTCAGTCAAATTGAAGATAGAATATTCAAAGAGCTTTGCCTCGGTGCTGGCGCGAAGAAGGTTGTGGTTTGGGTGGGCGCAGCACTGAGCGCGCGTGATGTGTCTAGGCTTCTTAACACTGCACAACAGGGCTAATGTGTTAGTGTTTTGATATACCTGTTAGCAAACATTATTTTAGCTGTTTCAGGTGGTTTGCCTGAGATAAGAAACCGGTGTAGTGCTTATTTGAGTTTGGCGCAGTGACAGGCAACTTGAGCTACCAACGGGTTCACTATAATCAGCGGCTGTTGTCAGGTGCGCTGCGCAACATCAGCAAGCAAAGCGTTATAGGCTGAGGAGTAGTCTCAATGTGCCTTCGTTTCATTTCAATCTAAAAACTTAACCAGGCAGCCCATTATGACCACCGCACTGCATCGTTTGTATTCCTTTCGCCGTTGCCCTTATGCAATGCGCGCTCGTCTCGGGATTGTATTTGCCAAGTTGCAGGTGGAGCTGCGTGAAATCGTGCTGAAAAATAAGCCGGCGCAGATGTTGGCCATCAGCCCCAAAGGGACTGTGCCTGTTTTGCAGTTACTGGGCAGTGATAAGCAGGTGCTTGAAGAAAGCCTTGAGATTTTGCAATGGGCGCTGGCGCAGAATGACCCACACGGATTATTAAATACCGATTTAGTTCACGCGCATGCTCTGATCGAGCAGAACGATAATGAATTTAAACATTGGCTCGATCGCTATAAATACGCCGACCGCCATCCGCAGTTCTCTCAGCTTGAGTATCGGCAGCAGGGCGAAGTGTTTTTGCAGGTGCTAGAAGAATTGCTCGGTAAAAATACCTATCTGCTCGGCGATCACATCAGTATTGCTGATATCGGCATCATGCCCTTTGTCCGCCAGTTCGCCCATGTTGATCGGGAGGTGTTTTACAGTCTGCCGTATCCACATTTACAGCAATGGCTGACGGATTGGCTGGAGCATCCCGCGTTCCAGCAGGTCATGGTCAAATTTAAGCCGTGGCAGGACGGTGATGAAGTCGTGCTGTTTCCCAAGGACAGTCACTGAGGCTTGTTGGTTTAGCCCAGTCGTTACAAAGCTAGGGCTAGGTTGTCCATGTATGTATTGGCCATACGCGCGCCGATGCTTGGCTCAGGCTAAAGCTCAAGGCGCGTATCAGAGCAACTTTAGCCTTCACGCGCGCCTGCTTATGCGTGCTGTGACTTAAAGCGGCAGGCACTTTTTCAGTGCTGCCGAATGATTGAGCGGGGTCGATCAGGCTTACTCAGGCATGATTGGCCAGTCAACATAATCAACCGTATCCAGCGGCTGTGGCGCTGTATCGCATTGCCACTGTTTAATATAACGCCGCTCAGGGTCGTACTCTTGGGTTTGCTTATCTAGATTAAAGTGCCGTCCGCCACGCGGATCGTTACCCACGCCGGCAATGTATTGCCAATTGCCCCAGTTGCAGGCGACATCGTAATCAAGCAGTTGTTGCTGGAAGTAAGCAGCACCGTAGCGCCAGTCCACGGCCAGCTCGTTAACTAAACAGCTGGCGACAATTTGCCGGCCACGGTTTGAGATAAAACCTGTGGCGTTTAACTCTTTCATGCAGGCATTGACCAGTGGGTAAGGCGTTTCACCGTTGCACCACTTTTTAAAACGAGCGCTGTAATAGCTGGTTTTAGGCTTGTGCTTGGCCTGACCTTGAAAGCTGAATAAACGTGCGTCTTGCTGCAGTGCTGACCATTGAAAGTATTCGCGCCACAAAAGTTCAAAACCAATCCAGTAGGTTGAGTCATTGGCACCGTGCTGTGCTTCGTAGGCTTTTAATTGTTGCCAGATGGAGCGGGGTGACAGATTGCCAAGCGCTAAAAAAGGGCTGAATTTGGTTGAGCTGTCCCAGCCGTCTAATTGATTGCGAGTGAGCTTATAGCTGTGCGGTGCTGAGCTGGAAAAATAACGCTGCACATGCGCCAGCGCCTGTTGTTCGCCCCCCTGAAAAGCGCTGGCTGCTAAAGGCTGTGTCACGTATGTTTGCGCGAATTGATCAAGGCTTATGCCCTGTGATGACTGTACTTGGATGGCGTGCGGTACTGTGCTGAGTGTATCGCCAACGGCTTGCGCAGCAAAATTACGTTTTTCAATGTGCTGTCTAAAACTGGAAAAGCTATTGAGCAGTTGCGGCGTGAGTGCTAATTGCTCTGGCTTAAACAGCGTGTGATTCCAAGTGGCAAAGCAACGCATCTGAGGCAGGTTTTGCTCAATCACTTGGCAGGTTTTGTTTTCATACCAGCCCACTGGTTTAGAGCGCACGATGGTATCAATCTGCTGCTCTTGCATAAAGCGGCAGACCTCGGTTGCAGGTTGGCCTTCTAAAATAATTAGGCGATGACCTAAGTCGCGCAACTGTTGCTCAAGATCGCATAAAGACTGATATATAAAATTGAGCCGGTGTGAGCCTATGGCTTTATGTTGATAGTTATTGGGCCCGATGTCATGAGGGTTAATCACGTAAATAAAGGCAATGGCTGCGTAATGGCTGCAGGCCCAGTTGAGGGCGAGGTTATCGTGCAAGCGCAGATCATCGGTAAACCAAAAGGCTACTTTTTTGGGCCTATTAGACATTCGCAGCGTCCTTTGTCAGCGCGCATAGCAGGGCCTGCGCGAGTGGTTTAGGTGAAACATTAAAACATTTAAGCGCATGATACGTTACCTGTGAGCTTTGTAAGAAGGCAGAGTAGGACTGTGCTGAATTTCTGGTTTAGAATGAGATTAATTCTCAATATAGATACTCAATCAAGCAGGGTGACGTGATGCACGGTGAATATAAAGTACCTGGCGGTAAGTTAGTGGTGGCCGATCTTGAGGTGCAAGATGACTGTTTAAGCCACGTCAGTATCTCGGGTGATTTTTTCTTAGAGCCTGATACCGCTTTAACGCTGATTAACCAAGCGCTCATCGGTTTACCCAGCACAGCCAGTCAACAAACCTTAACCAGCGTTATTGTTGAAGCGCTGGATGACGATGTGATGATGTTTGGTTTTTCCGCTGACGCTGTCGCGATTGCCGTACGCCGTGCGTTAGGCAAGGCCAGCAGTTGGCTTGATCATCAATTTAGCCTGATTGCTCCCGTTACATTACCCGCAGCCATGCATGTGGCTTTAGATGATGTGTTGGCTCAGTCTGTGGCGAAAGGCTTACGCGGGCCAACCTTAAGGTTTTGGGATTGGGATGATTCGGTGGTGGTGATCGGCTATTTCCAGTCGGTGAAAAACGAAGTGGATATGGTCGCCGCGCAGCAAGCTGATGTGCAGGTGGTGCGTCGTATTACCGGTGGTGGGGCGATGTTTATGGAGCCCGGCAACTGCATTACCTATTCGCTAACGGTGCCGTCCTCACTGGTGGATGGTATGAGCATTGAGCAGTCTTATCAGTTTTTAGATGCCTGGGTATTGGCCGCATTGGCCGAGGTGGGTATTCAAGCGCACTATAAGCCGTTAAACGATATTGCTTCTGCGCAAGGCAAAATAGGCGGCGCAGCGCAAAAGCGTTTTGGCACTGGAGTGCTGGTGCACCATGCCACTCTGGCGTATGACATTGATGCTGACAAAATGCTGCAAGTGTTGCGCATCGGCCGAGAAAAGTTATCGGATAAAGGCATCACTAGCGCGAAGAAGCGGGTCGATCCCATGCGTAGTCAAACCGGCTTAAGCCGAGCGGCGATTATCGAGGCCTTTATCAGTCACTTTGCTAAAACTTACCAAGCTGAAGCAGGCGACTATTTGCCAGCCGAACTTGCCAGCGCCAAGGCATTAGTGGCTGACAAGCTGTTAACTGACGAATGGCTCTACAAAGTTAAGTAGCAGCCAGCATAAATACCTTGCGCCACTTTGCTATAGGGGCAGCAGGGTTGCTTGCACACTAGGATGACGGGTGAGAGCCTTAGGGTACTTAGTTTTTAAAGTCTTACCTGTGATCATTTAACTGCACGACAGAAGCGGCAATAATCGCAGTTCATATTTTAAACGAAGTGATGACCATGACAGTTGATCTCAACAGCCGTTACGGCTTAAATCCTGCGCACAGTGAAGTGGTAGCAGCCTGCAAAATGATTGAGCCATGCAAGGCCTTGGATATGGGCTGCTCCAACGGACGCAACGCCTTATACCTGAGCCAACTGGGCTTTAATGTCACCGCGGTTGATAACAACCCCAACGCCATTGCGATGCTGCAGCAAGTGGTCAGCAGCGAGGGCATTAGCAACCTTAAGGCGCAGGTGTACGACATCAACAATGCTGCGCTGACTGAAGACTATGGTTTTATTGCCTGCACCGTTACCCTTATGTTTCTTGATCCAGCGCGTGTTGCTGCGGTGCTTGCCGATATGCAAGCGCATACGCTGCCCGGCGGTTATAACCTGGTTGTGTGTGCGATGAGCACTGCCGAGCTACCCTCGCCAATGCGCTTTCCCTTTACCCTAAAAGCAGGGCAGTTGTCTGAGGCGTACCAAGGCTGGGAAATAATTAAATACAACGAAGATGTGGGTACGATGCACAATGGCGCGCAATTGCAGTTTGCTACCCTATTAGCGCGCAAAAAATAACTGTATTTTGCTAGGCTCTAAGTGTTTATAACAATGGTTACTTGCTGACCTGCGCGCATGTGATTAATAGCAGGTCAGCGAGTGAGTTATGCAAGGAGCAAAGGCAGCATATGGTCAAAAAACGTAGTCAAAGTCATTCCTTTAAGTCGAGACTGATCGGCCTGTTTGCATCTTTATTTTTCTCTGTCCCCACCGCTGCGTTTGTTTGGCTTGGCATCAATAAGCAGCTGGCCTATTTTGATGCAGGGTTTTTCAGCAGTTTCTATCTTGTAGTCTGCATCCTTGGGTTTGCTCTGATCGCTTTACTATTACCGCAGTTTTTTCCGTCTATTCTGGGGCGAGTGTGGCGCGCCATAGTCAAAATCGAACGGTGGTGGGGCTGGTAACTACTGGAAAATAGACAGCTATGGGAGTCGATTTTTACCTCTAGGAATCATGGTTATGGCGCGCAATAAGCCTAGTAAATTACTCGATACCACTTTAATTCTAATGTCGATATCCCTCTTCAGTGCCATTGTTATTGCGGCAGATTTTTTAGCGCCTCCCTACCAATATCAAACGCAGGTTTATTCCCCAGCATTTAAAAACGGTAATATCAGGTACAACATTCCTTATAGCGGCGGTGCTGTTGGCTCATGCAAAGTCGCACCTGAATTGGCCGCTGTATATCCCGTGGGCAGTGACATTCTGATTTCAAAAAGCATCATTTTACACCGCTGTAGCATTGCGCCTTTACCAGAAAACTGGACGGCGCCCAGATATTACTGAGGCATATGCTAGGGCTCTAACCCGTTCTATTGATTTGCTGGGACCGAGAGTGCCCGCCTCTTTAGACGTGTATAAACACATGGAAGCGCTATGAGATTCTTAACATATATTTTTGTAACGATGCTGTTGGCGGGCTGCGGATCAGAAGTCCTGTATATCCCTGCGCAGGCAGACATCCAAGAAATCAATATTTGCCAAGGCAGCTCTAATTGCAACATTGGCAAGTCGAGGATTAACGATAAAAAGGTTATAGAGAATGCTCTGCAAGAAACTTTAAAATATAGCCAGTCATGGCAAACAGAGCTGGAAATGGCCTTAACCACCGGCTGGCTCACCTATCCGTCGCCGAACGATACAGTTGTATTCAAAGGTCGTGATGACAACATGCTGCTGGTTTTATGGTTTGGCACGGGTTGGATGGGTAGTGTGCAAATAAAAGAGGGTAAGCACAGCAAACTTTTCAAAAGAGTTAGTGCGCAGGACGTTAAAAGTCTTAGGCACATCTTAAGCATGCAGAACCCTTAAACACTTTACGGAAAAAGGCAGGGCTGCAAGCACAGCTTATTTAAGTTTCAAGGAAGATAGAAATGATAGATTTTACCCCTATTCTAAGCCGAGCTCTAAGTACCCTGTGGTGGTTGCTGCCTGTCGTTATCATCCTGACAGCATTAAAAACACGGTGGTTTAAAGGTGTCGTAGGTGAAGCAGCAGTTACGCTAGCGGCGAAGCTGCGCCTGCCTGCTGCTACCTACCATCCGGTGCATAATGTCACCCTGCCGACGCCAGACGGGACAACACAGATAGATCATGTGTTTGTCTCACGTTTTGGCATTTTTGTGCTTGAAATAAAGAATATGCAAGGTTGGATTTTTGGCACAGAACATCAGGCGCAGTGGACGCAAAAAATATATAAGAAGTCCTTCAGGTTTCAAAATCCTCTGCGTCAAAACTACAAGCACGTGAAAGCGCTGGAGTCGCTACTTGGAGTTTCTGTAGATGCCATTCATTCAGTGATTGTTTTTACTGGGCAAAGCACGTTCAAAGCAACGATGCCGGAAAACGTGAAGCGTGGGATGGGCTACATTGCCTATATCAAATCGTTTCGTACGCCGGTGTTTTCAGAGGATGACGTGCAAAATATTTTGACTGAAATACAGTCTGTACGGCTTGAGCCGACGCGCGCAACAAACCGGCGTCATGTACAACAGCTCAAAGCCCGTAACGATATCAGTGCAGCGAGACAATGCCCGAAGTGCGCTAGCGCTATGGTTGTACGCACCGCTCAGCGCGGTGCAGATGCGGGCAGTCAGTTTTGGGGCTGTTCGGCGTACCCAACCTGCCGAGCCATGCACAGCATCGACTGACCTTAAATGCTGCCGCGCTAGCATTGAAAACAAACCCGTTTTAATCACTTAAACAGTGTGGGCTTGTCTTCAGCTGCTGGTATGTCTGAGTGGCGTGCACTTAGCTGGGCTGTGTTGTTGGTACACCTTCTTGGCAGATCGCAGCGATGGCATCGGCGGCACGTCGTAGCGCAGGTAAAAAGGCGAGGGCTTGCTCGCGATTAACTCGCATGATCGGTGCCTGCATAGCTACACCGATATTGGACACACCGTTTGGATTGGACGCCAGCACGGCAATGCACAACAGGCCAGGCAAAAACTCTTCGTCATCAAAGGCATAGCCTTGTTGTTTGACCGTCTCAATTTCCAGCTCTAAAGCCTGATGATCGGTCAGGGTGTTGTGGGTGAACTT
>CAYLOI010000060.1:0-1341 GCA_964385265.1 uncultured Thiopseudomonas sp.
TAGAGTGAAGGCGCAGACCGTGAGGAGAGTTACAATGAAACTGCCGATTTATCTCGATTATTCAGCGACTACACCAGTTGATCCAAGAGTTGCTAAAAAAATGTGTGAGTGCCTGACCTTAGATGGCAATTTTGGTAATGCTGCGTCACGCTCTCATGTGTATGGCTGGCGTGCTGAGGAAGCAATTGAAAATGCTCGTCGCCAAGTTGCTGACTTGATTAAAGCTGATCCGCGAGAAATCGTTTGGACCTCAGGTGCGACAGAGTCAAATAACTTAGCCATCAAAGGTGTGGCGCACTTTTATGTCAGCAAGGGTAAGCATATTGTTACCTCTAAGCTGGAGCATAAAGCGGTGCTAGACACCACCCGTCAGTTAGAGCGTGAAGGCTACGAAGTTACTTACTTAGACCCTACTGAAGATGGCTTAGTGACTGTAGACATGGTTGCTGCTGCGCTACGTGAAGACACAGTGCTGGTATCCATCATGCATGTGAATAACGAAATCGGCACTATCAATGATATCGCCGCAATTGGTGAGTTGACCCGTTCAAAAGGCATCTTGTTCCATGTTGATGCGGCTCAGTCCGCCGGCAAGGTAGAGATTGATCTTGAGAAACTTAAGGTTGATTTAATGTCGTTCTCTGCGCACAAGGCCTATGGCCCTAAAGGTATGGGTGCGCTCTACGTAAGCCGTAAGCCGCGTGTACGTTTAGAAGCGCAAATGCATGGTGGTGGTCATGAGCGTGGTATGCGCTCAGGTACCTTAGCGACGCACCAAATTGTCGGCATGGGTGAAGCCTTTGAGTTGGCTCGCTTAGAAATGGCTGAAGAAAACCAGCGTATCGCAGAATTGAATAAACGTTTTTATGACAAAGTGCGCGATATGGATGAGTTGTACT
Organism: uncultured Thiopseudomonas sp.; assembly: GCA_964385265.1. Classification (GTDB taxonomy): domain Bacteria; phylum Pseudomonadota; class Gammaproteobacteria; order Pseudomonadales; family Pseudomonadaceae; genus Denitrificimonas. The sequence continues at coordinate 900 of CAYLOI010000060.1, forward strand.
TAAACGGCAGTGCAACCCAGCGTGTGCCACATAACTTAAACCTTAGCTTCAACTATGTTGAAGGTGAGTCTTTGATTATGGCATTAAAAGATATGGCGGTTTCATCAGGCTCAGCCTGTACTTCTGCTTCGCTTGAGCCTTCCTATGTACTGCGCGCGTTAGGCCGCAGTGATGAGTTGGCACACAGCTCGATTCGCTTTACTTTTGGTCGTTTCACCACCGAAGAAGAAGTGGATCATGCTGCAGGACAAATTCGTGAAGCCGTGCAACGCCTACGTGATTTATCCCCACTGTGGGATATGCATAACGACGGCGTTGATCTCTCTAAAGTTGAGTGGCAAGCACATTAATGCTCGCCCATTAAGTAAGGAATATCATCATGGCATATAGTGATAAGGTCTTAGACCACTACGAGAATCCCCGTAACGTTGGCAAAATGGAT
>CAYLOI010000060.1:1501-9507 GCA_964385265.1 uncultured Thiopseudomonas sp.
AAGGCTTAATCAAAGAGGTTTGATATGGCAATCAGCTTAACAGAAGCCGCAGCAAATCATGTGCGGCGCTCACTTGAGAAACGTGGCAGCGGCGAAGGCATTCGCCTCGGCGTGCGCACCACGGGCTGCTCAGGTATGGCGTATGTGCTTGAGTTTGTTGATGAGTTAGAAGCCGATGACGAAGTGTTTGAGAGCTTTGGCATGAAGGTCATTATTGACCCGAAAAGCCTAGCCTATATTGATGGCACTGAGCTTGATTTTGTCCGCGAAGGCATCAACGAAGGCTTTAAGTTTAACAACCCTAACGTGCGCGGTGAATGTGGCTGCGGCGAAAGCTTCAGTGTGTAATATGGCGGACACCCATCACGTTGATTATTTTGCGCTGTTTGGTTTGCAGCCTGCTTTTAATATTGATAGCCAAGCGCTCGCTGCTAAGTACCGAGAGTTGGCGAAAGAGATGCACCCTGATCGTTTTAGTGGTGCAGAGGCTGCGGAGCAGCGTCAGGCGGTAGAGCGAGCAGCGCAACTCAATGATGCGTTTCAAACATTGAAATCAGCGACTTTACGTGCACTGTATTTGCTGCGTCAGCAGGCTGACTTGCCCGATGAAACCACCATTGAAGATGGTGAGTTTCTGTTCCAGCAAATGGAGTGGCGTGAGGAGCTTGAAACACTACAGGAGCAAGCTGATTTAGCCGCCTTAGCTGCCTTTGTTAAAGAGCTGAAGCAGGCGCGTGCCGCGATAGACAGTGCCTTTGCCGATTGTATTGGCGATCCGCAACAACGTGAGCAGGCAGAGCGCTTGGCACGTCGCATGCAGTTTTTAGACAAGATGTTTTATGAAGTGCGTCAGCTAGAAGAGCGCTTAGACGATTAACCCAAAGCCTGCTTTGGCAGGCTGTCAGATTAAAGATCCGTATGGCCTTACTACAGATTGCCGAACCTGGACAAAGCCCCCAGCCTCATCAGCAACGCCTTGCCGTTGGGATTGATTTAGGCACGACCAACTCATTAGTGGCGACTGTGCGCGATGGTGTTGCACAAGCGTTACCCGATGCTCAAGGTCGCATAGCCCTTTCATCTGCTGTGCGTTATCACGCCGATCGAGTCGAGGTTGGACGCAGCGCACGTGAAGCAGCAGCCAGCGATCCCTATAACTGTATTTTGTCAGTTAAGCGCCTGATGGGGCGCGGACTGGCAGATGTGCAGCAACTGGGTGAGCAACTGCCATACCGCTTTCAAGCGGGTAAATCACATATGCCGTTTATTGAGACGGTGCAAGGGCCTAAAAGCCCTGTTGAAGTCTCTGCGAGTATCTTGCAAGCATTGCGTGAGCGCGGCGAAGCTGCGCTCGGTGGTGACTTAGTGGGTGTGGTGATTACGGTGCCTGCCTACTTTGATGATGCTCAGCGTCAAGCCACTAAAGATGCTGCACGCTTAGCCGGATTAAATGTGCTGCGTTTGCTTAATGAGCCAACAGCAGCTGCAGTCGCTTATGGTTTGGATCAACAGGCTGAAGGTGTAGTAGCTATTTATGACTTGGGCGGTGGCACCTTTGATGTGTCGATTTTGCGTTTGAGTCGTGGCGTATTTGAGGTGTTAGCCACCGGTGGCGACAGTGCGCTGGGTGGTGATGACTTTGACCATGCGATTGCGCATTGGGTGATTGAGCAGGCTGGCTTGTCCAGTGATCTAGCGCCGAGCGCACAGCGTGATTTGTTAGAGCTGGCCTGCGCAGCAAAAGAATTATTAACGACACAAGATAGCGCTGTTATTGAGTATGCCGGTTGGCAGGGCAGTTTAAGCCGTGATGCATTTGATGCGCTGATTGAGCCATTGCTTGCGCGTAGCCTAAGAGCCTGTCGCCGGGCTCTACGCGACTCAGATGTTGAGCTGGATGAGATTGAATCGGTGGTTATGGTTGGCGGCTCAACCCGGGTGCCTTTAGTGCGTACCCGCGTTGGTGAGTTGTTTAATTGCACGCCAATGACTGATATCGACCCAGATCAAGTGGTTGCCATTGGTGCTGCGATTCAAGCAGACACCTTGGTCGGCAATAAGCGAGAAGGTGATGAGCTACTGTTGCTGGATGTCACGCCATTGTCACTTGGTTTAGAAACCATGGGTGATTTGGTTGAGAAAATCATTCCGCGCAACACCACGATTCCGGTCACGCGTGCGCAAGAGTTTACCACTGCGCGCGACGGGCAAACGGCAATGGCCGTGCATGTACTGCAAGGTGAGCGCGAGCTGGTTGGTGATTGTCGCTCATTGGCGCGTTTTGAGTTGCGCGGTATTCCGCCGATGGTTGCTGGTGCGGCAAAAATACGTGTGACCTTTCAAGTAGATGCCGATGGTCTGTTGGGTGTTACTGCGCGCGAGTTGGGCAGTGGTGTTGAGGCCAGTATTCAGGTTAAGCCATCCTATGGGCTGACTGACACAGAAATAAGCAGCATGCTCAAAGAGTCATTTGAACAGGCTGCACATGATAAACAAGCACGTGCTTTACAAGAGCAGCGCGTCGATGCTGAACGCCTATTGGAAACCGTTCGCGCTGCATTGCACGCTGATGGTGATGCTTTATTGACAGAGCAAGAGCGTGCTTTGATCGAAGAGCGCATGAGTGCGCTGGATGTGGTGCGTAAAGCGCAGGATATCAATGCGATAGCGCGCCACGTGCAACAGCTTAATCATGCAACGAACGAGTTCGCTGCACGCCGCCTAGATGCCACAGTTAAAGCTGCCTTGGCTGGGCGACAACTTAATGAAATGGAGGGTTAATCCCAATGCCGCAAATTATCTTTTTGCCTCATGCTGAGCATTGCCCAGAAGGCGCGGTAATTGACGCAATACCTGGCGAAACCATTATGGACGCAGCACTGCGTAATGGTATTGAAATTGAGCACGCCTGTGAGATGTCCTGTGCCTGTACAACCTGTCATGTCATTGTTCGCGAAGGAATTGATTCGCTGCCTGAGTCCGATGAGTTGGAAGACGATATGCTGGATAAAGCTTGGGGGCTTGAACCTGATTCACGATTGTCCTGCCAAGCTGTGGTCAAAGATACTGATCTGACGGTGGAGATTCCAAAATACACCATCAACCAAGTATCCGAACGTCAGTGACTGAGAGGTGTCTAATATGCAATTGAAATGGGTAGATGTGCTTGAAATTGCAATTTCACTCAGCGAAAAGCATGAAGAAATTGATCCGCGCAGCATTAATTTTGTCAACTTGCGTCGTTTAGTCACCGAGCTCCCTGAGTTTGCTGATGACCCTGAGCGCAGTGGTGAGAAAATACTTGAAGCGATTCAGGCGGCTTGGATTGAAGAGATGGAGTAGCTTTAAGCTTCTTTGCTCATGATTAGCCTAGCAAAACAATGAATGGCCATTAACTATACATGTGATTGGCTACGCATTTATTACAAACCCGCGTATAATTCGCGGGTTTGGTCCTTTTAAAAACTTAATTTACCTGGAGTTCTACATGACTGTTCAACGTACATTCTCAATCATCAAGCCTGACGCTGTTGCAAAAAACGTTGTTGGTGAAATCACTTCACGTTTTGAAAAAGCAGGTTTACGCGTTGTTGCTTCAAAAATGCTGCAATTGTCAGAGCGCGAAGCAGGCGGTTTTTACGCTGAGCACAAAGAGCGTCCTTTCTACAACGACCTCGTTAGCTTCATGACTTCAGGTCCTGTTATCGTTCAGGTTCTGGAAGGTGAAAACGCTATCGCAGCAAACCGTGACCTGATGGGCGCAACCAACCCTAAAGAAGCAGCAGCTGGCACTATCCGTGCTGATTTTGCAGTATCTATCGATGAAAACGCTGTGCATGGTTCTGATTCAGAAGCGGCTGCTGCGCGTGAAATTGCCTACTTCTTCGCGGCAACTGAAGTATGTGACCGCATCCGTTAATTACGGGTAGGTAAATAAAGGTGAATCCATGACTGCTGTAACTGAAAAAGTTAACTTACTTGGCTTAACGCGCGAACAACTGGTTGAGTTTTTCGCCTCAATTGGCGAGAAGAAATTTCGTGCCGACCAAGTGATGAAATGGATTCACCATTTTGCTGTGGATGATTTTGCTGCGATGACTAACGTCAGCAAAGCACTACAAGAAAAGCTCAGTGCCTGCGCTGAGATTCGTGGGCCGGAAATTGTCAGTGAAGATATTTCCAGCGACGGCACCCGCAAATGGGTGGTGCGTGTTGCTTCAGGCAGTTGTGTTGAAACGGTTTATATACCGCAAGGCACCCGCGGTACGCTATGTGTGTCTTCACAAGCAGGTTGCGCCCTTGACTGCAGTTTCTGCTCAACGGGTAAACAAGGTTTTAACAGTGATTTAACCAGCGCTGAAATTATTGGCCAAGTGTGGATTGCGTCCAAGTCGTTTGGTTCTATTCCGGCTAGCGCTGAGCGCTCAATCACTAACGTAGTGATGATGGGCATGGGCGAGCCGCTGCTCAATTTTGACAATGTTGTTAATGCGATGAAGATCATGCTGGACGACTTAGGCTACGGTATATCCAAGCGTAAAGTGACCCTGTCCACCGCTGGTGTAGCACCGATGATTGATAAGCTTGGCGAGTATATTGATGTGTCGCTGGCGTTATCTTTACATGCGCCTAATGATGCTTTGCGTAATACCTTGGTCCCCGTCAATAAAAAGTACCCGCTGCATGTGGTGCTAGAAGCCTGTAAACGTTACATCGCCAAGCTGGGTGAGAAACGTTTTTTAACCATTGAATATACTTTGCTTAAAGATATTAACGATCACCCTGAACATGCTGAGGAGTTGGTCGAGTTATTGAAAGATGTCCCTTGTAAGGTTAACTTAATTCCGTTTAATCCATTTCCGCATTCAGGCTACGATCGCCCGAGTAATAATGCGATTCGTCGTTTTCAAGACACTTTGCACCATGGCGGTTATAGTGTGACAGTGCGTATGCCGCGCGGTGAAGATATTGATGCGGCTTGTGGGCAGTTGGTGGGCCAGGTACAGGATCGTACTCGCCGTAGTGAGCGTTATATTGCCGTGCGCCAAATCAACAGTTAAATGAAAATGTTGCCGATTATTTAGGCAGCGTGTCGAATTTAAGGAAGTGGCTATGATTGTTCGAACGGGGCTGTTACTGGTTTTCTGTGCTGTGCTCAGCGCATGTGTGTCGAGTGGTAATACGCCGCCATTGCGTACTGAAGAAGGGCGTAATCAAGCGCGTGACGCCTATATCCAACTTGGTATTGGTTATCTGCAGCAAGGCAGTACTGAGCAGGCTAAGATGCCATTAAAAAACGCTCTAGATATTGACCCTAACAGCGCCGATGCGCATGCGGCTTTGGCTTTGGTCTTTCAGCAAGAGCTTGAGCCAGAGTTGGCCGATCAGCATTTTCGTAAAGCCTTGGCGCAAGGAACCAATACCCGAATTCAAAACAATTACGGTGGTTTTTTGTATGAGCAGGGCGATTATCAGAAGGCCTTTGAGCAGTTTAAAGCCGCCTCGCAAGACACTATGTATGGCGGGCGTTCACGGGTTTTTGAAAACATGGGTCTGACTGCCTTGCGTTTAGATAATAAGCCCTTGGCAATTAAGTATTTTGAACGATCGTTGCGACTTAATTCGCAACAGCCTGGTGCACTGCTAGAAATGGCCCTGCTGCTGTATGAGCAGCAAGACTATGTTCCGGCACAGCGCTACTATGAGTCTTTTACCCAACTCAGTGAGCACTCTGCGCGCAGCCTATTGCTGGGTTATCGCTTAGCCAAAATATTTCAAGATCGTAATCAAGCCGCTAGTTTAGGGCTGCAACTTAAGCGTTTGTATCCTGCTAGTGCTGAGTACAAACAGTATCAATCGGAGCAGTGATGAGCGATGCATCTTTAGAGACAGGCGTGCAGACTGTTGCAGTAGGCGACGTTTTACGTAGCGCGCGCCTAGCCGCTAATTTGACCGTAGCTGAAGTGGCTAACAAGCTGAATTTGACTGCCAGCGCGGTTGAGTCTATCGAGTCGAGTCAGTTTGAGCGCTTGCCAGGCATCACCTTTGCGCGCGGCTATATTCGCAGTTATGCAAAAATATTGGGCTTAAATTCTGATCAACTAGCCCAACAGTTTGACCTGCAGATTGGTAGCAGCACTATAGATAATGCAGTGCACAGTATCGATCGGGTTGGTGAGGCGCGTCGTGTGTCACGCGGTATGTTGAAATTCAGTGCCTTTGTTGTTTTTGTTCTTGCAGTAGGTGCTGCCTATTATGCTTGGCAAACATTTAATGCTGTAAAACCACAAGAAGCTAGCCAGTCCGCGGTGTTTGATCGTGTTGAAGTGGAGCGTGCTGATGGCTCAGTGCACGTGCAAACGCTAGATGAGCTGGAAGATCAAGCGGCAGCCGTTGCTTTAGAGGCCGACGAGGCGATCAGTGAGCAGCTGGCAGCGTTGGCATTGCTTGCTCAGAACGACAATGAAATTGCACAAGAGCAAGCGCAAGCGCAAGAGCAAGAGCAAAAGCCAGAACAAAAGCCAGAACAAGAGCCTATAGAGATCGAGCAACCTACAGAGATCAAGCAAGCTGCCGAGGTTGCTGTTAGCAGTGAGACTGCAACGACACAGCTTGAGCCTGGCATGGGGGTTTTACAACTTACCTTTACCAGTGACAGCTGGATACGTGTTCGCGATGCCAATGGTGCGGAGCTCAACAGTGGCTTAAAGCGTGCAGGGCAGCAGTTGAATGTTACCGGTAAAGCACCTCTCGATATTCACTTAGGTTATGCCAAGGGTGTCAGCATTATTTATAATGGTGAGCCTGTCGACTTTAGTGCGTCGATCCGTGGCGAGACCGCTAGAATTACACTGGATCAATAATCATGCATGAGCAATCTTTAATTAAGCGTCGAGTGTCACGAAAAATTTATGTGGGTTCAGTTGCGGTGGGTGGCGATGCGCCGATCAGCGTACAAAGTATGACCAATACTGACACCTGCGATGTTGCGGCTACGGTTGCGCAAGTCTTACGCTTAGAACAAGCCGGTGCTGATATTGTGCGCATTTCAGTACCTGATATGGAATCTGCAGAAGCCTTTGGCTTGATCAAAAAACAAGTGCATGTCCCGCTCGTGGCTGATATTCACTTTGATCACCGTATCGCTCTGCGTGTAGCTGAGCTAGGCGTTGATTGCTTGCGGATTAACCCTGGCAATATTGGTAATCAAGCTCGGGTTAAAGCTGTGGTTGATGCTGCACGTGATCGTGGTATTCCGATTCGCATTGGTGTCAACGCAGGCTCTTTAGAAAAAGATTTACAGAAGAAGTATGGCGAGCCTACCGCCGAGGCGCTGGTTGAGTCAGCCTTGCGTCATGTTGAACACCTTGACCGCTTGAACTATCCAGATTTTAAAGTCAGCGTTAAAGCCTCTGATGTGTTTATGGCCGTAGCCGCCTATCGCCAGCTTGCTCAAGCGATTGAGCAGCCCTTGCATTTAGGCATTACCGAAGCGGGCGGCTTACGCTCTGGCACAGTTAAATCTGCGGTCGGTTTAGGCATGTTATTGGCTGATGGCATTGGCGATACCATTCGTGTGTCACTGGCGGCTGATCCTGTAGAAGAAATTAAAGTTGGCTTTGATATTTTGAAATCGTTAAAACTGCGTTCACGCGGGATTAATTTTATTGCCTGCCCAAGCTGCTCCAGACAAAACTTTGACGTGGTGAAGACCATGAATGAGTTAGAGGTGCGTTTAGAAGACTTGTTGGTGCCGCTGGATGTTGCAGTGATTGGTTGTGTGGTCAATGGCCCAGGTGAAGCCAAAGAAGTGCACATTGGTTTGACTGGTGGATCGCCTAACTTGCTTTATATCGATGGCAAACCAGTACAAAAACTAGATAACGAAAATTTGGTGGATAAGCTTGAAGCGCTGATTCGCCAGCGAGCCAGTGAAAAAGTTGCAGCTGATGCTGCCATGATTGCGCGCAGTTAATTGCTAAGGGAATTTTGTGAGTAAACCATTA
>CAYLOI010000061.1:0-8321 GCA_964385265.1 uncultured Thiopseudomonas sp.
AATGGCGCTGCCGTCTGCGTTTTGTACACGGATGCCCCACACTTGCATGCCAAGAGTTTGTCCGCCGTGGGTCCAAAACTTAGCAAAAAAAGCAAAGACAGAAAAAAACAAAATAGTAGAGAGCACCGGGTCGATGTCGAGCATCTGGCTGTCGGCCATTGCTTGTAAAGCGTCTGAGCCATAAATCAGGCGCAGTATGCCCTGCTGGTAAATTAGCGTGACGACCATAATCAAAGCGATGCAAAGCATAAAATCATAAGTAATAGCCGCTAGGCGTTTCCAAAAGCCTGCTTTGGGAAAGTTGCCTGCTGGCTGAAGTGCTTGCTTAGACATAACCGCTGGATACCCATAATTTAAAGTGCTGTATTGTAACCATACACTTGCGCAGGCGCGAATCTATTGTGTTTTGTTGCCGCGGCTAAGTGAAGCGTGTGCGATGCTGCCAACTTGCACAATGCTGCCAGATGCTGCTGCTCAGAAGTGGCAAATGAGGCTGAACTTAAAAGCAGCAAGAGGTTGCACATGGCGTTTAGTTGTCGACCGTATCACGCTTTATTGTGCTAATTGACCACCGGTCCCGCTGATTAAACCAGTTATCTACAACTCAATGACAGCGCTCTGGTGCTTATGCATGCTTAACTCACGAATTCGTCTGGAGCAGACCATGTCACGATTAAAAGGCACGCGCGGGTTTACCCTCGTAGAACTGATGATCACCCTTGCCTTATTGGCTATTGTCGCCACCATTGCTGTACCAAATTTTGTGCAATTTATTCGCAATAATCAGGTGCAGGCCAAAGCTGATGAGCTCAAAACCTTTTTGCAATATGCGCGCGGCCAGGCGGTAACAACGCGTCAAACGTATGAAGTGACAACGGGTACTGTTTGGGAGGTTAAACCGGCAGGCGAGGCTGCTGAACGTAGGCTTGAATTTAATACCACGCAAGCACAGGCGCTCACCAATCCGAGTAGCTTAACGCTATCTTTTGCGCCCAATGGCGTGGCTTCTAGCGCTGCGACAATCACCGTATGCCGTGATAGTGATTTTGCCAATGGCTACCTACTAAATGTCAGCCGAAGCGGTGTTGTTAGAATATTTGCGCGTGGCTATAAAGATGACACCGATAAACTCACCAGTTGCACACCATGAGGCTCAAAATGAAAAACAGCCGAGGTTTCAGCTTAATTGAAGTGCTGGTCACCATTGTTCTCACTACTGTGGGAATTTTGGGCATGGTCGCGCTGCAAAGTAGAAGTATTCAGTACACTCAGGATTCGGTGAATCGCAACACAGCAATTGCTTTAACCAATGAGTTGGTAGAGATCATGCGCGCTAATCGTGATGAGCTATTCGTTAAAAGGCCACCAATAGAGCCTATGTACAGTCAATTGGCAGAAACGTCTGCGCTTTATAAAGCAGATGGCTCCTTTGATTTTGGCGTTGCTGATTGCGCCACACCAGCGCAAACAGCTAAACAACAAGCAGGTTGCTGGTTGGTTAAAGCGCGAGCAACGCTGCCCTCTGCAAGCGACGCAGCGATTGCTGGTCAGTTTATGGTGTGTCCAAGTTTTAAAATGGACAGCGATGGCAAGCCTGAGTGTGCAGGCAGCAGTTACACCGGTTCAACAATGGCAGTTCAGCTGGCATGGCGCAGTAAAGAAAGTGTTTGTGGCAAAGATTCAGACTCGGATATCTGCACATTCAGCACACGGGTGGAATTATGAATAGGTTAAACAATACCCGCCAGCGCGGCTTATCGATGGTTGAGTTATTGGTTGCCTTAGCAATCAGTAGTTTTTTAATACTGGGCATTACTCAAGTTTATATTGATAACAAACGCAATTATGTATTTCAGCAAAGCCAAGCGAATAATCAGGAAAATACCCGTTTTGCCGAGCTGACATTAAATGCATGGCTCAATAGAGCAGGCTATCGGCGAGCGCCAGATCAAGCCATTGAGGATGCCTTTCCACAAGTGGCTGCTACGGCAGACTGCCGTGCTTTTGAAGAGGGGGCCACTGTTACAGACTTCATAGCAGCTGCTGGTTCTCAGGAAGTGGGGCTTTGTATTCGCTACCAACCAGCCTCGCCAACTGAGCTTGATTGTCAAGGCAATACAGTAAAGAGCGTGCCTGGTACTAAGCTCAATACTCCTTTTGTAAAGCCTAACCTTAATGAAGAGCTGGTTGTTTTAGCCATTAAATTTGTACCTGATGCAGAGCTGAACAAAGGCACTTTGCAATGCAAAAACTTATCAGGAACAAGTCCCGCATTTGCTGAGCTATTGGATGGTGTTGCAGATATGCGTTTTGAGTTTGCCACTGGTGAGGATGATCTGTTTGAAAAGAAACTAAAAGATACCGATCCTTGGGCGGATAATGCGGCAGGATTGGTGCGTGCTGTACGTTATTCAATGCTGTTTGCCAGTCGTAATAATCAGCGTGATAGTGACTCTAGAATTTATACAGATTGGATTGCATCGCTCACCGCTGGTGCGAATAAAACGCGCATCGAGGACGGTGATAATCGTCGTGTCTATCAGTTAGCCGGTAGCACGCAAACCTTGAGGAATATGATGCCATGAGAAATTTTAAGGCAACTCAACAACAGGGTGCTGTGCTTGTTATTGCGTTAGTCATGTTGTTAGTACTTACAGTACTTGCCGTCAGCAATATGCGCGGTGTAATACTTGAATCAAAAATTACCGCCAATCGTGCAGAGATGCAGCGATTACAAGATGCCGCTGATGCAGCGCTGCGCGAAGGCGAATTTCGTTTTTATGGGCCAGCTCATTTGCGTGCAAAATTAGAATATGAGGCTGAAAACTGTAAGACCAGCAATGTGCTTGCAGCCAATGGCTTGAATAAACCTTGCTTGCTAAAAGAAATGAATCTCAGCACCCCTGATGATACACGGGATATGCGGCAGATGTTTTATCTGGATCCGTTAGGCTTCTTTGCTGCATATACGGATTACGCCAACAGCTATGACGTAACAACTGGCGCAGCAGTAGAAAGTGGCAAAGTTCTAGCATGGATGCCATACATAGGATTAGACGCTAATTCAACTAGAGAATTCCAGCCTGATAGTAACCGAGAGTCTTTTTGGAATACGTACTTAGTGTCCGGCAGCGCTGATGAAAGTGAAGCACTCAATGTGGAATACGGTGCTGTGCTTGAAGGGCGTGGTACATATTATTATTTAGTGAATGGGCAAGCCCATGACGAGCTAGTTGTACAGTCAACCACTGCAAATATCTATGTTGGCCTAAACAACTAAAGGAACCAGCTATGAAATACTTAAATATTTATCAGAGTGTCAGTAAGATAACCTGTTCTGCACTATTGTGTGCCGGTGTTCTTACTGCATCATTCTCAGCGCAGGCTGCTGGTGACATTCAGTACCCATCACAAAAGCCTCTATCATTAACAGAAGGTGTGCCGCCTAACTTATTAGTAACATTGGATGACTCTGGTTCGATGGCTTGGGCTTACACGCCAGATGGTATTTCTGGAAGTTCTGGTGTGCGGGCAGGAAGATCGAACACATATAACGAAAACTACTATGACCCAAGTACGGTATATGTTACGCCGAAGAAAATTAGTTATAGTGGCGGGGAAGTAAAAGTAGTCGATTATACCTATGGCTCGGGCAAAGATATTTACTTTTATAGTGCGCCAAAGGATGGATTTGCAGGCACTGGACATACAAACTTATCAAATAGATATAGGGTTCAATGGGGTAATAATCAATTTTTAAATAGTTGTTATTCGCTTTACCCTAGTGGTAAATGTAGTAGTGGCTATACCACTGCTCACTATTTTGAATATAAACCATCAGGGGCTTGCCCGTTACCGGCTAGTACTGCATCAGAGGTTGATGATAGTTGTTATGAATATAAAGAAATTCAAACTGATTCTGAGAAAAAGAATTTTGCTATTTGGTACTCGTTTTATAGAAACAGAAACTTAGCAACTCGTACAGCTGCTAACTTAGCGTTTTACACTATGCCTGATAATGTACGCTTAACTTGGGGAGCATTGAATACTTGTAATATAGGCTCTAACAGCTCTTCTGGTAACTGTAATAATAATAAAATGGATCGTTTTACAGGCCAGCATCGCGTTAATTTTTTTAAATGGCTTGATACTTTGTCCGCTAATAGTGGGACACCGTTGCACAGAGCGATGCACCGAGCTGGAGAGTTTGTAAAAAACGACACTGCTGATAAGTCTGTTTGTCGTGCCAGTTATCATGTTTTGATGACAGATGGTATGTGGAATAGCCGTGGAAACAGCAAAGGCAATACTGATAGCACCCCTATAAATTTGCCGGATGGCAAGAATTACCCAGGGAATATAGCACCTTTCTGGGATGCACGAACGGCAACGAGCAGTACGAGTAACACGTTAGCTGATAGTGCATTTTATTATTGGTCCAATGACTTAAGGAGCGATTTAGATGATGATATTGCTCCTTATATGCCAATAAAAACAGCTGATCCACTTAAAGATTATTGGGACCCGCGTAACAATCCTGCTACTTGGCAGCATATGGTTAACTTTACTGTAGGGCTAGGTCTATCAACCTCGTTAACCCGTAATGATGCGCCTACTTGGGATGTCACATCAGCAAGCCCGACGTTTGCTAACATTGATGAACTGAAAAATTTAGGCACAAATGGTCTAGCTTGGCCAGGTGTTACACAAAATAACGCCTCCACTATTTATGATTTATGGCACGCGGCGATCAACTCACGCGGTGAGTTCTTTAGTGCGGACAGCCCAGACGCATTAGTGCAAGCATTCCAGCAGATTCTTGAGCGTATCAGCGGACGCAGCACCACAGGTTCCAGTCCGGCAGTTAATTCAGGCGTAGGCGATGATGGTACTGGGTATGCGTACCAAGCGTCTTATGCAGCAGATCAAAACTGGGCAGGTAATTTAACCGCAACAATGAAGTCGCTGGATGCTGTTGGTAACTTATCAATCACTCAAATATGGAGCGCGAAAGAAAAGTTAGATGCTAAAGCAATAAATAGCCGTAATATAAAAATGGCTGAGCCTGGTGATTCTGACTTAGTTAATTTTAAATGGTCGAACCTATCTGAAGATCAAAAGGATTATTTAAACCGAGATCCTGATCGTGGTGATAATGCTGATAGTTTAGGCTCGAAACGACTGAGCTTTTTGCGCGGTGACCGTGTGGAGGAAGGTTCTACATTCCGCGAGCGTATGTCAGTGCTTGGCGACATGGTTAACTCAAAACCTATTACAGTGCGAGGTGCGCGCTACCTAACGGGGCAGGCAAATCGTATTGAAGGCGCAGATAAAAAATACGAAGATTTTGTTGCCGCACATAAAAACCGTACACCTATGGTTTATGTGGGTGCTAATGATGGCATGCTGCATGGCTTTAATGCCAACACAGGCGAGGAGGCGTTTGCCTTTGTGCCCTCGGCAGTGTTTAAAAATCTGCATAAGTTGACTGGAACAGGCTATGGCGAAGCAACTCACCAGTTTTTTGTTGATGGGTCACCGGTGGTAGCTGATGTATTTATCAATGATAAATGGCGTACAGTTTTAGTAGGCACCTTAGGTGCTGGCGGTAAAGGCATGTTTGCCCTCGATGTAACGGATCCTACTGCTATTACATTACTTTGGGAATTTAATGAGGATAAATTAGAAACTGAAGATGTAAAGCTGGGTTATACATACTCACAGCCGACCATTGCACGTTTGCATAATGGTAAATGGGCTGCAGTGATGGGGAATGGTTACGCTGCTGCGGGCAGTGAAAGTGGCAAAGCCGCTTTGCTGATTATTGATATGGAGACAGGCGATCTAACTCAAAATCTTGTAGTAGAGGGCGCTGTCGGAACACCTAATGGCATGTCCACACCCAAATTGGCAGACATTAACGCAGACGGCATTGCTGATTACGCGTATGCAGGAGACTTGCAAGGTAATATGTGGCGTTTTGACTTCGCACCGCCTAGTGTCGATGCCAATAATCCATTCCTACGCACTAAAGACCCTCGCGACGGCGAAACGGTAGAGTTTCAAGTTTCTTTTGCAGGCAACCCGTTGTTTGTCACTAAAGATGGCGATGGAAACCGTCAGCCGATTACTGCGGCGCCTTCGATTGTTCGTCACCCTACCGGCAATGGTTACATTATTGTTGCAGGCACAGGGCGGTTTTATGCTGACGGTGACCAAAATGGTTTGGCTGATTCGAAGCAAAGCATTTACGGTATTTGGGATCCGACCACTAAAAAGCCGCGTTCAACGGGCAAGAGTGGTTTCCCATTTCCAGCAGCAACTCGGGTAAATCTAGAAGAGCAAGTAATGGAGTCTGCTTTAACCAGTGTCAAAAGTGGTAAAGAGGCTCGATTATTAAGTAGTAAACCAGTGCCGTGGGCTGAAATAGATCCTGTCACAGATGACTGGTCAACGGCTGATAAAAAAGCAGGCTGGTACTTTGATTTGGTCTTAGATAAAGAAATGATCGTTGTTGATATGTTGCAGTTTGGTCAAACGCTATACTTTCAGTCGCTAGTGCCTAACACTAACCCGTGCAAAGCAGGTGTAGACAACTGGTCTTATGCTATCAATCCGACAACCGGCGGGCGTACTTTGCACCATGCATGGACTGATTACCGTACCACTGATAATACCAATACCGTCATCACAGCAGTGAAAATGGATGGCGAGGGCGGTTTAAGTATCGGGCAACGCCCTGATAAAAAGTACGAGTTATGCACTGGTACCACCTGTGAAGAAATTACACCTGACCCAGCCAGTATTGGCCGCCAAAGCTGGCGTGTTGTTGAGGGGCAATAAGATGAGAAATATTCTGTTATTTGTAGTGGTGGCGCTTAGCGCTGCCAGCTTTACAGTCAGCGCACAGGTAAATACCTTTGAAGATATTGGTGCTGTGCAAAGTGTCCAGCTTGGTAATAATGTGATTGTTGTCAACGACACATCGTATCATTTACCAAACACCGTTCAGGTTGAAGGAGCTGCTGCCATTTTAAAGCTCAAGCCCGGATACTTGGTGGGCTTTAGCGGAACGCTTGCAGCACCATACAACAGGATTGATTCGCTGTATTTATACCCTGAGTCAGTTATAGAAGCAGAGCAAAACTTGAAAAATAGCGCAGCCGAAAACCAAGGAGCGCAACGATGAAAAAAGCTCAGCAAGGCTTCACCCTTATAGAAGTCATGATCGTTGTCGCGATTATCGGTATCTTGGCGGCGATTGCTTATCCCAGCTATGACGAATACGTGAAGCGCGGTAACCGCACCGAAGGTCAGGCGTTTTTAAGTGATGTGGCGGCGCGTCAGGAGCGTTACTTTTCGCAAAATAATGCCTATATAACAGCTGCGACTGATATTGCTAAGCTGGGGCTGGCAGATACAAACTCACCGACTAACTTATACACAATAAGTCTAGCCGCAGGGGGTGGAGGCTACATATTGACTGCAACCCAGCAGTTTAATGATACTAAATGTGGCAACTTAACTTTAAATGCCCTCGGCGAGAGAGGGCGTACAGGTTCAGATAAAACAGTTGATGAGTGCTGGCGCTAAACCAAAAAGCGCTCTCAAGCATCTGTGCTTTATTGGCTTTATAGTTCAAACAACAACCGGCGCACTTTCTGCGCCGGTTTCATATTCTTACCTAGAAACTCTAGTCCGGTATCACCACCTCTCCTCGATGCTGCTTCCCAGCATAGGCGCTCATAATCTTCTCTTTTAACGCCGCTTTGGCTCCCGCCTCGCCATGAATTAAGCGCACCTGCTGCGGCCATTTGCGCATGCCGGTGATAAAGCGCACCAAGCTGCTTTGGTCGGCGTGTGCCGAGTAGCCGCCGAGGGTGGTGATTTGTGCGCGTATATCGATGCGCTGCTGATCGATTTCGGCATAGCCGCCACGTGGGCCGTACTTTTGAATTTGATTGCCGAGCGTGCCTTGTGCTTGGTAGCCGACAAACAGCACGTCATGCCGTGGGTCATCGAGCATGGCTTGCAGGTAGTTGACGATACGCCCACCGCTGCACATGCCGCTGGCAGCGATGACAATCGCAGGTCGCGCTGTGTTAGCCAAGTGGCGCACCATGCGTGTGTGATCTTGGTGTGAGTCAATGGTGATTAGATTTTTAAAAGCTAATGGGTTGCGGCCTCTATTGATTCGTCTCTGAGCTTCTTTATCCCAAAACTTGTCCAGCTGGGCGTACACCTGAGTGAAGCGGCTGGCCAGCGGCGAGTCTAAAATAATCGGAATATCATGCCAGAACGATTTATCTTTAGGTGTTTTG
>CAYLOI010000062.1:0-8047 GCA_964385265.1 uncultured Thiopseudomonas sp.
TACACTCTCCAAAGTAACTGTCAAGGTTTATTTTCTGGAAGATTTAAATGCTTCCGTCTAACTCCTTGCTTGCACCAAGCTTCTTACGTTGCTCGTTGCCAGGGTGCGCATCTTACAGTGTTTCGCTACCCTGTCAAGTTGATTTTTAAATTATTTCCTTTAAAATCAAACTCTTACGTTAGATTGTGAAACCTTGTTTGCCTAACGAGGTGCGCATTCTACAGCACAGCACTGACCTGTCAACAGCATTTGTAAAAAACTCTGCAAATACTTATAAACAACCGACCCAAGCCTACCTAGCACTGGACTCAACCGCATACCGTGGCCAGACCAGCACCACGCGCGCACCACCTAAACTACTACCACCCTCTATACGTACGCGGCCTGCATGCCAATACATGATGCGTTTTACAATAGCCAAGCCGAGACCATGACCGCCAGAAGCACGTGTGCGGCTGTCATCCATCCGAAAAAATGGGGTAAAGACTTTTTCGCGCAACTGCTCATCAATCCCAACACCGTCGTCCTCGACTGCTATATAGCACAGCTCATCTTGAACCCAGCAAGTGATCGATACACATCGGTGTGCGTGGCGCTGAGCATTGCTGACTAGGTTTTGTATGGCACGGTGCAAATACCTCACCTCTGCATCAACCCAGCATTCATTAGCATTCGTTTTTATGCTGCTTAATTTTATATTCGCATGCAGCGGTTGTAATTCTTGGACCACCTGAGCAATCAGCGCATTCATTTCAACCCGACTGTAGCGAATTGCTGGCATACCCGCCTCAAGTCGCGCGTAAGTTAGCATTTCATCAAGCAAGGCATCCATATCATCAACATCTTGATCCATTCCTTGCAGATATTTACTGCGTGCTGCCTGCTCCTGCGCACTAGCAGCCATATCAAGACCAAAGCGCAAACGGGCAAGCGGCGTGCGCAACTCATGAGCAACGGCGCGAACCATATCACCTTGCACATTGATTAAAACTTTCAGGCGCGCAGCCATTTCATTAAAGCGTACAGCTAAGCGCCCAACAGAATCACTGCCTTCTTCAACAACCCGAACATTTAAATGTCCTTGCGCAATTCTAGCCGCAGCGCTTTCTAAACCTTGTAGACGTCGCTCTAAATGTCGAACTAAAAGATACATCAAAATACCAACCATACTTAAACCAAGCACAGCGATAAACAATAATAAAGAGGCTGGATACACATTGAACTGATACACAGGCCCTAACATAAACACCCATGGTGTCTCATTCACCCCTGCAAACACACGAATGGCCGCGCCGCCTTGGTCCAGCGCCATCACCGTCTCGCCCTCTTCAATCCTACGCAACTGATCAGCGTCTAAATCTGTTTTATCCACAGTCAGTAGCTGTAAATCAAAACCAAACCGATACTCATCAGCCAGCGCTGCGAGTTTAGCGGCCTGCTCTGCAGCGGGGTAACGCACCAACTCATCAATCAGCAAATACACTGTAGCTCGGGCCAACTGCTCACTGACACGGCGCACCTCACCGGTGAGTACTTCTCGTTTCGCCGCACTGATTAGACTGTAAATTTTAGCGGGCTTTGTATCGCTATGCTTGACCACCACCCGGCCGCGCATAACACGGCCCAATTCTGATCTATCCAGCTCTAGAGCCTGAGCCGTCTTAATGCGCAGCGGCACGCCAAGCAGCCGACTCCAGAGCGCAATTGCGCGCTTTCGCTCTACTGCATCAAGCGCAGTCAGATTAGATACCATCAGCCTAAAGGTACCTGTGGCCAAGCGCTCTCGGTGCTGGTCAGCACGAATCTCGCTGGTCAGGTGCACGGCCAGCACTGCAAAGCCAGCAGTCAATATAAGCGCTGCGAGTAGACCACCGTAAATTCTTAAGAATATCGAGTTCACAACAACTCTTGCGCCGCTTCGCGCACAAACAAATAACCTTTATTGCGGATTGTCTTAATAACTTGCGGCTGCTCGCTGTGATCACCGATACGCGGCCGTATTCGCGAGATGCGTACATCTATTGAGCGATCTACACCATCATATTCAATGCCACGCAACTGGCTGAAGATGGTTTCTCTCGACAACGGGGTGCCGGCATTGAGCGCCAGCAGCCATAACAAATCAAACTCAGCCCCAGTTAAGTCAATCTGCTCGTTAGCCAAGAAAGCACTGCGCCTGCCATGATCAATAGTCAGGCGGCCAAACTTAAGCACTTCGACTGCAGCAGTTTTTTCCTCAAAGCTGTCAGTACGGCGCAGCAAAGCTTTGATTCGCGCCAGCAATACTGACGGTCGCACTGGCTTACAGACATAGTCATCAGCACCTTCATCGAAGCCTTGCACCTGATCAGCGTCATCGGTGCGCGCGGTCAACATCAAGATCGGTCCCACATAGCCTGTGCGCACAGCACGACAAATGGAGAAGCCATCCTGCCCTGGCAGCATTAAATCTAAAACAACCAGATCAGGCTGTTCTTTTAAAATGCGCTG
Organism: uncultured Thiopseudomonas sp.; assembly: GCA_964385265.1. Taxonomy (GTDB): domain Bacteria; phylum Pseudomonadota; class Gammaproteobacteria; order Pseudomonadales; family Pseudomonadaceae; genus Denitrificimonas. The sequence continues at coordinate 2,491 of CAYLOI010000062.1, forward strand.
CACAGCTAGGCCACCATCACGCTCAAGCTGTACTATAAAGCCTTGCGCTTGCAAGTACTCACAGGTGAGCTGCGCCAAACGCACATCATCTTCAACGATTAAGATCGTACTCATAACATCCTTAAAAGCAGCAAACTGCGTGGCCAATATATTAAGTCGTAGCAATGATGGTCCAATCCATGAAACAAAACTGTACACATTTAAGCGTGCAACACTTAGCAAAAAATCAACATACGCTCGCGCATAAATTTTATCGCCATCATAACAGCCCGATGCGCATCACCGCGCAAGCAGAAGTTTGGGTGGTGCGCGCACCGCAGATCATTGCCAGTGTCTGTCTCTCACCTATAGCCAACGGCCATTGGTTGACCAGCCTGTTTACCGCACCCGAATTTCGCCAACAAGGCGTAGCCAGTCTTCTGATAAAGCATCTTCAAGTGACTTACTCTGACTCACCCATTTGGTTGTTTTGTCATCCAGGCTTATGCGGCTTTTACTGCAGTCTTGGTTTTAAGCAAGCACCATGCTTACCTGAGGCCTTAAATAGTCGACTTATTCGATATCAGCAGCATAAATCATTAAGCGCACTGCTTTACGAAGAAACAGAAACACTTAAAATATAGCCTTTAGCCATCACTCATATTTCACTATCACACTTTTATGTGCATACTCGGTGGCATAAAAACAATAAAACAGGCTACAAGTATATGTTCAATCGCAGCTTAAGACGCTTTAAAAGCCACTATATGCGGCGATTAAGGCATAACTACAATCTTTCAATCATTACGTTAATGGGCGTATTTGGGGTGCTGAGCATCACGCCTTACGCAGCCTATCGCATCATAAACTCTGATTTCACTGTAGCTTTTGCCGATAGCATTGCGGTTATTTCAATCATTATTGCTGTTATCTATGCATGGCGCACCAATGACACGACAAAGCCTGGACTGTATCTTTCCGTCACTTTTTCAATGGCTGCTACCATTGCGACGATCAACCTTGGAATTAATGGTTTTTTCTGGATTTACCCATTAATTTTATTTAACTTTTTCGTGGTCTCTCCATCTCGCGCTTTGACTGTCATGCTCGCTGTACTGACAAGCATAGTGACTTATCATCTGCTTTTTCCCAGCACAGTATTCATAAGTCACTATCAGATGACTTCATTCTTAGTAACCAGTCTATTAGCCAGCGTCCTTTCCTTTATTTTTGCCTATAGATCTAAACATCAACGTGAGCGTTTAGAAAAACTCGCCTCACATGACCCTTTGACCAGCGCCTATAACCGTCGCGCAATGACCGAGGAACTTAGAAAAGCAGTGTACGGCAATCGCAATGCCTGCTCCTATGCCTTACTGGTTATGGATTTAGACCATTTCAAAACAATCAACGATTCCTTTGGGCATGCTACCGGCGACCAAGTACTGATTGATTTTGTACGTATTATTCAAGCCAACATCCGCGAAACAGATCAGCTTTTTCGCCACGGTGGTGAAGAGTTTGCTTTGTTGCTGCCTAACACTGACCTGCTTGGCTTGAAAGTTGTAGCAAACGTGCTGCTCAAACAAGTATCCAACAAGTTGTCCAGTCCTGCTGGAGCCGTCAGTGTGTCTATTGGTGGTGCAATATTAAGCGATAATGAAAGCTGGCAAGACTGGCTTAATCGTGCCGATAAGCAACTCTACCGAGCCAAGGAAGCAGGACGTAACTGCTATTATATTGCCGGTCAAGATACTGCTAGAGACGCTAACTAAAGCCTTTATTAGCAGCAAACAGCAGCAATACAATCCACTGCACACGCTATCTTATAGCAACTATTTTCCTTAACATGTGCCGACTTTATCCAAGTTTCAGGTTATTGATTAATGGCTATATCTACAGGGCTTATCGCACTGGTTGCACTGGGCTATATGGCAGTTTTATTTGCCATTGCATTTTATGGCGACCGCCATGGCACCACTATCAGCCCGCGTATGCGTTCAACAATTTACAGTTTATCGCTGGCAGTTTATTGCAGCAGTTGGACGTTTTTTGGCTCTGTCGGTCAAGCCGCCGAACAAATTTGGTCATTTTTACCCATTTATGTCGGCCCGATTTTACTGCTGACATTTGCACCCTGGGTGTTGAAAAAAATGGTCATCATCAGTAAACAAGAAAATATCACCTCAATCGCCGACTTTATCGCTGCACGCTATGGCAAATCACAGCGTCTTGCTGTTGTTGTCACCTTGATCAGTGTCGTTGGTGTGCTGCCTTATATTGCCTTACAGCTCAAAGGTATCGTACTGGGCGTAAACATATTAACCGGATCCTCAGCCAATGCCACCGGCATGCACGCACAAGATACTGCACTGATTGTTACCGTAGCTCTTGCCCTATTTACTATTTTATTCGGCACCCGCAACCTTGATGTGACAGAGCATCACCGTGGTTTAATGTTTGCGATTGCCTTTGAGTCACTGGTGAAATTAATGGCCTTTATCGCGGTTGGGCTCTTCGTCATTTACGGGCTGTATAATGGCTTTGGCGATTTATGGCAGCAAGCCAAACAAGCACCCAAGCTTGAGGCCTACTGGAATGAGACGACCAATTGGCCAGCCATGATTGTGCAAACGTGCGTGGCGATGATGGCCATTTATACCCTGCCGCGACAATTTCATGTGACGGTGGTAGAAAACAATGACTATACCGATTTACGCATAGCGCGCTGGGTGTTCCCCGCTTACTTGCTACTGGTTGCCCTATTTATCGTACCCATAGCTCTGGCTGGCCAATTGCGTTTACCCACATCAGTGGTGCCTGACTCATTTGTAATCAGTCTACCGTTGGCCGAGGGCAATCCAACCTTGGCCATTATCGCCTTTATTGGTGGCGCCTCAGCAGCAACCGGTATGGTTATTGTCGCAGCAGTTACCCTCTCGATTATGATTTCCAACCATATTTTACTGCCCTCAATGCTGGCTGCACGCACTACCGACCGACCTTTTGAAGCATTTCGTTACTGGATGCTCACTGCTCGGCGACTAAGCATTATTATTATTTTATTGCTGGCATATACCAGTTATCGCTTGCTGGCTGCTAACACCAGTCTGGCCACCATCGGCCAGATTGCCTTTGCCGCGCTGACCCAACTGGCACCGGCTATGCTCGGTGCTTTGATCTGGAAACAAGCCAATCGCCAAGGCGTGTTTGCCGGACTCATTGCAGGTTCTATTTTATGGGCCTACACCCTTGTTTTACCTTTAATTGCTGGCAGTACTGGCTGGGCACTGACCTCATTCCCAGGCTTAACATGGTTATCCAGCGAGCCGTTTGGACTGCCCATCGATCCATTAACCATGGGCGTTGTACTTTCGCTAAGCGGTAACTTTTTACTCTTTGTTTTGGTGTCTTTATTTTCCAAAACTCGTGTATCTGAACATTGGCAAGCCAGCCGCTTTATCGGCCAGCATGTGGGCAGCCGGCAAACTTTCACGGTACAAATAAACGATTTACTGACATTAGCCGGTCGCTTTGTCGGAGAGGATCGCGCCAAACAGAGTTTTATTCGCTTCGCCTACAAGAAAGGTTTGGACTTTAACCCGATAGAAACCGCCAGCAGTGAATGGGTTGCCCATACTGAACGCCTACTGACCGGTGTACTCGGCGCTTCATCGACGCGAGTTGTGGTTAAGGCGGCGATTGAAGGACGCGAGATGTATGTGGAAGACGTGGTGCGCATCGTTGGCGAAGCATCTGAGGTTTTGCAGTTCAACCGCACCCTACTGCAAGGCGCTATTGAAAACATCACACAAGGCATCAGCGTAGTGGACCGTTCGCTGCGCTTGGTCGCATGGAACAGCCGTTACCTAAAACTGTTTAATTACCCCGAAGACTTAATTCAAGTGGGTCGGCCGATTGCCGATATTATTCGCCACAACGCCAAAAACGGCCTGTGTGGGGACGGCGATGTTGATATGCATGTTAATAAGCGTCTGCACTGGATGCGCCAAGGTAATGCGCACACCTCCGAGCGTTTGTTTCCCAATGGCCGCGTGATTGAACTGATTGGCAACCCCATGCCCGGTGGCGGTTTTGTGATGAGTTTTACCGACATCACAGCGTTCCGCGAGGCAGAAAAAGCTTTGAAAGAAGCCAATGAAAGTCTTGAGCAGCGCGTCAGCGAGCGTACCTTTGAGCTCTCACAACTCAATATTGCATTAAGTGACGCCAAGCATGTTGCTGAAAATGCCAACCAATCTAAAACCCGCTTTTTAGCAGCAGTTAGCCATGACCTTATGCAGCCCTTAAATGCTGCACGCTTGTTCTCAGCAGCACTCTCGCACCAAGAAGCACTACCTGATGATGCGCAAGAGCTGGTTAAAAACCTAGATAGCTCGCTACGCTCAGCAGAAGATTTAATCAGTGATTTGCTAGATATTTCACGCCTAGAAAGTGGTCGCATCACCCCTCACTGCCAACCCTTAGCGTTAGGGCCTTGGCTGGAAGCCCTCGGTGCTGAATTCACCGCTTTAGCCGAGCAACAAGGTATTGATTTTCGTTTGCGCAGCACATCGCTCAACATTATCAGCGACCCCAGACTGTTACGGCGTATTGTGCAAAACTTTCTCACCAATGCATTTCGCTATGCTAACGGCAGTGTATTGCTCGGCGTAAGGCGTAAAGGTAGCAATGTACGCATTGATGTGTGGGATCGAGGGCAAGGTATTCCAGAAGACAAATTGCAATTTATTTTTGAAGAATTTAAGCGCTTGGACAGCCACCAGACCCGCGAAGAAAAAGGTTTAGGGCTGGGTCTGGCAATTGCCGACGGACTCAGTAAAGTGCTGGGCCACCACATTGAAGTGCGTTCTTGGTTAGAGAAAGGCAGTGTTTTTAGCATCACCGTACCTATGTTCCACGGGCATCTAAACAGCAGCACTGCGCCCGTTAAATCCGATACCTCGTCATTACAACCATTAGCCGGTTTGCGCGTCCTTTGCATTGACAATGAGAGCAGTATTTTAGCCGGCATGCACAGCCTATTATCGCGCTGGGGCTGCGAAGTTATTACTGCGAGTAACCGTGAGGAGTGCGCCAGCATGATTGAGCAAGGCATAACGCCTGACTTGGCTTTGGTGGATTTCCACCTCGACGGTGGCGACACTGGAATTGCTCTTATGCTGTGGTTACGCGAACAAATGAACGCTCCCGTGCCCGGTATTGTTATCAGCGCTGACGGCCGCCCTGAACTCTTGAAACAAATACATGCTGCCGGGTTGAGCTTTTTAGCTAAACCGGTCAAACCTGCGGCTTTACGCGCTCTGATCAATCGGCACATACCCAATTAAACAGCTACATCAGGACTGATTACTGCTTGCAAGCACACGAAGCAGTATTAATCTAAAGGCAAAAAAAAGGGCAACTGATGTTGCCCAAATTGCCTTGCGTGCCTGGGGTGTTAAAAAAGATCAGTTCGACTTGCGATTCTGTTCTTCTCTTTTAACAAAATAATATAGACCAAAAAAGAAAGCGACCATAAGGGCGACTGTCCCAATGCCGGCAAAAACCACTACAT
>CAYLOI010000063.1:0-7246 GCA_964385265.1 uncultured Thiopseudomonas sp.
TGATAACCTCCAGCAAACACCTGCGCAGTATTTTCAGCAGTCATTGCAGTTGATTCATTCGCAGTAACAGAAAAGTCAGCCAACAAGGGCAACTCGACTAGAGCCCAAGTGCCACGCCCCAGTTTCGAGCGCAACACAAAACGCCCCTGATGCGCCTCGGCCACCGCGCGCACCACCATCAAGCCAAGGCCCGTGCCGTTACTTTTGCGGGTAAAAAATGATTCTTGCACCTGCTCTAACAGCTCGGCATTCATGCCTTCACCGTTATCCGTGACCACCAAGCGCAATACATTCTCGCGCAGATAGACATGTACTTTGATTGACACAGGCTGCGCCGCGGATTGCGCGCTGTTATGCAATAAGTTCAGTAAAGCGCCAAGCAGAACATCCTGATTACACAGAACACCAAGCTGCTGCGCATCAGGCACATCACACTGCCAGCGCACGCGATGTTCTCGCAGATGCGCCTCTGCTGATTCCTGCAAGGCGTGCCAGAGTTGCGCGACACTGCTGCGTTGCTCGCGCGGTAAAGGACCACGGGCAAACAGCAACATATCACGCACTTGCCGCTCCAACTCATGCAGGCGATCTTGTAAGCGTCCGGCAAAACGCTGCTGCAACTCAGGGTTTAAGCTGTTTTCAGTCAAGTGACTGGCATACAGCATGGCTGCTGATAAAGGCGTACGAATCTGATGGGCTAAGGCTGCGGTCATTTTACCCAGTGCTGACAAACGCTCATGCTGCGCCAACTCGGCCTGCAAGCGACGAGTATCGGTCATATCAGTGAGCATAATCAGCTGGCCGGGTTCATTGGGCAACGCTTGCAAAGCAATAGAAACGCGCCGGCCATTGTGCAACGACACCTCATGCCCATCATCGGCGCGGTGCACAAAACACTGGACAATCACCTGGCGCCATAACACGCCGAGCAAGGGCACGCCGAGCAACGCAGTCGCCGCTGGATTGGCTTCTTTAATCAGGCCCTGACCGTCAACAATCACTACTGCGCCGGGCAACACATCTAAAATTTGCTGTAAACGCTGGGCTAAGCGCTCTTTTTCTGCCAATTCCTGTAAACGCTGCGCGCTGACCTCTGCCAACTCATCCTGCACCTGGTTGTAGCGTGCCTGCATCGATTGTAAAGAGCCTGCAAATTGCTCACTCAAGCGAGTAAACTGCGCCAGCTGTGTTTGCAGCTCGGTCACCACAGGTGCATCATCGGCAATAGGATTTAATAGATTTGGCTGGAAGGTTAACCGAGCAGTCATGGCAGGTACTCAACTCAAAACGTCAAAAATCAGTCATTTCAACTGTATTGATAAGAGTTCTGCAAAAAGCATGCCGCACTGCAGCGCAACAGTTCAGAGACAGTTATCACCACTTGATTAGATAAAGGCACAACAATGGCAAGCATTGATCACGCAGAGATAAATTGGGACGAACACGGCCAGCCTCTATCCAGACAATTTGATGATGTGTATTTTTCTAGAGCCTCAGGCTTAGCCGAATCGCAGCATGTGTTTATTCAGCACAACCAACTGGCTGAACGTTTTGCCGGATTAAATGACGGCGACACCTTTGTGATTGGCGAAACCGGCTTTGGCACTGGCTTAAACTTCTTAAATGCTTGGCAGTGTTTTTTAGCCCATGCGCCAGCCGGTGCCCGCCTGCAGTTTATCAGCGTAGAAAAGCATCCCTTACAACGCAGCGACCTTGCGCAAGCCTTAGCCCTATGGCCCGAACTCAGTGAGTTGCGCGAACAATTACTGCAGCAGTACCTCGCCATTCACTCAGGCTTTCAGCACCTGCAGCTGGCCGGTGGACGCATCAGTCTGACCTTACTGATTGGTGATGCACTAGAAATGCTGCAGCAACTGGACGGCAAGGTTGATGCGTGGTTTCTTGATGGTTTTGCCCCTGCAAAAAACCCTGAGATGTGGAATGAGCAGGTATTTGCGCAACTGGCGCGACTGGCTCATCCAGGCACCACGCTAGCGACTTTTACCAGCGCAGGTTTTGTGCGCCGTGGTTTACTCGCGGCTGGTTATGCAGTTGAGCGTGTCGCCGGTTTTGGCCATAAACGTGAAATGCTTGCAGGGCGCTTTCAACCCCTAGACATGGCTGTCGCTACCGGCAAAAACACCACACCGTGGTTCGCCCGTCCAACACAATCTCAATTGCCCATCGAGCAACGCCACGCCATTGTCATCGGTGCAGGCATCGCCGGTTGCGCCAGCGCCGCCAGCCTCGCCGCGCGTGGTTGGCGCGTGACTTTAATTGAGCAGCATGAGCAGATTGCTCAAGAAGCCTCTGGCAATGCGCAGGGCATTTTGTATTTAAAACTGTCAGCGCATGCCACCGCCCTGTCACGCTTTATTCTTTCCGGTTTTGGTTACAGCCGGCGTTTGTTAGAAGCGCGCAGCGCGCAACAAACGGCAAATCATTCAACCGCCACGTTGGATAAAAGCGATTGGGACATCTGCGGCATTTTACAGTTGGGCTTTAACGACAAAGAGCAAAAACGTCTTGATGCTCTAAGCACACACTTTCCTGAATCTTTACTGCACGCGGTTGATGCGCAACAAGCCAGTCAACTGGCAGGTGTCGCATTGGAACACGGTGGGGTGTTTTATCCAGAAACCGGCTGGGTCAATCCGCCGGCATTGTGCCAGGCGCTCAGTCAGCATCCTTTAATCACCATAAAGAACAACCAGCAGGCCATCGGCCTTACTCGAGACGATGAGCAATGGCAGGTGCATGCAGAGAACACGCAAATTGCTACAGCGCCAGTGGTGGTGCTGTGTAATGCCGCCAATGTTGCGCAGTTTAGCCAAACCCAGCATTTGCCACTGAGTCGCGTACGTGGGCAAACCACGCAGTTGCCGGCCACAGCCGCCAGTCAGTCGATAAAAACAGTGGTCTGCGCTAACGGTTATATTTCTCCCGCACGGCACCACACTCATACTATTGGCGCCAGCTTTAACTTTGCCGATGACAGCCAAGAGGCGACATTAGCCGAGCACCGCAGCAACCTAGCCTTACTGCATGAGCTGGCGCCCTCATTTAAATTACACCTGGCAACAGACTCCATCGATGTGGCCACGCTTAAAGGCCATGCGGCGTTTCGCTGCACCAGCATTGACTATCTGCCGTTAGTCGGCCCGGTTGCGCAGCATGATGCACTTATCCAGACCTATGCTGATCTGCGCAAAGATGCACGCCTGCCGTTAACCCAGCCCTGTCCATGGCACAAGGGTTTGTATGTAAACACTGCACATGGTTCACGCGGCTTGCTCAGTGCGCCATTGGCGGGCGAATTACTGGCCGCTTGGGTCTGCGCTGAGCCCTTACCTTTGCCTTTGGAGCTGGCGCAACATTGCCATCCCAACCGCTTTGCCGTGCGTGCTTTAATGCGCAATCAGAGCTAACAAAGCCACACCAAGCACAGCGCCGCGCACAGAATCGTCGATGTCTGTTAGAATTGCTGCTTCTATTGTTCACTTCTGCGTGATCTACGCTTAGAGGATTGCATGACCGTTTCTATTAAGACCCCTGACGACATCGCGAAAATGCGCATCGCAGGCCGTTTGGCTGCCCAAGTGCTAGAGATGATTGAGGAGCACGTACAAGTTGGCGTGACCACCGATGAGCTCAACACCCTCTGCCACGACTATATTGTCAATGTGCAAAAAGCCATTCCAGCGCCGCTTAATTACAACGGCTTCCCTAAATCAATCTGTACCTCGGTTAACCACGTGGTTTGTCACGGCATTCCCAATGACAAGCCTTTGAAAGATGGCGATATCATCAATATTGATATCACCGTGATTAAAGATGGCTACTTTGGTGACACCAGCAAAATGTATTTAGTCGGTAATACCCCAGAATGGGCTAACCGTCTGTGCCAAGTGACCCAAGAATGCTTGTACAAAGGCATTGAGATCGTGCGCCCCGGCACGCGTTTGGGTGACATTGGTGAAGTCATTCAAAAGCATGCGGAAAGCAACGGCTACTCAGTGGTGCGTGAATACTGCGGCCACGGCATTGGTACTGTGTTCCATGAAGAGCCACAGATTTTGCACTACGGCAAAGCCGGTACCGGTCTTGAGCTTAAAGAAGGCATGACCTTTACCATTGAGCCGATGATCAATCTGGGTAAAAAAGAGACGCGCTTGCTTGGTGACGGCTGGACCGCTATCACTAAAGACCGCAAACTCACCGCACAGTGGGAGCACACCTTAGTGGTGACGGCTGACGGCTATGAGATTTTTACCTTGCGTAACGACGAAACCTTCCCAGCGACATCGTCTTAATTTGCGCACGCCTGCCGAGTGCTTATCGACCCAGCACTGGGCAGACGGAATAGCTAGCACAGGGCCGTACTCATCTTGTTACACGCCCTGTCATCCTGTTAATCATTGCTGACTGCACGAGGTGTTGAACATGCTGTCCATGGATCTTGAACTGTTTGACCCAGACGCTTTTCAGCGCAAACTGGATGAGCACCCCCAGCAACTGCCTATTTACCGCAGCGCCATCGAGCATGCTCGGATGGTGCTGGATCAGCGTTTTCTCGATCAGCACGACATCCATGATCTGGTCCACGCCCGTGCTTGGTTTATTGATCAACTGCTGAGCCATGCGTGGTCGGCGCAAAGCTGCCCTGCCGGTGCCTGTAATATCGCCTTGGTTGCAGTCGGCGGCTATGGTCGTGGCGAACTGCATCCGCATTCAGATATTGATTTACTGATTCTGCTCGAGCATGAAGAAAGTCAGCACCTGCATGAGTACATTGCAAGCTTTCTCACTTTTTTATGGGATATCGGCCTTGAAGTGGGGCACAGTGTGCGCACCTTGCAGCAGTGTGCAGATGAAGCGCGCAATGATTTAACCATCATCACCAACCTGCTAGAAAGCCGTTTAGTGGCCGGTGAAAAACAGCTGCTCGATAGCATGCGTGAGCGCATTGGCCCACAGCATATGTGGCCCAGTGAGCAGTTTTTTATTGGCAAACAAAACGAACAGCGTGAGCGCCATAACAAATATAACGATACCGAATACAACCTTGAGCCCAACGTAAAAGGCTCTCCCGGAGGTTTGCGCGATGTGCAAACCATTATGTGGATCGCCCGTCGCCGCTTTGGTATGCGCACTCTCAGCAGTTTGGAAGCTCCGGGGTTTTTAACTGAGGGCGAGTACCGTTTACTGGCTAACGCGCGGGCGTTTTTATGGCAAGTCCGCTACGCCCTGCACATGTTATCTGGGCGTAATGAAGACCGTTTGCTGCTCGACTACCAGCACAAAATCGCCCAACTGTTCGGCTATGCAGATGATGACAACAAGCCCGCCATCGAACACTTTATGCAGAAATATTACCGTGTGGTGATGGGTATTTCGCAGTTGTCTGATCTGATCAATCAGTATTTTGAAGAAACCATTGTGCGTGCTGATAGCAGCGATATACCCACACCGATTAACCAACGCTTTCGCATTCGTGGCGGCTACCTTGAAGCCTGTAACCCTTATGTGTTTAGCGATACGCCCTCAGCGATTTTGGAAGTTTTTGTACTATTGGCCCAACACCCTGCAATCAAAGGGGTGCGCTCGCAAACCATTCGCCTGCTGCGCGACCATCGCTATTTAATTGATGATGCGTTTCGCCACGATGAGCGCAATATCAATTTGTTTTTAGATTTATTCCACAGCGCAGAAGGCATCCATATGAATCTACGGCGGATGAACCGCTATGGAATCTTAGGTCGCTATCTGCCTGAATTTGGCCATATTGTTGGGCAAATGCAGCACGACCTGTTTCATATTTATACTGTCGATGCGCATACCCTGAATCTGATTAAGCACCTGCGTAAGCTACGTCACCCCGATTTTGCTGAGAAATACTCCTTAGCCAGCGCCATAATGAGTCGCCTGCCTAAACCTGAGTTGATTTATTTGGCTGGCCTATTTCATGATATTGGTAAAGGCCGCGGTGGTAATCACTCGCTACTGGGCGCAGAGATTGCCGAAGACTTCGGCAAGCTGCATAAGTTAGCTGCTTGGGATACGCGCTTAATCAGCTGGTTGGTACGCAATCATTTGGTCATGTCAGTCACTGCGCAGCGTAAAGACATCTCTGACCCGGAAGAAATTTACAACTTCGCTCTCCTGGTTGGCGATCAAGTACGCTTAGATTATCTGTATGTACTGACGGTTGCCGATATCAATGCCACCAACCCAACGCTATGGAACTCTTGGCGCGCTCAGCTGTTGCGTCAACTCTACAGCGAAACCCGCCGTGCTCTGCGTCGCGGCTTAGAAAACCCGCTGGAACGTGAAGAGCAAATCACCACGCGCCAAGCCACTGCATTAAGCTTGCTCAGCGAAGAAGGCGCTGACCTTGAAGCAGTTGAGCAGCTCTGGAACCATCTGGGTGATGATTACTTTTTGCGCCACAGCGCCGGTGATATTGCTTGGCACAGCGTGGCTATTTTGCAGCATAAAGATCATCTTGAGCCGCTGGTACTGGTGCGCGAAACCACACAACGCGAATACGATGGCGGCACGCAAATATTTGTCTATGGTGCGCATCGGCACGACTTTTTCGCGGTAACTGTAGCCGCCCTTGATCAGCTTGATCTAAGTACTTTAGACGCTCGGATTATGACCTCTAAAGGGCATTTCAGTATTGAAACCTATATTGTGTTGGATGCAGCCGGTGATCGTATTGGTGATGACCCTGAGCGTATTCAGGAGATTCGCGCCGGTTTAACCGCGGCACTGCGCAACCCTGAGGATTATCCTGCGATTATTCAGCGCCGCGTACCGCGTCAACTCAAGCACTTCTCTTTCACCCCGCAAATTACCATCCATAATGATGCACAGCGTCCTTATACGATCGTGGAAGTGATTGCGCCAGATCGCCCAGGCTTATTGGCGCGCATTGCGGGAATCTTTCTTGAATTTAATCTGGCCGTGGTCAATGCAAAAATCATTACCCTTGGCGAGCGCATTGAAGATGTGTTTTTTATCACTGACGCCGAAGGCTTGCCCTTGTCTGATCCAGACCTGTGCCACGCACTGCAAGAAAGTATGATTGCTCAACTCTCGACCGGCGCCAGTGGTACCGTCACCCATTTATCTAGTGCGTATTAGTAAGGACCTGTATGGACAATCCCCTCAACGTTATGACGACCCTAATCACCATTGGTATGTTTTGCTTGGCCTTTGGTTATAATTGGCGTGAGCGCTC
>CAYLOI010000064.1:0-6324 GCA_964385265.1 uncultured Thiopseudomonas sp.
TCAGCTGGCCCTGATCATCATTTGACTTGATGACATGAAGATTCGGTATGGAGGTACCGGAGATGATTTCGCTGTGGCGTGTCTCGTTGAAGCCAACGAGCTGAAATATGCCACCATCAGCTTCAGCTTCTAGGTGGAAATAACTGGACAGAGTTGGTTGAATATCTAAGTCAAGAAGCAGGACGCGCTTCCCTGCATCGGCAGCAATAGCTGCTAAGTTGACTGCTGTTGTGGTTTTACCTACGCCACCTTTAGTGGAAATAACAGCTACTTTTTTCATGACTACCTCACAGAAAGAAATCTGAGAGGTGCTTTTAAACCTGAGTATGTGAGGAGTTTTCAACCCTTAAAAAGGGGTGCTTGGCATTTTGACTTGTAATCAGTAGGTCCCGAGTTCGACTCTTGGTGCCGGCACCATTTTAAAAGGCCTCGCAGAAATGCGGGGCTTTTTTGTATCTGCGATTTGAGTTTTTATCCGTCTCGCATAACGAGCATTTGCCAGTTGTCGCTATCAAAAAAGCTATCTGAGCAGTGTCTTTCTTTGATTTGGCAGAGCAGTTGCTGGCTGTACAATCTCAGTTCGAGATTGGAAATAGGTCTTACTGCACAAATTTCTGGTTATATTTGCAGTGTTGCGAACTTTGTCAGGCATAGTGATGTGTCACAGGTGAGTTGATCCACTGTGCAGTATTTTTATGTTGTTATTTTGAGACAGAGCTTATGCGTCAATTTTTAAAAGTATGTGCTTGTTTTTTGCTCATTGCACTTATCAATACAGCTTTTGCTGAGTCAGTCGCCGAGCGAGAGCGTGTAGGACTGGTACTGTCCGGCGGTGCCGCCCGGGGTTTGGCGCACATTGGTGTGCTCAAAGCGCTAGAAGAGCAGGGCGTGGTTATTGATGCAATTGCCGGTACCAGTATGGGGGCGGTGGTCGGTGGTTTGTATGCGGCAGGTTATAGTGTTGCTGAATTAGAAAAGCTGGCGATTAGCCTGAATTGGCAGCAAGCCTTATCAGACGCACCGGCGCGTGAAGATATTCCGTTTCGCCGTAAACAAGATGATCGTGATTTTTTGGTAAAGCAAAAGCTTAGTTTTCGCGATGATGGCACCCTTGGCTTACCATTGGGCGTATTGCAAGGGCAAAATCTAGCCCTGCTGTTAGAGAAGTTGTTTGCTCGTGTCGGCGCGGTGGAAGATTTTGATCAACTGCCAATTCCTTTTCGTGCGGTAGCAGCCGATATCGCTACGGGTGAAACAGTGGTGTTTGCCCAAGGGCATCTGGCATTGGCAGTGCGCGCGAGCATGTCGATTCCGGCGATCTTAACCCCCGTTGAGGTCGATGGTCAGCTACTGGTCGATGGTGGCATTTCGAATAATATTCCTGTGGATATCGCCAAACAGATGGGGGTTGACCGGGTAATTGTGGTGGATATTGGTTCGCCCTTAGCCGCGACTGAGTCCTTGCACACAGTGTTTGATATCTTAAATCAGTCGGTAGCTTTACTTACGCGGCGCAACTCAGAGGCGCAATTGGCCACCTTAGAGGCCGATGATATTTTAGTGCAGCCGATGCTGGCTGGCTTTGCGCTTACTGATTTTGCGCGTGCGCAAGAGATGATGGATGCGGGTTACCGTGCGACTGAAGCGCTACAGTGGCGCTTTGCTGACTTGGCGCAGCCCCTGCAAGAGCAGCCAAGATTACCCAGTAATCTTAAAAAACCTAAGCAAGCCCCGCTGATTACCTCTGTACGTATCCACAACACCTCGAAAGTGGGTGATGGCGTGATTCGTTATTATATTCGCCAGCCGCTCGATGAGCCCTTGGACTTGCAGCAGCTGCAAAAAGATATGGGCACGCTGTATGGCTTGGAATATTTTGATCGAGTTGAGTACCGGCTACAGCCTGAGAAGGGTGGCAATGCATTGGTTATCACTGCGACAGATAAACAAACCGGTACTGACTATTTGCGTTTGGGGCTCAATCTTTCTGATGATTTACGCGGTGACAGTGTGTTTAACATTGGCGCAAGTTTCCGTATGAATGGCCTCAATCGCTTAGGTGCTGAATGGCTGACACGCATGCAGTTAGGAGATCATCAAGAATTATATACCGAGTTTTATCAGCCGCTAGATATTGGTTCGCGCTACTTTGTGTCACCCTGGCTGCATGGCGAAGTGCGTAATATTAAATTTAGAGACAACGGTGATCCGATTGCAGAATACCGTGTGCAACGCGTGCGTTATGGCGTCAATCTGGGTCGGCAAATCTCCACCAATGCTGAAATACGTTTTGGTCTAGGCTCAGGTTGGGGTGATGCGGATGTGCGTATAGGTGAACAAGATTTACCTGAATTTAGTTTCAAAGAAGGTTATTACAACCTGCAATATGCTTTTGACAGTTTAGACAATGTGAATTTTCCGACGCGCGGTGAAGAGTTGCGCGTCTCAGCGTTGCAGCATGCCACTGAATTGGGCTCAGATGAGCGTTATCGACAGTGGCTCATTGAGCTCAATAAACCGCTGAATTGGGGTCATAATACGTGGATTGTAGGCGGACGCTATGCGCGAACTTTGGACGCTAAAGAGGTTGTCTCTTCCAGTTACCAGATTGGTGGTGCGCAACAGTTATCCGGTTATCGAGAAAATGCTTTAGCAGGCCAGAATGTCAGTATTGGCCGGATCGTGTATTACCGGCGTTTAACGCCCGTGCGTGCTTTTTCTTTGGGCTTGCCTGTCTATGCGGGCCTGTCACTGGAGCGTGGTCGTGTTTGGAATCAGGTCAACGACATCGACAGTGGTTATATCAATGCTATGAGTGTGTTTGTTGCGGTTGATACACCGCTAGGGCCGCTCAACTTCAGTTATGGCTTTAATGATGACGATGAAAGTGCGCTGTATCTAAACTTAGGACGCAGCTTTTAGCGTAAGAACACAAGTATGCGGCGTATCTGGGCTGGCAATTTAGCTTCTCGAACGCTGCTGAGCAGCGTTGGTCAGTATTAGTGTCTAAGACTCTAGGGTTTCCTCAGCGGCTTCATTTAAATCGTCTGTAGGTTCAGTCGTGGTCAGCAGTTGTAGCCAGCTTGCTAAGACATGTTGAGCCTCAACAATGCCAAGGCGCTTGGTAGATGAAAACAGCTGGATTGTGGCCGCATCACCCCATCTTTGCTGAATATCTTTTTGGGTTTTTAGCAGTGCCGCTTTAGCTGCGCCAAATGTCAGTTTGTCAGCCTTAGTCAGCAAAATATGCATTGGCATTTTACTGCCTGCAGCCCAATCCAGCATTAAACAGTCGAAAGGCGTGAGCGGGTGGCGAATGTCCATCATTAAGATCAAGCCCATCAGGCTGGTGCGGCTGCCTAAGTAAGCTTCTAGGTGGCGCTGCCAGTGTAACTTCAGCGGAATCGGTACTTTGGCATAACCGTAACCAGGCAAGTCAACCAAACGACGATCTTCATCAAGGCTGAAAAAATTGAGCAGCTGAGTGCGCCCGGGTGTTTTTGATGTGCGTGCTAAACTGGCGCGCGTTAAGGTGTTGAGCGCACTCGATTTGCCAGCATTGGAGCGGCCAGCAAAGGCAACTTCGTAGCCTTCATCGATAGGGCACTGTTCAACGCGCGCGGCGCTGGTCAAGAAAGTGGCTTGTTGGCATAGGCCAATAATGGGGTTTTTAGGCTGCATAAATTATCCAAGAGTAAGGTGCGGCAAGAGGTGTCGTTTCCGTTTTGGTCTGGGCAGTATATAATGCCTAGGACTGTATGTACTCATTGGCGTAGATGTATCTGTAAAAGGTTGTCTGTGCGGTAATTTGTGGTACTGTTTGCATAATTTATAAGCGCCAAGATACGTGAGGTCAACATCACGACTCGCGTTATTTTGGGAAAATAATTTTTAGCCGTAGTTGGAAGAGCTGATGAACAAATTGTTTGTAAGTCTGTTATTGACCTTGGGCATCAGTGGTTTAGCCCATGCCGCAGGAGATGCTGCTGCAGGTCAAGGTAAAATTGCCATGTGTTCTGCTTGCCATAACCTTGATGGGAATAGCATGCTGCCGAACTTTCCAAAGCTTGCTGGTCAAGGTGAGCGTTATTTATTCAAGCAAATGCTGGATATTAAATCCGGAGAGCGTCCTGTTGTTGAAATGACGGGCATGCTTGATGCAATGACGGAGCAGGATTTAAAAGACATTTCTGCATGGTACAGCAGTCAAAAAGGCACCATTGGTGCAGCAGATCCTGAATTGGTTGAGCGTGGCGAAAGCTTGTATAGGGGCGGTAAGTTGGCTGATGGAATGCCTGCATGTACTGGCTGCCACTCACCAAACGGTGAGGGTCTTGACTTAGCAATTTACCCCAAACTCAATGGTCAGCATGCAGCTTACACTCAAAAGCAGTTGACAGATTTTCGTGAGGGCGATCGTAACAACGATGGTGATGCTATGATTATGCGTAGTATCGCTGCTAAGCTAAGCAACAAAGATATTAAGGCGTTATCAAGCTACATTGAAGGCTTGAATTAATCACTTAGCCTGATAACAAAAACCGCTCAGCAGTTCAGCGACTGCTTGGCGGTTTTTTTATGCCTGTAATTCAGACTGTTTTGCATGGTTATTAAAAAGATATTGTTGTTCTTGATTCTGATCTAGTAACAATTCTTATTAACAGGGCTATGCTGTGGGTCACACCGTAAACATATGCTGTGCCAGTAGCTGAAAGCTTTCTGGTCAAGCTGAGGAGAATGACAGTGCAACTACATGATCGGCGCAAGGCATTAGCTATAGTGCCTTTTTTTCGCTTGGGCTTTCGGCCTTTTTTCTTGCTAGGCAGCGTTTTAGCTATGCTGGCGATTCCTTTGTGGATCATGGCGTTAAACGGCTGGTTTGTTGATTGGCAGCCAACAGGCGGTTGGCTAGCATGGCATCGCCATGAGTTGTTGTTTGGTTTTGCTACAGCAATTATTGCCGGCTTCTTGTTGACAGCAGTACAGAACTGGACAGGTTTCCCTGGATTGTCGAATAAGCCTTTAATGGTTTTAACCGCATTATGGGTTGCCGCACGTGTTGCGTGGCTACTGGGCGCGCCAATGTGGTGTGCTGTGCTGTTAGACTTTTTGTTTTTGCCTTTGGTTGCCGCGCAAATGGCCCGCAGTGTTTGGCCGGTACGCCAGGTGCGTAATTACCCGCTGGTGGTGGTGTTGAGCCTGATGGCGATTGCTAACGGTGTAACTTTATATGGCATAGCTACAGGTAATGATCAGCTGCAGCGTCAAGCAACAGTAGGTGGCGTGTGGTTCGTTGCGGCGATTATGACCATGATTGGTGGGCGCGTTATTCCATTCTTTACCCAGCGCGGGCTGCTACGCAAAGATGGTGTAACTGCCTGGCCAAAGCTTGACTGGTCATTATTGATTGGCACTGCTTTAGTCTCCATTACCCTGATACTGGGTTGGGCGATGCAGCCATCAGTACTGATGGGGCTTATCTTTGCAGCCTTGGCTGTGGGCCAGTTGATTCGTCTTGCGCGCTGGTATGACTCGGGTATTTGGGGTGTTCCTTTGCTCTGGTCGCTGCACATTGCCTATGCTTGGATGGCTGTTGCTTGCGTAGCGATGGCGTTGTGGCATTTTTCAGTGTTTGCCAATATGAGTCTTGCCGTGCATTCGCTGACTGTAGGCGCGATGGGCGGCCTTATTTTAGGCATGATGGCTCGTGTGACCTTGGGACATACTGGTCGAAAACTGCAGCCGCCAGCATCTATGACATGGGCTTTTGCTTTATTTAACCTTGGTGCTCTAGCGCGAGTAGTTTTAGTTGATTGGGCTTATATTCCAGGTCTCTGGGTAGCGGCACTATGTTGGGCTTTAAGTTTTGCCATGTATTTATGGAGTTATGCTCCCATGCTGTGGCAGGCGCGCGTGGACGGTCAGCCAGGCTAAACCGTACTATTAAGTCAACGGCAGTACTTTAAAACCACCTTCGGGTGGTTTTTTTATAATGGTTAAAAAGTTTGGATATGGTCCTTTTGCGTTATGAGTCTTGCCTTGCTGTCTGTATGCTGGCCGAAGGCTGTAGCATAATGAAAGGCATTATCAGCCAAACTTTAGTTTCTTTGCGCGATGTTTGTGTTTAGAATGATTTAACTAAGACTCAATAACAACAAAAAGTCATAGTGTGAATATTTTGCGTATGCCGTATTGTTGAGCGATCATTAGTTCAGCCCGCATATGCGCCAAGTAAACGATGCTTGGTTATTTCACGCTTATCCATTGATGCCCTTGTATGATTAGTCACTAACGATTATTCGTTAAGATAAGAGCAATTACTGG
>CAYLOI010000065.1:0-6026 GCA_964385265.1 uncultured Thiopseudomonas sp.
TAGCGTCTATAGTTGCTGGGTTATTAGAATAGAGAGAACGGGCGATTGGCTGTCACCCTTGTGTTCTCTTGATGACTTTATAGATTGATCGAAAACACTTATGGGTATAAGTACGGCATGCGGAGATTAACCTTACGACAATTGATTCTGCTGTTAACGCTATCCACCGCGCTGCTGATCTTAGCCAATATTTTACACCGACCACGATGAGCTGCTATGTATATTAATCCCTTATCTTTAGCCCGCACGCTGTTGCTTTGCCTACTGTTGCTGCTGGCTGCCTCGGTATTTGCAGCAGAGCGTGTACAGGTGACGGTGACGCCAAAAAGCAGCCTGTTAAAGAAAAACATTGAGGCCTATATAGGTGATCTGGCGCAAGGTGACCGGCGTACCTTGCAGGCTGCCAAACGAGCAGTGCAGCGCCAAGCGCAATTGGCCAGTCAGGCGTTGGGTTATTACCAGGCGCAAATTGTTGTACGTATCAGTGATGATGAAGAGCCAATTTTGTATGTTGAAGTGGCGCGTGGTGATCCGGTGCGTTTGCGTAGCGTTAATATTCAAGTCAAAGGTGAGGCGGCTGAGTTACCGGCCTTTTCTGTTGCGGATGATAAACGCTTGCAGGTAGGCGCGCGCCTAGATCACAGCGCCTATGACGATGTGAAAAGCATGTTGCAGAACCAAGCGCTGCGTTTTGGTTTTTTTGCTGCACAATTCAAGCAAAGTGAAATATTGATTGATCCGCAAATTGGTACGGCAGATATCAATCTGATCTTTGACAGTGGGCCACGTTACCGCTTGGGTGAAGTGCATTTCTCCGAGCAAGCAAAAATTGACCCAGAATTACTAGAGCGCTTATTACCCTTTACTCCAGGTACGCCCTATAGCTCGGCGCTGGTGGCTAAGCTGAGTCAAAACTTACAATCTACTGGCTACTTTCAACAGGTGCGGGTGGATGCGGTGGGCACTGTTGATGGCCCTATAGATATTCCAGTGGAAGTTAGTTTGGAGGCGATTAAACCGCGCACGCTCAGTGTCGGCTTGGGCTTTTCCACTGATGTGGGTCCACGTGGACGCTTTGGCTGGGAGCGGCATCGGGTCAATACGCGAGGGCATAAGCTGGGTTTTGATAGCGAGATTTCCCAGCCGCGACAAAACATTTCCACTTGGTACCAAATCCCTTTGGCAGCGCCACTGACCGACTATGTACGCTTTTCCAGTGGTTATCAGCGCGAAGAATTGGTTGATGCTGACAGTCGCCTAATCAATCTCGGCGTGCAATGGCATGCGCGTTTGCCCAGCGAATGGCTAAGGGTGGTCTCGCTACGCTGGGAGCAAGAAGACTATGATTTTGGTAGCGGCTCCAAAGATGGCCGCAGCAGCTTTTTAATGCCCGGTATTGGTTACTCGGTGTTGCGCAGCGATTCGCCTTTAGATCCAAGCCAAGGCTACCGCCTGCAGTGGGATGTGCGCGGTGCTAAGCAAGACTTTATTGCTGATGCGGATGTGTTACATGTGACTGGGCTGGCGCGAGGCTTGTTGACCTTTGCTGACAAACACCGCTTGCTTGGGCGCGCGCAAATCGGTGCCATTGGCACCAACAACTATTCTAAAGTGCCGCCATCGCTGCGCTTTTTTGCTGGCGGTGATCAAAGCGTGCGCGGTTATGACTATCAAACGCTGTCGCCGCGTGATGCGCAAGGCAATCGCGAAGGTGGCCGCTATATGTTTGCCGGCAGCCTAGAGTATCAATACAGCATTGCTGAGCGCTGGCGAGTGGCGACTTTTGTGGATCAAGGTAATGCCTTTAACTCGCTAACTGACACTATGAATACCGGGGTGGGTTTTGGCCTGCGTTGGGTGTCACCGGTTGGGCCTTTGCGCTTGGATTTAGCCCATGCCTTGCATGAAGACAAAGGCTGGCGCATTCACTTTTCGATGGGGCCTGAGTTATGAAGCGCATCAGTATTGGCATTGTGCTGAGTGTCTTATTGCTGGTTGTTGTGCTGTTGGGCGTGACGTCAAGCTTGCTGTTGACGCAAAAAGGCAGCCGCTGGTTGCTTAATCAGGTGCCAGATTTAACCGTTGAAGGCTGGCAAGGTGCGTTGCTGACCGACTGGCGCGCCGAGTACCTGCATTGGCAGCAGGATGACTTATCTGTGCAGCTCAATACTGTGCATATGCAGTTTAGGCCAGCATGCCTACTGCGCAGTGCGCTGTGCTTAGACACCTTAGAGGTGGCGCGCCTTGAGTTGAATCTGCCTGAAGCCGACACGCCAGCCGAGCCTGAGCCGAGCATCACTTTGCCGGAGTTAAAGTTGCCGCTGAGTATTGAAGTCAAGCGCGTGCAACTGGGCGAGTTGATCCTCAATGGCGAGTCACTGCTCAGTGATACGGATTTGCGTGCACGCTGGTTGGATGATGGCATTCATATCAGCGAGTTTGCCCTGAACTATCAAGACTATGCGCTGCAAGCTCAAGGCAAAATTATCCCGCACGGCGACTGGCCGCTGGATCTACAACTCAACGCGCAGTTACCTATACCTGACGCGCCTGGGCTGGATATTGAAGCGCAATTGACCGGCAGCGTACAAAATCTAACCCTTAATGCGCAAACCCAAGGCTACCTTGCTGCTGTGCTTAAAGGGCAGGTGCAAGCGTTAGATGCCGATCTGCCGGCACAGCTGGAAATTAAAGTGGCATCCTTTCCAGCACCAGCGGACTTGCCCCAGACTCTGACACTGGCTGATTTAATTATCGAGCTGCAAGGTAACCTGCAAAAAGGCTATCACCTGGCAGCTCTTGCGCAGTTGCCCAATACTGCAGAACAGATGCAGCTCAGTGTTGCTGCGCTGCTAAAAGCCAGCGCTGCACAGCTGCAGGCGCTGCGTTTAAGTGCCAACGAAGACATGTATGTCGCGCTGCAAGGGACTGCCGATTGGCAGAGTGACTTGCAAGCCGATGCCCAGCTGCAATGGCAGAGTTTCCCTTGGCACAGTTTGCTCGGGCAAGAGGATATTCCGGTGCAGCTGCAAAGCTTAAATGGCCAGGTCAGTTATAACGCAGGCGCGTATCAAGGCCAGTTGGATGGTGACTTAAGTGGTCCCGCTGGCCCCTTTAGTCTAACCAGTGCATTTAACGGCGATCTTGAGCGTGTGCAGCTGCATGAGTTGTTGATTGAAGCAGGGCAAGGGCGTTTACAAGGCACAGCCAGCGTTGGTTTTGCCGATGGCGTGCAGTGGTTAGCCGATATTCAAGCGAGCAAGCTGAACCCGGCGTACTGGGTTGAACAGTTGCCCGGTGAGTTGGCTGGTGCCATCCATAGTCAAGGTTATTTGCGTGATGGCCAGCTGCAAGTGGATGCCACGGCAGACCTAAATGGCAAACTGCGCGGCTCCTTAACTCAACTGGCGGTGGATTTGCACGGCACGCAACAGGGGCAAGAGACACCGTTATGGCAGCTCAGTCGCGCTGATCTGCGTTTTGGTGATAACCACGTCGCTGCCACCGCGCAGATTGATCAGGCTTTGGCGGCAGAGTTGCAGCTGGATTTACCACGTTTAGTACAACTGTGGCCGGGCTTAGCCGGTAAAGCTGAAGGCACGATTAAGCTGTCTGGCAGTTTAGCTGAGCCGTTAGCGGTGGCGCAGCTAGAAGGGCGTGGCATCGCCTATCAAGGCAACCGAGTTGGCAAACTGAGCCTGCAGGGCGAATTATTAGCGGCGCAGCAGGCCCAGTTCAGCCTTGATGCTGAGCGCATTTGGAGTGGTGAAACAGAGTTTGGTGTCTTGCATATTGATGGGCAAGGCTCGTTGGCGGCGCACAATGGCGCTTTGTCACTCAAAGGCCCTTTGTTGGACACTGAGCTGACACTTAGCGGCGCGCTGCAAGACGGCGATTGGTTGGGCCAGTTGCAACAATTATTGTTAAGCAGTCACCAGCAAAACTGGGCCTTAGAAAAAGCCACGGCAATTGTCTATCGCAAATCCGGCGAGCTGACGGTTGCTGCACATTGTCTAAAAGATGGGCAGTCCAGTCTGTGTGCCGACGAGCAGCGCTTATTGCCGCAAACTAAGATTGATTACCAATTGCGTAACTTCCCGCTGGCTACCTTACAGCCGTGGATGCCCGAGGATGCGCAAATTGCCGGGCAGGTTAACGGTGCATTTAAGGTTGAATTACTCGAGAAAGGGCCGCTGGGTCATGTGCTATTGGATGCTGGCAAAGGCCAGTTGCGGGTAAAGAATAATGACGAGTGGGAAACCTTTGCCTGGCAAACATTAAAGCTCACCAGTGATTTAACTGAGCAGGCGATCAAGTCAACTGTGCAGCTAACTGGTGTTGATAGTGGTCATTTAGAACTGGCAGCAGATATCGATCCGCGCTCTGAGCAAAAAAACTTGCGTGGCCATTTCTTAATTAAAGAAGTGGACTTGTCTGCGCTGCGTCCTTTTATCGCCCAAGTCAGCACCGTTGAGGGTGTGCTTGAGGGCCGCGGTAACTTAGCGGGCACGCTACTGGCGCCGAATGTCACTGGCTTTGTGCAAATACGTGATGCGCAGCTCAGTGGTGGCGAACTGCCGGTGCCGTTTGAGCAGCTACAGCTGCGCGCTGATATTAAAGGTGAGCAACTGCAGCTTAACGGCAGCTGGCGCAGTGGTGATAATGGTACGGGCAGCATTCAAGGCCGTGTGCATTGGGCGCAGCAGTTGCTGGTCGATATTGATGTGAAAGGTGCGCAATTACCCCTACATGTTGAACCTTACGCCAATATTGAAATTGCTCCAGATTTGCATATCAGCTTAAAAGAGCAGCGCTTATTTGTCAGCGGTGAAGTGGCGGTGCCCAAAGGCTTAATTAGCATTCCGCAGCTGCCTGAGCAGGCAGTGCGCGTCTCCTCTGATGCGCGGGTGATTGGTCAGGCTGAGCCTGAGCCGGGTTTACAGGTGGCGATGGATATCACTGTGAATGTTGGTGCCGAGCGCTTACGCTTTTCTGGTTTTGGTCTCAACGCAGATATACGCGGCGACTTACAAGTGGGTGATAACTTGGCTGGCCGCGGTCTGCTGGAATTGCTCAATGGCCGTTACCGCGCTTATGGCCAGCGTTTGGAATTACGCCGTGCCCGCTTATTGTTTGCAGGACCTTTAAGCCAGCCGTTTTTAGACATTGAAGCGGTGCGCGTGACCGGTGATGTCACTGCTGGGCTGCGCTTAACTGGACCGGCAACGCAACCGCGCAGCGAGATATTTTCAAATCCTGCAATGAGCCAAGAGCAAGCTTTATCGTGGCTGCTGTTGGGTCGACCACTGCAAGGCGGTGGTGAAGATGGCAATGTTATGGCGCAAGCGGCCTTGGCGTTAGGCTTGATGGGGACTGCGCCGATCACCAATAAGCTGGCAGAAGTCATTGGCGTGCAAGACTTTTTGTTAGAAAGTGAGGGCAGTGGTTTAACCTCAAGTGTGGTGGCCAGCGGGCGTATCAGTGAGCGCATCAGCTTGCGTTATGGTGTCGGTGTATTTGAGCCGGCCAGCACCTTAGCGCTGCGCTACGAGCTGACTAAACGCATTTATTTAGAGGCTGCCAGCGGCTTAGCTAACTCGTTGGATGTGTTCTATAAACGCAACTTTTAGACCGCTTCAGCGGCTTGTATTAAGTCGCTAAAGCCGGTTTGTGCGGTTTTAAATTAGGTCGGATAGGGCTTTTGTGCTAAACTACGCGCATCGAAGTCACCCTAAAGTGGTTTATGTTTACCTCAAGTTTTAGCTTTACCCCCTTCTTGATGCTCCATCTCTTTGAGAAATGCTGGCGCGGCGGTCTGTAGCTCGCTTACTTCTCACATCGCACGATAGTTTAATAAGTTTTATAAAATGTCTCCTAAGCTTATTTAAAGCTTAAATGGACAACTGTATCTAGAAGTTAAGGACGCTCTAAAAGAGCTGCTGCTGTAAGTCAGAGATTTAAATGACTTAAGTGCTTTTTCAGAGAATCCCTAAGGGGTTTCAAAATGTATTACTGGTTTATGTTAG
>CAYLOI010000066.1:0-4731 GCA_964385265.1 uncultured Thiopseudomonas sp.
CCCAGTAATTGCTCTTATCTTAACGAATAATCGTTAGTGACTAATCATACAAGGGTGGGCATTTATGCCCACGCAACTACGGTACCAATAAATTTACGCGGGCACGTGTGCCTGCGCAGATGTTTAAGCCAACATCCCGCCATCTACAGTCAAGGTGGTGCCCGTGGTATAGCTGGAAGCATCGCTAGCTAAGTACAGCACTGCGCCGGCCATTTCGCTGGGGTCGGCGACGCGGTTGAGGGGGATGATTTGCAGAGCGTGCTTCAAGATGGCTTGGTTAGAGGTCAGCGCCGAAGCAAACTTGGTATCGGTTAGACCGGGTAACAGTGCGTTGCAACGAATACCAAAGCTGGCGCAATCTTTGGCGAAGGCTTTGGTCATGCTGATCACTGCTGCTTTGGTCACAGAGTAAATACCCTGCATCAGCGCCGGTGAGACACCGTTAACTGAGGCCACATTGATAATGCTGCCGCCACCGTTTTCGCGCATCAATTTACCGGCTTCTACTGACATAAAGAAATAACCACGGATATTCACATCCACCGTTTTTTGGAATGCACCCAAGTCGGTATCTAAAATATTACCGAAGTGTGGATTAGCGGCAGCGTTATTCACCAAAATATCAAGGCGGCCAAACTGCTCGCGGATCTGCGCAAAGACCGCACTGATTTGTTCCATTTCGCCAATATGGCAAGCCATCGCCGTGGCTTTGCCACCGGCAGCGGTAATTTTTTCCACTACAGCTTCACAGCTTTCGATGCGGCGGCTGGAGATGATTACATGCGCGCCTTGCTGGGCCAGTAGCTGTGCAATGGCTGCACCAATACCGCGGCTGGCGCCGGAGACGAAAGCGATTTTACCGTCGAGATCAAACAAGTTGGTTTTAGACATAAGATTCCCCTTAGAGAGCATGGCGTTATAGCGTTGATTTTTTTATGACGTTAAGCGCCATCTGTTCTAACAAAGCATTGAGCTGCACGAAGGGTGCAAAGCGTTTGTCTTTAGTTTGTCCGTGATAAAAACGGTAATAAATTTGCTGCACAATTCCGGCTAAACGAAAGATGCCGTAGGTGTAATAAAAGTCAAAATTGGTGATCTCTATACCGGCTTTTTTCGCGTAATAATCAACAATTTCTTGGCGGGTGAGCATGCCCGGTGCGTTGCTGGGCTGGCGGCGCATCATTTGTACCGGTGCTGGGTCGCTGGCCTCAATCCAGTAAGCAAGGCTGTTGCCCAAGTCCATTAAAGGATCGCCAATGGTGGCCATTTCCCAATCCAACACGCCAATAATTTGCATCGGATTATCAGGATCAAGAATCACATTATCAAAACGGTAATCGTTGTGGATAATCGCAGGCTTGGGATGGTCGGCTGGCATTTTATCATTGAGCCAAGCTTTTACCTCGGTCCACAGTGGTGCATCTGGGGTTAAGGCTTTTTCATAGCGATCACTCCAGCCTTTAATTTGTCGCTCCACATAGCCTTCAGGTTTACCCAGTTCGGCTAGGCCGCAAGCTTGATAGTCGACTTGGTGTAAATCCACCAGTTTGTCGATAAAGCTTTCACACAGGGCTTGGGTTTTTTCTGCAGTGAAATTTAATTGGCTAGGAATATCAGAGCGTAAGATAATGCCTTCAACGCGCTGCATCACATAAAACTCATCGCCAATCAGCGCAGGATCAGTGCAGTGTACATAGGCTTTTGGGCAATAGGGAAAGCCGTCGTTGAGACGATTAAGAATTAAAAACTCACGGCCCATGTCGTGCGCCGACTTGGCTTTTTTACCCAGCGGCGGGCGGCGCAGGACCAAGTCTTGCTCTGGGTACGATAATAAGTAAGTGAGGTTGGATGCGCCACCTGGGAACTGGCGAATCGTTGGCTCGCCAGTCAGGTGCGGTAAATGCGGTTTGAGGTAACGCGCAATCACCGCAGCGTCCAGTTCTTCCCCTTCACGCGCTTGAATAGTTTGATCAGCAAGTGACATATCTAGCCCTTATGTTTTTAAATGATTGGGTAGAGTTACTCGGCATAATCTAATGGTCAGCGGCTTGATCCTCAAGCGCAATGCAGGTCTTATAGTTTTGAGTGTTGATGCTTTATCAAAATTTCTGATAAGGACGCTCAAGCCTTTAATTGCAGCCAGATCGGTGCGTGATCCGAGGGTTTCTCCATAGCACGCAACTCATAATCAATTCCTGCGTTGAGCAAACGCGGTCTAAGGGCAGAGCTGGTCATGATAAAATCGATACGCAAACCACGCTTAGGCTGATCTTCAAAGCCGCGACTGCGGTAGTCAAACCAACTGAATTGATCATCCACCTGCGGGTGCAGAACGCGAAAGCTGTCTTGCAGGCCCCAGTCCATAAGCTTTTGTATCCACTCGCGCTCTTGCGGCAGGAAGCAGCATTTACCGGTGCGCAACCAGCGTTTGGCGTTGTGCTCACCAATGCCTATATCAGCGTCTTCGGGTGCGATATTAAAGTCGCCCATCACCAGCAAAGCATCCTTGGGGCTGAAGTGGCTGTGCAGCAGGTGCTGTAAATCAGCGTAAAACTTTTCTTTGGCTGGAAACTTAGTCGGGTGGCTCATATTCTCACCCTGTGGAAAATAACCGTTCATTATGGTGATCGGTGTGCCAGTGCTATCGGCAAACACTCCCCAAATAAAACGGCGCTGAGCATCCTCTTCATCATCAGGCAAGCCTTTATGAATCTCTAGGGCGGGTAAGCGCGATAATAAAGCTACACCGTAGTGGCCTTTTTGCCCGTGATAGTACATTTCATAGCCTAAATCACGAATCATTTGCTCTGGGAATTGCTCATCCGCTACTTTGATTTCTTGTAAGCCGATCACGTCAGGTTGGTGGGTCTTAATCAACTCGGCTAATTGATGGGGGCGGGCGCGCAGGCCATTGATATTGAAAGAAATGAGTTTCATGGTAAACCTTATAGCTTGACGGTGAAATATGGGTGCAACCACATAGAGTATGCTGCCAAAGATAACCAAATGAGGCCGTGACTGCTATTGTTCGCGGTATTTTGCCTTGGCTTTGCTGTACCATTGACTGTTTTAGACAGTTACAGAACACATATGGACACCAGCGCTGCATGCGGACATTAAATTTACGCCAACTCATTTTGCTGTTAACAGTATCCACTGCACTGCTGGTGTTAGCGAACACCTTTTATACCAGTTATAAAACTCAACGTGCGCTGCTGATAGAGCAAACTTTGGAGACCAATCAGGCTTATGCCGCCAAGCTTGCTTCAAGTATTGATGACTTTATAGCGACCGCGCAACAGCAGTTGGCTTTTGCTGCGCAAGATATTCTTTTAATTGATCGCAGTGCTGATCAATTAGGCCATATTGTTGAACGTTTGAGTAAGCAGACCAATAGTTTTAACTCAGTCTTGACCGTTGATGGGCAGGGTGTCATTACGGCTGCTTCAGAGACAATGCAGATAATGCTAGGCGAAAAACTGCGCAGCAGAGGTTCCTTGCAAGCATTACAAGAGCGCACGCCATTAATCAGCCAGCCTTTTTATTCAGAGGCTAAAGCAAGTCGCTCAATCGTCTTTATTTCTCACCCGGTTTTTGATGCACAAGGCACCTATTTAGGGTTTGTCGGTGGATCTATTTATTTAAATGATAAAAGTATTTTACATTCGCTGCTAGGCGAGCATTATCACGCTGATCGCTCGGTGGTTTATGCAGTGGACCAAGATGCACGTTTGATTTATCACCAGAACAAATACCGTGTCGGTGAGTTAGTTGATGACAATCCAATAGTCGTTAAAGTGGTGAGCGGTGAGGCTGGCAGCCAGCAGCTGGTCAATACAGTTGGCGTAGACATGCTCGCCGGTTATGCCTATGTGTCAAGCACTGGTTGGGGTGTGGTGGCGCAACGTTCGTTGGCGGCGACTCTGTCGAGTATGAATGATCAGATGCTCGCGGTGGCCAAGCACAGCTTTCCCTTTTTCATCTTGATTATGTGGGCGGTGTGGATTGTTTCGCGCTGGATTTCTAGACCGCTTTGGCAGTTGGCACGCAGTGCAGGGCATTTAGATAAAGCAAATATTAAAGATGATATTTCCAGAGTATCCGCTTGGTACTTTGAGGCTGCACAACTCAAGCGTGCGCTGTTACGTGGTTTGGCCGGTCTGGATAGAAAAATGGGCAAGCTGAGCCTGGAAAATATTACCGACCCCTTAACTGGCTTGATCAATCGCCGTGGTATGCAGGCCATGCTCAATGAGTGGGAAGAAACTGGGCAGCCGTTTTCTATTATCATGGCTGATATTGATTATTTTAAACGCATCAATGATGAGTTTGGGCATGATATTGGTGATGAGGTTTTACAGTTTTTGGCCAAACATATGCAAGAGTCATCACGCCCCGATGATTTAGTCTGCCGCCCCGGTGGTGAGGAATTTATCCTTTTGCTGCCGAAGGTGGATGCCACTATTGCTTATAAAGCGGCTGAACGCCTACGCCAACGCGTCGCTAGTGAAGTGTGTCCAGGCATTGGCCGGCCCATTACTTTGTCATTTGGGGTGGCCAGTTGGCCGTGTGGCGATGCAACGATCGCAGACGTTATGAAAAATGCTGACCGTGCAATGTATGCTGCCAAAGAAGCCGGACGTGACCGCGTGTGTCACAGCCAAGCATCCTGTCTGTAGCGTCTATAGTTGCTGGGTTATTAGAATAGAGAGAACGGGCGATTGGCTGTCA
>CAYLOI010000067.1:0-4662 GCA_964385265.1 uncultured Thiopseudomonas sp.
TTATATTAATGGAATTTTCTACAAATAGCCTCTGTGGTTTTGAGGGGGGATTACAATTTCAATAATGCGTTTTATTTTACTGGCCGTATACGGTTTGTTTTTTAATGGTTTGGCTGCTTATTTGATTTTAAGCCCACGTTCCGATTATATAGCCCTTTCTTGGCTGATTGCCGGGTGCTGCGCTCTATTAGGCCTGAATGCTTGGTATTGTTTGCACACAGGCAAGCAGGCTTGGCTTATTCGTTTAGGTCCCCTGTCCTAATTGCCCAGCCAAAGCAAAGGCACTTTAAAAGAAGTGTGCTCGCAGATAACAGCCAAACAAGCCGCAGTTAGGTGTTTTCCAATACTTATTCTGAGCCGTCAATCCAGAGCTGTGCTTAGCGGTGCAGAGGCAGCGGTTGGTGACGCTCTGGATAGGTGCGGTTGGCGCAAAAGCTACGTACTTCACCACCCGCAAAGCGTGCTTCAACGTTATACCCCTTATTTAACGGGTGATTAAGCGCTATTAAGCGCTGCTCGCCAGGTCGAATTTGCACCACTAAAATATTGGACTGGATTAAGTCAAAACCGAACTCAAAACGCACAGACTCAAGCATCACACTGTCGGTATTGTGTATGGTTACATACAAAATATCTGCTTCTTGGTGGTCAGCAAATAACAGCCAGCCCGCGCCTAGGCCGACAATAAAAAACAGTGTTCTGAGTGAGCGTAACGCATCAATAAAACGGTCAATCCACATAATAAGCTCCACTTAATACTTTTAAGTTGGAGCTATTATACACTTATGCTTTTGATAAAGTATTTTGTATGCATGATCGACTTTTGCTTGCGCATGCAATCAGCTCCCGTAGTTATGTGCCCTGTTCGCCTTTCTCGCTTGGATTTTCTGCGGTGCTATGCTCGACATTAGCAATACCAAACGGAATATGTACTGAAGGTAAGCGCGCTGACGAGGGTTTTAGGTGCAGCTTTTGATCATCAAAGAAAATATGTGGCTGCATGACATCCAGTACTTTGGCTTTCTCTACACCGCCCATAAAAAAAGCTTCGTTCACCGTTATGCCCCAATGGCGCATAGTGTTAATCACGCGTTTATGTGCAGGTGCATTGCGCGCAGTTACAATGGAAACGCGCAAAATAGGCTCATAGCTGGGTTCGTTTAAGTGTTTGTCTTGCTCAAGCCGCTGGATTTGCGCAATGCGCTCAAGGAAGGCCTTGAGTGGCCCAGGCCCATGCGGTATATCTTGGCGAGAGGTTTCATGCTGATGAAAATCACCGAGATTTAATCTTTCTTTATAAACAGTTTCTGCTTCGTCATCGACCAAGACACCATCAAAGTCAAAGGCAATGCGTAGCTGCTTATCACTGCTATCATCCTCAATTGTACCTTTTAATATTTGCCCAGCTGGATAGCCTGCTGTCACTGCGCTGCGTACATCCTCAGCATTGGCCGATAAAAACAACTCGATATCAAAAGCAGGGATGTAAGGGTGTGGCGATTGCCCTTGCATAAACACCGCACGGGTAATCGGCAGTTGATAATGCTGGATCGAGTTCATCACCCGTAACCCTGTATCAGGATCATTGCGAGATAAAAGTATGACTTCTACCGGCGGATCATCGGGGTTGAGTTGATTGAGGGATAGGAGTCGTCTGATAAATGGAAAAGCGACACCACGTTCAAGCGGCAGATCTTGATTGTCACGCTGGTAATTGCGATAGATCTGCGCGCCTTGCTTTTTAAACACATGGTCTGACTCTGACAGGTCAAACAAAGCGCTAGATGCGAGCCCTACCACTAAACGCTTACTTAAATCAAAAGCCATGGGTCACCTTTAATAATTGCCAGCACAACAGATAGGCGCACAGATTTAACTGAGCACAATAAGCGCTGAGGCCAGACTATTGGGTGGTACACAATATTGAATAAACTATAACAGGACGCTTAGCGGGTTTGACTGTATTTAATGCGGACGGGGAAATGATTGCAGTATGATGTTATCTGATGACTAAATTGCGCCCACTGTGTGGGCGCAATAGCTTTATTACTAAGCGCTGACTGCGTTGCTGCAGTCCTGATCAGCTAAAGCGTTCCAAGCTTCGACAATCAGGCGATTCTCTAAACCCATGCCAGTGCGATCAGATTGCTCTGTCGTCTGCATAGAAAGACTGAATGCGTTGATTTGCGCTGAAACGTAGCGACCCATTTTTTTGAATACTTTTAGATTATCCATATCATTACCCTTTTTTTATAATGTCTGTACAGCAAAGGCTGTAAAGTCTCCCGAAGACGAGACATAGCAATACAATTGCTAATCATAAAAGCAGGTGGTTTGCAGAAATAAAGCAATACTGAAATGTTACTTCAGTAGTGAACCAAGTTTCATTGCGAAAACGTTGGTATAGCATTTTGGATTATGCGCGAGCAGTTGCTCTGAGGCGTACCGGTGATGTCTTTCTCTGTACCACGCCACTCAATCAAATAGTCGTTTGAGTCGGGATAGGTCTATAAATATACAGGAGTCATCATTGAAAAGCAAGTAACATGCCAGATGGCTTTTATCAAGCAGTAAAGAACAGTTTGCGAGCAACGGGGTATATGCACGCAAACTGTCTATTTGGCTCGTTATAGGCAACGGGCTTAAGCAGCTCTACTTATAATAAAGGCAGGGTGTAAGCTAAAATCAAACGATTGTCATCCAAATCCTTGAAGATATTTGAACGTACCGTTGAGTTTCTCCAGCGTACATTTAGATTTTTCAAGGCACCGGTTTGGAATGCATAGGAAATATCAAAGTCACGCTCCCACTCACGGCCTTCTTTGCCAGCGCCTAAATCTGCACCGGTACCTTTAACGTAACGGTTAAACATGCTTAAGCCAGGAATGCCAAGGCCGGCAAAGTTGTAGTCGTGACGCACCTGCCAAGACTTTTCATCTTTAGCTCCAAACTCACGGTTGGCTAAGAAGTTAACCAAGAATGGGTCTGTACCTTGAATGTAGGCGTAACCAGTGTTGCCGGTCATTTTCTGATAGCCCAGGCCCAGCTTATTGAAGCCAAAGTTGTAGGTCGCCATGCCGGAGAAAGCTTTGTTATCGACGCGAATATCACCATCGCTGGTGGAGCGTGAAACGCGCAGATCGGTTTTTAATGAACGCTGATCGCCCAGTGGCAGGGTGTGCACAGCAGTTAGGATGTGCTGCTTGTATAGGTCTTCTAAGCGACCAAAGTTATAGCCGGTGGTTAGTGAGTCATTCCACTTGTAGTCAACGCTGGCCAAGTCAAAAGAGTTGCTTGTAACATCTTTAGCAATAGGACCGCCTGGTTTTTTATTTTTTAAACCCTTGCCAAGAGTGTTCATATACATGCGCTCAGTATTGGTTGAGTTACGAAAGTTAACCCGATCAATATGACCTAAACGCGCGGTTAAGCCGCTAATTTCATTGGAGGTCAGCATTCCACCAGTAAACATTTGCGGGAGTAAGCGTCCTTCTAGGTTGGCTTGAATCAAAGGCAAGCGCGGCATCAAAGTACCGACCTGCAAAACTGTCTCAGATAGTTTTGCTTTAGCCGTACCGCCAAGCTTGCCGAAGTTATCTACTGACTTTTTGCTCTTAGGCTTGCTGCTGCTAGTGCTTCGCTGCGGGAACGAGTCAGGACTACTATTTGGACCAGAATCAAGCTTGATACCAGTTGCTGCATACACATCCACGCCAAAACCAATGGTGCCTTCAGTGAAACCGGACTTGTAGTCTAGAATAATGGCTTGTGACCACTCTTCCTTAGTTTTATTACCATTTCTGTTATTAGCTGTATTAGCTACATGACGCGTATCCTGATTCATATACAGGTTACGAAAACCTAAATTGGCTGTGCTGTCATTGATAAAGTCAGCTGTAGCCAACGACGGAGCAGCCAATAAAATGCTGCCAGCAGTTGCTAAAGTAATAGCGCGTGCTAATGGTGAAAAGATCATTAAATATTCCTATAATTAACAAGTTATGCGCAGGGCTTAAAGACCCTACTTTTTAAATGATATCTATATTTAATCAGCAGTGTAAGTGCGTGGGCGTAAAACATCAGGTTTTAAAAAGTCTTTCTCACCCACATTGTCATGATCACCTAACAAGCGACCTTCAACTTCTAAGCCGTAGCTGGTATGGGTGTGAAAGGTTTCTAGGTACTTTTCGCGGGTCTCTTTGACATCACCGGTGTAACGCGGCTCTTGCGGGCGCTCTTGGCTGTTAATGTAGTAAGCAACATCCCACGCTTGTTGATCGCTTAAGCTGTTTGGGCGGCCCAAAGGCATATTGTGCTTAATAAAAGATGACAAAGTGAAGTGGCGTGAAATACCTGCGCCCCAGTTATAAGAGGTATCACCCCACACCGCAGGGAAAACCACCTGATCGCGCTCGACTAAACCGCTACCATCATCAGCGTGGCAGATACTGCAGTTTTCCGCATAAACTTTAGCACCGCGTGCGTAGTCCACTTTCTGTTCTGGTTCTTTTAGTTTGGGGTAACCACGGCCATACATATTGCCGCCCGGCTGATAAACAGGAACGCCTTTGGCAAGCCACTGATGATAAGCCGCTAAGGCAATCATATCGTCACTGCCATACTCAGGTGGCTTACCGTTCATGGAGAAGCTAAAGCAGCCGG
>CAYLOI010000068.1:0-4502 GCA_964385265.1 uncultured Thiopseudomonas sp.
ATCAGAGTGCCATCTTTAACCGTTGACCAGACTTCCTGCATATCATTATTGGTCAGAGCAATACAGCCTTCAGTCCAGTCCAAAGTATTAAAAAACCACTCCGGATACTCTTCATCATCAGGCGTGCCGTGCAGCATAATCATACCGCCAGGTGGCAAACCGAGTTCTTCCGAGCGTTTCAGATCCTTGGCGTTTGGGTAAGAAATGTGCATCGATAGGTTAAAGTTATCGCTAGGCTTGCGCCAGTTAATCCAATATATACCCTCTGGCGTGCGCTGGTCGCCTTCGTACTCTTTCGGCCCGCTTTTTTTGCCGAGCGATACCCGATACGACTTAATCACTTCACCGCGGTGCATTAAGTGCAATGCGCGTTCTGACTTAACCACTAAGACTTTATCGACTTGGGCTGTTTTTTCAGTTGTGCTGGCATAGGTGAAAAAAGGCAAAGCGCATAATAGAGCGACAAAAAAAACACGCATAGACAAGTTTCCGAAAGAGGGCTATTGCTGCAGCTTAATAAGCTGGATTCAAATGCTGGCTATTCTAATGATTTAATCAGGTGCTGGCGATCTGTTAGCAAATATCGCATAGCATACTTTCGGCCTAGCAAGGTTTAAGTCACTTGGGCATGTTGCAGGCTTCTGGCATGATGATGGCATCGAGAGGTGTAGAGCGTGCCTATGTTAGATAATGTTTTACAGCGAATACAAAGCTATTCACCAGGAGCTATAGCGCTACCGCCGTATGCGCGCGAGGCAGCAGTGTTGATGCCGCTAACGCGCAGCGAAAATCCTGAACTGATCTTGACCTTGCGTGCGCAAGGCTTATCCACACATGCCGGTGAGGTGGCCTTTCCAGGTGGGCGACGTGATCCGGAAGACTGCGATTTAATTCGTACGGCGCTGCGCGAGGCTCACGAAGAGGTCGGCTTGGCGCCCGGTTTAGTCGAAGTGGTGGGGCCTTTGAGTGAGGTGATGTCGCGCCATGGGATTAAAGTCACGCCGTACGTAGGCTTTGTTCCTGATTATGTTGAGTACCGTGCCAACGCCGACGAGATTGACTCAGTATTTTCCGTACCCTTAGACTTTTTTGCCAACGATCCACGTGAAATTACCCATCGCATTGATTATCTAGGGCGTACTTGGTATGTGCCCAGTTATCATTTTGGCGGTTATAAAATATGGGGGCTGACTGCAGTAATGTTGGTTGAGTTGGTCAACTTGGTTTACGACGCGCAGATTGTTCTGACTGAACCGCCGCAGCTGAGTAAGAAAGAACTCTAAATAACAAACATAAAAGGAATCCTCTATGAAATACCGTTTAGCTGATAGCCGAGTCGATGCCCATCCTGATAGCTGGATTGCACCCAACGCAGCAGTCATTGGTAAAGTGCGTTTAGATGCAGGGGCCAGTGTTTGGTTTAATGCTGTGCTGCGCGGTGATAATGAATTGATCCATATTGGCGAGAACAGTAACGTGCAAGACGGCACTGTAATGCATACCGATATGGGCTGGCCGCTGACTTTAGGCAAAGGTGTCACAGTTGGGCATAACGCCATGCTGCATGGCTGTACGGTGGGTGATTACAGCTTGATCGGAATTGGTGCGGTGATTCTTAACGGCGCAACCATTGGCAAGCACTGCATCATTGGCGCCAATACCTTAATTGCCGAAGGCAAAGATATCCCCGATGGCAGTTTGGTGGTGGGTTCGCCCGGTAAAATCGTACGTGAGCTGACTGAACAACAAAAAACTATGCTAGAAGCCAGTGCGGCACATTATGTGCACAATGCTCAGCGTTACGCTAAAGACCTACAGGTGGACAATGACGACACCCTATAAGCCGCCTGAAAAGCCGATAAAATCACCTTGCGTCAGTGTCTGCGCTTTAGATATCAATGATATATGCATGGGCTGCCAGCGCACCGCCAGTGAAATCACTGCCTGGGGTAAAATGACCAACGAGCAGCGCCGCGAAGTGCTGCAAAAAGCCAATGCTCGAGCACGTGAACAAGGTTTGCTGAGTTAATTAATGAGGATGTGCAATGCCCCGTATAGGAACCCCTTTATCGACAAGTGCTGTGCGTGTTTTACTGTGTGGCTCTGGCGAGTTGGGTAAAGAAGTTGCCATTGAATTACAACGTTTTGGTGTTGAGGTGATTGCCGTTGATCGCTATGCCAACGCACCAGCGATGCAGGTTGCGCACCGCAGTCATGTGATCAATATGCTTGATGACGCTGCGTTACGTGCAGTGATTGAGCAAGAGCAGCCGCATTATATCGTGCCAGAGATTGAGGCGATTGCCACGGCAACTCTAGTGGCTTTGGAGGCTGAAGGTTTTACCGTGATTCCAACTGCGCGAGCGGCGCAGCTCACTATGGACCGTGAGGGTATTCGTCGTTTAGCTGCCGAAGAGTTGGGACTACCGACCTCGCCCTATTGTTTTGCTGATAGCTACGCAGAGTATTGTGCGGGTGTTGAGCAGGTGGGTTACCCCTGCGTGACCAAGCCGCTGATGAGTTCTTCAGGAAAGGGCCAGAGCGTACTACGTGGTCCAGCCGACCTAGATGAGTCGTGGCGCATTGCGCAAGAGGGCGGGCGTACCGGTGCGGGGCGCGTGATTGTTGAAGGCTTTATTGATTTTGACTATGAAATCACTTTGCTGACTGTGCGTCACGTGGATGGTACACACTTTTGCCAGCCGATCGGGCATCTGCAAGAGCGTGGTGATTATGTCGAGTCGTGGCAGCCGCAGGTGATGAGCGCGGCAGCCTTGGCTGAAGCGCAGCGCGTTGCGCAGAGTATCACTGATGCTTTAGGCGGGCGCGGCGTATTTGGCGTTGAGTTGTTTGTGCAAGGTGATCAGGTGTGGTTTAGCGAAGTATCGCCGCGCCCGCATGACACCGGCTTGGTCACCCTGATGTCGCAAGACCTGTCTGAATTTGCTTTGCATGCGCGAGCAATTTTAGGCGTACCCATTCCAGCCATTCGGCAAATGGGGCCGACCGCTTCTGCAGTATTGCTGGTCAATGGTTATTCTAAGCAAACGGCGTTTTCTGGTTTAGCGCAAGCGCTGCAAGAGCCGGATACCGCATTGCGCCTGTTTGGTAAGCCAGCGGTTGAAGGTGAGCGGCGCATGGGCGTGGCCTTAGCTCAAGCAGCCACGGTTGCTGCAGCGCGTGAGAAAGCGCTGCAGGTGATTAGTAACATTAAGATTGAGTTGTAAGGCTACTCACGAAAGGGTCAGTCGCTGCTCCAAAGGCGTGCTCGACTGACTCGATTGTCTTTAATCTCGAGTGTTTCTAAATAGTAGGGCCCGACTTGGATGCACACTGCGCCTTCAGGGATAAACTCTAGAACTTCAGTGATCAAGCCGTTCAGAGTTTTGGGGCCATCACTGGGTAGTTCCCACTCCAAAGCTTTGTTGATATCGCGAATATAAGCTGCGCCGTCAATTGCATAGCTGCCGTCACTGAGTTGACGCAGTTCAGGGTTGGCGCGGTGCTGATCGCTAAACTCGCCAACAATTTCTTCTAAAATATCCTCTAAAGTGACAATGCCTTCAACGTCACCGTATTCATCGACAACAATACCAATGCGCCGCTTATGCTTTTGGAAATTGAGCAATTGAGTCGAAAGAGGCGTGCTTTCTGGAACAAAGTAGGGGTCGCTGCAAGCCTCTTGCAGGTCGTCATGGGTCAGCTTATTGAGGGTTAACAGGCGCGCAATCTGGCGCATATGAATCACGCCTATAATCTGATTAATGTTCTCGCGGTACAGCGGTAAGCGCGTATGCGTCGTGGTGCGCAACTGCCAAATGATTTGATCAAGGTTGCTGTTGAGATCGATACCGAACACTTCGTTGCGCGGAATC
Organism: uncultured Thiopseudomonas sp.; assembly: GCA_964385265.1. GTDB lineage: Bacteria > Pseudomonadota > Gammaproteobacteria > Pseudomonadales > Pseudomonadaceae > Denitrificimonas. The sequence goes on from CAYLOI010000068.1 coordinate 3,876, forward strand.
ATGATGTCATTCACTGTGACGTTTTCTAAGTCAAGGATGCCCAGCAGCATGTCTTGACGGTTGCCGGGCAACTCTTGTCCTGCTTCGCGCACCACGCTGCGTAGCTCTTCAGTCGATAAGCTGTCTGAGGAGTGATGGCGTGTATCAATACCAAATAAGCGCAGTAAGCCGTTGCTGATGGCGCCAGTCAGCCAAACAATCGGACGCAGAGGTGCCATCAGCAGTAAAATAACACGGCTGGCGGGGAAAGCGATCAGCTCTGGGCGCAACGCGGCTAAAGTCTTTGGAGTGATCTCGCCAAAAATTAGAATCACAATGGTCAGGCCGGTGGTGGCTATCACAACCCCGGCGTCGCCCCACAGCTCAACAGCTATAACTGTCGCAATCGAGGCAGCTAAAATATTAACAACGTTGTTGCCGACTAAAATAGTGCCCAGCAGGCGATCAGGGGTGCTTAATAAGCGTTGTGCGCGCTGGGCGCTACGGTTGCCTTCGCGGCTCATGTGACGCAGGCGGTAGCGGTTGAGGCTGAGCAGGCCGGTCTCTGAGCTGGAGAAAAACGCAGAGCACAAAATCAAAAATACCAGCAAACCTAATAGATAGCTGATTTGTATATCGTCCACAAGC
>CAYLOI010000069.1:0-3910 GCA_964385265.1 uncultured Thiopseudomonas sp.
TGCCGTGCTCCGGAATTGGTGTTTGTCCGTCGATGAACCCATCCAGGGTTCAACTCCGGCGCTCGCCATCCTTGGCTCGCTTGTCACACCAACCCCGAAGCACTCATTGACCCGCGGAGCTGTTAGCATGATTGTTATAAGGCTTGTTTGATTCTGAAAGCTTTAAATTGATCCTGAGGATAGCTGACACGACCGCCGCAAGTCTTCTGTATGCTACGGGCTGCGCTATTCAACTGTGAAAATAAGGTATTAGCAAAATGACGACCAATCTGCAGCCCGATTTATCAGCGTTAACCCGCTTCTTGGATGCCGCGTGGCTGCAGCGTGGTTTGGCTGATAATACACGGATGGCCTACCGCAGCGACCTCGAACAGTTTGCCCAGTGGCTGCTGTTGCGTGGACAGAGCCTGCAGCAGGTGCGCCGTGATACGGTGCTGGAGTATTTAAGCTGGCGCCTAGAAGCAGGCTATAAAGCACGCTCAACAGCACGCTTTTTATCGGGTGCGCGGGGGTTTTATCAGTACTTACTAGAGGAAAGACTGATTATCGAAAACCCAATGTTACAGGTTGAATTGCCACAAATTGGCCGTGCGCTACCCGATACTTTGTCAGAAGCAGATGTTGAACAGCTGTTGGCGGCGCCCGATGTCGAAGAAATACTGGGCTTGCGTGATCGCTGCATGCTCGAAGTGTTGTACGCCAGTGGTTTGCGTGTGACCGAATTGATCAGCCTAACCCTGGACCAGCTTAATACCCGCCAAGGCATTGTCCGAGTCATGGGTAAGGGCTCTAAAGAGCGCTTGGTGCCGCTGGGGGAAACCGCACTGGATTGGTTGATGCTGTACCTCAAAGAAGGCCGCGGGCAGCTGCTGACGGCTGCAGCAACCGATGTGTTGTTTCCCAGTCAGCGTGGGCAACAGATGACGCGGCAAACCTTTTGGCATCGGATTAAATTGCATGCGAAAAACGCTGGCATCATTAAACCCTTATCACCGCATACGCTCAGGCATGCGTTTGCCACGCATTTGTTAAACCATGGTGCAGATTTGCGTGTAGTGCAGATGCTGCTGGGACACAGTGATTTATCTACCACCCAGATTTACACCCATGTCGCACGGGCACGCTTGCAAGCCTTGCATAGCGAGCATCATCCACGCGGTTAAAGTCTCTGTTTGCTCTGGCTATGCATACCTTTATTTAAGGTGTTACAGCTCAGTGTAAATGCACTGTTTAAGCTGCTGGCACACGCGTTCAAGTACGGCTGTCAGGGTATTATCACATGAAGATGATAGCTATTTGCTTAAGCGCAACTGCGCCAACCCATCTGGCGGCCTGTTCAGTCCGTAGCCGCTCATTTGTAACAGCAGTAAAACCAGCTCTAAGTAAATAAGGGAGAAACTCAAACAGGCTGCTTAAGCAACTCATGCATACGCTGCAGTACAGCATTTAAGCCATTGCTGCGCGAGGGTGATAATTGCTTGCTCAGGCCGAGCTGGGCAAACCAAGCACTCAGATCTAGACTGCCAATCTGCTCAGCACTCAAGCCATCAATGCGCAGCAGTAGTAAAGCCAATAAACCGCGCAGCAAGCGTGCTTCACTGGCCAGTTGAAAACGTGGTGGCTCAGACTGTTGATCGAGCAGCAGCCACACCCGCGTTTCACAGCCGTCGACGAGGTTATCAGCTGTACGCAGATCTTCTGGCAGTTGATCCAGTTGCGCGCCCCATTGCAGTAACAGTCGCGCGCGTTGTTCCCATTGCTGGCAGCTTTGAAAGGCTTCGAGCGCCTGCTGCGCTGCGGGGCTTAATCCGTTCACTGCAAAATCTCCAAGGCCTGATCCAAGGCGCTAAAAAACCTTTGTAGGTCATCGCCATCGTTATACATCGCCAGCGAGACCCGCACCGCGCCGGCTAAGTGCAAACGCTTCATCAGTGGCATGGCGCAGTGATGCCCAGCACGCACTGCCACGCCTTGCTCACCGAGTAACAAGGCTAAGTCGGCATGATGCACCTGCGGCGCATTAAAACTGATCAGGGCGCAGTTGGGTGCACCAATGATGTGCATGCCACGTTCGCGCAAACCCTGCAGTACAAACGCATGCAAAGCCGCTTCATGTTCAGCAATGGCCTGGCTGTCGAGCTCTTGCAACCAATCAAGGGTCGCAGCAAAGGCAATCACATTAGCAGTGCTTGGCGTGCCGGGCTCAAAGCCTAGAGGTGCCGGTAGAAACTCAGCCTGCTGATAATCACAGTGGCGCACCATCTCGCCGCCAAATTGCCAATGGCGTAAGGCTGACACTGCACGCTCGCGGGCAAACAACACGCCAACACCATCAGGACCATAGAGCTTATGCGCCGAGCAGACAAAAAAATCACAACGCAACTGCTGTAAGTCGGGGCGTTCATGCACTGCGGCTTGTGCGCCATCAATCACCGTCCATGCGCCCACGGTATGGGCTGCGTCGAGCAGGCGTTGCAGTGATTGCTTATGGCCCAGCACATTGGACAGGGTGCTCAAAGCCAACACGCGACAACGCGGTGACAGTTGGGCAATGGCGTAGTCAATATCGAGGTGCCCGTCTGCATCCATGGGTAAGATCGTTAAGGTCAAGCCACGGCTGCGGGCCAATTGCTGCCACGGCAACAGGTTGGCATGGTGCTCATAAGCGCTGATGAAAATTTCATCGCCAGGGCTAAACTGATGGGCTAAAGCCTGGCTGAGCAGGTTAATGCCTTCAGTGCTGCCCTTGGTGAAAATCAGTGTGTCGTGTTCATGGGCCTGCAGCCAATTGGCAATCCGCCGGCGTGCGCCTTCAAAGGCACGAGTAGCACGCTCGCCCGGCATATGCTGAGCGCGGTGTACATTGGCCACGCCTTGCTGGTAATACTCAGTCAGCGCATCAAGCATGGCTTGCGGTTTTTGTGCGGTGGCGGCGCTATCGAGCCACACCTGTTGCTGCTCAGCGAGAGCAAGGATACCGGGGAAAAACTGGCGCCAAGGGGAGGGCAAAAACATTGTAGGTCTATCCACTGCGCAGGGCGCTGCGCGTTAAAAATACGACAGAGTATGCCGATCGCGAACAGCCAGAGGGTTGCCGGCTGCTCGCGAATAACTGTTTATTTAACCTTGCTGATGCATTCCACCACGCCGGTTTCCGGGTTGCGGTAGAAGGATAAATCATCTTGCAAGGCTAGCTCGCTAGCCGGCATGATGCTCAGTACCCGCTTGTTGCTGTCCATCAGCGTCACTTGGGTATCAGCGGCCAACCATAAACCGGCTTCAACGGTGTTGCGGTTACCCAGGGAAATGCCGACATCAGCATGACTGTTGATCAGGCAGTGGTGGCCGACGCTGAGCAAGGGTTGGCTTGCGCTGCTGGCCATGGCACAGCCGCCTTGCAGGGTGGAATCTGCGCCAATCACTACACCAGAAGCAATGCAACCATCAATGGTGCTGGCACCTTGAGTACCGGCATTGAAGTTGATTGAACCTTCGTGCAGCACCACGGTGCCTTCGCCAACGTAAGCGCCCAAACGCACGCGTGCCGCATCAGCAATATGGATGCCTTTAGGCACCACGTAGTCGGTCAGTTTGGGCAGTTTATCGACTGAAAAAACATCGAGCATGCGCCCTTTAATGCGCTCTTCCAGCTGAAAGTCAGACACTTCATTGATATCAATCGCACCACGGTTGGTCCAGGCGACATTGGGTAGCACATTGAATATGTCGGCTAGATTGATTTCGTGGGGTTTGCACAAGCGGTGTGAAATCAGCTGCAACTTAAGGTAGGCCTCAGGCACCGATGTGGGCTGGGTGTCGTGCTCTAAAATACAGGCCACGGTAGGCTTGTTGCTCTCTGCTAAACGCACCAGCAAGGCGCTTTGTTCAGGGTCGATGCGCTTGAGTGCAT
>CAYLOI010000070.1:0-3094 GCA_964385265.1 uncultured Thiopseudomonas sp.
TGACTTTGTGACGGGACAAACCATCCATGTCGATGGTGGTTTTGTTATGACCTGATGGCGCTTGTTACTCAGTTACTCAGTTACACAGAGCAAGTTGCCAGTCAGTTTAGGCATGCCGCCTGACTGGCAACTTGCAGCAAATGCTTGAACTGCTGCAACGATAAACCTGTTTGCTCTTTAGGCTGTAATACGTGCTGTATTGCAGCCTAAAGAGCTTGAGTTAAGTGTGGCTAAGGCTAGTAGATAAATCTCCAATCGCCAGTTTCACTTTTGTGGAAATAATAGAAGCGAGTTTCGGTTTTTGTGCTGTCCATGCTGTTTATCGTTCGTTCTACTGTGCAGCGATATATACCTTCTTCAAAGGCATCACAGCCTTGAGCAGTAATGTCACCCAGTGTAGGCATCATTTCGCTACTTGGAGCCTCAGCACCAGACAGCGTGGCAAGCCAAGTCATTTGATCAAGCTCTTTTTTGAAGCTTTTTTCTACGGCGGCGCGCATCATTTCGTCAGATGGGGTGGTGCTAGAACTACTGGAACTAGCACTGCTACTTGCAGGAGTAGCGGTTGCTGTATTGCTATCACTGCTGTCACTGCAGGCGGCTAAAGCTGCGGTTATGCCTAAAATAAGGCCTAGTTTTGCGAAACCTTTAACTGTTTTCATATATCCCCCTTATATGGCTCGGTTTAGATGTTAAAACGCCAAAAGGCTGATTGGATGCTTAACGCCATATCCCTAGGGCTCAATGGGCGGTTTAAGTGCGCTAAAACAACAAACTTATCCTGCTGTATAAAGCCCATAATGCTGGCTCAGCAGTGCATTTTAACGAAATTTGCACAGGTGTTTTGCTAGAGAGACAGTATACTCAGACAAACCGCTGCCGTATTCTGCTGCAGGTCATGAAACCTGCTGAAAGATCAGCCGCTCGGCTGTGTGGAAACTGCCAGCTTGGGTTTTGGCTGTTTTTTTGGCTGCTAGGTTAATGGTTTAGCGTACGCCCCAATACTTTATGGAACTCATCGTTTATGCCCGTTAGCACTGTTTTGTTACTCGCCTCTATTGGTGTGTTGTCGTTGTTTTGTCAGTGGCTAGCGTGGCGTGTACGCATGCCCGCAATTGTATTTCTGTTAGCAGCGGGTATCGCCTGCGGCCCAGTTCTGCATTACTTGAATCCTGACGATGTGTTCGGTGAACTGCTGTTTCCCATGGTGTCGCTGGCCGTGGCGATTATCTTATTTGAGGGCAGTTTGACCCTGCGTTTTTCTGAAATTCGCGGTCACGGTAAAATGGTGCGCAACTTGATTCCGGTTGGTGCTGTGGTCACGGGGGTGATCGGTAGTCTGTCAGCACATTGGATTTTGGGTATCCGCTGGGAAATGTCCCTGCTGTTTGGTGCTATTTGTGTCGTCACAGGGCCGACGGTGATTGCACCTTTGCTGCGCTCAGTACGGCCTAAGGCTAAGCTGGCAAATATCCTGCAATGGGAAGGCATCATTATTGATCCGGTTGGCGCTTTGCTTGCGGTGCTGGTGTATGAGGGCATTGTGTCGTGGGGCCAAGGCAATGTGTTTGGCCATTCCATGTATATTTTTGGCAAAACCATTTTAGTCGGCACCTTGATTGGTGCGGCTGCGGGTTATTTAAACGGTCAAGTGCTGCGCAAACACTGGATACCGCATTACTTACATAATGCCGGTACCCTGACTTTTATGCTGGGTGTGTACGCGCTGTCTAACGAAGTTGCTCATGAATCCGGGCTGTTGACTGTGACTATCATGGGCATCTGGATGGCCAATATGAAGCAGGTCCAGGTCGATAGTATTTTAGAGTTTAAAGAATCTCTGAGCGTGCTGTTGATTTCTGCGCTGTTTATTATTTTGGCGGCGCGCATTGAGTTTTCAGCCATTGCTAATCTGGGCTGGGGGCTTGCTCTGGTCTTGGCTATCTTAATGTTAGTGGCCAGACCCTTGAGCATCTTTTTAGCCGCCATTGGCACCACTTTAAATTGGCGAGAAAAGTTGTTTTTAAGCTGGATTGCGCCACGCGGTATTGTGGCTGCTGCGGTATCGGCACTCTTTGCTTTTCAGCTGCAAAGCAATGGTTTTGTCGGCGGCGACACCTTAGTGCCTTTGGTGTTTATGCTGATTATCGCCACCGTGACCATACAAAGTTTAACCGCTCGCCCGTTGGCCAAGTTGCTAGGTGTTGCCGAGCCTCCAGAGTTTGGCTTTCTGATTTTAGGTGCCAATCCTGTAGCGCGCATGATCGCCAAAGTGCTCAAAACCCATGAGGTGCCGGTAGTGCTGGCTGATACCAACTGGGATAATGTGCGTCAAGCGCGGATGGAAAATCTGCAAGTTTACTTTGGTAATCCGGTGTCTGAACACGCGGCAAACCAACTGGATCTGACCGGCATTGGCAATCTGTTGGTTATTTCACCGTATAAACAGATGAATTCATTGGCCACCTATCATTTTCTGGATTGGTTTGGTGATCATGACAGTGTGTTTAGCTTGTCAGAAGGCGATCAAGATCAAAAAGCACGCTATCAAACCGCTGAGAAAATACAGCGCACCCGCGGTCTGTTTGATGGGGTCAGTTACGCCAAATTGGCCAGCTTAGTCAGCCAAGGCTATACGATAAAAACCACCCAACTGAGCGATGAATTTAGCTATCAGGACTTTCTCAGCAAGCATCAGAATCAAGCCTTGGTTTTGTTTGTGTTTGATAGCAATGATCACATTACCCCGGTTAAGGCAATGCAGGGGCTTAAGCCAAGTGCGGAGTCTAAACTGATCAGTTTGGTGCCAGCTAAAACGCCAGAAGAGCATAAAGAGAGTAAAAGTGACGAGTCAAAAAATGCAGTGAGCGCCAGTAGTAATAGTGCTAAATAAGGGTATAAGGCAGCAACCTAGATAGGTTGCTGCCTTAGCACATACTTCTTAGCTTGTAGGGCTACTCATGACTCTAGGGTCTTATCATCTGGGTTTTGTTCTTGCAGTGCTTGCAATTTGTTTTGCAAAAAGTCGTCGTAGCCTTGCTGTACTAATTCAAAGGTTTTGCCAATCTCAGCTGCGATGGGGCTGCCTTCACCC
>CAYLOI010000071.1:0-2947 GCA_964385265.1 uncultured Thiopseudomonas sp.
AATGGGCGGGGACTTTGGTCCCCGTCTTGTTGTTTCTGCCTGTGTGAAAAGTTTAATAGAGCACCCTCGGCTGCATTTAGTCTTGGTGGGTGACTCTGCAAGTATTGAAGCTGTTCTGGCTCAATACCCGCAAGTGGATCGCTCGCGGCTGACTGTGCAGCACGCCAGCGAAAGCGTCGCCATGACTGATTTGCCTGCGCATGCCTTGCGCCATAAGCCTGACTCATCGATGCGTGTTGCTCTGCAATTGCTGCGCGATAAACAGGTGCAAGCCTGTGTCAGTGCCGGTAATACCGGTGCCTTAATGGCGTTGGCTAAGCATGTACTCAATCCCTTAGAAAACATTGAGCGACCGGCGATTATGACGGCGTTGCCGACCTTGACCGGTGAAACGCATTTGCTGGATTTAGGCGCCAATGTTGATGTCAGCGCCCAGCAGTTGGTGCAGTTTGCGCTAATGGGCTCGGCTGCGGTGCAAATACAAGGGATCGAGCGCCCGCGCGTAGCGCTGCTTAATGTCGGCAGCGAAGCCATTAAAGGTAATCAGCAGGTCAAGCTGGCTGCAGCAGAGTTACAAACAATGACGCATATTAATTATATTGGCTACGTCGAAGGCGATGGTGTCTTTCGTGGTGATGCCGATGTGGTGGTCTGCGATGGTTTTGTCGGTAATGTCCTACTCAAATCCAGCGAAGGCTTAGCGCAGATGATCACTGCGCGAGTTAAGCAGCGTTTGGGGCGAGGTCTGCGTGCTTGGCTGCTGGCCTGGTTAGCAGCCCCTTTGCTCAAAGTACTGCGCTCAGAGCTGGCTCCAGATCGCTACAACGGTGCATGCTTGCTGGGTGTCGACGGTATCGTGGTAAAAAGTCATGGTAATGCCTCGCAGCAAGCGTTTCAGTCTGCAGTGAGTGTGGCCTATGTTGCCGCGCAAGGGCAGCTTGCTCAGCGCTTGCAAGCACACCTGCAAGGCTTAAATCATGCTTAAAAGCTGCAGGCTGTAATTGCAATGTGACGGATGGGTAGGGCTTATCATCCAATAGTCGGTTTGTTATTCACGCCCAAGGCGTGGCAGACTTCCTTTGTTGAATGACAGGTAATTATTTTTATGAAGGCTTCTCTTGCGTTTGTATTCCCCGGTCAAGGCTCTCAAGCTGTTGGCATGTTGGCTGAGATGGGTGCTGCAGAGTCCATTGTTGTTGATACATTTGGCGAAGCATCAGCTGCTCTAGGTTATGACCTTTGGGCGCTGGTGCAGCAAGGCCCAGCTGAGCTGTTAAATCAAACCGATAAAACTCAGCCTGCTATTTTAACTGCATCGATAGCGCTGTGGCGTTTATGGATAGCAAAATCAGCGGCATTACCTGCGTATGTTGCAGGACATAGCTTAGGTGAGTATTCAGCTTTAGTGGCTGCTGGCAGTGTCTCTTTAGAAAATGCCGTGCGTCTAGTTGAGCGTCGAGGCCAGTTGATGCAAGCAGCTGTGCCTGCCGGTACCGGTGGTATGGCGGCCATTTTAGGCCTAGATGATGCCGATGTGCAGGCTGCTTGCGCAGAAGCTGCGCAAGGTGAAGTGGTCAGTGCGGTCAACTTTAATGCACCAGGCCAAGTGGTTGTAGCTGGCGCTGCGGCAGCAGTTGAGCGCGCGATTATCGCCTGTAAAGCGCGTGGTGCTAAGCGTGCTATGGCATTACCGGTTAGTGTGCCTTCACATTGTGCTTTGATGCAGCCTGCTGCTGAGCAGTTCGCAGAGTCGTTAGCTGCGATCAAGTGGCAGCAACCCAAAATTGCTTTAGTACAAAACGTCAGCGCTGAAGTCGTGACTGACTTAACTATTTTAGAAAAAAATCTTTTAGCACAGCTCTACAGTCCAGTGCGCTGGGTGGAGTCGATGGTGTGTCTTGCCGCGCAAGGCGTAACTGATGTGGTTGAGTGCGGTCCAGGTAAAGTCCTGTCGGGCCTCAATAAACGCTGTATTAAAGGCGTTAACACTTATAATTTAGAGACCCCAGAGGCATTTGCCGCAGCTTTGGCTGCGCAGCTTTGATATGGAGAGGAAAATGAGCTTACAAGGTAAAGTGGCTTTGGTCACCGGCGCAAGCCGTGGGATTGGTCAAGCCATTGCTTTGCAGTTGGGTGCACAAGGTGCCACTGTGATTGGTACCGCAACCTCTGAAAAAGGTGCGCAGAGTATCAGCCAAGCATTTAGAGACAATGGGGTTCAAGGCACGGGCATGCTTTTAAATGTTTGTGATGCTGACTCAGTCACTGCGGCACTTAAGCGCATTCAAGATGAGTTCGGCGCGCCATTGATTTTGGTGAACAATGCCGGTATCACGCGTGATAACTTGATGATGCGGATGAAAGATGATGAGTGGTTCGATGTAATTGATACCAACTTAAACAGCTTGTATCGCATGTCTAAAGCTGTTTTGCGCGGCATGACTAAAGCACGCTGGGGCCGTATTATCAGTATCGGCTCTGTGGTAGGTGCAATGGGTAACGCAGGTCAAGTAAACTACGCTGCAGCAAAAGCAGGGCTGGAAGGTTTTGGCCGCGCATTGGCTCGTGAAGTGGGCTCGCGCTCGATCACAGTGAATGCCGTGGCGCCTGGGTTTATTGATACGGATATGACTCGAGAGCTGCCTGAAGCGCAGCGCGAAGCCTTGCTGACACAGATTCCATTAGGACGCTTAGGTCAGGCGCAAGAAATCGCCAATGTGGTGAGTTTCCTCGCGTCAGAGCAAGCGTCATATGTCACAGGGGCTACAATTCCTGTGAATGGCGGCATGTATATGAGTTAAAATGACTGTTAATGTGACCGAAGCCTAAGGTTTTGAGTCATAATTGCAGTTTGAAGAATAGAATCTAGTTGTGCAGTGCATGCAGCAACGTACAAATAGATCAAAGAAGTGGTTCGCAAAGGGCAAGCAGTTCGCTTAAAATGCGT
>CAYLOI010000072.1:0-2219 GCA_964385265.1 uncultured Thiopseudomonas sp.
GTGTATGGTGGTGGTTTGTGTACGCTGACTGATCCGCGCTTTTATTCCTATCGCCGCGAGCCGGTGACTGGGCGCTTTGCCAGCTTGATTTGGTTAACCGAATAATCCTAGTTGTCATACTTAGCCAATACGATCGAATGCAGTCAGTGCCACGCCTGCGCGCGTGCACTACAAGCTACAAGCAATACTGCAGCGCCTTGCTGCTCGATCGCTTGAGCGTTTCACGCGGCATCCAGCCCTAGCCAATTCATCCTTTAGGCTGATGTCGCGCGCTAGGCGTTGGCATACCTTTGTTATACATATTAAAAATAACAACAGGTATTGCCATGTTACACACGCGTATTCTGCCTGCTGCTGAGAATGCACATGCAGCTCCTCTGCTAATCAAAAGCCTTTTGCTCTCCGGTGTACGTTACGAAAGCAGCCGTGAGATTGTCTATCGTGATCAGCTGCGCTACAGCTATGCCACCTTTGTTGAGCGCATTGCGCGCCTGGCCAATGTGCTCACTGAAATGGGGGTTAAAGCTGGCGATACTGTGGCGGTAATGGATTGGGACAGCCATCGTTATCTTGAGTGCATGTTTGCTGTGCCGATGCTGGGTGCCGTGCTGCACACCATCAATGTGCGCTTATCAGCGCAGCAGATTCTCTACACCATGAATCATGCGCAAGATCACTTTGTCTTAGTCAATAGCGAATTTGCCGAGCTGTACGCTGCCATTGCCGGCGAGTTGACCACAGTTAAAGCAACCTTATTGCTGACTGATGCGCCAGAGCAGGCGGTTGAATTGCCGAACTGTGTTGGCGAGTACGAGGCTTTACTAGCAGCTGCACCGCCGACCTACAGCTTTGCAGAGTTTGATGAGAACTCGGTCGCCACCACCTTTTACACCACTGGCACCACAGGTAACCCTAAAGGTGTGTATTTTACCCATCGCCAATTGGTGCTACACACACTGGCCATGGCGTCAGTGGTGGGCAGCGTCGACAGTGTGCGCTTGTGCGGTACCGATGATGTCTATATGCCGATTACTCCGATGTTCCATGTGCATGCATGGGGTATGCCCTATGTCGCGACCATGTTGGGTTTAAAGCAGGTGTATCCGGGGCGTTATGATCCGGACTTTCTGATTGAGCTGTGGGAGCGTGAAAAGGTAACGTTTTCCCACTGTGTACCCACTATTGTGCAAATGATTTTGGGTGCAAAAACTGCGCAGGGCAAAGATTTTAAAGGTTGGAAGCTGATCATTGGTGGCAGTGCGTTACCGCGCGCTTTATATGATGCGGCGCTGGCGCAGGGAATTCAGCTGACCGCGGCTTATGGCATGTCGGAAACCTGTCCGCTGATTTCTGCTGGGGTGCTCAATGAGCAATTGCAGGCAGCCAGCGAAGATGAGCGTGTGACTTATCGAATTAAAGCCGGTGTGCCTGTGCCCTTAGTCGAGGCCGCGCTAATGGATGCCGAGGGTCAGTTTATTGCGCAGGATGGTGAACAGCAGGGTGAGTTGGTTTTGCGTGCACCTTGGTTAACGCAAAACTATTTGGGCGAGCCCGAGCAAGGTGAAGCGCTATGGGCGCACGGTTGGATGCACACCGGTGATGTGGCCACCATCTGTCCAATGGGCTTTATTGAAATTTTAGACCGGATTAAAGATGTGATTAAAACCGGCGGTGAGTGGGTGTCATCCTTAGCCCTAGAAGACTTGATCAGCCGTCATCCAGCGGTGCGTGAAGCGGCGGTGGTCGGTGTGCCTGATCCGCAGTGGGGCGAGCGACCCTTCGCCATGTTGGTTGTGCGCGCCGGTGCAGAAGTCGATGCGCGCGTACTTAAAGAGCACCTAAAACCTTTTGTCGAGCAAGGGTTACTCAGTAAGTGGGCGATACCTGAGCAGGTAGCAGTTGTTACCGAACTACCCAAGACCAGTGTTGGCAAGCTGGATAAGAAGCGCATTCGTCAAGAGATTGCGCAGCAGCACGCCGGTGCTGCAGTATTTTTGTCGACCCTGTAAGGCACGTCTTTGTGGGGGTATAAATATGACCTATAGGTCATGGATTTTGTTGGCATGCTTACTGCATTAAGGGTATAGATAGAGTGTGCGTCAGGTTTAAAACCGTCAGATTAGAACGGTTAGTATGACTAATCAGCCTTTTGGTTGATTGGCCTAAAAAAGTGGTTGGTTATACTGCCAACAGCCAAAATAACATTCGGAGTTGCATTC
>CAYLOI010000073.1:0-1509 GCA_964385265.1 uncultured Thiopseudomonas sp.
CATGAGCGAATACTCGATTTTTACCTCTGAATCCGTATCTGAAGGCCATCCCGACAAGATTGCGGATCAAATTTCTGATGCAGTGTTAGATGCCATCATCACTGAAGACAAACAAGCCCGTGTCGCTTGTGAAACCATGGTGAAAACAGGCGTAGCCATTGTGGCTGGCGAAATCACCACCAATGCGTGGATTGATTTAGAGCAACTGGTCCGCGATGTGATCGTCGATATCGGTTACAACAGTTCAGACGTCGGTTATGACGGCGCCACCTGCGGCATTATCAATATTATTGGTAAGCAATCTGCAGAAATCGCCCAAGGTGTTGACCGCCTTAGCCCAGAAGATCAGGGGGCCGGTGACCAAGGTTTAATGTTTGGTTATGCCAGCAATGAAACCGACGTACTGATGCCTGCACCTATTACTTTTGCCCACCGCTTAATGGAGCGCCAAGCAGAAGCGCGTAAAACTGGCGTGCTGCCTTGGTTACGTCCTGATGCAAAAAGCCAAGTCACTTGTCGTTATGAAAACGGCAAGGTTGCTGGCATTGATGCAGTGGTATTGTCGACTCAACATAATCCAGATGTATCGCAAAAAGATTTAGAAGAAGCAGTGATGGAGCTGATTGTTAAGCACACGCTTCCTGCGGAATTGCTGCACAAAGACACCCAGTACCACATCAACCCAACCGGTAAGTTTGTTATTGGTGGCCCAGTGGGTGACTGCGGTTTAACCGGTCGTAAAATTATCGTCGATACCTACGGCGGTATGGCGCGTCACGGTGGGGGTGCGTTCTCTGGTAAAGATCCATCCAAAGTTGACCGCAGTGCGGCGTACGCTGGCCGTTATGTAGCGAAAAATATCGTTGCTGCTGGTCTTGCTGAGCGTTGTGAGATTCAGGTGTCTTATGCGATTGGTGTCGCGCAGCCGACTTCGATTTCTTTGAATACCTTCGGTACCGGCAAGATCAGCGATGAGAAAATCATCAAGCTGGTGCGCGATGTATTTGACCTGCGTCCTTATGCGATCACTAAAATGCTCGACTTGCTGCACCCGATGTATCAAGCCACTGCGTCTTACGGTCACTTTGGTCGCACGCCCTATGAAATGACTGTCGGTGATGACACTTTCACTGCCTTTACTTGGGAAAAAACTGACCGCGCTGAAGCATTACGCGCTTCTGCTGGCCTGTAAGACCCTGAAAACAACAGCTTTGCGCGTGGCGTAAGGCTGTTGTTGCGTGATTACTGACTCTCGCAAAGCTATCCTGCTCTGCGCCAAAACCTCATTTGCACCCTATAGCCGCGCTCTCTAGCACTTTTTGCTGCTGTCTTTAATGCCGCCTTCTTGGTGGTTATCCGCTATAATCTCGCCTTTGCTTAACTACAAACGTTGCCCCCTACGCTTAGGTGGGCGAAAATAGCCGTCTTTATTTTATTTTTAGCTTCAGGAGATTTAGTAATGCCCAGCCGTCGTGAGCGAGCCAATGCCATTCGCGCCCTCAGCATGGA